>DASZLU010000072.1:0-57256 GCA_035552195.1 Allostellaceae bacterium | reverse complement strand
TGGCCGGGCCTTTGAGGCCCGGATTGCGCAGGATCAGGACGCGGCGCTCGGCATCGTCCATATTCACCGCCTTGGCGGATTCGCCGATCAGCGGGTTCATTTCCTGCCAGCGCCAGATATGCGAGGGCACCAGCGGCAGGTTGGGCCGCAGCTCTTGATCCCACATCGCGATGACATTGGATGCCGCGAATTTGTCGCGCAGCTCGGCCATGCCGCCCTCCCCGCTGATTTGCGTTCGTCCGAACACTGATTGTCCCGGCTTCCCGGGCGGAATGCAATGCTGGAGCAGGCATCGGCGATATTGGCCAATGCCCATCGTTGACCGGCGCGGAAGCCCACCGTACCGTTGTTTTCATGAATGCGGCGCCAATTCCTGTCCTGATCGCCGGCGGCGGCCCGGTCGGGCTCGCGCTGGCCATCGAGCTCGGCATGGCCGGTGTCCAATGCCTGGTGGTCGAGCGCCGCGACGGCTCGATCTCGGTGCCGAAGATGAGCGGACTCTCGATCCGCTCGATGGAGATCAATCGCCGCTGGGGCATTGCCGAGATCGTCCAAAACTCCGGCTGGCCGAAACACCATCCGCAAGGCCTGACCTATTGCACCAGTATGGTGGGGTTCGAGCTCTACCGGCATCACGTGCCCGCCTATAACGACCAGAAGCTCGATTACACGCCCGAGCCGCGCGTCGCCTGCGCCCAGCTCTATTACGACCCGATCCTCTTGGCGAAAGCGCGCTCGCTGCCGTCGGTGACGGTCCGTCACCTGACCGGCCTCGACAGCTTCACCCAGGACGAGGACGGCGTCACCGCGATTGTCACCGATCGGCAAAGCGGCAAAAGCGAAACCATCCGCGCGCGCTATCTCGTCGGCTGCGATGGCGCCGACGGCACCGTCGTGACGGCGCTCGATCCCGGCTACGAAGGGCTCGGCCACGTCGCGCACAGCGTCAACGTCTTCTTCCGCTCGGCGGAGATGATGACGATCCACGACAAGGGCTGGACGCGGTTCTTCCGCTTCACCGATGCGGGCGGCACCTGGGGCGAGATCATCGGCATCGACGGCAAGGAACTCTGGCGCCTGTCGGTGCTGAATGCCGATCCGAATTTCGACGCCGACCGCTATATGCGCCGCCTCATGGGCCGCGACGACGTGCCGTATGAAGTGCTCTCGACGATGGATTGGGAACGGCGCGAGCGCGTCGCCCAGCATTATCGCGACCGCCGCGTGTTCATCTGCGGCGACGCCGCGCATCAGAATTCGCCGACCGGCGGGCTCGGTCTTCACACCGGCCTCGCCGATGCGGTCGATCTCGGCTGGAAGCTGATCGCGACGCTTTGCGGCTGGGCCGGGCCGAAGCTGCTCGATAGCTATGAGGCCGAACGCAAGCCGATCGCGCTCTACAACGTGCAGGCCTGCACCGACGAATTCGTGCTGCTCGCCGATCTGCCGGGCGGGCCCGAGATCGCCGAGGATTCGCCGGCGGGCGAAGCGCTGCGCAAGCGCTGGGTCGAGGCCTATCACAATTCGAAGGGCGCCAACGGCCCGACCTTCACCGAGAATCTGCGCCTCGGCTATTACTACGAGGGCTCGCCGATCATCGTGCCCGACGGCACGCCGCCGATCCCCTACGAGACCGTTCAATTCGTATCGAACGCGCGGCCCGGCACGCGCGCGCCGCATGCCTGGGTGGAAGATAAGAAGAAATCGACGCTCGATCTCTTCGGCGACAACCGTTTCGTGCTGTTACGCCTCGGCGCCGAGCCGCCGGAGGCCGGCCGGCTTGCCGATGCGGCGGCGACGCGCGGCGTGCCGCTCACGATCGCCGATCTCGCCAATCCGAAGCTGCTCGAGCTTTATGAGCGGCGGCTGGTGCTGGTGCGGCCCGACGGGCACGTCGCCTGGCGCGACGATGCGCTGCCGGCGGACGTTCTCGGGCTGATCGATCGCGTTCGCGGCGCGTGAACATGCCGGTCGAGATCACGCGCGACTTCATCGCCGCGCATGCGGCGCGTTTCGATGATGCGCTCGCGATCACCAAGAACGAATTCGCCTCGCTCGACGCCGATGCGCAATACACCAACGCCTTCGCGCGATTGCTGAAATGGGACCCGCTCGATCGCGTCGCCATGCTCGGTACCGATCAGCGCGAGCTGTTCGTTCCGGTTCTGAAGAAAGTCATTCGCGCGCAGCGTGGTTCGGCCCCGACGCCGTTGCGCTTCTTCGATATCGGTTGCGGCGATGGCCAGACGTTCTTGCTTGTCGCCGAAGAATTTCCCGATGGCGCGACCGGCACGATCCTCGACTGCAACGCCTATTACTTGTCCCAATACGAGGCGGCGGTTCGTGCGTCCGGCCGCCTGGAGGTTGCCCAATCGATCTCTGCGCCGTTCCTGCCGGAGACGGCGGTCGATGGCGGCTTCGATCTCATCCTTGCTATCCACGTGCTTTATTATTTCGACGATCTGCGGTCGTCGCTGGCGCGGATTTACCAGCTGCTGAAGCCGGGCGGCACGGCGTTCATCGTCTTCGCCGATGAGAAGACCGCGTACACCGGGCAGGCGCTGCGCGCCTATCATCGTGACGACGCGGCGTTTCTGTCGGCGTTCGACAAGACCTGCGATCTGCGTCGCGAATTGTTGCTGTCGGGCGCGACGCTGCAGAAGCAGCTCGATGACCAATTCCCGAACAGCCATGCGCAATTATGCAGCGAAGTGCAGGCGAGCCGGCTCTATGGCCATACGTTGGCGGATATCTTGGCGCTGAGCCTTATCACCGGCCTCGATCGCGTCGAGACGCCGGCAAAATTCGATGCGGTGATGGAGCTCGTCCGGACACGGCCGGACGCGATCGGGCTGCGGATCGAGCGCGGCGGCAACCCTGCGCGGGAAGGCATGCTCAGCGTCGTCCAATCCCAGGTGGTCGTCGAATTGCGGCGCGACGCGCGCTAGACACTAGCCGATAGGGCCGATCAGAGCTCGCGCTCGGCGAGCGCGCGAAAATCGTCCGGCACCGAGCGGGCGAATCCCAAGGCGACCGATCCGTATCCGACCGCTTCCCATCCGAAGCGTTCGCGAATGCGGTCAACGGCGCGATCAGCGGCGTGCCGCGCGCTCCCTCGTTTGCTGCCCGGACGCTGCGCCTCGTCTTTGAGGCCGAGGGGGAGATCGAGTTGTATTTCCGACGTCTTCTCGAGATGCGATACCGAGATCGCCAAAAGCGAGATCGTCCGCTCGTGGCGATGCTGCGCGAGGACCGTGCGCACCAGCTCGGTCGCGATCTCGGCGAGTGTCGTCGTCGCCGAGATCGGCGCATCGAGCGTCACCGCGTGGGTGACCGCGTGCAGATCGGCAAAGCGAACGCGGACGGTGATCGTTCGGCCCGATAAAGACTTGGCGCGCAGGCGACTGCCGATGCGATCCGCGAGGTGGAGGAGGGTGGGGCGAAAGACCTTCTCGTCAGCTGGCTTCTTGCCGAGGGCCGACTGCGCGCCCGCCGATCGCGAGCGGCGCTGCGTCTCGATCGCGCGCGGGTCGCGATTCCATGCGAGGGCGGCGAGCTTCTTGCCCGCAGCCGAACCGATGAGGCGCTCGAGTGACCGTCCCGGGGTCTGCGCCAGCTGCCCGATTGTGCGCACGCGGATCTCGGCCAGCTTCGCTTTGGTGACGGGACCCACGCCCCACATCAGCTCGACCGGCAAGTCACGCAGGAAGTCCATCTCGGCTGCGGGATCGACAACGACGAGACCATCGGGCTTTGCCACTTGCGACGCGATTTTCGCGAGGTGTTTCGTGCGCGCGACGCCGACCGAGATCGGCAAGCCGATCTCGGCGCGTATCCGGCAGCGGATCGTTGCCGCGATCTCGGCGGGCGATCCGAAGAGATGAGTGCAGCCCACGACATCGGCAAACGCCTCGTCGATCGAAATTCGCTCGATGAACGGCGTGTAATCGCCGAGGATCTCAATCGCGGCATCGCCCAGCCGCTGATACTCTTTGAAATGCCCGCTGACGAAGGTGAGCGCTGGGCATAATTCGCGGGCCCGCCACCCGGACATGCCGCTTTGGACGCCGAAGGCTTTGGCCTCATAGGATGCAGCCAGCACAACGCCGCCGCCGACGGCGATGGGCTTCCCGCGTAGCGACGGGTCGAGCAATTGCTCGACCGACGCGTAGAACGCATCGAGGTCCGCATGGAGGATCGTTGCTTCCATCTCGGCCCGCCGAAAGATGAGAACATAAGCAGAACATCTTTTCGAGGGATTGTCAATCCGGGGTAGCGCGCGGGACTGTCTCAGTTTTAAGTTTAGGATCGCAGCATGGCCGATCCACAACTAACCGCTGAAATCTATCTGTACCCGGACAAAGAGGGCACGAAGAAAAAACGGCCGATTTCTGAGTTCTATCGTCCGGTTGGTTTTCTTCAGTTGGACCATAGCGGCCTCGGTCACGAATGCATTTTTGAAATCGGGCAGCCGCCCCTTTTAGCAGGGGAAAGACGGCGTGTTCGCTTCTGGTCAACCCACCAGGAGTCATTGGCGGCGCTGCGCACCGTCAGAAAATTCTATATTTGGGACGGTTGGTTTGTTGGCGAGGCCATCATCATCGTTGATGGCGATGAAATTTCAAACTGAGGCAGTGCTTAGTGCGCGACGGCCTTGCGGCCCGTCCCTTCCGAAGCCGCAAGAAAAAAACGCGCCAGAACGGACACGCCCCGTTCGTCCCCTCGCTATTTCGCCCCCTCGCTATTTGGTCCAGGTGAAATCGCCGACCTCGGTGTTGATCGGGCTGGTGATGTCGTCGAGGATTTTCACATCCTTGGTGTGCAGCATGACGAGCGGCAAATCGGCGATCGGCAAGATGTAATTCATCTTGTTCACCTGATCGATGCCGCTCTTGTAGATCTCGCGCCGCTTGGCTTCGTCTTCCTCGTGCGCGCCGGCTTTCTGCGATGCCTGGATCACCGGGTCGTTCCAATAATCGCGCGTCTCGTTGAAGAAGATGTCGAAGATATTGTCCATGTCCGGCTGCGCGCCGGTCGGATAGAAGCCGAGGAAAGCGGTGAACTTGCCCTCGCCGCGCATGCGCACGTAAAGCGCGATCGGCAGCGGCCGCACGCTGGCGCGGATGCCGACCTTGCGCAACATGCCGGCGATCGCCTCGCCGATTTCCTTGACCGGCTCGTGCACGTCGAATTCGAGATCGAAGCCGTTGGGATAGCCGGCCTCGGCGAGGAGCTTCTTCGCGTCGTCGGGATTGTAATCGGGCGGCTTGGTCGAGGAGGCGCAGCCGACATCCGCATCGACACAAATGCCGTCGAGAATGTCGGCTTTCTCGCCGCCGGGGATCACCGTATTCGCCAGCTCCTTGCGATTGATCGCCTCGATGAAGGCTTTCCGTACGCGCTGATCCTTCATCACCTTGTTGTCGGAGCGGCCGAGCGCGTCGAGCGTGATATAGAGCAGCAACCCGGCATGCGTTGCCGTTACCCGCGCATCGGGGTCCTTGCCGATCTCGCGCGCGGTGTCAGCCGTAACATTGCGGATGACGTCCAGATTGCCGGTCATGAATTGTGCGATCTGAGTCTGGCGATCCGGGATCGGAGTGACGATGACGTTCTTGATCGGCGCGCGATGGTACAGGTAGCTCTTGTCGTAATAATCGTCGAAGCGCTGCAGCACCATTTTCTGCTGGTCGAGCGAGACCATACGATAGGGACCGGTCGCGATCGCGCCGAGCCGGCCGTAATCCGCCTTGTTGTCGAGCTTGTTGAGGACCTTCGAATCATAGATATCGAAGCGATAAGCGATGGTCTCGAGCTCGGTGGAAAAAGCGCTCTTGGCGCTGATGCGGACCTTGTAGGGACCGAGCTTCTCGACCTTGTCGACCCAGTTGTAGAGGTTTTTGAAACGCAGCGGCGCGTTCGGATCGGTGACGAAGTTGATCGTCCCGACGACGTCGTCGGCGTCGAAACGATCGCCGTTGTGGAATTTCACATCGTCGCGCAAATCGAATTCGAAGGTCTTGTCGTCGACTTGCCGCCACGCTTTGGCGAGGCGCGGCACGAATTTATGATTGCGCTCGTCGTAGCTGATCAGGGTTTCGTAGACGTTACGAAAGAAGACCGCCGCCTCGTCGAGCGGAAATTGATAAGGATCGAGGGTGCTCCACCAGTCGTTGACGGCGTAGCGCAGCGTGTCGTCGGCTTTGCCCGCGAAAGCCGGTTTGCCGGGGAGCGCAAGCACACCCAAAAGCGCGGCGACGACGATATTTCGCCAGCCCATCGATACCTCCCTATTTCCCCGCACGCTTCAGCGCGTGCGGGCTCTTGCGGGCGATGGCCGCTTTATTGCGGCTCGATGCCCGCCGCCTTGACCAATTTCTCCCATTTCGGCAGCTCGGCCTTGAGTCGCGCATCCGCTTGCGGCCCCGTGTCGTGCTGCGGAATCGCGCCGTTATCCTTGAGGAACTGCGCGGTTTCGGGAAGCGGCGTGATCTGCAGGATCCAGTTCTGCAGCTTGTCGAGGATCGGCTGCGGCGTGCCTTTCGGCGCGTAAGCCGCCCACCATGGGCTGAATTCGAAATTCGCGACGCCGGCTTCCTGCATCGTTGGCACGTCGGGCAGGCTGGGGCTGCGTTGTGCCGTGGTCACCGCCAGCGCCTTGAGCTGGCCTTGGCGTACCTGCGGTGCGCCGAAAGTGCCGTCGATGATCATGAAATCGAGCTGGCCTTCGATGATGTCGCGCATCGCATCGGGCGTTGCTTTATAGGAGACGGGCGTCGTCGTAACGCCCGCGAGCTGTTTGTAGTACTCTGTCGAGAGCTGCGCCGTCTGATTGGTGTAGCCGGAGAGCGCGCCCTTTTTGGTCTTCAGAAAAGCGGTCAGGTCGGCGATGCTGTTGATCGGCGATTTCGGCGACACCACCACGATAAAGGCGATCTGCGCGAAAGACGCGATCGGCACGAAATCCTTCAGCGTGTCGAAGGGCAGGCCTTTGAAGAGATAGCGGCTGCCCGCCATGTTCGAATTCGCGGTGAAGAGCAGCGTGTAGCCGTCGGGCTTGGCGTCGGCGGCGGCGCGCAGCGCGATATTGCCGGTCGCGCCCGGCTTGTTGTCGACGATCACCGGCTGCTTGGCGAGTGCCTGCAGCTTGTCGGTGAAATAGCGGGTGAGGATGTCGGCGCCGCTGCCGGCGGCGAAGCCGAGTTCGACGTGGATCGGCTGGTTCGGATAATTGTCTTGCGCCGCGGCCGGCGCGACGAGCGCGACCATGCCGATCAGGGCGAGAAGAAACTTACGCGCGGTAGGCTGCCAGAAAGTCATGTTTCCCCCGGAAATGATTGCCGTCACTTTATGCGAAGCGTGCGGTTATTGGGAAGAGGCGGCGCTTGCCCATCACTCGGTTTCGAGCACTGTCGTGGGAATGCGGGTTTTCGGCCCCCGCAGCCGCACCCAGATCTGCGTCCCGACCAACAGCACGCTGAGCGTCAGGAAGGCGGCGCTGATCGGCCGCTCGACGAACGTCTTGATGTCGCCATGCGCAATGACGAGAGCGCGGCGGAACGTCTCTTCGAAGCGCGGGCCGAGGACGAAGCCCAAGAGGATCGGCGCCGGCTCGAAACGCAGCAGCAGCAACAGATAGCCGAAGAGGCCGAAAACCAACGTCGTGCCGACATCGAACAGCGTGTTCTTGGCCGCGAAGACGCCGATGCAGATGAAGAACAGCGCGCTTGGATAGAGAAAGCGATAGGGCACCATCAGCATCTTCACCCAGATGCCGATCATCGGCACGTTGAGGAAGATCAGCATCAGATTGCCGATCCAGAAGCTGGCGATCAGGCCCCAGAAGATGTCGGCATGCTCGATGATGAGGCGCGGGCCCGGCTGGATGCCGTGAATGATCAGCGCGCCAAGCAGCAGCGCCATCACCGCGTCGCCGGGAATGCCGAGACTCATCGTCGGGATGAAATCGCCCTGCACCGAGGAATGGGTCGATGATTCGGGCGCGGCGACGCCTTCGATCGCGCCGCTGCCGAAACGCTCGGGCGTCTTCGAGAGTTTCTTTTCGGCGGCATAGGCGACGAAGGAGGCGATGGTCGGGCCGGTGCCGGGGATCATCGAGCAGAGCGAGCCGATCAGCGTGCCGCGCAAGATCGGGAACGCCGCCTTCTTCATATCGGCGCCGCTCGGCCGCAGGTCGCTGACGCCAAGCTTGGCATAGGCCGTGTTGATCGGCGCAGTGTTGTTGACGCTGCGCAGGAATTCGGCAATGCCGAAAAGGCCGAGCGACAGGGCCACCAGCTCGACGCCGTCATCGAGATCGATGATGCCGAAAGTAAAGCGCTCGACGCCGGTATTGGCATCCTGCCCGACCAAGCCGAGCAACAGGCCGAAAATGGTCATCGCCACGCCTTTGAGCGGCGAGCCTTTGGCGAGGGTCGAGCCGGCGAGCAGACCCAAGAGCATCAGCGAGCAAATCTCGGCAGAACCGAACGAGAAGGCGATGCGCGCGATATAGGGCGCGGTGAAGATCATCTGAACGATGCCGAACGCCGCGCCGAATACTGCGCCCATCATGGTGATGCCAAGCGCGGTGCCGCCTTTGCCCTGCTTGGTCAGCGGAAAGCCATCGAGGCAGGTGACGGCATGCGGCGGGTGGCAAGGCAGGTTCAGAAGGATCGAGCAGATCGCGCCGCCATATTGCGCGCCGTAGGCAAGGCCGGCGAGCATGAGGATGGCGCCGACCGGAGGCATGCCGTAGGTCAGCGGCAGCAAGATCGAGATCGCCGATAGCACGCCCATGCCCGGCAACACGCCGACGAGATTGCCGGCCAGCACGCCGATCAGGCAGTAGACCAGATTGTGCCAATCCAGCGCGATGCTGAAGCCGTGGATGAGACCGGTGAGACTGCCTTCCATGATTTACATGCTGCCGAAAAGCGGGATCTGGATGTGGAGGATGAAAGAGAACAAGATGACGCCGAAGACGGTGATGCCCGCGGCAAGCAGGGCCGCCTCTTTCCAACTATTCTCGCGATCGCCCATCGCCGCGACGAAAACGCAGGCAAAGGTCGCGGCAACCAGCCCGACATAGTCCGACAGAGCGATGAACAGCGCCGCCGCCCCGGTGATGCAGAGCCAACCCCGCCAATCGGGCTTTACCGCGGGCGCTTCCGCCGTAACCGGCTCAGTGGCGGGTGTGAAGGCGGCGCCGCCGGCGATGATGATGCCGATGATGGCGAGAACGACGCCGAGTGCGGTCGGGAAATAGCCTGGGCCCATCTGGGTCAGGCTGCCCATCTGATAATGGCTGCCGACATAGGCCGCACCACCGCCGACCAGCACCATCAGGGCGCCGGCGTAATAGTCGCGTCGATGCGAAAAACTCATGCGCTCAAGCAATCCCCCACGCGGTCTGTCGCGAGCTTTTGGCCCGATCAGACCTCGGCCAATTCTTTCGGCCGGTCGACCAGCAGATGCAGCTTCTCTTTCGGGCGATGCCAATTCTTGAGCGGCTTGCCTTCGCCGATCTTCTTGAGTTCGCGCTCCCATAGCTTGCGCAAGAGGATGACGCCCTTGTCGGATTGGCCAAGCCAGTCCTTGCTGCGATCGACGATGCGGCCTTGGCCGGAGAGCGCGACATTGTCCTGCACAACGAACAAACCGGGGTATTTCGGATCGATATCCTGGATGCGGATTTTGCCCGCGAGCACGTCTTCGGTCAGTTGCGCCGGATCGGGCTCGATCGTCTCGCGCTTGCCTGTCGTGTTGGAGCCTTTCGGCCGAATGGCGACGCTCAGCGTCACCATATTCTCGTCGTCGACCGGCACGCGATAGGCGAGATAGACCGTCCAATGCGGATGCGAGGGCGAGGGCGGCAGATCGAGGAAATGCACGTTCGGCATCATCCAGTGCGCCGTGCGCGTCTGATTCGCGCCCCCGCCTTGGCGCGCGCCGACGCGCAGGATGCCGTAATCGGTCTCGGTGCAATCGATGTCGGGCAGTTCGTCGAGGCCGTAACTGTCGGTCGAGACGCGATGAACGAAATGCACATGCGTCTCGTCGAGATCGTTCTCGATGCGTTGGAAATAATTGCACGGCACCGGATGGCGATTGGCGACCAGCACGCCCTCGACATCTTCGAGTTCGGGGAAGCGCGGGAACTCCGGCGCCTCGTCCTCGCCGAGATAGGCGAAGATCAGGCCGACATATTCCTTCGTCGGATAGGCGCGCGCTTTCACCTTGGCGGCGAAATTGGCTTTCTCGGCCGGCTGCTCGACGCATTGGCCATGCCCGTCGAATTTCCAGCCGTGATAGAAGCAGCTAATACAATCGCCTTGGACCGAGCCCAGCGCGAGCGAGGTCTGGCGATGCGGGCAGCGGTCTTCCAGCACATAGGGCGTGCCGCTCTCGCCGCGGTAGAGCGTGAAATACTCGTTCAGGATCTGGATGCGCTTCGGGTAGCCGATTTTCAGATCGGCGGCGACGTAGACCGGCTGCCAGAAATGGCGAATGAAACGCCCGGCCAGCGTGCCCGGCCCGATATGCGCGAAATCACTGTATTTGCTTGGCTTCATTGCGTTCCCTCCGTCACGCCGCGATTATCCCCGATGCTGGCGCCCGAGGAAAGACCGAAGCAGTGCTGAGGCCTGTGCCCCGTGGGAAAACGGCAGCCCATGCCGCGCGCGGCCAAAGACATTGAGCTCTGCGTTGGGCAAAAGCCGGTGCATTTCTGCCGCCACGGAGACCGGGATGAAAAGGCTGCCGTCCGGATGAAGCAGCAGCACCGGGCAACCAATTTCCAGCAGGCGCGGCGCGAGGTCGGTCCCGACAAGCACGGCCAGGGCGTTCATGATCGAATTCGGCGTCCAGGCTTCCTGCTGCGCCGCGAACCAGGCCCAGCGCTCGGGCGATAGCGCTTCCTCATGGAAGCGGTCGCGCATGAAAATGTCCGACCAGCCTTTGACGCCGATCTCGTCGAGCTGGCGCTGCCATTCGTTGACGCGCTGGATCGAGGCGCCGAGATGGCCGCCATTGCTGACCGTCAGCGTCGCGATCCGCTCGGGCCGCGCGAGCGTCGCGGCAAGCCCGATCGTCCCGCCGATCGATTCGCCGACGAGATGGAAGCGCTGCAGGCCTGCCGCGTCGGCGACCGCGAAGACATCGGCAACGAAGAGCTCGAGCGACCAGTGGAAATCCGCCGGCGAGATCATCGAGCGGCCATAGCCGCGCATGTCGAAGGTGACGATCCGGTGGCGATCGGCTAGCGCCGCAATCCACTCGGTCCAGATCCCCGTCGACGCGCCGATGCCGTGATGAAAGAGGATCGGGGCGCGAGCCTGTTCCCACGGCGCGACCCGATCGATCACCTCGTAATAAAGTGCACCGTATTGGGTTTCGACGAGAGCCATGCCCTCACTCTATCGCCCCTCCCCCTTGAGGGGGAGGGTAGGGTGAGGGGAGTATTGTTGGACCTCCCCCTCAAGGGGGGGAGGGATTCCGAACGTGGGCGATGTTACGCCTTCCCCCACAGAATCTTCGTCGCGCGGCGGGCGCCTTCAGCCATCGCTTCGAATTTCGCCCAGCAGATCGAGGGGTGGCCGACGCGCGTGCCGATGCCGCAATCGGTGCCGGCGAGAACGTTCTCGCGCCCGACCAGTTTCGCATAGCGCACGAGGCGCTGCGCGATGAGATCGGGATGCTCGATGAAATCGGTGTAGTGGCCGATCACGCCGGGCACCAAGGTCGCATCCTTCGGCAGCTTCACCTCCTCGAACACGTTCCATTCGTGCTCGTGGCACGGGTTGGAGGCTTCGATCGAGAAGCTGCCGGCATTCACCTTGAAGATGATGTCGGCGATGTCCTTCAAGGGGATGTCGTCGTAATGCGGACCGTGGAAGCTGCCCCAGCACACGTGCAGCCGGACTTTCTCTTTCGGAATGCCCTTGAGCGCGTGGTTGAGCGCATCGACGCGCAGCATCGCGTATTTGCGATAGTCCTGTACCGACATGCCGGGCAGGCAGTTCCAGCCATCGGGCAGATCGGGATCGTCGATCTGCAGCTGGAAGCCGGCATCGGTGATCGCTTTATATTCTTCGTGCACCGCGTCGGCGATGGCGAAGACGAATTCCTCTTCGTTCTTGTAATGCTCGTTCGCCATCCAATGCTCGATCGTGCCGGGCGTGTTGGCCGGCAGATAGGCCTCGGCGATCTTGGCGCCGGCGGTCGCCGCCTTGAAATTATCGAGATCGCGTTTCAGATCGGCCTGGCCGATATAGGTCAGCTTCCCGGTGCAGACAGCCTGCATCGCTGCGCCGGGGGTTTGCAGCCGGGCGCGCGGGTTCGAGGTCGATTCGAAATAGTCGCCGAACTTGGTGCGATCGCGCGCGGTGATCTCGAGCCGCCGCCGTTGATCCGTGGGTCGCATCTCGAAGCCGGAAAGGCGGCTGCGCACATAATCGGTGAAGTTGGACTTCGACAGCTCGCCGTCATTGACGCTGTCGATGCCGCTTTTGACTTGCTGCTTCACAACGTCGGCGACGGCGGTCTTGAGCTTGGCATCGAGCGCCGCCTGATCGATGGTTTCGCCGCGCGATTTGGCCATCACCAGGGGACGGACATCGGCAGGGCGCGGCAAGGCGCCGGCGTGCGTGACGAGGATTCGGTCTTGGCTATAGAGTGTCGGCATCAGTTGCTCCAGTAAAAGTCACGAATGTGGTTGTCGATCGGGCTTAACGGGTCGGGCGTGATCTTCACGTCCTTCGTGTGCAGGAACACCATCGGCAGATCGGTGAGCGGAAGAATGTCGTTCATCGTATTCACACGGTCGATGGCGCCCTTGTAGATTTCGTCGCGTTTCTTCGGATCGAATTCGGCGGCGCCGGCTTTCTTCGCCTCTTTGATCAGCGGATCGTTCCAATAGTCGCGATTGCCGCCGAAGAAGAAATCCATGAGATCGTCCATGTCCGGCCGCGCATTCGTCGGGCGATAGCTGACGAAGGCGGTGAATTTGCCCTCGCCGCGCAGCCTTACATAAAGCGCGCTGGGCAGCGGCCGCATCGACGCACGGATGCCGACTTTGCGCAATTGGCCCGCGATCGCCTCCGCGATCTCCTTGACCGGCTCGTAGGCGTCGAGCTCGAGATCGAACCCATCGCCATAGCCCGCCTCGGCAAGCAGCTTCTTCGCCCCGTCAGGGTCGTAATCCGGCGGTTTGGTCGACGAGACACAGCCGATCACGCCTTCGACGCAGATACCGGTCAGCACATCGGCGATATCGCCGCCCGGGATGACCGTCCGTTTCAGCTCGTTGCGGTCGATCGCCATCATGAAAGCCTTGCGCACGCGCTGATCCGTCATGGCCTTGTTGTCGGAGCGGCCGATGGCGTCGAGCATGATGTAAAGCAGCTGACCGTCATGCATCGGTGTCACATGCACATCCGGCATCTTGGACAGCTCGCGCACCGTGTCGGCGCTGGCGTTGCGGATGACGTCGATGTTGCCGGTGAGGAATTGCGCGATCTGCGTCTGCCGGTCAGGCATCGGCATGGCGACAATGTGCTTCACATGCGCGCCGAGCGGACCGTTGATGTCGCCCCACCAGCCATCGAACCGGTCGAGCACCATCTTGTCCTGGGCGAGCGAGGCGACCTTGAAAGGGCCGGTGCCGACGATGGCGGTGCGGCCGTAATCGGCCTTATTCTCCATCTTATCGAGCACCTTCGAATCGAAAATGTAGAATTGATAGGCGATGGTCTGGAGGTCGACCGGGTTCGGCGCCTTGGCGATGATGCGCACGGTGTAGGGCCCGACCTTCTCCGCCTTCGCCACCCAGTCATAGACCTCCTTATGACGCATCGGGTATTTCGGATCGATCGCGTAATTGACGATCGAGACGACATCGTCGGCGTCCATCTTGTCGCCGTTGTGGAATTTGACGTCGTCGCGCAGCTCGAATTCGAGGGTTTTGTCGTCGACGCGCTTCCAGGATTTCGCCAGCCGCGGCACATATTCCTGCTTGCGTTCGTCGAAGCTCACCAACGTCTCGTAGACCGTCTGATAGAAGACCGCGGCTTCGTCGAGCGGGAACTGATAGGGGTCGAGCGTGCCCCACCAATCGGTGACGGCGATCCGCAGCGTGTCGTCGGCCTTGTTGGCGAAAGCGTTCGGCACAGCGAAGGCGAGCGCGCACGACAACGCAGCCGTCCCGAGCCGTAGCCTGGCCATCATCGCCTGATCCTCCCGTCACGCAGTGTTGCGCGCGACGCCCGGCGACGGCAAGCGCAATCGACGCTACGATAACGTTCGTCCAAGCGTGATTTTGCCCACGGAAGCTCGTGGGATTACGTGAGACCGCGAAGGGAGGAAGCGCCGCATGAAGACCAAAGCCGCGATCGCCTATGAAGCCGGCAAGCCGCTCGTCATCGAGACGGTCGATCTCGATGGGCCGCGGGCCGGCGAAGTGCTGATCGAGATCAAGGCCACCGGCATCTGCCACACCGACGAGTTTACCCGCTCCGGTGCCGATCCCGAGGGGCTGTTCCCGTCGATCCTCTGCCACGAAGGCGCGGGCATCGTCGTCGATGTCGGACCCGGCGTGACGACTCTGAAGAAGGGCGATCACGTCATTCCGCTCTACATGCCGGAATGCCGGCAGTGCAAATCGTGTCTTTCGCACAAGACCAATCTCTGTACCTCGATCCGCGCGACGCAGGGCAAAGGCCTGATGCCCGACGGCACCAGCCGCTTCTCGTTGGGCGGCAAGCCGATCCATCACTATATGGGTTGCTCGACTTTCTCGAATTTCACCGTGCTGCCCGAGATCGCGGTGGCGAAGATCCGCGAGGACGCACCTTTCGATAAGGTCTGCTACATCGGTTGCGGCGTCACCACCGGCATCGGCGCGGTGATCAACACCGCGAAGGTCGAGGCGGGCGCGAATGTCGTGGTCTTCGGTCTCGGCGGCATCGGCCTCAATGTCGTGCAAGGCGCGCGCATGGTCGGCGCCGACAAGATCATCGGCGTCGACACCAACCCGAAGCGCAAGGCGCTCGCCGAGAAATTCGGCATGACGCATTTCGTCAATCCGAAAGAGGTCGGCGGCGACCTCGTCGCGCATCTGGTGGCGCTGACCGGTGGCGGCGCCGATTACAGTTTCGAATGCATCGGCAATGTCGATGTCATGCGCACGGCGCTGGAATGCTGCCATCGCGGCTGGGGTCAATCGATCATCATCGGCGTTGCCGGCGCGGGACAGGAGATCAAGACGCGGCCGTTCCAGCTCGTCACCGGCCGCGTATGGAAGGGTACGGCATTCGGCGGCGCGCGCGGCCGCAGCGACGTGCCGAAGATCGTCGATTGGTACATGGAGAAGAAGATCAATATCGACGATCTGATCACGCACCAGCTGGCGCTCGGCGACATCAATAAGGGTTTCGATCTGATGCATGCGGGTGAATCGATCCGTAGCGTGATTGTCTATTGACGCGGTATCTATTGACCCGGCTGGGCGCCGCGCGATAGGCGTTGGGCAATGAACGATCGTTGAAGGGGGAGGAAGATGCGTAAGGTCATTCTCGGCGCGCTCGGCGTTGCCGCCATCGTGGTGGCGCCGCCGGCTCATGCCACGGTCAAGATCGGGCTGCTCACCGATTTTTCGGGCACGCAAGGCGCGTTCGGCGCGCTTTATAAAGACGGCGTCGACATCTTCCTCAAAGAGCATGGCGGCAAGCTCGGCGGCCAGGATGTGCAGATCATCGTCGAGGATGGCGCCGGCGATCCGGCGACGACCATCGCGAAGGCTAAGAAGCTCGTCGAATCCGACAAGATCGACGTGCTTTTCGGCCCGATCAATTCGGCGACCGGCGCGGCGCTTCGGCCTTATATCGTCGAGCAGAAGATGCCGACCCTGATCCAATCGACCACCGACGAGGTGATCGACGATCACTATATGTACCGTACCTCTTTCGCCGGCAACGAGGACGCCTATCTTGTCGGCTACCTGCCGGGCAAGGCCGGCTACAAGAAAGCGGTGCTGCTCGCCTCGAACTACGTCGCGGGGCAGGCGGCGGTGAAATATTTCCAGCAAGGCTTCGAGGCCGCTGGCGGCACGGTGGTGCAGAAGCTGATGCCGCGGCTCGGCAATGCCGACTACGCGCCCTTCATCTCGCAGCTCTCATCCGATGCCGACGTCATCATCTGCTTCCTCAGCGGCTCCGACGCGATCCGCTTCATGCAGCAGATCGCGGGCTACGACGTGAAGCTGCCGATCTTCGGCTACACTTCGGCGGTCGATGAATCGCTGCTCCCGGCCGAAGGGAAGGCGGCGCTCGGCTTCGTCGGACCGGCGACCTATTTCTCGACCATCGACACGCCGGAGAACAAAGCCTTCGTCAAAGAATGGAACGCGATGTTCCCGCCCGATCAACACCCGTCCTGGCCCGGCATGGGCGGCTATGTCGCCGCCGCCGTGCTCGATCAGGCGCTGACCAAGACCGGCGGCAAGACCAGCGACACCGAGGCGTTGCTCGCCGCATTCCACGACGCGCGTATCACGACGCCTGGCGGCTTGTTCCGTTTCGATGACCATCACAATCCCATCGAGCCGCGCTACATCGCCCAGATCCGCGAAGTCGACGGCAAGATTCAGCCCGTGGTGATCGGCAAAATCCCGGAATTCATCCCGGTGATGGCGCCGCCGGCGCTGCCGCCCGATCTGGTGCTACCGAAGAAATGAATTAGACTTGCGACCGGCGCGGCGCAAAGCCGGCAAGGGAGGATTTGGGATGAAGATCGTCGTTTACGGACTCGAAAAGCGCGTCGGCGTGCTGAAGGATAGTTCGGTCATCGATTTGTCGGCGGCCTATGCGAAATATTTGCATGAGGCGAAAGGTGAGACCCGTGCTGAGGCACTGGCGGCGGTACAGGTGCCGTCCGATCTCGTGAAGCTCATCGAAGGCGGCCGCCGCGCGCTCGACGATGCGCACAAAGCGCTCGAGCATCTGGCCAACGCGAAAGACCAGAAAGCGGTGAACGGCGAGAAGCTGGTCTATGCCGCGAACGCGGTGAAGGTCCATGCGCCGCGTCCTAACGGCACGCGCATGGCCTGCGCCGGCTCGAATTTCCAGTCGCATCGCGAGCGCATGACGGTGCGCTCGGGCCGCGAGATCCGCGCGCCATTCATCTGGGGCTTCTGGAAGGTCACGGATCCGATCGGTCCCGATGAGGACATGATCTATCCGGCGCGCTGCACCCGGCTCGATTACGAGGGCGAGGCGGCGATCATCCTCGGCAAAGGCGGCAAGGATCTGAAGCCCGGCCAGCTCAAGGATTTCGTCTGGGGCGTGACGCTCTTCTGCGATTGGAGCGTGCGCGATCGCGAGCAACTCGGTCCGATGAATTTCGCGCCGGGCAAGAATTTCGACACGTCGGGCTCGCTTGGTCCGTGCGTCATTGTCGATGAGGCGGACTGCACCAACATCGATATCGAGACCTTGGTCAACGGCGAGCGGCGCCAGGCGCATAACACGAAGGAGATGACGTTCTCCTTCGCCCAGTATCTCGAATATCTGTCGCGCGACTTCACCTTGAAGCCGGGTGACCTCATCTGCAGCGGAACCGGTGAAGGCACCGCCGCCGATTCCAGCCCGACCAATGCCGACGGCTCGCAACCGCCAGACCGGTTCCTGAAGATCGGCGACAAGGTCGAAATCAAATCGCCGCAGATCGGAAGCCTCAAGGCGACGATCGTCGCGAAAGCAAAGTAGGACGCCGGCATTTCCAATACGTCATTCCCGCGAATGCGGGATTCCACGGCCACGATGAGTCTGGTTTTGTGGACCCCCCGCTTTCGCGGGGGTGGCGGCCCCGAGAGGCGTGCCTACCGCAAAAAATAATTCGGTATCGCGAGCGCGATCGCCGGGAAGGCGATGATCAGGGCGAGGCGGAGGAAATCTCCCATCCAGAAGGGGATCACGCCCCAATAGATCTGCTTCAGCGGCACCTCGGGCAGCAGGGATTTTAGCACGAAGATGTTGAGCCCCAAAGGCGGGTGCAGCACGCTCATCTCGACCACGACGACAAGCACGATGCCCCACCAGATCAGATCGTAGCCGAGCAGGCTGACGATCGGCACGAAGATGGGCACGGTCAGGAAGATCAGGGCAAAGCCTTCGATGAACATGCCGAGCACGACGTAGAAGGCCATGATGAGGAGGATGGTCTCCATCGGGGAGGCGTTGAGCCGATGGATGAAGTCGAGCACGCTTTCCGACATGCCCGAGATGTTGACAAACTGGCTCAAGACCAACGCGCCGAACACGACGCTGAACACCATTGCCGTCGTCGTCGCGGCATCGACCAGCGATTCATAAAAGATCGCCCAACTCATCTTGCGCCGAAGGATAGCGAGAAGGAGCGAACCAACCGCGCCGATGCCGCCCGCTTCGGTGGCGGTGAAAACCCCGAAGGTAATGCCGCCCATCACCAAGAGGAACAGCGCGACCACGCCCCAGACCTTGTAGAGGCCGCGCCAGCGCTCGGGCCAGCTCACGCGATCGGCGCGCGGGCCCGCTTGAGGCCATAGCCATGTCACCACGAAAATCACGAAGAAATACACCGCAATCGAGGCGAACACGGGACCGAGCGCGGCGAGAAACAGTTTTGCGACATCGGTCTGGGTGAGGAGCCCGTAGACGATCAGCGCGCCGCTGGGCGGTACCAGCATGCCGAGCGCGCCGCCGGCCGCGACCGTGCCGGTGCTGAACCAATCGCGGTAGCGATAGCGGCGCATCGACGGCACGGCGACGCGCGCCATCGTCGCCGCCGTGGCAATCGAGGAATGGCAGACCGAGGCGAACCCGGCGCAGGCGGTGATGGTCGCGAGCGCGAGGCCGCCGCGGCGATGGCCGAGCCAGCGATGCGCCGCGTCGTAGAGATCGTCGGAGAGGTTGGCGTGATTGACGAAGCTGCCGGTCAGGATGAAGAGCGGCAGGACCGAGAATTGGAAATCGAGCGTCAGCCCGAGGATCTGCTGTCCCGCCATCGCAGCGGCGGCGGGTAGGCCGGCGGGATGGATGAAGGCGAAGCCGAAAAAGCCGACCGTGAACAGCACGATGCCGAGCGGCACGCCGAGGAAGAATCCGACGAGCATGACGGTGAAGCCGGCGAGTGCGGTCAGCATTAATCGGGACTCGTCATGTCGATGTCAGTCGGCTCATAAGCTTCGGCGAGCCGTTGCCCGCGCAGCAGCGCGATCAGCAACGCGAAAGCGACGATGGCTGCGACCTCCATCAGCGCCGCGAATATGAACGCGAAAGGCGCTTCGGGGATTTGCAGGAAAGTGCTGAGCGTGCCTTCTTCCTGCAACTGGTCGCCTTGCAGGTAGAGGAGATAGCCCATGAAAGCGAAACCGAACCCCGTCATCGCGAGAACAAACACTCTCTGAGCAAAAAGCGCGCGGCCCTTGAGCATCGCCGCGAAAGCGCGCACGGCGATGTGGCGCTGGTGATAGGTCACGAGCGGCACGCCCGAGAAGATGATGAAGCCGAGCAGGAAGGCCTGAATCTCTTCGACGCCGGCGATCGGCGCATTGAAGAAATAGCGCGCGACGACGCCGACGAAGGTCAGCGCCATCATACTGAAGAGGCAAACCGCCGCGAGCGGCCCTAGCAAACGCAATGCTAAAGCGCGCGGCGCCGCCGCCATCGGTGATGATTCGTTCGTCGTGTGGCTCATTTCGCCATTTGCGCGGCGATTTCTTGCGACTGCTGCGCGAAATAATCGTATGCGGCTTGCGCGTCGATACCGCGCGCCTTGGCGTCCTTGAACCAATTATCCTTGAAGAAGGAGACGCGCGATTTGAGCTGCTCCAAGAATTCAGGGCTCGCGACGCGCGTCTGGATGCCGTTCTGCTTGATCAGCGGGTCGGCAAGATTGTCCTGATCGACAAAGCCTTGACCCGCAAAGCGCGACAGATTCTCGTACGACACCTTATCGATGATCGCTTTGTCTTCGGCCGAGAGGCTGTCGTATTTGCGCTTATTCATGAAGAATGTCTCGGCGTTGTAGCCAAGCTGACCCGGGAAATAGGTGATGAATTTGGTGTAACGCGCGAGCTGGAACGAGATCAGCGAGCCTTTGCCGGTGACCGCGCCGTCGACGATGCCGCCCGACATGTAATCGAACATACTGTTCGCGGCGGCACCCGTCACGGGCGTCGCGCCGAAATCGCCCAGCGCCTGCACCATGTTGGGCGTTGCGACCCACACTTTGAGGCCCTTGAAATCGTCCATCTTGGCGACCGGCCGCTTCATCGTTTGGAGCGTGTTGCCGCCATTCACCCAGATGCCGAGCAGCTTCACGTCCTTATATTCGTTCGCCTGCGCGAAATATTTCACCTGTGTGCGCCAGATCGCGACCGAGGCGGCGACGCCGTTCGGCGCAAGGAAGGGCAGCTCGGCGAGGAAGGGCAGCTTCACGCGCTCGCGGATATAGTCGTTCGGGGTGAGGGCGACATCGGCAACGCCGCTCGTCACCATTTCCCATTGCCGCGGCAGCGGTGCCAGCGAGGCGGCGGGAATGTTGATCTTGATGCGGCCATTGGACTCACGCTCGATTGCATCGGCCCAAGGTTTGTAGACGCCGATGAAGAAAGACGAGGCGCGCGGCATCACCACATTCATGGTGAGGGTCGCGTCGGCGCGCGCCGGGGCGTTCCAACCCGCCGCCAGCAGCACAGCGCTTGCTAGAAAAAACTTGCTGATCGCGCGCCCGGCCATTTGTCCCTCCCCGCCTTGTGCCTTCGCCTTCAGGCGAAACTATGCGACCTGTCGCGCCGTGTCGAGCGCAACAATTCGAGCGCAACAATTCGAGCGCAACGATGATGGGTTGATTTTATGGGCCGTCACTCGCCAAGCTGGCTCGCTCGTTTGCGACGGGTGGGCAAAGTTGCGGAGGCCAAAGCGATGATCATCGATATCTACAATCACTTCATGCCGAAGGCGTTCATGGATCGCCTCGCCGATCTCATTCCCGGCCATATCGTGCTGAAAGCCTTTCCGCGCTTGGAGACGCTGTGGAATCTCGATGCGCGATTGAAGCTGCTCGATCGCTATCCCGATTATCGACAGGTGCTCTCGCTCGCCAATCCGCCGATCGAATTGCTCGGCACGCCCGAGCAAACACCTGAGCTCGCGCGTATCGCCAATGACGGGCTCGCCGAGTTATGCCGCCGCGAACCGGCGCGTTTTCCGGCTTTCATCGCCTCCATGCCGATGAACAATGTCGAGGCCTGCCTTGCCGAGATCGACCGCGCCATCGCCACGCTTGGCGCGCGCGGCATTCAGGTCTTCACCAACGTCAACAACAAGCCGCTTTCGGCGCCGGAATTCCGGCCGATCTTCAAGAAGATGCGTGAGCACGATTTGCCGATCTGGATTCATCCGATCCGCGGTCCGAACTTCCCGGACTATTCGAGCGAGAGCGCGTCCGAGGCCGAAATCTGGTTCACCTTCGGCTGGCCTTATGAAACGACGGCGGCGGTGACGCGGCTTATTTATTCGGGCCTCTATGACGAGCTGCCCGGGCTGAAGATCGTCACCCATCACATGGGCGGCATGATCCCCTATTACGCCGGCAAGATCGGCCTCGGTTTCAGCCAGATTTTCTTCGGCGAGACCGATCGCAATCCGGTGGCAGAGGCGGCCGGATTGAAGCTGAAGCCGGTCGAGTATTACCGCATGCTCTATGCCGATACAGCGCTCAACGGCAACATCGCGGCGACGCGTTGCGGTCATGATTTCTTCGGTGGCGACCATTGTCTCTTTGCCACCGACGCGCCCTTCGATGCCGAGCGCGGCAATTGGCTGATCAGCGGCACGATCGACGCGGTCGGCGCGATCGAAACCGATCGGGCCGATCTCAACCGCATTCGGGGAGAGAACGCCCGCAAGCTGCTGCGGCTGGATAGTCCATAACGCCACTTTGCTTGCCGCGAGCCCTTGGCCTAAAGTGCCGCCGCTCAACCAGGTTGGGTCGACGGGGATATGCAGTTCGAAGTCAAAGGCTCGATTTGGAACATGATTACGATGATCGCGGCGGTGCTCAGCCTTATTCTGGTGATCGTCAATGCTGGGTTGGCGCTGCGCAACCAGTCGCTCCAGGTCGATGTCAATCAGCGGCAGCAAGTCATCAATCAAGGGCTGCAATTCGGCCGCATCCGCCAAGTGCTGGCGCAATACATCGCCAATGTCGCGACGTCCAAGAAAGACAATGAATTGACGGCGGTGCTGACGCATCACGGCATCACACTCGCCGCGCCGCCGGCCGCGCCTGCTCCCGCCGCGCCGCAGGGGAAATAAGCCATGATGATGCAGCGCGCCCTCACCACCTTGGCGGTCGCCTTCTTTTTGACGGTCGCTTTCCAGACCTATGGGCAGATCCGCGAGCATTCGTATCTCGAAAATACGCAGGCGGGGCAGCAGGCGTCGCTCGAGCAGGCGGTGCAGATGCGCCAGGAGACGGAAGGCCTGGCCGGCGATGTCGCCGCGCTGGCGGATAAAGGCAATGCCAACGCCAAGCAGATCGTCGACGGCATGCGCCAGCAGGGCATCAGCATGCGCACGCCGCAAGCCGCCGCGGCGCAGGCCAACAAATAGCCAGCAACCATGGCGCCGCCGCTCGATAGACTCGGCCTGACCGATATCGAGCGCGCCGCGCGCGATCGCATCCTCGCGGGCGAGATCGCCGATTTCAGCGGCGCTGCCGAGAAGCCGCTGCTGCGCGCGGCTTTTCTCGATGCGCTCGCCAATGCCGCGCCGCCGCGCGGCCTCCGGGTGAAGCATGCGCGCATCGACGGCACGCTCGATCTCGGCGACGCGTCCTTGCCGGCGCTCGCGCTCGAGCATTGCGATATCGCGGCGCCGCTGCTGCTCGACGGCGCGCGGCTCGGGCGGTTGTCGATCATCGGCAGCGCCCATGCGGGCTTGCGTGCCCGCGCCGCGACCATCGAAGGTCAGGTCGATTTTGCCGGCGCCAAGCCGCTGACACAGCAATCGTGGATCGACCTCGGCTCGGCGCATATTCGTGGCTCGGTCGATGGCTGCGATGCGCAGATCGATGCGCCGCCGGCGCGCGCCAAGGAAGACGTGCCGCCGTGGGATCATAATTACGCGCTGCGCCTGTCGGACACGCATATCGACGGCAGCCTGTTCCTCAATGGCAAGGTCGTCGCCAATGGCGGGCTGTGCCTCGACAACGCGCATGTGAAGGGCTCGGTCTGGGCGCGCGGCGCGACGATCATCGCGGGTGAAGGGGACAGCTTCCATCCGGGCGATGCCATCCACGCACATTGTGCCACGATCGACGGCATGCTCGCGCTCAATTTCGATTTTCATGCCCAGGGCCGCGTCTGGCTGCTCGGCGCCCATATCGGCGACCGGCTCACCGTCGGCTTCGGCGCCAAGCTGGCGCGCGTCGGCGAAAGCTGGGATTGGGACAACCGGCTGATGAATCAGACGGTGCTTCTCCTGCTCGATCAGGCCGAGATCGGCGGCAGCGCCCATATCGCCGATTTCGCCTTCGGCGGGGCGATTAGCCTGTTGCATGCGCGGATCGGCGCCGGGCTCTCGATCATCAAGGGCAAGATCGGCAACCGCACCGCTGATGGCCGCGGGACGGCGATCGCGGCCGATGGCGCGCATATCGAAGGCAGCGTCACCATCGGCAAGAAGCTCGTTGCCGAGGGCAAAGTCTCGCTCGCCCACGCGCGCATCGGCGGCGCGCTCGACTGCCGCGGCGCGACGATCCAGAACGCGACGGAGGACGGCAAGGGTATCGCACTCGACGGACAATACGCGTCGATTGCCGACGGTGTCCTGCCCGCGGGTCTCGCGGAATCGGGCGGCGGCGAGGGCTTCACCGCCCAGGGCCGCGTCACGTTCGCGAAGGCGCGGACCGGCGGCTGATCCGTGACGGACGACTACCTCATCCAAACCATGTCACGCGCAGACCTCGGCCGCGCGGTCGATTGGGCAGCGGCTGAGGGCTGGAAGCCAGGCTTCAACGACGCCGATGCATTTTATGCGGCCGATCCGGAAGGCTTCTTCGCCGGCGTGCTGGGCGGCGAGATGATCGCGTCGATCTCGCTCGTCGCTTACGACGCGCGGTTCTCGTTTCTCGGCCTCTATATCGTGCAGCCGGCACATCGCGGCAAAGGCCTCGGATTGAAACTGTGGCAAGAGGCACTGGCGCGGCATGGCACACCGCTCGTCGGTCTCGACGGTGTCGTCGCCCAGCAGGAGAATTACAAGAAATCGGGCTTCCAACTCGCCTATCGCAATATCCGCTATCGCGGCGTCGTGCCGGGCAAACCAAGCGCGCGGCTGGTCGCTGCGGACACGCTGCCGTTCGATCGCTTGCTCGCCTACGACCGCGAATTCTTTCCGGCGCCGCGCGCGGATTTCCTCAAAAACTGGATAAAGCCTGCCGACGGGAATGCGCTTGTCGCGATCAATGACGGCGCGATCGCGGGTTTCGGCGTCATCCGCGCCTGCCTCGAAGGCCTAAAGATCGGGCCGCTTTACGCCGAATCCGACCGTATCGCGGAGCAATTGCTGATCGCGCTGGCGGCGACGGCGCGGGGCGACAACATCTATCTCGACGTGCCCGCGCCCAATGCGGCGGCGATCCGCCTGGCCGAACGATTCGGCATGAGGCCGGTGTTCGAAACGGCGCGTATGTATACCGGCACGGCGCCCGACCTGCCGCTCGCACGATTGTATGGCGTGACCAGTTTCGAGTTGGGGTAGGTTGACGCGATAAATAATTCGAGATTCTTCAGTCGTAACCGACGCGCTCCGTCGTCGGCTTGGCGGCAGCCGCCGCCGCACCGCCGAGATCGATCGCCAAGGGATCGCTCGGCGTTTTCTGCGATGTGAAACGCGGCATCACTTCTTTGACGAAAAGCAGCATCGATTTCTCGGTGAGCTTGCGCCGCTCGTCGTCGTAAAGCCCGTTGTTGAACGACAGCAACACGTTGCCGAGGCCGACATCGGCGAGCGTCTGCATCTTCTTCGTGATCGTGTCGGGGCTGCCCCAGAGGCACCAGCGCGTGTAATAGCTCGGATCGGTTGCCGGCGGGCGGATGCGCAGATTGTCTTGGCTGACACCGCCGATGCGCTCGGCCTCTTGCATGAAGGGCAATTGACGCAGGCGGAAGCGCTCATGCCCTTCCATCGTCGCATACATATCGTTGAAGGCCTGCTCGTCGGTCTCGGCGACGAAAATCCCTTGGAAGGTCTCCGTCGTCCATTCCATGCAATGCTTCAGCACGGCCGGCGGGTGTCCCGCGACGACGAGTTCGTGGCGGTATTTGCGCAAACTGGCGATGAAACGCTCGCGTCCCATGAAGCCCGAGACGAAAACCGGCCAGCCGTTGCGTGCGGCGCGCGTGATGCTCGAATCGCGCGAGGCGACACCCATGATGTTGGGCCGCTTCTTGCGATAAGGCGCGGGCACGATGCGCTCGAACAGCCAACCGGAATAATTCGGCGTCTCGAAATGATAGGGCGCGTCTTCGAGCGTATGTTCCCAGAGCTTCTCGGCGATTTCGAGATTCTCCGTCGTCATCGATTTGATCTGGTAATCGTAATCGAGGCCGAAGCCGACGCCTTCTTCGGCGTGGATGCCGCTGCCGACGCCGTAGAGCACTTTCCCTTTCGCGAGATGATCGAGGAGGTTCATCTGCTCGACGAGATGCACCGGATGATGCAGCGGTACGACCACCACCGCCATGCCGAGCCACGCCTGCTTCAATTGCGGCGCGACATAGGATGCGATCTGGAACGGCGCGCTACCGGCCGGCGAATAGCCGTGGAAATGATGTTCGGGAAAGAAGACACCCTTGAAGCCGAGCTGATCGGCCTCGAGCGACTGCTCGACGATGGCATCGATGACGTGCTCGTCCTGAGCCGCATCCCAGGAGCGAGGAAAGTGGATGATCGAGAATTCCATGCGGCCTCGGGCGACAGGGCAGAACCGCGCTCATCATAGCATAGCGGTGGGCAGGCGTCTGCGGCGTGGGCTTTCCGCGCGCTACGTCACCTCGGCGCGCCGCAAGCGCGGGATCACCTCGCGCCCGTAGAGATCGAATGCCGCCATCCGCTCGTTAGCATCGGGCATGCGGCCCATCATCGCAAGGAAATGGCCGCAGCTGACGCGCCGGCATTGCGCGATGATCTGCTCCGCGACTTGCGGGGCGGTGCCCGCGATGAACTCGTCCTCGCCGACCGAAAAACCGTGACTCGGACCCGGGGCATCGGGCACTGGCGATGCAGAGAATCGCGGATCGTGCGTCAGCGCTGCTTTGTAGAGTTGCACCGCCGTGCGCGCGGTCTCGACCGCCTCGGTCTCGTCGGCGGCGATGATGACATTGCGGCGGATCGCAAGCTGGTCCGGGCCGGTAGGATGGCCATATTTTTGTGCCTCTTCGCGATAGGCGTCGAAGATCGCTTCGATGCGATCGATCGGATGAAACCCGGTGCAAAGCTTCGAGCCGCGGCGCGCTGCCTTGCGCGCGGATTCGATGCTCACCACCGTGGTCCAGCGCGGCGGCGGGTTTTGCAGCGGTCGCGGCGCGATCCTCAGCCCCTCGAAATTCCAGTACTTGCCGTGATGCGTGATCACCGGATTGAGCAGTGCCTTATCCAGAATCTCGATGATTTCGGCGTTGCGCTCATTCGCTTCCTCGACGCTCAATCCGATTTGCGCCATTTCCTGCGGAATGCCGCTGGCGGTGCCGATTTCGAGCCGACCGCCGGTCAGATGGTCAAGCATGCCGATCTCCTCGACGATCCGCCACGGCTGGTAATAAGGCAGGACGACACCCATCACGCCGAGCCGCAGCGTCTTCGTCACCGCGGCGATGTGTGCGATCAGCAGATTGGGCGACGGGCTGAAGGTGAGGCCGAAATGATGCTCGCTGAAGAAGATGCCTTCGAAGCCGAGTCCTTCGGCGCGCCGCCAAAGCTCGAGATGCCAGCGATAGTGATCCGCGATTTCGGCGGCTGTCGCATCGCTGCCCCGCGCCAGTGAGCCGAAAAGCTCGAAGATCCAGGGCTTGATCATCGTTGTTGCCACGCGCCTAACATACATACGCGCTAAAGCGGAATGCCCTGGCTCTGCACCTTGTGCTCCCAGAACCGCCACATGGCTTTGGCGACCTCGAGCATGCCGCGGGTTTGCATGGCGCGTTGGATGTATTCCGGCGCAAACGGCACCGCACCGCCGAAAGGCTCGGCCATCACCTGGTACTTCGCGTTGTCCTCGATCGCCGTGCAATGCATGAAGCAGGATTCGGCGGTTTCGCCGACCACCACCGAGCCATGGCCGCGCATCTGGCAGGCGAGTTTGTCGCCGAGCGCACGCGACAGGTCGATCGCCATTTCATCGTTCAGCACCAGGGCCGGATTATCCCAGGTTGGCACACCGCCGCCAAACATGAAGCCCTGGTTGAAGACCGGCACGATCGGCCGGTTGACCACGCCGAGCAGGGTCGACCATTGCGCATGCAGATGCGCCACGGCCATCAACTCCGGCCGGTCGCGGTGGATTTGCGTGTGGATCCGGTATTCGGCGGGGATCGTCATCGGCCGGTCGCCGCCGGGATGGAACAGGATCTTGCCGCCGATGTCGAAAACGAAGATCTGATCGGCGCGAACTTCGGTCTTTTCGGCGCCGGCGCCTGGCGTGATGAGAACGATATCGGTCTTCGGGATACGCAGCGAGAGATGGCCGAACATGCCGATCGACCCTTGCATTCCGACCATCCGGCACATCACCGCCAGCTGGCGGCGATAGGCCCAATCCTCTTCCTTCGAAATCCCCGCGCGCTCCGCGATCTCGCTCATGAATCGGCTCCTGCCAAACTGAGGGTCTTGCCGCGATCGTCCGTCGGCCGCGTCCGCGGCAGGCAGAGCACGCAGATCGATGCGAGCAATGCCGGAACCGCCTGCACGTTGACGATCATGTCGACATCCCATTGCGCCGCGACCAGCACGCCGCCGAGCGTCGGACCGACGATCGAGCCGATGCGGCCCATCCCCATCGACCATCCGACGCCTGTCGAGCGGATCGCGGTCGGATACAGCATGCCGGAGATAGTGTTGAGACTGTTCTGCGCGCCGGCAACGCCGAAGCCGGTGATGCCGACCGCGAGCGCGAGGATCGTCGGATTGCCGATCGCATGCGCGACGAGGGTGATGCAGCAGGCCGTGCCGAACAGCGTCATCGACAGCACGATGAAAGGATTGCCGAGGTCCATCAGACGCCCGACCAGGATCGCGCCGAACACGCCGCCGACGCTGAAGCCGACCGTCGTCCAGATCGATCCTTGCAGCGACATCCCGGCCTCGCGCAGCAGCGACGGCGTCCAGTTCAGCATGAACAAAAGAACGAGCAGGTTCATGAATTGCGCGACCCAGAGCAGCGCGGTCATCGCGGCGCGGCCGTCCTTGAAAAGATGCTGCACCGTGAAACCGGTGAGTTTTTTCTCCTGCACAGCGAAGCGGGGCACGGGATCGAAAGACTGTGCCGGATCGACCTTTTTCAGGAGCCGCGCAATGCGTTCCGCCGGCGCCGCTTTCAGCACCAGGAAAGGCAGCGATTCCGGCAACCAGATCGCGAGCAGCACCATCGAGATCAGCGGGATCGCGCCGCCGACGTAGAACATCGCGTGCCAGCCATAGAGCGGCAGCAGCCAGGACGAGACCGCGCCGGCGAGCAGCGCGCCGCAGCCAAAGCCGCCGAGTGTGATGTTGACGAGAACGCGCATACCGTTCGGCGCATATTCCGAGACCAGCGCCACGACATTCGGCAAGGCGGCGCCGAGCCCCAGCCCGGTGAGAATCCGCAAGGGCAGCAACCCGGCGAAGCTGTCGACGCTCACCGTCAGGAGCGAGAGCAGGGCGAACAGCCCTGTGGCCACCAGGATCAGCGGCTTGCGGCCAAAAAGATCGGCAAGGATCGGCAGGCAGAGCGCGCCGATGGTCAGCCCGACCATGCCGGTGCCGAAGAGCGTACCGAGCGACGAGAAGGGTATGTGGAAATCGCTCACGATCATCGGGCCGACATAGGCGATGATCTGCGTGTCGAAACCGTCGAAGACCGCGACGGTGGTGCAGAGGGCGACGATCAAGACGTGGAAGCGGTTGAGTCGCGCGCCGCGGATGATCGCATTGACCTCGACCTCGCCGCGTTCGCTCATCGCTTCCCCCATCTGCCTCGCTATACGGTCGACCGACCCCTCGACGAGGAAGTTGCTGGCCTCGCTCTTGATCGGCCACGCGCTCGCATCGAAAGAGATGCCGGCCGGATCGCCGTCTCGCCGATGGTATCGGCTTGCTTCAGCAAGAAGCGGCGCGACATCGTGACGATTTTATAGCATGTCGGCGGTCATGCGTCTTGGGCGGAGTCGCCCTCGCGGTCGTGCGGCCAGGCATGCGGGCGCGGGACACCCGTGCATCCCGCGACATGTTCCCGGGGACGAAGCCCGCCTCGGCCTTCCCGGATGGAAAGGCGCGAGGCGGGGCGCTCGGCATTAATCGCGACGCGGACGGCGCAGGATGAAGGTCTCGAACGGCGACAACTGACCATCCGTCCCGACGACGTCGTAATAGGTGACGGTGATCGTCGTGTAGTCGCCGTGCTTCGATCCGGGATCGAGAGCGAAGGACGCGAAGCCGTAGGAATGGGCCGCGTTGCGCACCGCCGACCACGGCGCGTCCTCATGCACGTAGTTCGGCGGGCGTTTGCCCGTGGTCGGATCGGGCGCGCCGACGGAGGTGATGACGCGGCACGCCGGCGGGTTGAAAAACAGCGTGTTCGACGGAACGGAGGTGCCGCCGCCACCGATGATCATGTGCACTGTTCCCTGGGTCGTGTCGATCACGGCGGTATTGGTCGCCGCTGGAATCGGCGTCAGTGTCTGGTTCACCTGCTGACCGCGGATCGGATGCGAGCGCTCGTAATGGTGCTCATGCCCGCAGACCACAAGATCGACTCCGTATTGATCGAATAACGGGATCCATTCCTGGCGGATGCCAAGATCCGCGCCATTGAATTGGTCGACGGTCGAGATCGCGACCTGGTGCATGACCACAACGACCCAATCGATGTGGCGATCGGCGCGCGCCGCCGCTAATTCCTGCGCGAGCCAGCTCTTCTGGGCGCCGCCCGAATAGCCGCGCACATAGGAGTTACCGCCGTCCTGGTAGACGATATCGTCGTTGGCGACGCTGATCACGCGCATCGAGCCGACGGTGAAGGAATACCAGAGCCCGCGCGTCACATCCGTCTGGCCGCTCGCTTGCGGCAGCGAGAAATAAGTCTGATAGGCGCGATAGCCGATCGGACCATTGTTGAGCTCGTTCTCGTGATTGCCGGCACAGGGCATCCACGGACGGTTGCGTGCGCTGCGGCTGTTGTTTGTCCAGAAATCCCACCAAGTGCGCACGCGGTCGGTAGCGAGATTGGCATAGCAAAGATCGCCGTTGAGCAGGTGGAACAAGGGATTGACGCGCTCGACGCCGAGCGTCGTGTCGGCTCCCGCCGGTGCACCCAGATTATCGTTGACGAAAGGCGGATTGGGCAACGTTACGCCGGCCGGCGGCACGAATTTCTTGCCCAGGGTCGGGGTGCCCTGATCGCCGAAGCTGGTGAAGGTGAACGCCGCCCGGCCGCGCGGTGCAGTCATAAAGGTACCGAATTGCGGCTCGGCGCCATCGTGCAATGCGCCGTACAGATACGCCTGGTTGGCTTCCAGCCCCGTGAGTTTCGCATGGTAGACGTAAACGATCTGGCCCGATTGCGCATCGGTGTAGCTCGATTCGTCGGCCGCGACGGTTTTCTGGAGCGCGCCGTCAAGATTTCCGAGCAACACGCGCGGCAGATCGACCGGCTGCAGCGTGTGCCATGACACGACCATCTCGGCGGACGCATCGGCGCCGAATTGCAGATGCAGCCCCGCGACCGGCGGCGTCGTCACCGGGTCGGAGGATGGCGAAGGATCGGGAAATGGGGAATCGGGCGGCGCGGCGGCGGCTTGTCCCGCGCCGAGGACCGACGCCGTCACGATCGCGCTGCTGGCAATGCCGGCGGCGGTGAGGAGTTTGCGACGGCTGAGCTCGAGATTGGGTTTGTTGTCGGACGTGGTCATATTGCGCAGCTCCCGTTTTGATTTTGCACGGTTCTACCGTCGTACGGTGACAGCTGCGCGTAGGGTTCGTTACGGTCGCTTTACCATGCGCGTGGCGCTCCTCATGCGAATGGTGGAGAAATATTTGTGAATATCGGCATTGGCGTTTTCGGCAAAACCTAGTCGATCAGGAAATTGCCTGCCTCGCTCTTGATCGGTCCTGCGCTCGTATCGAAAGAGACGCCGAGGGGGTCGCCACCCTCGGCGACGATATCCGCTTGCTTGAGCAAGAAGCGGCGCAGCATCACAACCCCCTGATCGGTGGTCGCAAGATGCTCTTCGGAATGCAGCGTGATCGGGCCCTGGCCGGTCTGCGCTTCGTAATCGTCGGGGAAGTGCTGATGCTCTTCGACAGTCATATCCGCCCAGTTCATGCCGCCCGGCCTGGTGAATCCGCGCGACCAGCCGGGTGTTTTCCTGAGCGCCGCGTAGAGAATGTAATGCGTGTCGTCGACCGGCAGCAGCCAGCTCACCGATTCGCATTTGCCGGAGCGCGACGGCACCGTATCGGGCACGAGCCGCGCATTCGGCAGCACGCCTTCGACGATGCGCAGGAAGGTCTTGCCGTTATCGGCCGGGCGCCGCGACACGGTCTTGATGCCGCGCTCGGTCAACTCCCAGGTGATCTTCGGCATGCGGCTCATCAACTCGTTGAACTGCGTGCCGCTGTTCGAGCCGTGCAGAATCGGCACGTGGTAATGATCCGGCACGTTGTCGAAATGATGTGTCCAGCTGCACGGAATGATGACAGGGCCGCTGGCGATGAGGTTCGAGGCTTCGACGCTTTCGTCGGCATCGACCTCGTCGAGCACATCCCAGCGCGGCAGAACCGGCTTTTTCTCCGTTGGGCCGAGATAGGCGAAGATCAGCCCATAGCGCTCTTCGACCGGATACCAGGGCTGCCGAACATTCTCGCGATGCTTGCCGAGATCGGGCTCGCAAGGCTGCTCGAGGCAGTTGCCTTCGGCATCGAAGAGCCAGCCGTGATAGCAGCAGCGGATGCCGAGCTCTTCGACCTTGCCATAGTAAAGCGTAGTACCGCGATGGGCGCAGCGTGGATAGAGTAGGCCCGGCTTGCCGCTGCCGTTGCGGAAGAGGATCAGATCCTCGCTCAGGACGCGGATCTGCGTCGGCGTCGTGGTCGCCTCGCTCGACAGCGCGACCGGGTGCCAATAGCGGCGCAGCAGCTCGCCCATCTTGGTGCCAGGACCGGTCTCGGTGTAATCGCGATTGGCGGTCCCCGGCTTGCGGCCGTAGGCCGTGCCTTGATCGATCTCCATGCCCAGCGCCATCGCGTCTCTCCCGTCAGAAGAGATTATTTAAGGTGGGGGAGACCGCGTCAAATATCGGCTAGATTTGCCATATGGCGCAACGGGCGTTGATCGTGGGCGGTTCGGTGGGCGGCTTATTTGCCGCGCATATGTTGCGGGCGCATGGCTGGGACGTGGCCGTGTTCGAGCGCAGCAGCGGCGCGCTCGCCGATCGCGGCGCCAGTATCGGGACACGCGCGGAATTGTTCGATGTGCTGCGCAGCGTCGGCATCGTGCTCGATCCGTCGGCGGGCGTCGCGGTGACGTCGCGCCTCGTTCTCGATCGCGATGGGGTGATTGTAGGCGAGATACCGGTGCATTCGGTCAACAGCGCCTGGGACCGCATCTATCGGCCGCTGCGCGATGCCTTGCCCGACCAATTCTATCGTGCCTCCGCGCGTATCGAGCTTATCGAGCAGAACAGCGACAGCGTTACCGCCATTCTGGCCGACGGCGCGCGCGAGCGCGGCGATCTTCTCATCGCCGCCGACGGCATTCACTCCACGATCCGTGCGCAACTCGCGCCCGAGGTGACGCCGCTTTACGCCGGCTATGTCGCCTGGCGCGGCGTGATCGAAGAAAGCGAGATGACCGAGGCCGAGCACAAGCTGCTCTTCGGCCGCATGTGCTTCGTGCTGCCGGAGGGTGAGCTGTTGCTCGCCATCGGCATGCCGGGACGCGACGCCGATACGCGGCCCGGCCATTGCCGCTATTACTGGATCTGGTTCCGCCCCGCCGACGAAGCCCACACGCTACCGGCACTCTGCACCGATGCGACGGGCCGTTGCCACGGCAGCTCGATCCCGCCGCATCTCGTGCGCCCGGAGGTGATCCGCGATCTGCAAAATGCCGCCGAGGCCAATTTCCCGGCGCCGCTCGCCGCCATCATCCGCCGCACGCGCCAGCCTTATCCGCACAGCATCTTCGATCTCGAAGCGCCGCGGCTCACCTTCGGCCGCGTCGTGCTGCTCGGCGATTCGGCCTTCGTCGCCCGCCCCCATGTCGGCGCGGGGATCACCAAAGCGGCACTCGATGCGCAGGGCCTGGCTCAGGCGCTGGATAGCGAATCCGACCTTGCCCCGGCGCTGGCGCGCTATGATCGCGAACGCCGTGAATTCGGCAGCGCGCTGGTCGCACGCGCGCGACATCTCGGCGCTTACCTCGAAGCGGAAGCCATGCAACGTGGCAGCATCGAGCGCCGGCCGGAAACCGTGTTGCGGGAATACGGCACGTCGGGGAAGATCGGGGGGCGGTAAAACGCAACCATAAAAACCGTCATTCCCGCGAAAGCGGGAATCCAGTGGCCGCTATAGACCCCCGCTTTCGCGGGGGTGATGATAAAAGATGGTACGTGTTTAAGCTGCGACGACTAGCGCGCCGGACAATAATGTGCTCGCCTTGTTCAAGATATTTGAATTCATCATCGCATGGGCTGTGGATTAGCCAGCGATCAACGATGGCTCCTCCTACCTCTCGCTCGCCTATCAATATCCGACCTCTTTCAGGTCCGTCAGCAGATTTGAGATACTCGAGTTCAACGCAGTTACCACGAGCGTGGTTAATGCCCCGTCGCGAGCGCTGCGAGCTCTTGCGGGTTGTCGGGCGGGGCGTTGCCGCGCCACACAACGTGCAGGTCGGGACGCAGCAGCAACAGGTCATAACCGTAGACCGCGCGCGCCGGCTCGTCCCGAATATCGAGCGATGTGACCCTGGCGCCGTAAGATGCGAGTGCTTTGCCGAGCGGCGACAGGTCGGCTTCGCTCTTGCCGAGGCGCAGCAGCGTATAGCCGTCTTTCGGCAAACGATCCTGGATGCCGGTGCCGTCGTTCAGCCAGACATGCGGCAGCCGTGCGCCCGGCCAGGTCGTCGGCTCGTAGGTGCGAAAGAGATGTTCCGGCCCGCCGGGAATGTCGGCGATGATCGGCGAATCGACATAGCGATAGCCGAGCTCGGCGCCGATCATGTCGTTGCTCTTGCGCTGCTCGATGTCCGCGGCGCGCGAAAGTTCCGCGCGCAGTGCCGCGCCCTCGGCGGTGTTGTCGCGGATGGTGGGTCGCCATAGGCCGCGCCAGCGCCGCCGGCCCAAGGTCGCATAGCGCGAAGCACCGACATTGCGGTCGCCGACCTGTCGGCGTTCGATCTCGTAAGAGCGGAGCAGATTGGGTCCGCCCCAGCCTTGCAGCGTGCCGGCGAGCTTCCAGGAGAGATCGATCGCATCGCCGACGCCGCCATTCATGCCGAGCCCGCCCGTCGGAATGACGAGATGCACGGAATCGCCGGCGAGGAAGACGCGGCCTTCGGCGAAACGCTCCGCGAGGAGCAGATTCTGCCGCCACGGATTGCAGGTCAGCATCTCGTATTTCACCGGCACGCCGACGATCTGCTCGAAGAGAGTCTTCATATCGTCATCGCGCTGGACCACGGCATGCAACGTCCAGTGCCTGGTCGAATCCTGCATGATAAGGAACGAGTTGTGGCGGTCGGCGATGTGATAATGGCGCCCTTGTCCCGGGCCGTTGCCGATCGGCAGCATGCCGAAGAGGTCATCGCAGAGGTAGAGCGCTTGGCGCAGCTCGAGGAGATTGGCCTCACCCTTCAGCTTGATGCCGAGCTGGCGGCGCACCGTGCTGGCACCGCCATCGCAGCCGGCGAGATAATCGGCTCGGACCGTCTCGGTCTTGCCTTTGCTGCGGATCGTCGCGGTGACGCCCTGCGTGTCCTGTTTGAACTCGACCAGCTCATGACCGAAGCGGACCGAGACGTTCGGGATCTCTTCCGCCACCTGCTTCAGCAGCGGCTCCATCGTGTATTGCGAGATGAGCTGATAGGGCTCGAGCGCCTGCGTGCCGTCGTTGCTTGCCTTGATCTCGGCGCGCGCCTCGTTGACCGAAGGGTAGTGATGCGCGACCAGCGGGGGCTCGGTCATCGATAGGCAGATGAACACGTCCATCGGGATGTCGGGGCGGAGCCCGGCGGCGCGGATGCGGTCGACGATGCCGAGCCGGCGATAGATCTCCATCGTCCGCGCGTTGGCACGCTCCATCTTCGGCAAGAAGGCGGGCGCGTCTTTTTGCTCGATCAGCATCACCCGGATGCCGCGCTTGCCGAGATCGATGGCGAGGGTCAGTCCAACCGGGCCGCCACCGACGATAAGTACTTGAGGATCGCTCACACGCTTTTCCCTGACATGATGGGCAATAGTTTGTCCGCGAAGCTCATCCGTCAACCGCCAAGCTGCCCCGCGCGTTGCATCGCGCTATAGTGTCGCAAAGCAAATCGGAGGGAGGACGGTATGAAGCGTTGTGGTGTGTCGACGGTGGCGTTGCTGACGGTGCTGGCTCTGGGCGGCGTTGCGCAGGCGGCTGAGCCGGCTTGCGGCAGCTACACGCCTGCGATTGCGGGCGGGCCGGTGCCGGGCAAGAGCTCGACCATCGTCGTCCTGCGGTGGCTCGGCAATGCGAATTACGAGGTCGATTACCAGGGCCACGTTTTTCTCTTCGATGCCTATTTCGATCGGACCGCGCGCAATCACGACATCGGCGTGAGCGTGCCGCAGATCAAGCGCGCCGACGCCATCCTGGTCAGCCACGCGCATTTCGATCACATCGCCGATGTCGCGCCGATCGCGGCGCAGACCCATGCGCCGGTGGTCGGTGCCGCGATCACCATCGCGACCGCCGAGAAGCTCGGCGTGCCGGCGTCGCAAACCATGACCGCGAAAGACGGCGACCAGCTGCATTTCGGCGACGTCACGCTCGATGTCGCGCTGGCGCAGCACAGCACCATTCAGGACGGTTTGGTCGCTGCGCTGGGACAGATTTACAAGATCGATTCGCGTCCCAACACGCCGGAGGAAGACGCGCATAACAAAGAGGTCACGGCGCGCGGCACCTTCGACCCCAAGGTCATCACCGAAGGAACGCTCGCCTATGCGCTGCGCTTCAAGAACGGCTTCAGCATCGTCGTCATCGGCAGTGCCGGTCCGATCACGCCGGGCGATCGCGCTTTGGTGCAACGCATTGGCCGCGCCGATATCGGCATCGTCGCCTATCAGCCGCATCCGGTCGCGGAGCACCAGGTCACCGACACCTGGCCGCTGGTCCAGCTGCTTCATCCGCGGCTCTATCTGCCGGCGCATCACGATGCCAGCTTCGGCACCTGGCTCGATCTCGGGCTCGAGCCGATGTTCATGAAGATTCGCGCCGATCAGCCCGACACGAAATTCGCCGCACCGCTTTATCGCTCGCCGATCTGCGTCGCAACGACCGGCCCGCAGCGCGGCAAGATCGTCAGCCTGCAGTACTGACGGATACTGCACCGTGGCGAAGTACATTCCGGGTCCGCTCTATTACGAGCAGCAGGGCAAGACCGGTCTGCCGATGGTGTTTCTCCATTCGACGCCGGACGACCACCGGCTTTGGCTTTTCCAGACGGCGCATTTCTCGAACTGGTATCGCACCATCGCCGTCGATCTCGCCGGTTACGGCCGCTCGGCGGCACCGCAAGACGGCGTCACCATGGCGGATCAGGCGACAGCGGTGTGGGAATTGCTCGACACGATCACCGATGGGCCGGTGATCGTGCAAGGGAATTCCATGGGCTCGGAAGTCGCCATGCATATGGCCGATCAGCGGCCGGAGCGCATGCCCTGCATGATCCTCTCCGGCTGCGGCTATCTGCCGGACATCCGCGAGGTCCAGCTCAAAGGCAAGGAGGCCTATCGCGCCGAAGGCATCGCGCGACGCCGCGGCGCGGTGCTGTTCCATTTCCATCCGAGCCTGCGCGAGACGAAGCTGGTGCAGTACTACGCCGATATGGTCTGCGGGTTGAGCAATGCCGGCACGCTGGAAAGCATCATCTCGATGAATCAGGCGCTGGCCGATGCCAGCCCCGATCTCTATCCGCGAATCAACGTGCCGACGCTTATCATTATCGGCGGCGAGGATTTCACCAAGCCGGGCGCCTACAAGCTCCAATCCCTCCTCAAGGGATCGCAGATCGTCGAGATGCCGGGCGCGGGCCACGCGAACTGCTTCGAGCAGCCCTGGGAATACGACCGGCTCGCGATCGAGTATCTAAAGAAGCGCGGTTTGTTTCCGGCGTAGATCGAAAAGAAGTACCGTCATTCCCGCGAAAGCGGGGAATCCACGAAGCAATTTTGTTGTCGCCATGGACCCCCCGCTTTCGCGGGGGTGACGATCTCTTTAAATCTTACTTGCTGCTCCTTACCGCGTTCACTTCCTCGCGGAACGCGGCGAGGACGTGCGCCCCATCGGGCGTTGCTTTCACCCAATCGTCGGTGACCGAGGTGACGGCTTCTTTCCACCGCGCTTCCTCGGCGGGGGCGAGCTGCGCGATGGTCTGGCCGGGCATAGCCTTGGTGGCGTCGCGGCCGACCGCCTGCATCGTGTCGTCGGCGGCGATCAGTCGCTCGACGAAGACCTTGCTCGAGAATTTGTCGATGGCGGCTTTGCCGGCGGGCGGCAGCTTGGCGTAGCTGTCGTTGTTCATCGAGACATAGCCGGTGTTGAAGCCGAGCGGCGCTTCGAGATGGAAATTGGTCACCTCGTTGAGATGAAAAGTCGGCACGCTCGGCCAGCCTTGCGGGACGGCATCGACGAGGCCGCGCTGCAGGCTTTGATAGAGTTCGCCCGGCTGCAGCGAGATTGGCGCGGCGCCGAGCTTCGGGATCATCTGGCTGAGGACGCGACCCTCGACGCTGATCTTCATGCCTTTAACGTCTGCGAGCGTGTGGATCGGCTTCTTCGAATGGATGACGAGGCCGGGAAACACGACGAAGGCGAGCGGATGGAATTTGGTGAACTCGTCTTTGATAATGCCCTTGTCATAGAGCGCCCAGAGCGCCAGCGCATCTTCGCGATGATCGCGCGCTTCGAAGGGCAGGGTCCCGACATTGGTCTTGGGGAAAACCGACGAGACCGGGCCGAACACGGCGAAGCCGATATCGGCGACACCGCCGGTGACGCGGTCGAACATATTGGAATTGTCGCCGATCACGCCGCCGGGGATGATTTTGATCTCGATCGCCCCAGCGGCTTCCTTGTTCACGTCGTCGGCCCAGCCCTGCATGCCCTGGAACAGCGCGTTGTTCGGGGCGGACGGGTAAGCGAATTTGATTTGCATCGGATCGGCGAAAGCCGGCACGGCAGCGATCGTGGCGAGGCCGGCAGCGGCCAGCAGAAATTTCTTCATCGTTTCCCCCTTTGCGAAAGCGTCAAGCGCGGGCGTCGCGGATCGCGCGCCACACTTTCTCCGGTGTCAGCGGCATCTCGATGTGGCGAATGCCCAGCGGCGACAGCGCGTCGAGCGCGGCATTCATCACCGCCGGCAACGCCCCGACCGTGCCGGCCTCGCCGGCGCCCTTCGCGCCCAGCGGGTTGATCTTGGTCGGCACCGTATGCTCGTGGACGTGGATCGAGCACAGATCGTCGGCGCGCGGCATGCTGTAGTCCATGAACGAGCCCGACAGGAGTTGGCCCGATTGTTTGTCGTAGACGATGGCCTCGGCGAGCGCCTGGCCGACGCCTTGGGCGACGCCGCCGTGGACCTGGCCTTGCAAGGTCAGCTCGTTGATGACGGTGCCGACGTCGTCGACCGCAAGATAGCGCTCGACGGTGATCTTGCCGGTCTCTTCGTCGATCTCGATCTCGCAGATATGCGCGCCGTATGGGAAGGTTTGTGCTTGCGGCTCGAACACGCCGATCTCGAAGAGGCCGGGCTCCATGCCTTTCGGAATGCGGCCGGGCATGAACGCGGCGCGCGCGACCTCCTTGATCGGCATGCGCTTGTCGGTGCCCGCGACGGCGAAAGCGCCCTTGGCGAACTCGATATCGGCTTCGGCCGCTTCGAAAATATGCGCCGCGATCTTCTTGCCTTTGGCGATGATTTTTTCCGACGCGAGCACCGCGGCCGAGCCGCCGATGACCGCGGCCCGCGAGCCGAACGTGCCGACGCCCCAGACGACCTTGTCGGTATCGCCCTGGATGAAGTTGATGTCGGTCGTGTCGATGCCGAGCTTGTCCGAGAGGATGATCTTGTACATCGTCTCGTGGCTTTGGCCTTGCGCCGTCGTGCCGGTCAGGAACGTGACCGAGCCGGTGGCATCGAAACGGATCTCGGCCGTCTCGCCGCCCGGAGGGGCCGCGGCGCGCTCGATCGCGTTGACGACGCCGAGGCCGCGCAGCTTGCCGCGTTTCTTCGCTTCGGCGCGCCGCGTCTCGAAGCCTTTTACATCGGCATGGTGCAGTCCCTTGTCCATGCAGGCTTCGAATTCGCCGCAATCATAGGTGTAGACCAGGCCGGTCTTGAACGGCATCGCGCTCGGCGGGATCAGGTTGCGGCGGCGCAACTCGACGCGGTCGATGCCCATCTCGCGCGCGGCGCGGTCGATGATGCCCTCGATGACATAACACGCCTCGGGCCGGCCGGCGCCGCGATAGGGTGCGGTCGCCGTCGTGTTGGTGAAGACACCGAGCACGCTGACATGGATCGCCGGCGTGCGATAAACCCCGGCGAGCGTGCCGAGATTGGAGAAAGTCGGCAGGAGGTTGGAATCGGCGCTGAGATAAGCGCCGAGATTGGCCAGCGTCTTGACGCGCAGCGCCAGGAAATTGCCGTCCTTGTCGAGGGCGAGCTCCGCATCGGTGACGTTGTCGCGGCAATGATCGTCGGAGAGGAAGCATTCGCTGCGTTCGGCGACCCATTTGACCGGCCGGCCGAGCTTGCGCGCGGCGTAAAGCGCGAGCGTGTTCTCGGGCGCGGTCACGCCTTTCGAGCCGAAGGCGCCGCCGATATCGCCCGAGACGACGCGGAAACGGTTCTCGGGAATCTTGAAGATGTCCTCGGCGAAAGCGCGGCGTGCGCCGTGGATCGAGCCGATGCAGCCGTTCAAGGTGAAGCGGCCGAAGCGCTGATCGTATTCGGCGACGATGCCGCGCGGCTCGATGGCGTTGTGCATGATGCGCGAGATGACGAAATGCTGGCGCGTGACATGATGCGCTTTGGCGAAAGCCGCATCGACCGCGGCTTTGTCGCCGACCTCGAAGATGTTCGAGATATTGTCCGGGCAATTCGCCCAGACCGCCGGCGCCCCGGGCTTCACCGCGTCGCTGGTGAGGACGACCGAGGGCAATGTCTCGTAATCGACCTCGATGCGCTCGGCTGCATCCTTGGCTTCGGCGAGGCTTTCGGCGACGACATAGGCGACCTGGTCGCCGACGAAATGCGTTTCCTCGCGCGCCAGGCCGGGATGCGGGCTGGTGAAGATCGGTGCGCCGTCAGGGCGTTTGCGCGGCATGCGCACTTTCAGCGTGCCGATGCCGTCGGCCTTCAGGTCTTCGCTGGTATAGACCGCGAGCACGCCGGGCATCTGCTGCGCAGCGCGGGTGTCGACGGCGCGGATCCTGGCATGCGCATGGGGTGAGCGCAGCACGTAGCCATAGGCCATGCGCGGCCGGCTCACATCGCTTACAAATTCGCCAAAGCCCCGCAACAGCCGCGGATCTTCCTCGCGCTGCACCGCCTGGCCGATCCCGAATTGTCCCATTATCCCCAGTCTCCCTTTGGCCCACCATTATAGGGCCTCGGTGCCGAGGTGTCAGACCGGCGCGCGGCGCAGCCCGGCCTGTTCCAGCCGCGGCATCACATCCTTGTGCCAGCGCCGCAGCCCGTCCCAATAATCGACCCAGCGCACCAAGACGCCGTCGACGCCGATCTCGGTGAGCTTTTGCAGCCCGGCAACGATGTCGTCGGCGGTGCCCGTGAGCGGATAGCCGCCCCAGCCGAGCTTGGCGCCGAAGCGGAGTTTCTCGGCGCGCTCCGGCATCATCTTATGCATTTCGATATTCTGGATCGCCAGCATGTTGTCGCAGGCGACATCGTCGCCTTTTTCGACGACGTAGTAATTCACGTACTCCTCGGCCTCTTTGCGCGTATCGCGTTGCGTCACCGGCGCGCCGATCCAGATCTGAATGTCGCGGCCGTATTCGTCGCGGGCGAGGCGGCGATAGGCGGCGATATGCGCCTTGGTCTTCTCCAGATCGCTCGGATCGATGTGGATGAAGGCGATGTCGGCGTATTTCGCCGCGAAATGCTGGCCCTTGCCTGAGGCCCCGGCATTCATTAGCGGCGGGAACGGCTTCTGGATCGGCTTCGGCATCGAGAAGCCTTTATTCACCCGCAGGAACTTGCCCTCATAATCGAACTCGTCCGCGCGGGTCCAGAGCATCTTGATGATCTCGATCCACTCGGCCGCGTATTCGTAGCGCATGTCGTGTTCCATCAACGGCGCGCCGAACATCTCGAGCTCCGGCCGGAACCAGCCGCAGACGATGTTGAGGGCAAAGCGCCCGTTGCTGATATGGTCGACCGTGGCCGCCTGCTTGGCCGCCATCACCGGATGGACGGTCGGGACATGCGAGGTGGTCAGGACGCCGATCTTCTTCGTCGCCTGCGACAGCCCGGCGGCCCAGGTATAGGTCTCGAAATTCGTGCCATTGAAGTTGGACTCGCCGCCGAAGCCTTTCCAGCGCGCCACCGGCACCATCGCCTCATAGCCGTGGCGATCGGCAATCTCGGCGATGCTCAGCGCGTTCGGCCAGTTGAGCTCGTACGCTTCGGGCGCCGTGGTGATAGCGCAGCCGCTGCTGACATTCGTCGCGAAAATGCCGAGTTTCAGCTTGTTGTCGCTGAATAGCGGGTTGGTGCCGCGCCGCGGATCGGAACTCATCGCTTCTCTCCTCAAGACGCGCCCGATGCGCATTGATCACGGGGAAGATCAGCTTCCCATCGTCGTGACCAGCCAGAGGGTGATGACGGGGAACACCACCAGCAACGCCAGCTTTATGAGATCGGCGATGACGAACGGGAAGACGCCTTTATAGACGGTCCATATCGAGACGTCAGGCTGAATGCTCTTGAGCACGAAGACGTTGAGCCCGAGCGGCGGATGGATGAGGCCGGTCTCGACGACGCAGATATTGATGATGCCCCACCACAGGATGTCGTAGCCGAGATGAAGGACGAGCGGCGTCACGATCGGCACGGTGATAACCATCACCGCGAAGCTCTCCATCACCGAACCGAGCAGCAGATAGACGACGAGGATCAGCCCCATGATCTCGATTGGCGCCCAGCTGAGATGCTCCATCGCCGAGGTTGCGGATTCGGTGAGAGCGCTGACGCCGACGAAGAACGAGAAGATCTGCGCGCCGAAGATGAGGCCGTAGATCATTGCCGTCGTCGCGGTGGTCGAGGCCATCACATGCCAGAAGGTCTTACCGCGCAGCTTGCCGCGCCAGAGGGCGCAGAGGAAGGATTCGAAGGCGCCGACTGCGGCGGCTTCGGTCGCGGTGAAAACGCCGAAATAAATGCCGCCGAGCACGCTGCCGAAGAGCAGCAACGCCGGGCCGCAACGCGATGAGGCGGCCCAAAGCCGGCCGGGTTCGTGATCCTTGTTGAGCGGCGCTGCTTCCGGCCAGATGCGGACATAGATCGCGATGGTGATGAGATAAAGGATCGTGGCGAGAATGCCGGGGCCCACGGCGGCAACGAAGAGTTGACCGACCGATGCTTCCGACAGCAGCGCGAACAGGATCAGTGGCCCCGATGCCGGCGGCAGCAGCGCGCCGAGCGTGCCGCCCGCGGCGCAGACGCCGGTCGAGAAGGCCTCGCTGTAGCCACGCGCCTTCATCTCGGGCAGCGCGACCTTGCCGATCGTCACCGTGGTGGAGATCGAATGGCCGGTGAGGGCGCCGAAGCCGGCGCAGCCGGCAATGGTCGTCAGCGCCAACCCGCCGCGCAGCCGGCCGAGCAGCACATGGGCGAGGCGATAGACGTCTTCGGAAATATCGGCCACCGCGGCGAAGCTGCCCATCATCAGGAAGAGCGGCAGGGTCGCGAGCTGACTGTTGCCGAGGAAGCCTGTCACCTCGGTCGAGGCCGCGCCGAGCGAGGGCAGCAGGCCAATGAACAGGGTCGAGGAGATGACGCCGATGATGCCCATGATCGCCGCAATCGGGATCAGGATCAGGGTCATCAGCCACATGACGATGAAGACCAACGTCACGGCAAGGCCGATATGGGTTTGCGCCCAATTGGCCAGCATCTGGTGATTGGCGACCCACCACCACGCGCCGAGGCCGATCAGCACGGCGGTCAGCGCGGCCAACGAGGTCGCCTTTGCGCCGTGTAATGAGGCGCGGCGCGCCTCGTTGATGATGATCAATGTTTGGACGAGTGAGCCGAACGCCAGCAAGAGCGAGACGCAATACATGAACGGCGCTTGCGGCAGGCCGAGAATGACTGTCGTGCGGCCTTCCGAGGCGAGTGTGTCGGCATAGACGAAGATGCGCCAGGCCAGCACGGCATAGAAGAGCCAGAGCGTGGCGCTACCCAACACCTCGAGCCAGGCGCGTAAGGCCGGGCTGAAGTAGCGTGCGACGAGATCGATCTTGAGGTTGACGCGTTGGATCATGCCGGCGGGGATGCAGGCCGAGATCGCGACCGAGAAGGTCATCTGCACGATCTCGTTGATCGCCGGGATCGGCTCGTTGGCGAACCAACGCAGCAACACGTCGACCATCGTGATGGCCGCGACGAACAACATGCCGCAGACGCAGGCGATGGCGACGACGCGCGAGGTTTCGCCGACATAGAATTCGGCCCAATCGAGCATTGAGCGATCGGCGGCGTCGATTTCGTCGACAGTGTTGGCGTGAACAGTCACCGGCAAATTCCTCCCTGCTTCCAGACCGGGTTGTGCGGGCCGCGTTGGAACGCGATCGCGATTGACAGGCTCCGGAAGCGGAAGGAAATCTAAACCACAACCGGCAGTCCGCCAATCTTATTGCGTGGGCGGAATTGGGTGGCGGAGGAAACCATTTGGATTTTTCCCGGAAAAGCGGCTGCGATCACGGTGCGGGGCTCAACCAAAACGGGATTCTTCCTGCGAAACCTGTAACTTGCCTCACCGTGACCATTTCGCTTCTCAAGGAAAGCACGACATGACCGAATTCGCACGCGCCCACGGCGTCTCCGAAGCCGACGAATTTGCCTGGCGACGCAAGCTCGCCATCATGTGCCGCATCGTCGGGCTACAGGAATCGATCGGCCTCTTCGGCCATATCTCGATCCGCATCCCCGGCACCGATGTGGTGCTGATGACACCGGGCGCGGGGTCGGAAAAAACCGTCGTGCGAACGGATCAGATTTTCGTCTTTGGCATGGACGGCAAGATCCATTACCATCCGGGCGGCGACCGGCCGATGCAGATCCCGGCTGAATGGCGCATTCACACGCAGATTCATAAAGACCGGCCCGAGATCGGCTCGGTCGCGCATCTCCACGCGCATGCCTCGACGTTGCTCGGCATCGCCAAGAAGCCGATCCAGCCGGTCTTCGCGCAAGGCGCGCTGTTCAAGGACGGCGTGCCGGTCTGGGACAATCCGCGGTTGGTCGTTACCGACGAGATGGCGGTGTCGCTGTCGAAATCGCTCGGCGACAAGCGCGCGTGTCAGATGCGCGGTCACGGCTCCGTGGTCGTCGGCACGACCGCCGAGGCTTGTCTCGTCGGCTGCACCTTCATGGAAGAGAATGCGCGCTATCAGATCGAAGGCGATGCGCTCGGCGGCGCCGTGCCGATGTCGCCGGAAGAGATCGCCGACTGCTCGCGCGGCAGCGTCGGTGGCGGGCTCGAGCGCATGCTGTGGGAATATTGGGAGCGCCGCGTCACCGTAGCCGGAATACCGCTCTGATTAGCGCTTCCCGGGTTAGGAGCTGACCGAAAGCGCCAACCTCGTCGAGCATTGGGACATCGACCAGCCGATCGCCGAAACCTCGCTAAACCCCATGGCCGTTCTAGTTCGACTGCGGCGGTAGGAACTTCTCGGTATAAAGGTCCGAGAGGGTCGGTAATTGATCGAGAAGATGAAGATCGATGAAGGACTGACCGAGCGCCTCTAAGGCTTGCGGCTCGAACCGCCCGGTCAAGGACAGCGCCGGCGTTTGAACATCATAGGTCTTCGCCGCAACATCCAGGGGAAGCTTCGTGCCCGGCATACTGAGGCCGATCGTCTCGTCCTTATGCGTGCGTGCGAATTTCACGAGATCGAACCACGCCGCGATGAAGTCACGAACGGTTTTCGGGTGATCCTTGATAAAGGCGTCGCTCGCATAAAGGATGTGCGTGATGTAGGTCGTCAGGTAATCGAAGGTAACGACCGCAAACCCTTGCTTCTTGGCCTCCAGGAGATAGCCCGCCTGGGCATTGCCGACGAACGCATCGATATTCTTGACTTGCAGCGCCGCGATCTCGCTTGGCGTGCTGCCGATCGAGGCGAGCGTGATGTCGCCCGGCTGCCAGCCTTGGCGTTTGGCGAAATCGAGAGCCAGCCATGCGGTGAGCGATGTCGGCGACGTCACCCCGATCCGCTTTCCCTTAAGCTGCTCGGGTTTGACGATCACGCCGTCGTCGCGAACCATGATCGCGAAGTCGACGGGCGCGGCGGAAACCATCGTCACGGCTTTTGCCGGCATGCCTTTGGCGATGAAGACGAGATCGGTACTGCCGGACAGCGCGATGTCGACCGAACCGGCGGATATTCCCTGGGCAAGCTGGCTGCCGCCGGGGAAATCGATGCGCTCGAGCTTGATGTCGTGCTTGGCGAAGATCCCCGCGCCGGTGCCGACGTCGAGTAGCTCAAAGAAATACGAGCCGATCGCCGATGTGCCGACGCGAACCGTCTCCGCCGCCGAAGCGTGGGGACCGATACAAGATAGCGCAACGATCGACACGGCGATCAATGCCAGGCTCCCGCGCGTCCTGCTCATCACCGTCACCCGAAATCGGCCAGTCGCGCGGGATTGTCGGCGAGGATCTTGCGCCGCGTCGCCTCGTCGGGGGCAAAACCCTCGACCATGTTCATCAGGTCGCCGTCGTTCGGCATGGTGCCCGGCACGAAGACATCGGAATGCGGCCAGTCGCTGCCCCAGACGATCCGGTCCGGCGCACGCGCGATCATCGCTCGCGCCATCGTCGTCAATTGCTCGATTGTGCCACCAGCGGTAATCCGCGTCGGACTGCCGCTGACCTTGATCCAGATGTTCGGCTCGCCGAGCAGATCCAGCACGGCGCGCGTATCGGGATGGTCGACGCCTGCGGTTATATTCACCTTGCCGAAATGGTCGATCACGATCGGCACCGGAATGCGGCGCAGCAGATCAGCATTCTCGCCAATGAGTTTCGGCTCGATGTGAAGATCGATGAACCAGGAATGCGGCGCGATCTGCGCGGCGACTTTCTGCAGCCGCTCGGTGTCGAATAGACCGCTTTCGGCGCTTGTCTTCAGCCGCTCGATGAAATTGAACCGCATGCCGCGCACGCCCTGGGCATGCAGCTTCGTCAGGGCCGCGGCGTCGTACTTGTCGGTGGCGCGTAGCACCGCGCGCAGCTGGCCTTCCGATCGCGCGACCGCATCGAGCGTCACCGCATTGTCGAAACCATGCGCCGACGCGTGAAGAAGAAAGCCACGCCGCACGCCGATGACCGACGACATGGCCCAGAAATGCTCGATCGGCGCGGCAGGCGGCGTATAGCGCCGGGTTTCCGAGTACGGGAACCGGTCCGGCGGGCCCCAGACATGGAAATGCGTGTCGCAGGTGTTGGGCGGCGGCGTGAAGCGCGGCTTACGCGTGTTGGGATCCCACGGCAGATTGACCCGTAAATTTGACTGCTCCAAAGCGTTGCTCCCGTCGCGTCGCCGATGTCGTCGTGAACGCGCATCCTATCCTTTTATCGGCCGAGCCTATCAGGCGTGGCGTGGCGTGGCGAGCTTGGATAAGCTTGGGTCATGACCGGTATCGCACACGACCTTGCCTTCACCATCCGCCGCGGCGCGACTGAGTCGCGCGAGACGATCACCATCCGTCGCGGCGTCATCGCCGGCTGGACCGGCAGCGATCCGGCGGCGGTCGAGCATCACATCAAAGAGCTCGAAGCCATCGGTATCGCAAGGCCCGCGAGCGTGCCGATCTTCTATCGCGTCTCGGCCGCGCGCTTCACGCAGACCGACAGCATCGAAGTGCCGGGCGACCAATCGAGCGGCGAGGTCGAATTCGCCCTCTTGCAGCATGGCGGCAGGCTCTATCTCGGTTGCGGCTCCGACCATACCGAGCGCAAGGTCGAGGGCTACAACGTCACCGTCTCCAAGCAGATGTGCGAGAAGCCGCTCGCGCCGCTGCTTTGGGCTTATGACGACGTGAAGCCGCACTGGGACAAGCTCATCCTGCGCTCTTTCGAATTGGAGCGCGGCGAGCGTGTGCTCTATCAGGAGGGGCCAGTCACCGCGATGCGCTCGCCGGAAGAGCTGATCCGGCTCTACACCGACGGGCGCGGGCTCGAAGACGGCACGATCATGTTCTGCGGCACGCTCGCCGCGAAAGGCGGCGTCCGTCCAGCGCCGCGTTTCGAATTCGAGCTTGAGGATCCAGTGCGCGATCTGCGCATCCGGCACGGCTACGATATCTTGGGTTTGCCCGTTATGGGTTGAAGGCATGATGGGCTGAAGGAGGGTTTGATGGCGGTCAACAAGAAGCATCACGAATTTCACACGCTCGATCTCACCACCGGCTGGGAGACGCTCGACGGCTATCCGCCGGGCATCCAGCAGAAGATCATTTCGGGCGGGCTCGATGAGGTGAATCATCGCGGCAGCCGCACGCGGCTCTTGCGCTTCGAGCCCGGCGTCTACACCACCGCGCCCTTCGTTCACGATTATTGGGAAGAGGTGTTCCTGGTGCAGGGCGATCTCACCGTCGGCAACGACGCCAACGGCAAAGGCGGCAAATCCTTCCCCGCCTGGACCTACGCCGTCCGCCCCGCCGGCGCCGCCCACGGCCCCTTCCGCTCCGATGGTGGCTGCATCCTCCTCGAGATGCATTACTACGACCCGCCTTGAGTGAGGGTGGGACGGAAGGTCGTTCGCACTTAATTATTGCGGCCAGCTGCGGAGTTCGTTACCTAGTTCTCGGGGAATCGGTCTTCGGGGGCTAACACATTATGACCACGACCTTGTCGCGCGGCGGGCAGATCGCTGCGTTCCTGTTGCTTTTGTTGCTTGCAGCCTGTGCCGCGCCGCCGAAACGGGCGCTTGATCCTGCCGCGCGAAGCGTCCCTGAGCGTGACGCGATCGTTGTTGTTCCCCAAGGCGAGATCCGCGTATTCGTTCCGCCCTCAAACGCCGGTGCGGCGTCCGGGGGTGGTCTCATCGGCGCGTTGATCGATGTCGGTATCAATCAAATTCGCACGAATTCGGCCGAAGAGGCAGTACGACCGGTTCGCGACGGACTGGCCGGCTATGATTTCGACCGGAAAGCGCTGGAGGGTGTACGCGCCGCCGCGCCGCAGATCGATTGGTTACACATCCAGAACTTCGTCTTCACGAAAGACGCATCGAACGATCAGATACTCGCACGTTTCGATCAATCGAACGCCGACCAGCTCCTCGTCGCCTCTTACGAATATACGTTCTCGATCGATTTCAAACAGTTGAGCATTTTGCTTCGTGCCGGTCTCTATCCGAAGGTTCCGCCGCAAGGCGTACAGCCAGATCATCGCCTGGCGCGCGGGAACGAGCTTTACGAACAGCAGTTCGTCTTCCTCGCCAACACGCCGCCGAAAGGCGATAAGGATCAAAACATCGCTTACTGGACAGCGAACAACGCGCAAGCGACCCGCGTGGCGCTCGATAGCGGTATCGCCAAGGTTGATGAGTTGTTGGTGCGAAGCTTGTCGCAGTCGCCCGATGCTGCAGTGCTTCTCGACGGTGGCGCCGATACCAAAGTGCTGGATCGGCATGGCGCGCTTGTCGAGCGCGGCCCGAACGGCACGCTGATCTATCAGAAAGATTCGGGCACGTGGGTTTTCGGCCACGAGGGCGATCCCTGAGCCATGCGTCTGGCCCCGCGTCTTCTTGCGCTGTTGGGTGCATTGCTCTTAGGCGCGTGTACGACGCCGATTGACGTCGGCGACAGTTCTACGCCTGGCTATCCGGCCGCGCGTTTGCCGACCTCCGAGCTCCAGGGGTGCCATCTGTTTGTGGCAAGCGTCAGCGATTCGCGTCTCGATCTTTCGACGATCGGTAATCTCGGGCCGCGCGTCGTACACGGTCCCGCTGATTCGAAAGCTTGGGTCGAGAACGCGCTGGCGTCGCTGGAGAAAAAGGGCGCCACCTTGTCCTTCGCCGACCGACACATGTCGAGCGCACCGGGCGATCTGTCCGTTTCGCTGACGCTTCAAACCATGTGGGTCGCGGGCATGACGACCGCAAAGACGGGCGCGGTGGTCATCGATGCTGCTTACGATCGCGACGGCGCTCGGCTCAAGGACGCGCACTACCGAGGCGCCGAATCAGAACCGAATTGGTTCGGTAGCGCGGATGAGGTTCAAGGAATGATCGATTCCGCTATGGAAGAGGTCTTGTCACAAATGAGTGCCGACATCGGCCTCCTCTGCCGGCACAGTCCTCAATCCTGAAGAAACAATCGCGCCCGGTCTATCGAAAGCGCTGACGGTTACCGCGCGCCTGCTTCGCCGCTCCACTCTTCTTAGATCGCGTTCCGCCATTCCCGCGGCGCCTCGCACAGAAACACCGAGAGATCGGGCTGCGGCGGCCGCGCGCCGGCTTCGAAGAACATCTCCGCCACCCAGCCCAGATGATAGGAGCCGTGCGTGACGAGATGCAGGAACATCTCGCCGCGCGTCATCGTCGCCTTGTTGCCGTTGACGAAGATGAAGGCGACATCCTCATCGAGCGATGCATCGCTTTGCGCCTTCGCCCAATCGATGATCCAGTCGTTGACCTTTTGCTGTGCCGCCCAAAGCGCCGGCAGCTCGGCATGGACCAGCACATTGCGCGCCTTGAAGCCGTGATCGCGTGCTTCGAGATGTGCCTGCCAAATCAGATCGACGACATAGATGTGATTGAGCGTGCCGATCATGGTCGTGAAGAGCGTCTTGCGCTCTTTCGCGGCCTCGCCCGGCGGCAACGCCGCCACGCCGTCGAACATCACCTTATCGGCCCAGGCCTTGTAATGCGCGAGCATCCGCGCGGTCTTGGTGTTGAGCATCGGCAAAGCCCTCCTTGAGATCATCATAGGAGCGCATTGCCCAGCGGGGCGGCTCAATTTCGCTTGACTTTTCCCTTGACTTTTGTTCCTGTTTTGTTCAAAACGCCAATGAGGACCTATGCAGGGATTTTCGGGGGCCGCTGCCCGCAATAGCGGAGGAGGCGCGGGCGCAAAGCCGCTTCGTCTGCTCATCAACCCACCACAGCTTCAACTCGACGATCGCACCGTCATTTTCAAGTACACCGGCGATGGCGGCTGGTTCTGCGCCTCCTTCGGCGACGGCGCCAAATATATGCGCGCGGCGAAGGAAGATCCGATGCTGCGGGCCCGCGTCGCAAGGCGCGCAGAAAATATCCGGCGCGACCGCCACGCGCTCGGTCCCGATCTCGCGCGCGTGATCGCTACCGTAGAGCTAGCGAAGGATTACGATCCCGACCAGGCACGCGATGATCACGGTCGCTGGACCAGTGAGGGGGCGGCGGCGGCGGCTGGGTTTACCGCAGAGGTCGCTGCGGGAGACGCGTTCAGCGTTTATGGAGCCCAAAGCATTGCGGGGTTAAACGCGCTTGCCCAACGCGCGTTTGCGGGGGCAGCAGCCCTTCTGTCCGAAGGGGCCGCGACTGCCGGCGTCGCGGCGGTTGGCTCGGTCGCTGTTCTCGGCACGCTCTTTTTCCCGCTCAACCGCGGCTCAATTTCAACCGGCACGTTACCGGATGCACCGGATTTTTCATACAAATACGATCAGGACACCGGCCGACTCACGGTTACGCGTCAGAATGCCGATGGTACGACCGATACAGTTTTCTCAGGGCATCACGATAAGGATGCCATCTTCCGCGACGAGAACGGCAACGCGATCGGCCGCTATCTCGGTAATAGCGTCGCTCTCGATGCTGATGCTGTGCGCGGCTACGAAGCGCGCCGCCGCTCCGATGCACAAGCACCGGCAGGGGCGATCGTCCAAAGTACTGCGACAACAAGCAGCGATCCGAAAGTCTGCCCTGATCCGGGACCAGATCAGCCCGGCAGAAGGATCCTGGAGCGATCGCCTATCAAATGTACGTACAGCAGCAAGTTAATGGTGCGCCCTAGGGGTTGGATTGGCCATCCAAATGATGCGGCCCAATGGCGAACCTACCTATTTCGATGATTGCGATCACACTGTCGAAAAGGGCGCTTTGATTGACGCAAAAGGCTTTGGTTACCTCCGACTACTCCAGCAGGGAGAGGATCGTTATCCCTGGCTGGGTGCCTTGCAAAAGCTACTCGACCAGTCCGACCGGCAAATCGCCGCTGCGCAGGGCCGCCCGATTCGATGGTATTTTGCCGAACCTCAGGTTGGCGCGGCTGTGCGCAGAGTATTTGGACGTCTGCAAATCCCCATAACCATCATTGATTTGCCCCCACCAAAAGGCTTGATCGGTGATCTCAAACGGATTTTTGAAGGAAGTCTCGCATGAGCTTCGACATTTTCCTCCAATGTTTCCGGAATGGTGAACCAGAGCAGATTCCGCGGGAACTATTCGAGTCTATATTTCTGCCGCATGCCACGCATCCCGACGCCTATAAGAAAGATACTAGCTACATGACAGTCGAATATCCTGATGGAAGCGGTGCTTCAATTTATTGTGGGGGTGATAGCGCCGAGGAGCGAAGCAATATTATGTTCAACCACTGCGGCGGAAATGCCTTTTCCGAGGACATGTACAAGCTCGCCCACCTAACGAGATCAATCATTTATTGGCCGAGTGAGAATCCGATCTACTTATACACCGATCCGACAGTCCCGGGCGAATTGAAGGGCATGGAGTATTTCGAAGAAGCGCGAGCTGTCCTGATCCACAATGGTGCTGCTATTGGTGAGGCAATCGCTTCGAACTGACTGCCGAGTGACGTGGAGAACTGAGAGGATAGGATTGAAATGAGCTTCGACATCTTCCTTCAGTGCTTCCGCAACGGTGAAGAAGCGGCAATTCCGCGCAAGATGTTCGATGCGATTTTCGCTCCGCATGATACGCATCCACAATCGCGCGAAAGCGACCCTGGCTACGTGACAGTCGAATACTCAGATGGAAGTGCCGCCGCCATCTATTGCAGTGGATACGAAGGCGGCAAAGACGCGACCGTATGATGTTCAACCACTGCGGTGGCGAGTCATTCTGGGCCGATCTCTACGAACTCGCCGACCGCAGCAAGTCGATCATCTTCTGGCCTTCCGAAGAGATGACCTATGTCTATACAGACGAGGCGGTGGTGAAGAACGTACCAGAGGGTGCGTTCGACGGTGGAGGCCGTTTGGTGAAAAACGGCTTCGATATCGTCGCGGAGATCGAAAAGAGCTAAGGCACGCACCCCGTCAGCGCGGCGCGCCTCATCCCGCCTTTTTCGGCGCCCCCACCGCGATCATAAGATTGCCGTAAGGATCGACCGTCAGCTTGTCGCCCGGCAGCACGACCGTCGTCGAGGCGTGCTCTTCGATCAGCGCGGGCCCGTCGATCTCGTTGCCGGCAAGGAGTCCGACCCGCGCGTAGGTCTTGGTGTCGACGAAATCGTTAGTCTCGGTGAAGAAGACCGGGCGTGTGCCGGTGAAGGTGCCTGCCTCAGGATCTTTTTTACCAACGACGATCTTCTCTTGCGGCGGCTTCGCCATTACGCCGGTGATGGTCGAGCGCAGCGACACGATCTCGGCGCGCTCGTTCGGCGCGTTGGTGCCGTAGCGCAAGAGGTGCATGTCGTCGAAGGCCTTCTTGATGCCGTCGCGGTCTTTCTTCTCGAAAAGCGCCATCGGCAGATCGACGGTCACGGCATGCTCTTGCCCGACATAGCGCATGTCGGCGGCGCGGGTGATGGCGATCTTTTGCGGCTTGACCGACGCGGCCGCGATGGCGTCGCGGCCCTGGCCTTCGATCTCGTCGTAAATGCGTTCCATTTCGTCAAAAGACGCGCGCTCCAGCCGCTCGAACCAGCTGCGCACATAGTCATAGCGCAGGTCGGAGAACAGCATGCCGAAGGCCGAGAACACGCCCGGCGCGCGCGGTATGATGACGCGGCGGATGCCGAGCTCTTTGGCGATCGCCGTCGCGTGCAGCGGGCCGGCGCCGCCATAAGCGACAAGCGCGAAATCGCCGATATCGAGGCCGCGCTCGGTGGTGACGGCTTTCACCGCGTAGGACATCGCGGTCGAGGCGATTCGCAGGATGCCGCTCGCCGCTTGCGTCGCGCTCATGCCGAGAGGATCGCCGACATGTTTCAACGCGCGCTCGGCGGCTGCCGTGTCGAGCTTCATCTCGCCGCCGAGGAAGCGATCAGCGCCGAGGCGGCCAAGCGCGAGATTGGCGTCGGTCACGGTCGGCTCGGTGCCGCCGAGCCCGTAACAGGCGGGGCCGGGCGATGCACCGGCGCTTTGCGGGCCGACGCGCAGCATGCCGTCCTCGACCCGCGCGAGCGAGCCGCCGCCGGTGCCGACCTCGAAAATATCCATCATCGCGATCTGGATCGGCAGCGCCGTGTTGTAGCCGCCGAGCAACGCCGCGCCGGTGGTCAGCGCCTCGCCTTGATGGATGACGCCGGCTTTCGCCGTCGTACCGCCCATGTCGAACGCGATCGCGTTCTGCAAGCCGATCGCCTCGCACATCGCACGCGTGCCGATGACGCCGGAAGCCGGGCCCGATTCCATCATGCGCACGCAATGGTCTTGCGCCTGGTTGGCCTCGTAGAGCCCACCGGTCGATTGCACGACGAGGAACGAGCCTTTGCAGCCTTCCTGACGGATATGGTTCTCGATCTCGCCGATATAGGCGCGAACGCGCGGGCCGATATAGGCGTTCGCCGCGACGGTCGAGACGCGCTCGAACTCGCGATATTCCTGGCTCAGCTCATGGCTCGCCGAGACGAACATGCCCGCATGGTTGCGCTGTAATATCTCTTTGGCGCGCGCTTCGTGCGCCGGGTTGCGATAGGAGTGAAGGAAAAGGATCGCCACCGCCTCGATGCCGAGCGCCGCGAGCCGCTTGCCCAGTGCGACGATCTCGTCGTCGCTCAGCGGCGTCTTCGCCGAGCCGTCGGCCAGCATGCGCTCGTTCACCTCGAAGCGCAGCGCGCGCTCGATCAGCGGCACATGCTTCTTGAAGAAGAGATTGTACGAGTCCGGCCGGTTGACGCGGCCGATCTCGTAAATATCGCGGAAACCTTTGGTGGTGAGGAGCGCGGTCTTGGCTCCGGTGCGCTCGAGCAGCGTATTGATCGCGACGGTCGAGCCGTGCAGGAACAGACCGGCGTTTTGATAGGCGGCGCCGGCCTTGGCGACGCCGTTGTTGATGCCTTCGACCAGGCGATGCGGTGTGGTCAGGCTTTTGCCGAGAAGCAGCTTGCCGGTGGCTTCGTCAAACGCCGCGACATCGGTGAACGTGCCGCCGATATCGGTTCCCAGCCGCAAGCCTTCGCTCGCGCGCGACGCATCTGCCATCGGTTTTTGCCCCTCGTTTTCGGCGGCGGACTGTAGCGAGGGCGGTTGGCCGGCGCAATTCCGTGGCACGAAACGTCGCGCGACCATTGGCTTTTTGACGCTGCTGCCGCATATTCCGGCCCAACAAATTCTTACCCATTAAGCAAGCAGGGGAGCCCGCATGCCCGATACGCTCGCCACGCGCAATCGCCGCGCTGATCCGGTGATCACCGAGATCGTGCGCGCGGGCGTGCTCGCCGTCACCGGCGAGATGAAGACGAACCTTATGCGCACGGCCTACAACCTCATCATCTACGAGGCGCTGGATTTCACCTGCGGGCTCTTCACCGCGGACGGGCGCACCGTGTCGATCGGCCTCGGCCTGCCGATGTTCATTCGCGGCATGGGCGAGACGATCAAGGCCAAGCTCGCGCATTTCAAGGACGACATAAAGCCGGGCGACATCCTTATCACCAACGACGCCTATATCACCGGCTCGCATCTCAACCACGTGACCCTGTCGCTGCCGATCTTCCACGGAGGACGGCTTGTCGGTTTCTCGTGCTGCATGGCGCATTGGCTCGATATCGGCGGCGTGCTGGCGAGCGTCACGACCGACATTTATTCCGAAGGGCTGCAGATCCCGATCTGCAAGCTCTATCGCGGTGGCGAGGTCAATCAGGATGTGATCGATCTGATCCGCATCAACGTCCGCGTGCCCGAACGCGCGATGGGCGATCTCCGCGCGCAAGTCACGGCAGTGAAAACCGGCGAGAAACGCTTTCAGGAATTGGTCGAGCGCTACGGCGCCGATGACGTGCTCGCCTCGATCGATGAGATCATGGATCGCTCCGAAGTTTCGGCGCGCGCCCGCACCGCGACGATCCCGGATGGCGTCTACGAAGCCGAAAGCTTCATGGACGATGACGGCTACGAGCTCGGCAAGCGCGTGCCGATCAAGGTGAAGATCACCGTGAAGGGCGACGAGGCGACGATCGATCTCTCCGAGGTCAGTCCGCAAGTGCGCGGCTTCTATAATTCCGGTTACAGCACGGCGATCGCCTGCGCCCAGGTCGCGTATAAGTGTCTCACCTCGCCGACGGATTATCCGATCAATGACGGCAGCTTCCGTTCGCTGACGGTGATCGCGCCGCCGGGCCGCGTGGTCAGCGCGGTGAAGCCGGCGGCGATGCGGCGCTGGATGACCTTTCCGATGACCATCGTCGATACGGTATTCAAGGCGATGGCGCCGGCGATCCCCGACCGCGTCGCGGCCGGGCATCACGCCGATCTCATCATCGCGCAATTCATCGGCTTCAGTAACAATCAATTCATCTTCGCCGGTCTTTCGCACGCCGGCGGCGGCTGGGGCGCGAAGAGGACGGAAGACGGCGTTTCCGCGACGATCGCGATGAACGATGGCGATACGCATAACTCGCCGATCGAGTTGCTCGAGGTGAAGTATCCGCTTTTTGCTGAGCGTTACGAACTCGTGCCCGATTCAGGCGGCGCCGGCAAATATCGCGGCGGCCTCGGCGTCGACCGCGAGGTGCAGCCGCTGATCGAGCTGAAATTCACCAGCCACATCGAACGCTCGCAATGCAAGCCGTGGGGCTTGTTCGGCGGCGGCGATGCGATGCCGAACGCGCTGTTCCTGCGCAAGGACGGCAAGAGCCTCGGCGATCTGCCGAATGCCAAAGCCTTCACCCTGTCGCTGAAGCTCGGCGACAGCGCGACGATCCGCGGCGGCGGGGGCGGCGGCTACGGCGATCCGACCGAACGCGAGCCGGAGAAGGTCCGCGAGGACGTCTATCAAGGCTACGTCTCGCTCGGCGCCGCGCGCGATACTTACGGCGTGGTTCTCGATCCTGAGACGCTGATCATCGACGCCGCCGCGACGCAGAAGCGGCGGGCCGAGCTTCGCGCTGCGGCGAGATAAGTCCCCCTCACCCTCCCATCACTTCGTGATGGGCCCCTCCCTCTCCCCGCTGGGGCGAGGGATTTAAAGCGCATCGCCGGTCGAGGCCCCTCGCCCCTTGGGGAGAGGGAGGGTGAGGGGGCTCTTTTATATCGCGAACAGCTACTCCGCCGCCGCTGCGGCTTTGCCCGCCG
>DASZLU010000071.1:0-28151 GCA_035552195.1 Allostellaceae bacterium | reverse complement strand
ACCAATCACGACGAAGGCACGATCTCGGCGATCGATCTCGGCACGTTGTAGCTCGACCGCGCCTGCACGACCCATATCGGTCCGGAGACGATGGCGTTTTATTGAAGAAGAGGTGCGATGAATGGAATATTGGGTGGTATGTCTGGCGAGCCGTTGGTTTCGTAGCGGCCACCGAATTTTTGACCGGAGCTACAGTCAAAAAGAGCCCACATCACATTACGGATGAAAAGCGCAACCTTCGTTTCCAAGTTGTCCCACCGAATCGAAATATCTGCCTGTGTAAACGGCGCTTCGCCAGACACGATAGGTAGGGCATCGAGCACCTTTGCGTCTTCGTCACCGGCAACGCGATAAACATAAAAATATCCCGTTGCGCCGTCGTATTCGAAAACCCCTGCGATATCGCCGGTGGAGCGGACCAAGCTTGCGAAGAGTTCCTGGGGCATGGCGCGCTAAAGCCTCTCGCCTTTCACCAGACGCGGCAGGTCGCCGGTGACGCCCATGGCGTGGCGCATGAAGAAGCGCTTGAGGCCGGGCGCGTTGTTGACCGCGGCAAGGCCGAGGTCGCGGGCGAGTTTCAGCGGCGGGAACTCGTTGGCAAAAAGCCGGTTCAATCCGTCGGTCACCGTTGTCAGCGTCAAGCTATCGAAGCGCCGCCAGCGCTCGTATTGGCGCAGCAAATTGCTGCTGCCGAGATCGAGGCCGAGACGATGCGCATCGACCAAGAGCTCGGCCAACGCCGCGATGTCGCGCACGCCGAGATTCCAGCCTTGCCCGGCAATCGGATGGATGACATGCGCCGCATCGCCGATCAGCGCGAGGCGCGGCGCGGCGTAGCGCTCGGCCTGGATCAGCGCCAGCGGATAGGACCAGCGGCCGGGCTCGGGCTCGACACGCCCCAGGAAATCGCCGAAGCGGCCGGCGAGCTGGCGCGCGAAGGCTTTGTCGTCGAGCGCGAGCAGCGCCGGCGCATCGTGCTCTTCTTCGGTCCACACAATCGACGACTTGTTGCCCTGCATGGGCAGGATGGCGAACGGCCCGGCGGCGCGAAAATGCTCGACCGCGACACCGTTATGCGCCTTCTCGTGCCGCACGACGCAGACGATCGCTATCTGGCGATAGGACCGGCCCCAGGTCTTGATGCCGGCCGCTTCGCGCATCGGCGAGTTGCGGCCATCGGCGCCGACCACGAGCGCGGCGGCGATCTGCCCGCCATCGCTCAAGCTCAGCTGCGCTCGCGCCTCACCGAATTCGACGTCGTCGACCGCGCTCGGCGCGTAGAGCGTCAGATTGGGCAGCGCCTCGGCGCGCGCCTGCAGCGCGCCGCGCAGCAAGCGGTTCTCGACGATATAGCCGAGGGCCTCCGCCTCGATATCGGCGCGGTCGTAATGCAGGAAGAGGGGCGAGTTGCCATCGGCGACGCGAATCGCGCGGATCGGCTCGGCATGGGCGCGGAGCGCATCCCACACCCCGATGCCTTTCAGCACCTGTTGTGATCCGTAAGCGATGGCGGTGGTGCGGCCGTCGTAAGCGGCGTCGCGGAATTTCGCCGGGTCCTCGCGGTCAATGACCGCCGTCTCGATCCCCGCGGCGGCGCAGGCGATGGCGAGCGACAGGCCGGAAAGTCCGCCGCCGACCACGGCGATGTCGGTGAAAATGTCCGGCCGGCTCTTTTCAGAATGCGGGTCGGGATGAGCGCGATGCTGAAGCATGGCCGAGAGTGAGACGCGCTGCCGATGAAAACAAGCCAGCGCAGCCGCGCCGAGGCGAGCGCTATTCGTATTCCATCTTAATGCGCTGGCCGACCCGCTGGCCGTAGGGATGGGCATCGAATAAAGCGCGGACGCGCGGCGCGGGCGCGCGCCAACCGCGTGCGCGCAGCCGGTCGTACACCGCCCGCGCTTCCGCCGGCAGATGGTCGGCGCAAATGCGGATCGGCGCGCCGTTCTCGCCGTCAGCGGCGACGATCACTGCCGGCCCGCCGCAGATCGCGCAGGGAAAGATCTCTACTTCTCTCTCGCTGCGGTCGCGGGGCGGCAGCGGGATCGGGCCAATCGGTTTTGCGGGTGATGCCATATCACCCCAACACATGGGTGCGGCCAGGCGATGCGTTTTGAATGGCTGGCTTGCCGAAATGTCGCGGCCGTCGCGAGCGGCAGTTGGGTGGCTCTGCTTATAAATTGAGCAAGACGCCGAACGTTGCTCAATTTAATGCCAATCGAATGGTGCAATGCACACAAAATATCACGAATCCGGCTGAATCGCCGGTAAAGGCCAATTGGCACGAATCTTGTGATTGGGTCCCGGGGGTCCGTGGGGGCCCGGAAGATTTTCGTCAACGGGAGGTCCGTGGGTCATGAGATTCCGAAGGTTTTGGTCCATCGCAGCGCTGATTATGCCGCTGCTCTTTGCCGGTGCCGTGATCGGCACCAGCATCGCTTATGCGGACGACGCGGCACCTGCCGCCGCTGCTCCTGCCGCCGCAGCGCCGGCCGCCGATGCCGCCGCGCCGGCCGCAGCACCGGCCGCGCCGCCGTCTTGCGCCGGCAATGCCGATCCCAAGCTCGCGGTGCTCGAGAAGTGCTCGCCGAACTCGGGCGACACCGCCTGGATGCTCACCTCGGTGGCATTGGTGTTGATGATGACGGTGCCGGGTCTCGGCCTCTTCTACGGCGGCATGGTCCGCAAGAAGAATGTCGGCGACACGGTAATGACGAGCTTCGCCATCACCTGCCTCGTTACCGTGATCTACGTGGTCTGCACGTACAGCATGTCCTTCACGTCGGGGACGCCGTTCGTCGGCGGACTTAGCCGTGCCTTCCTGCAGGGGATATTGAGCGACATCTCCAATGGCATCGGCAACCCCAATCCGCTGGCGCCGACCATCCCTGAATCCGTCTACTCGATGTTCCAGCTCACCTTCGCGATCATCACACCCGCCCTCATCGCCGGCTCGTTCGCCGAGCGCATGAAATTCTCGGCGATGTTGTGGTTCATCGGCCTGTGGGCGATCTGCGTCTATGCGCCGGTTGCGCATTGGGTGTGGGGACCGGACGGCTTCCTCAACAGCACCAACAACGACGCCTTCGTGAAGGTTCTCGACTTCGCCGGCGGCACGGTCGTGCACGTCAATTCCGGCGTCGCCGGCTTGATGTGCGCGTTGATGCTTGGCAAGCGCAAGGATACCGGCCCGGCGCACAACGTCGTGCTGACCTTCATCGGCGCGGGCCTCCTCTGGGTCGGGTGGTTCGGCTTCAATGCAGGGTCGGCGGTCACGGCCAATATGCAGGCCGGCATGGCAATGACGGTGACGCAGATCGCCACCGCCATGGCAGGCTTGACCTGGATGTTCGTCGAGTGGATTCACCGCCGCAAGCCGACCGTCATCGGCGTGTGTTCGGGTGCGGTGGCGGGTCTCGTCGCGATCACCCCGGCCTCGGGTTTCGTCGGCCCCGCGGGCGCTCTCGCCATCGGCTTGGCGGCCGGCGTCGTCTGCTACTGCGGCGCGGTCTTCGTGAAGCACATCTTCGGCTATGACGATGCGCTCGATGCGTTCGGCGTGCACGCGATCGGCGGCGCCACCGGTGCCATCCTGACCGGCGTGTTCGCGATCAACGAATACGGCGGCACGTCGGGCCTCATCGAAGGCAATGCCAGTCAGGTGTTGAACCAGATCGAAGGCGTGCTGATCGTCATCGTCTATGACGTGATCGTGTCGCTGATCCTCTTGAAGATCATCGACGTCGTTGTCGGCCTCCGGGTCGATGCGGAAGTCGAGCAAGACGGTCTTGATCTCGCGCTCCACGGCGAGACGGTTCAGTAAAAATTTTTGGTGGTGTGTAACGCGTAGTACGAATACCGATCGTTTCTCCAGAAGCCTTGGGGGCACCGGCAACGGTGCCCCCATTTTCTTGTTCGGAATAAACGGGGGTTCCGAAAATACTTTGGGCAATACCGCGGCACAGACGCCGCAGGCCTCGTCATAAAATTGGCGTCCTGCCTTGTTATCCTTGCTGTCGAACTGCGCGAGATTCTCATGACCCCAATGCTGATGCTTGCCCTCACCTTCGTCGCGGGCTTCGCCGGTGGCTATGTTCTGCGGGCCCAGATTTCCCTGCACCGCCGCCGCCGTTACAGCCGCGCCTAACGCACCGCCCCATTCCGCGCTATAAGCTTGGCTCATGGCCGAGCTTTCCATGCGCGCGGAGAAAATCCGCACTGTCATTCGCGTTTCCAGCGGCAATTTCCTGGAGATGTATGACTTCTTCCTCTTCGGTTATTACGCGAAGATCATTGGCGACACGTTCTTTCCCAAAGGGAACGAATTCCTTTCGCTGATGCTGGCGCTGATCACCTTCGGTGTCGGATTTCTGATGCGGCCGTTGGGCGCGATCGTGCTCGGCGCCTATATCGACCAGCACGGCCGCCGCGCCGGGCTGTTGCTGACGCTCGTCCTGATGGCGGTCGGCGTCGTGTTGATTGCCTGCGTGCCGGGCTATGCGAGCATCGGCCTCTTCGCACCCGTGCTCGTCGTCATTGGGCGGTTGATCCAGGGCTTCTCCGCCGGGGTCGAGCTCGGCGGCGTCTCCGTTTATCTCAGCGAGATGGCGACGCCCGGCCACAAAGGCTTTTACGTCAGCTGGCAGTCCGGCAGCCAACAAGTCGCGGTGATGGTCGTGGCGCTGCTCGGTGTCGGACTCAGCTTCACATTGCCGCCAGAGACCATCAGTGCCTGGGGCTGGCGCGTGCCGTTCTTCTTCGGCTGTTTGATCGTGCCGATGATCTTCCTGCTGCGGCGGAACCTCACCGAGACCGAGGCTTTCGCGAATCGCCGGCGCCACATGACCGCGCGCGAGATCTTCCGCGGCGTTGCCGCGCATTGGCCGCTGGTGCTTGCCGGCATGATGATGACCACGATGACGACGGTGTGCTTCTATTTCATCACCGCCTACACGCCGACCTTCGGCACGCAGCAGCTGCATCTTTCATCGACCGCCAGTCTCGCGGTGACGCTCTGCGTCGGCATCTCCAATCTCGTCTGGCTGCCGGTGATGGGCGCGGTATCGGATCGCGTCGGCCGCCGGCCGCTGCTGATCCTCTTCACACTGCTGACGCTCGCGACCGCTTACCCGGCGCTCGGTTGGCTGATCGACGCGCCGTCCTTCGCCCGGCTGCTGGTCGTCGAGCTGTGGCTGTCGTTCCTTTACGGCAGCTACAACGGCGCGATGGTCGTGTTCCTGACCGAGATCATGCCGGAGTCGATCCGCACCTCGGGCTTCGCCCTCGCCTACAGCCTCGCGACCGCGACCTTCGGCGGCTTCACGCCGGCGGTGAGCGAATATCTCATCCATGTCAGCGACAATCGCGCAATGCCGGGCGCGTGGCTCAGCGCCGCGGCACTCTGCGGCCTCATCGCGGCATTGGCGCTGAAACGCGGCTATACGCCGGCGCCCGCGACCGCTTAGGCGTCAGCCGGACGCGCGCCACAGACGAACGAAGTCGCTGAGCTTGCCGGCTTCGAGATCGGACACGGCCCAGAACTCCATCCCGTTGTCGCTCCAATGCACGGTGTTGTAGCCGCTGCGCGTGGCGGTGCTCGGCATCGGCTGTCCGGCGCCGCCACCCGTAGGAACGGGCCACACGTAGAGATCGATCAGATGCTTGTCGCTGCCGTAGACGAGCGCCGCAACCGGCCGGTTGTTGAGATAATCGAGCCGGCCGCCCAGGAGCGGGAATTGCTTCGCGGCGAGATCTTTCACCGGCGGCGCAAAATCGACGCGGCCATCGAACCACGGCTTCACCGTATGCTGATCGGTCGAGATCACATCTTCCAGATGCCCGGGCTGCAGCGCGCGCACATGGCTCGCGACCACGTCGTCGAGCAGATTCTGTTGCGCCGGCGCGATGACGAAGAACGCCATGCCGGCGGCCAGGGCGGCACCCAGTCCGAAGCTCACGCTCTCGCGCCACCATGATCGCGGACGTCGCGACGGCTGCGCCTCGGCCGTCACGCTGAGCCCGGCATGGATGGCACGGCGCAGGTTTTCCGGCGCCTGATGACGCGGCGCGCTCTCGCGCATCAACGCATGCGTTGCCGAAAGCTGGGCGTAGGCATCGCGGCATTCGGCGCAGCTCTGGCGATGCTGCGCGGCGCGCAACGCCTCGGCGGCGTCGAGCTCGCCGTCGAATTCGGCCTGGACCAGCAGGATATTCTCACACTCCATTCCTATCGACCTTCCTCGGCCTGCACCGCCGTCGCCAGCATGCGCCGCGCGCGCCACAGCCGCGACATCACCGTGCCGATCGGTGCCTGCGTGATCTCGGCAATCTCCTTGTAAGGAAGTTCTTCGATCTCGCGCAGCACCAGCGTCTCGCGCAATTCGACCGGCAGCGCCGCGAGCAGCCGTGTCAGCCGCGTGTGATCCTCGCGCTTGCGCAGCGCCGTCTCGGGATCGTCGCCACGATCGATCAGCGCGGGCGCGGTCGGCGCGCCGGTTTCCTCGCCGGGCAAAGCGACGGTGACCGCGCCGCGCACCAACGCGCGTGACGCATACGCCGTGTTGCGCACGATCTGCAGCAGCCAGGCGCGCGGATTGGCGCCGCGGAAGCCGCCGAAATATGTCGCCGCGCGCAGCACGGCCTCCTGCACCACATCCTCGGCATCGGTCGGGTTGCGGGTCAGGTACCGCGCCAGATTGTAGGCGGCGTCGAGATGCGGCAGCACCACCGCCTCGAATTCCGCGCTCATCCTGCTTTGTCCATGGGTCGTGACCCTAACCGTCCGAGACGCCGTCGATCCGGATTAGACCTCAAAGACGTCCGGTTTATTCTCACACGCCTTTTGGCGATGCGCCGCGAATAAAATGGCGCCGCGATCGATCTCTCCGATATCGGCAATCGGGAGACAGCACGATGACGACAAGTAATCAAAATGTCACAACACGGCGCCGCGTCCTGCAATGCATGGGCTGGGGCACGGCGGGAATTCTCTGGACGGTGAGCGGCGGCGTGCCGCGTGCCCAAACCCTCGATGCGAAAGGAGCCCTCGATACCAAGAGCGAGCAACTGGCGGCGGCGGATTTCACCTTCGTCCAGGTCAGCGATTCGCATATCGGTTTCACCAAAGATCCGAATCCGACGCCTGACGCCACGTTGCGCGAGGCGCTGCAGAAGATCGCTGTGATGCCCAAGCGTCCGGCTTTCGTGCTGCATACCGGCGATGTCTCGCATCTCTCGAAGCCCAGCGAATTCGAAGCCGCCAGCGGCATCATGCAAACCACCGGGCTGCAGACGTTTTACGTGCCCGGCGAGCACGACACCATCAACGACGACGGCAAGGAATTCTTCAGCCGCTTCTCGCCCAAGGGCGCCCAGCCCGGCGGCTGGTACAGTTTCGACCAGAACGGCATCCATTTCATCGGCCTGGTGAATACCGTCGGGTTGAAGGATGGCGGGCTCGGCTATCTCGCCCCCGAGCAATTGGCCTGGCTCGAAGCCGATACCAAGGGTCTCAGCGCCTCGACGCCGATCGTCGTCTTCGCCCATATGCCGCTCTGGTCGCTCTATCCCCAATGGGGCTGGGGCACCGACGGCTCGGACCAGGCGCTCGCCACCCTGAAGCGCTTCGGCTCGGTGACCGTGCTCAACGGCCATATCCACCAGATCGTGCAAAAGGTCGAAGGCACCGTGACTTTCCAGACCGCGCGCTCGACCGCTTATCCGCAGCCGGCCGCCGGTCAGGCTGCGGGCCCTGGCCCGCTGCATGTCGCGGCCGACCAACTGCGCAGCGCGATCGGTGTGCGCGATATCGATTTCGCCGGCATGAAGCTGGCGATCGCCGACAAAGCGCTGCAATCGTGAGATCAGCCGCAATGAAAGCTCGTTTTCCGGCGATCGTGACGGTGCTCGTTTTTGCCGGCGCAGGTCTCGCCCAGGCGGATGACGGCGCGACCATGGATATGCCGGGCATGCCCGGCATGAAAATGGCCGCGGCCTCAGCGGATGTCGCGCCGACCGAAGCCAACGCCATCAACATCAACAATTTCGCCTTCTCGCCCAAGGAGATGACGGTCGCGGTCGGAACGACCGTGACCTGGGCCAACAAGGACGAAGAGCCGCATACGGTGGTGAATGCCGCCAGTCCGCCCGCCTTCAAATCGACGGCGCTCGATGGCGGCGACAAATTCAGCTTCACGTTCACGAAGCCGGGCACCTACCGGTATTTCTGCTCGGTGCACCCGTTCATGACCGGGACGATCACCGTCCAATAGCCGGCCTCGCCCCTGCGCCCGGCTCCGGTCCGACATGCGGCAGGCCTTCCGGGATTTGGTTCTCCGGAAGGCCCGCCGCGGCGCTTTAGGCACGCGACGGTTGGAGGCCGTTATGCTATGACTCTCCCGTCACTTAGGCGGTGGTCTTAGACTTGGCTGTCAATTCGCGCCTCAATGCTCTCGTCGACAACCCCTTCACCAAGCTGAGGGTGTTGCTCGACAGCGTTCAGCCGCGGACCAACGAGCCGCCGCTGCCCTGGGCGGTGGGCGAGCCGCAGCACGATCCGCCCGCGCTCCTGGCCGAAACCCTCGCTAAAAACGCCCAGCTTTGGAACCGCTACCCGCCGCCCGCGGGCACGGCGGAATACCGCGCCACCTGTGCCGCCTGGCTGACCCGCCGCTATCGCCTGCCGGCCGGGATGATCGAGGGCGATCGCCATGTGCTGATCGCCAACGGCACCAAGGAAGCGCTGTTCCTTGTCGCGCAACTCGCCGTGCCGCCCGAGAAAGCCGGGCGTCAGCCGACGGTGCTGATGCCCAATCCCTATTACAATGTCTACAATGGCGGCGGCACGCTTGCCGGGGCCGAGACGGTCTATCTCAATTGCACCAAAGAGACCGGCTTCCTGCCCGATCTCGATGCGATTCCCGAAAGCGTGTTGGCGCGCTGTGCGCTCTTCTATCTGTGCAGCCCGGCCAATCCGCAAGGCGCGGTTGCCAGTCTCGATTATCTCAAGAAAGCCATCGCGCTGGCGCGGGCCTACGATTTCGTGCTCGTTGCCGATGAATGCTATTGCGAGCTCTACGATCGCGTGCCGCCGCCCGGCGCGCTCGAGGCTTGTGTCGCGCTCGGCCGCGGCTTCGAAAATGTCCTCGTGTTTCACTCGCTGTCGAAACGCTCGAACGCGGCGGGGCTGCGCTGCGGCTTCGTCGCCGGCGATCCGCATCTGATCGAGCGTTTTTCGCATCTGCGCTCTTACGCGGCGGCGCAAGTGCCGCTGCCGGTGCAGCAAGCGGCGATCGCGCTGTGGAATGAAGAGAGTCACGTCGAGGATGTGCGCGCGACTTATCGCCGCAAATTCGATATCGCCGAGAAATATCTCGCCGGACATTTGGGCTTCTACCGGCCCGAAGGCGGCTTCTTTCTCTGGCTCGATGTCGAAGACGGCGAGCGCGCGGCTTTGGCGCTCTGGAGAGAGGCCGGCATCCGCACGCTGCCGGGGGCATACACCGCAATTACCAACCCGGGCGCCGACAATCCAGGGCGACGCTACATCCGGGTCGCGATCGTGCATGACGATGCCGCGATCGAAGACGGGATGAAGCGGCTGCGGCGCGTTTTGATCTGAGGGGACAGCATGGCGAGCATTACCGATTCAGGGCGCAAATATTCGGCGCGCGAACCGCGAAGCTGGGGACGCTTCATGGTCATGACCTGCGGCGCGATCTGTCTCGTGATCGGCGCGTTCCTGATCGCCGCGCTGATCAGCCATGACCCCACCGACCCGTCGTGGAATCAATCGATCAACGGGGTCGCGAAGAATCTGATGGGCCTGCCCGGCGCGCGCATCGCCGATCTGCTGCTGCAATGGTTCGGTCTGGCCGCGTGGCTGCTGCCGCTGGTGCTGATCGATTGGGCGGTGCGTTGCCTCGGCGGCCGCGGCTTGAAGCGCTTCTGGCTGAAGCTCTTGGTGCTGCCGCCGTTGCTGCTGATTGCGCCGCTCGCGATCTCGATCGTGCCGCCGTCGCCCAGCTGGGCGCTGAAGGTCGGTCTTGGCGGCGTCATCGGCAAGCTCGGCCGCGACGGCTTTGCGCATGTCAGCATCGCGCCGCCGCTCTCGGCGATGGCGGCCGCGCTCGTCGTCGCGCTGATCCTGCTTTATCTCATGGGCTTCTCGGCGCTGAGCTTCGCGCCGCGCGCGGCCGAGGACAAGAAACGCTATGTCCGGCCGCAGAATCGCCGCGCCGTGGCGGAAGACGATGAGGACGAAGAGGACGAGGGTTCAGCCGACAAGCCGGGTCTGATTGCCCGCGCGCGTGGATTGTTACCGTCGCTATCCCTGCCCTCGCTGTCGTCAGTATCGCTGCTCTGGAAGCGCGACGAAGATGAGGACGCCGTGCTGACCCGCGAGCGGTACGAGCCGTCCTTCGCGGGCGGCGGCGATGCCGGCGCCCGTCGCGATGTCAATGACGACGCGGAAGACGAGGTCGAAGGCCGCAAGCCTCTGTTGCCGCGCCGCGCGGCCGCGGTCGATCTGCCGAAGAAGCCGAAGAAGCGCGAGGCGCAACGCCAGCAGGCGCTCGACCTCGGCCCGTCGGCGGGCGAGCATCTTCTGCCCGGCGTCGAACTGCTCGACGAAGTCGCGCCCTCGCGCTTCGCACAAATCAGCGAAGAGGCGTTGCAACAGAACGCCCGGCTTCTCGAATCCGTGCTCGCCGATTTCGGCATCCAGGGCCAGATCGTCAAAGTGCGTCCCGGTCCCGTCGTCGCGCTCTATGAGCTCGAGCCCGCGCCCGGCATCAAGGCCTCGCGCATCATCGGTCTCGCCGACGATATCGCCCGCTCGATGAGTGCGATCTCGGCGCGCGTCGCCGTCGTGCCCGGCCGCAACGTCATCGGTATCGAGCTGCCTTCGGCGCGCGCGGAGACGATCTATCTGCGCGAGCTGCTCGCCTCGGAAGATTACGAGCGCCACGGCGCCAAGCTTCCCCTGGTGCTCGGCAAGGACATCGGCGGCGCGCCCGTGCTCGCCGATCTTGCACGCATGCCGCATCTGCTCATTGCCGGCACGACCGGCTCGGGCAAATCGGTCGGCATCAACACGATGATCCTGTCGATCCTTTATCGGATGTTGCCCGATCAGTGCAAATTCATCATGATCGATCCGAAGATGCTCGAGCTGTCGGTCTATGACGGCATCCCGCATCTCCTGGCACCGGTCGTCACCGAAGCACGAAAAGCCGTGGTCGCGCTCAAATGGACCGTGCGCGAGATGGAAAACCGCTATCGCGCGATGTCGAAGCTCGGCGTGCGCAATATCGAAGGCTACAACCAGCGCCTCGCCGAAGCGCAGGCGCGCGGCGAGATCCTGAAGCGCAAGGTGCAAACCGGCTTCGACGAAGAAACCGGCAAGCCGATCTTCGAAGAGCAGCCGCTGGCCTCGACGCCGCTGCCGATGATCGTCGTCGTCGTCGACGAAATGGCCGATCTGATGCTGGTTGCCGGCAAGGATATCGAAGCCGCGGTGCAACGCCTGGCGCAGATGGCCCGTGCCGCCGGCATCCACATCATCATGGCGACGCAGCGCCCCTCGGTCGACGTCATCACCGGCACGATCAAGGCGAACTTCCCGACCCGCATCTCGTTCCAGGTGACGTCGAAGATCGACAGCCGCACCATTTTGGGCGAGAGCGGCGCCGAGCAACTCCTCGGTCGCGGCGACATGCTCTATATGGCGGGCGGCGGCCGCATCCAGCGCGTCCACGGCCCGTTCGTCGCCGACGAAGAGGTCGAGCGCGTCGTGCGCTTCCTCAAGGACAATGGCGGGCCGCCGAGCTATCTCGAGGAAGTCACCGAGGAAGACGAAGACGCCCCGATGGGCTTCGGCGGCGACGGCGAAGGCGGCGGCTCGGGCGACGATCTCTACGATCGCGCCGTCGCGCTCGTCTGCCGCGAACGCAAAGCCTCGACCAGCTTCGTCCAGCGTCATCTCCAGATCGGCTACAACCGCGCCGCCCGCATCATCGAGAAGATGGAGGCGGAGGGCGTGGTCAGCTCGGCCAATCACGTCGGCAAACGCGAGGTCCTTGGCCGTAACATCGACGAGCGCGAATAAGGCGAAACGCGGGCAGCACCCGCTCGCGGGGGTGAAACCTTTTTAACCGGCGCGGGTTGGTTGAGCGACCTATTCTCGCCCGTTCTATGATCGCGGCTATGATCGCTCATGGCCGTGATCATAGGCGTTTCCCGGAACAAGGAGCTCATTCCATGTCGTTGACGCGTCGCGACCTTTTCGCCGCGGTTCCTGTGCTGGGCGCTTTTGCGCTGGCGCCAAATCTGGTGCGCGCCGCTGTCGGCCCGGGGGATACCGCCGATCTCAACCGCATTCAGGAATACATGAACAACATCCACACGCTGCAATCGCGTTTCGAGCAGGTCTCGAACGATGGCGGCGTGGCCACCGGCACGATCTATCTCTCGCGCCCGGGCAAGATGCGCGTCGAATACGACCCGCCGGTGCCGATCCTGTTGGTCGCGACCGACAATCGCATCTGGTACTACGACAAGAAGCTGCAGCAGGTGAGCTTCTTCGCGCTGCAGGACACGCCGGCCTGGTTCCTCTTGCAGGACAATGTCCGTTTCGGCGGCGACATCACCGTCAGCAATCTGCAACGCGATCCCGGCACGCTGCGCGTCACCGTGAACGAGTCGAAGAATCCCAGCCTCGGCCAGGCGACCTTGGTGCTGAGCGACAAACCGCTGCAACTGCGCAAGTGGCAGATCACCGACGCGCAGCGCAAGGAAGTGACGGTCACACTCGACGATCCGCATTACGGCGCGCCGCTCAATCCGCAGCTCTTCTATTGGACCGACCCGCGCCCGCCCAATTTGCGCGACGGCGGCTGAGCCCCGATCCTAAAACCGCGTTAATCCTGCTCCTGTCATATGTTTAAGTACCGTCGGCCGCGTGTCGGCGGTAGTTTTTTTCTGTCTTCATTTTGGTCACGGAGACAGTCATGAGAATTCTCTCAGCTACTCTTCTTGCCGGTGTCGCCTCGACGGCGCTCGCCGGCACGGTTGCGGCTCACACGCTGACCGTGCAACTTCCGGATGGCACGCTCGAGCAGATCGACTATGCCGGCGATGTCGCGCCGCAGGTTTCGTTCGTGCCGAGCCAGGCGGCGCCGCAAAGCATCGCCACCCAAACGATCGACGGGACTTTTGGGCCGAACTCGGCTTTCGCGCTGATGCGGCAGATCTCGGCACAGATGGATCGCGACGCCGATGCGATGATGCGCCAGATGCAGCAGATTTCGACCCAGCCGCTTGCCGGCCCCGGTCAACCGGAGGGAGGCCAGCCGATTCAGATCGACCTGACCAAGCTCCCGCCGGGCACGCAGAGCTACAGCTTCGCCTCGACGCTGTCGCCCAGCGGCGCCTGCAGCCAGAGCACCGAGATCATCGCCAGAGGTCACGGGCAAAAACCGCAAGTGATCACGCACAGCTCGGGCAATTGCGGTGCCGCCACCACCGCTGGCGGCGCGACCACCATCGCCGCGCCCGTTCAAGCGCCGGTGGCCCAACCCGCGCCGCCGCCAGCGTCGCGCTATCAGGCGAACGCCATCGACCATCCGGATTATCGCCGCATGTTCAAGGAGGCGAGCTGGTAGAGGCTGGCGAAGACCGAGAGCGGGAGCGGGAATAGCGACAAAGCGCAGCACGTTCTTATCTTGCAACCCGTTCTGCTCTCGGTCATCGTTTCGTCATGTCCCCTTTTGATGCGCACCCTTCTTCCTCGTCGAAGGGCTGCCCCAAGCCGGCAAAATCACCCGCGGTGATCGGTGTTCCGTGTTGCCGCCGCGACATCGCGACGCCGACCGGCATCCTTCCCGCCCATATCGTCGTCAAGAAATATGTCGATGCGGTGCTCGGCGCCGGCGGTATTCCGTTCCTGATTCCGGCCGAGGGCGATGCCGATTGGGCCGCTGCCTTTGTCGCGCGAATCGACGGGCTGCTGATGCCGGGCTCGCCATCCAATGTCGAGCCGCATCATTATGAGGGCACGCCCAGCCTGCCCGGCACGATGCACGATCCGGCACGCGATGCGATCGTGCTGCCGCTGCTGCGCGCGGCAGTGCAGGCCGATCTGCCGGTGCTGGCGATCTGCCGCGGCATCCAGGAACTCAACGTCGCGCTCGGCGGCACGCTGCATCAAAACGTGCATCTCCTGCCTGGCCGGCTCGATCATCGCGGGCCGGAGCATGGAACCGTCGACGAGCGCTACGGCTATCGCGCGCATTGCGTCGCGCTGAGCGCCAACGGCTGCTTCGCAAAACTCGCCGGTGCGGATTCGCTCGACGTCAATTCGCTGCACAGCCAAGGCATCGACCGGCTGGCGGCAGGGCTTTTCGTCGAGGCGGTCGCATCCGACGGTCAGATCGAAGCAGTGTCCTATCCCGGCAAGCGCTTCATCGTCGGCGTGCAGTGGCATCCGGAATTCCGCTTCGCCGAGGACCCGTTCTCGACCAAGCTTTTCACGGCGTTCGGCGATGCGTGTCGCGATTACGCCGCGACTCGCCGCGCGATGGCTTAAATTTCAGCCGATCCGCTGTAACAAATCGATGAGGGTCTGGCGCTCGCGGGCGGAGAGTTGCCGCGCGATGCGGGCCTCGTGTTTTTTCACCAGCTTCGCCAGCGTCTCAAAACGGCTCTGACCTTCGCGCGACAATTTCAGCGCGTGGCTGCGGCGATCGTTGGGCCGGGCGGCGCGCTCGACGAGGCCTTGGCCCTCGAGCTTGTCGATCACGGCGACCAAGGTCGAGCGATCGATGCCGAGAATTTCGGCAAGGCGCGTCTGGCTCAACCCTGCATTCGCTTCGATCAGGGCGAGCACGCCGAATTGCCCCGGCGTTACGTTGGCGCCGTTCATGGTCGCGGCGAAATCCTGAAACACCGCCGACTGCGCGCGCCGCAAATGATAGCCGAGGATATCCGGCAGCAGGCCGAAATCGGCCGCCGCGGGACTCTTCTCGTTGCTCTTCCGAGTCTGAATTTTTTGTGTCTCGGCCTTTGCTGCTTTCGGCTTCGCCATGACGCGGAAAATAGAGCCTGCATTCAGCGCATGCCAGGACCGCGAATAAGGCAAACCCGCGGCAGCAGCGATTTTTTGCGAGGGATTCCAATCGTCTGAAAACGCTGTGCACGAGCGCGTGATTTTGGGGTGAAAATAGATTGAAACCTCACGGGCGGTACCCACTTAAAAGCTCAGAAGCGCGGCGGGTTCGCTCGTCGCCGGCCTGTAGGTGTTCCCCCGAGCCCAACAGGTCCCCCCGCAAAAGGGGCTTCGAGCGCCCGGTTACCCCCCTAGCCGGGCGCTTTTTCTTGCGCGCATTTTGGGTGGTCACGCGCGTCGCCTCGTCGACAAGCTCAGGGCCAACGCTACGCGCGCGACGCCTTTGTCAAATGAAGAGCATGGCCGGGTTGACGGCGCATTTTGACATTCGCACCCGAAAGTGAGATTGTTTGGGTACCAAACAATCTCGGTGCCGGGCCAAAACCGTTCCCTTCAGGGAAGGTGACGCCGGCGCCCGTGCTGGAGGCGAAACATGGTGGCGACCGAACAGATCGATGATTTCGTGCATACGGGTCCGGGCACGCCGGCCGGGCGCTACCTGCGCCGTTTCTGGCAGCCGATTTTCGTCGCCGGCGAGCTTCCCGAGGGACGGATCATGCCGATCCGGATCCTCAGCGAGGATCTCGCGCTTTATCGCGGGACAAGCGGCAAGGCGCATGTCATCAGCAACGAGTGCCCGCATCGCCTGACCAGGCTGCATATCGGCTGGATCGAAGGCGAAACCGTTCGCTGCCGCTATCACGGCTGGCGCTTCGACGAGGGCGGAACATGCGTCGAGCAACCGGCCGAGCCGAACCCGTTCTGCGAGCGGGTGAAGAAGCTCGCCTCTTATCCGACGCACGAAGCGCATGGTCTCATCTTCGCCTATTTCGGCGAAGGCGAGCCGCCGCCCTTCCGTCCGCTGCCGGGTCTCGAAGACGGGGTGAAGGAGGGCTGGACGATTTCGCCGTCGGCCGAAATGATCCCGTGCAATTATTTTCAGAGCGCCGAGAACATCATGGACGACGTCCATGTGAACTTTGCGCATCGCGATCACCTCGTGAACACGGCGGCGCGGCCGTTCATTCCGACCAAGACCTGGGGCGAGGAAACTTCGTTCGGCCTCACGCAATTCCAACAACGCGGCGAGACGACCGACAAAATCCACTTCATCATGCCGAACCAATGCTTCCTGGCGCACCAGCTGCGCACGGCGCGCGACAACAAGCCGTTCTGGTTCAAGGCGATCTTCTGGTACGTGCCGATCGACGACGAGCACCACTATCACTTCCTCATCATGGTCTATCACACCAAGCGGCGCGATCGCCCGAGCGCGACGCCCATCCATGAGGAGATCGAAGCGATCCTCGCCGGCACCAAGACCTGGGCAGACGTCGCCAACCACCCGAACATCATTCGCATTCAGGACGGCGTGTCGATCTGCGGCCAGGGCAAGATCGAAGACCGCTCGCGCGAGCAATTGGGCCGGTCGGACGCGGCGCTGGTGATGCTGCGCCGGATGTGGCGCAGCCAGCTCGAAGCGCTCGCCGGTGGTCAGCGAGTGAAAGACTTCGGCACGCCGGATCCCAAGGCGCTGCAGCAGGAAGAGCTCGACGCGATGGGCTTCAACGCCTAAGCGCCGATCCGGCCCGAAGTCGTCGCGCTCGCCGAGAGGAATTGCTATCTCTCCCGCTCGGTTTATCGGGTGAGGTGAGCGTGACGGAACCCTTGGTCATCGCGCGGCAGGGTTATTTTTTTGCCGGCGGAAATTACGAAGACCGCGACGGTCAGCAAGTGCTGACCGGTCAGCTCTATGTCGAATTCCAGATCCCGGCCGATCAGCTTTGTCCCTATCCGGTGATTATGGTCCATGGCGGCGGGCAGTCGGGGACGAATTTCACCGGCACGCCCGATGGCCGCGAAGGCTGGGCGCAGCATTTCCTGCGGCGCGGCTACGCCGTTTATGTCGTCGATCAGGTCGGGCGCGGACGCTCGATCTATCGCCCCGGCGTTTACGGCACGCTGCGCTATCCCGAGGTCGAGCGCGCCCAGGAACGCTTCGCCGCGATGAAGCGGATGGCGCTCTGGCCGCAAGCCGCAAAGCACACGCAATGGCCGGGCGGCGACGCCCCGGGCGATGCGGCGTTCGACCAATTCATCGCCTCGCAACTGCCCAGCATCGTCGACATGACGGAGCAGCAGAAGCTCAATGTTCCGGCGCTCATCGCGCTCGTCGACAAGATCGGCCCGTCCATCCTCTTGACCCATTCGCAATCGGGCTCGTTCGGCTGGCCGGTTGCCGATGCGCGGCCCAATCGAGTGAAAGCGATCCTCGCGATCGAGCCGAACGGGCCGCCGTTCCATGACGTCGGGCTCGACTATGTCGGCCCGCCCGATCAATACAAAACCGGCGCGCTGGCGCGGCGCTATGGTCTGTGCGATCTGCCGCTGACCTTCGATCCGCCGCTCGCCGCGGGCGAGACGCTGGCTTTCGAGCGCGAGGCCGCGATTCCGGCGCCCGGCCTGGCGCGCGGCTGGCTGCAGAAGGCGCCGCCGCGCCAGCTACCCCATCTCAAGAAGATGCCGATCCTCGTGCTCAGCGCCGAGGCGTCCTATCACGCGACCTACGATCACCTGACCGTGCGCTTCCTCGAGCAGGCCGGCGTCAAGCCGAGCTTCATCCGTCTCGAAGATCGCAATATAAGCGGCAATGGCCATATGCTGATGCTCGAGAAGAACAATCACGAAATCGCGGCCGTCATCATGGATTGGCTCGCGACCGCGCTCTGACCGGAACTGGAATGGCCCTCAATCTCGTCACCTGGAACATCAACTCGGTGCGGCTGCGCATCGATCTCGTCAAACGCGTCGTCGACGAGCTGAAGCCCGACGTCTTCTGCTTGCAGGAGACGAAGACGCCGGACGAATTCTTCCCGCGCGAAGCCGCCGAGGCGATGGGCTTTCCGCACATGCTGGTTCACGGCATGAAAGGCTATAACGGCGTCGCCATCCTCTCGAAGCTGCCGCTCGACAAGACGCGGAACGAAGGCTGGTGCGGCAAGACCGATTGCCGCCACATCATCGCCGAGCTGCCGGGGGGCGTGGAAGTGCACAATGTCTATGTGCCCGCCGGCGGCGACATTCCGGATCCGGAAGAAAATCCGAAATTCGCGCACAAGCTGCGCTTCATGGACGAGATCGCCGGCTGGTTCCAAGGTCGGCGCGCGCATGACAAGCCGATGATCCTCGTCGGCGATCTCAACGTCGCGCCGCTCGAGACCGATGTCTGGTCGCACAAGCAGCTCTTGAAGGTCGTCAGCCACACGCCGATCGAGGTCGAGAAATTCGGCCGCATGCAGGAATCGGCGAGCTTCGTCGACGCGATCCGGCATTTCATTCCGCCCGAGCAGAAGCTGTACACCTGGTGGAGCTATCGCAATCGCGACTGGGCGGCGTCGGATCGCGGCCGCCGCCTCGATCATATCTGGGTGACGCCGGTGCTGAAGGATCGCCTCGCCGGCGCCGTGGTCCACAAAGACACGCGCAATTGGGAGCTTTGCTCCGATCACGTGCCGGTGCTGGTGCGGCTGTATGAGTAAAGGCTAACTCGCGACCCGGTAAAGGTGCTCGCGCGCGTTCCGTGTGCCTTCGGGCGCGGGTAATGCTTCCCAGCCGGGCAATTCGAGCGTTGTCTCGGCGATGATGATCGCGCCGGGCCGCAGCAGCGGCGCGAGCAGCGGCGCCAGCGCCGAGGCATGGCGCGCCGGTGCGGGGAAATTCAGATAGGCGAAAGCCGCTTCGCGACGCCAGCGTTCCCAGGCTTGCGGCAAGGTCTCGGACGGATCGCCGATGATGCGATGCTCTGGCTGCGGTGGCGCGCTCGCGGGGGCGGTGATCGCTTTGTCGAAGACGAAGAGGTCGCGGCGGCGCAGGATTTCGTGCAGGTGATCGTAAGCGACGCCATCGCCCCAGCCGATCTGCAGCGCCGGACCCGGAAGCTGTGCGATCATCGACGCGGCGCGCTCGAGACTGGCGCGCTGCGACATCAATCGGCGAATGAGGAGGTCGAGCGCGCTCACGCGGTCGCTTTGTCGCGCCTAGGGAACGAGGCGGTACCCGCCCGGCTCGGTGATGAGGATCTCGGCCTTCGCCGGATCGCGCTCGATCTTCTGGCGCAGCCGATAGACATGGGTTTCAAGCGTGTGGGTGGTCACGCCCGAGTTATAGCCCCAGACCTCGTTCAGGAGGATCGCGCGGCCGATCGTCTTCTCGCCGGCGCGATAGAGGTATTTGAGGATCGCGGTCTCCTTCTCGGTCAACCGTACCTTGCGCCGTTTGGCATCGTCGACGAGCGTCTTGGCGCTCGGCCGAAAGGTGTAGGGACCGATGGCGAATACGGCGTCTTCCGATGCCTCGTGCTGGCGAAGCTGCGCGCGCAACCGCGCTAGCAGCACGTTCAGCCGGAAAGGCTTCGTGATGTAGTCGTTGGCGCCGCTGTCGAGACCGAGGATCGTATCGGCCTCGCCGTCGGCGCCGGTCAGCATCAGGATTGGCGCGCGCACGCCGTTGCGGCGCATGACGCGGCAGAGCTCGCGGCCATCCATATCGGGCAAGCCGACATCCAAGAGGATCGCGTCGAAATACTGCGTCTTGGTCGATTCCAACGCCTCGCCGCCGGTCCCGGCTTCGGCGGCGGCAAATTCCTCGTGTAGTTGGAGCTGTTCGGCCAGCGAATGGCGCAGAGCCTCGTCGTCGTCGATGATCAGAATCTTGTGGCCTGAGCTCATATGCTTCCCCGTTCAGCTGCCCGCCTTTATAAGGGCCGGGTCCGGCCGCCCATCCCCGCCCGGCTGGGGTCGATCCGTTAGCGCTCGACCTCGACGCCCTTCCAAAAGGCCACATAGTCCTTGATTTGCTTTGCGGCCGGTAGCGGCGCGGGATAGTACCACGCCGCGTCCTTATTCTCGGCGCCATCGACGGCGACGGTGAAATAATGCGCTGTGCCCTTCCAATGACACTGAGTCGTGGTCGCGCTGTCCTTGAAATAGCGTTTGTCGACCGTCTCAGGCGGGAAATAAACATTGCCTTCGACGATCTCGAAGCTCGGACTCTCGGCGAGCACCTTGCCGCGCCAAACCGCTTTCGCCATCCCATGCCTCCTGCCTCTGCGAGCTTGCTGGCTGGTATTTAAGCAGGCAAAGCCAGAAGGTCGCAATGGCCGACCGTGAGGCTCAAAGACCCGTCGGCGAGCTGCCCGCGGCGCTGATTTTCCCAGGCGGCGATGCGTTCGCCGGCCTCTGGCGCGGCCTCGCGCGCAGCGCTGGCTTCGCCCGTCACCAGCGCCGACAGCAAGGCTTCCTCATGCGGTCCCAATAGCCAATCGCTTGCGGCGCGCTCAACGCCAAACCCGGCCCGACGCAAAGCCGCTTCCATCGCATCGGGCGCGCCGCCGCCGAGCGCCGCGCCGAAATCTTTGATACGGCGCTGATGTGCGGCGAAGGCTTCGGCGACCAGCACGTCGCCCTCGAGACGCGGTTGCCAATCGCGCCGGCCATCGACGGTGAGCGCAGCAAGGAACGGCACAGGATGTTTGGCAAGCAGCGCGACGAAACAGTCGAGCCACGGCGCCGAGACGAGATCGAAGAAAGACGCGGCGGTGATGCCATCGAATTCCAATTCGCCCAACGTCGCGAAATCGTGATCGAGGTCGAGCGGCATCGCTTCGATCTGCCAATGCGCCGGTTGCGCTTCGATTGCGATACGCCCGCCGCCGGCGGTGATCGGATAACCTTGCCGCCGCGCCCAGCGGGTGAATTCCTCGCTCTGTGCGGTCAGCAACTCGCGGTCGCGATCGATCAAGCGCCAATGCTGATCGCCGGCGATGCGCGGCAACAGCGCGCGCGTATTGGCGCCGCTGCCGGCGGCGAGATCAATGAGCTGCAGCGGGCGGGTTGCGGGCAGCGCGGCCGCGAAGCGTCGGGCAAGTGTGGGGTTACGGGCGGCGAGATCCGCGCTCTCGCGCAGTCTCAACCAGCTCAGCGCGAAATGCTCGCTCACGCGGCCAGCCGTGCCACCGCGTCGCGCCATTGGCCCACGGCTTGCGGCCAATCGGGCAACGCAGCGCCGGCGCGGCGCGCGCCGTCGCTCAGCGTCGCCAGCAACATGCGATCGCCGATCGCACGGCCGAGCGCGCGCCGTAGCGCGTCGACATCGCCGGGCGGCACGAGGATGCCGGCGCTTTGCGGCACGGTATAGGGAATGGCGCCGCCGGTCGTTGCGACGATCGGCAGGCCATAGGAAAGCGCCTCGGCGAAAGCCATGCCGTAGCCTTCGAGAAAGGACGGCAGCACAAAGAGATCGGCTTTCTCATAAGCGGGCGGCAATTGGCGCGGCGGGCGTTCGTCGAGCAGCCGCACATTGGTCGCGAGCTTGTGGCGCGCGATCGCTTCGCGCAGCTCGGCGACGCAGGCGAGATCGCGGGTCAGGCTGCCGACGCAATCGAGTTGCCAGGCTCCACGATCGATGCTTGCCAATGCCTCGATCAGCAGGCGATGGCCTTTGCGCGGCGTCACCGTCGCGACGCAAAGCAGACGGAGCGGATCGGAAAATGTTTCGCGCCGCCGCGCCGTGGCGGCTTTCATCGTTCCCGGCGGCGCAATCGCGATGCGATCCTGGGCCACGCCGTAATCGCGCAGCACGGCGGCGGTGTTGCCGCTCGGGCAAACCACGCCGCGCAGTAACGGCAGCAGACGGCGTTCCGCGTCTCGGAAAAAAGCAATCGCGTCGTCCGTCATCCCGGTCTCGTCGGCGAGCGCGTGATGGACGAAGCCGATCAGCTTTAGCCGCTGCGCTTCCGCCGCGAGGCAATCGGCGAAACCCAACAGGCCGAGCCCGTCGATCACCGCGAGCGCGCCGTCGGGGTGCGCGGCGAGAGCTTCGGCCGCCGCGCGCCGCGCCGTCGCATCGGCATCGGGAAATCGGCCATCGAGCTCGACCACCGCGATCTGGTCGCCGCGCGCGCGCAGCTCTTCGACGATGCGGCGCGCGAAGAGATACCCGCCGGTGAGCTGATCGATCGATCCGGGAACGATCAGCGCAAGCTTCACGCCAATGATCCCTCGAACGCGGCCCAGGCGACGGGTGATTCGCGCAAGGTGATGCGCATCGCGGTCAGCGCGCCGGCCGTGCCGTCGCCCAGCGCGCCCTTCGCGATGCGCGCCTTAAGGCGGCGGAAAATTTCGCCGGCCAGGAACTCGGTCGTCGTGTTGCGGCCTTTGAAGGCGGGAACGTCGTCGAGATTGCGGTAATTGATTTCGCCGAGCACGGCTTTCAGCGTCTCCAGTGCCTTGCCGATATCGCAAACCAGGCCATCGGCATCGAGCTCGGCGCGGCGCACCTCCATCTCGACGGCATATGTCGCGCCGTGGAGGCGCTGCGCCGGGCCGAAAATATCACCCACGAAACTATGCGCGACCATCACATGATCGCTAACCGTCAGCGTGTACATCTCTCGAGGACCTCAATGATAAAGCACGATCTCGGCAAGCGCGCCGTCCGGCGCAGCGGCGAGTTGTGCCATGCGCTGCGGCAGCGTGTCGAGCGTGCAGTGCCCGGAAATGAGCCGGTCGTATGCCGCATCGGCCAGCAGCGTCAACGCCAGCGCCAAACGATCGCGATGCGTTCGCCGCGCGCGGCGCGCCGGCGCCACGGCGCCCACCTGCGACGAGATCAAGTGCAGGCGTCGCTGATGGAAGGCCTCGCCGAGCGGCACCGCGACATGCTTGTCGCCGTACCAGCTCAGTTCGATGAGCTTGGCCTCGAAGCCCGCGATGCGCAGCGCCGTCGCAAGGCCAGCTTCGCTGGCGCTGGCGTGAAAGACGATATCGCATTCGCCGCTTGCTTCTTCGGGCCTCGCGAAACGGCAGGCGAAGGCTTCGGCGATACGCACGCGCCGCGGATCGATATCGACGAGCTCGACGCGGGTGCCGGGCAGCTTCGCCGCCAGCGACGCGATCAGGCAGCCGACGACGCCGGCGCCGATGACCGCGATGCGATCGCCGATGCGCGGTCCCGCATCCCAGAGTGCGTTAACGGCGGTCTCCATATTCGCTGCCAGCGCCGCGCGCTCGTCGGGAACCGCGGCCGGCACCGGAACGACAGCACTGGCCGGCACGACATAGCGATCCTGGTGCGGATAAAGACAAAAGACGCGTTGACCGATCAGTGCCGGGTGCCCCGTTTCGACAGTTCCGACCGAGGCATACCCGTATTTCACCGGTGCGGGAAAGTCGCCGTCCTGAAACGGACAGCGCATCGACGGATACTCGCTCGGCGGCACGCGTCCCAGGAAAACGAGACTCTCGGTGCCGCGGCTGATCGCGCTGGCGGCGGTGCGGATCAGTACGTCGTCGGGACCGGTGGCGGGCAAGCGTGTGGTGCGGATCTCGCCGCGACCAGGTGCGGCGAGCCAGAAAGCACGGGCATTCTCGCTCATGTCGTCAAAGGCCGAAGACGCACTCGAAGAGCGTGTCGGTACCGAGCGACAGGCGGCGAATCTCCGGCCGGAGACCGAGGCCTGGCTCGCTGATCGGCGGCAAGGTAACGCTCGGCCGGCCGGAGCCGAGAATCACCGGCGCGACCGTGATCTGCAGCCGGTCGAGACAGTTATCGCGCAGGAAATTTGAGATGGTGACGCCGCCGCCCTCGATAAACAGCCAATGCAGGCCGCGCGCGGCCAATGCTGCTTTAATAGCTTGCGGCGCAATCACCCGGCCTTCGCGCGGCAGCGCGATGGTCTCGACATCCGGCGCCTCGAGATTGCCGCCGCAACCCGCCGCAGCGATCACGATCGTGCGCGCGCCGCGGTCGGTAAACACCTTGTGATGTGCTTTGAGCTTTCGTTGGGGATCAATGACGACCCGCACCGGGTTGGTGCCGCTGCAGCGGCGCACGGTCAGCAGAGGGTCATCATGCAGCACGGTCTCGGCGCCGACGACAACGGCATCCGCCAGCGCACGCATGCGATGCGTGTGGCAAAGATCTTCATCGCCCGAGATCCAGCGCGACGCGCCGCTCAGCGCGGCGATCTTGCCATCGAGGCTTTGCGCAAGATGGGCGACCGCGAAGCTCTGTCGGGGCGCGATGGCGCACAACGGACCGTAGAGAGATTCGATCTCCCCGGCGCCGAGGCTGCCGCGCGTCGCGCCGCGCCGATTGGCGAGCGCCGCGCGCCAGTCTGCCTCGACGTGTCCTCGTATGTATCCTTCGGCCGCCATGCTAGAGCTTTCCTTCGACAACGGATAATGAGGCAGGGATTGGCCATTGAGTAGAAACAATTTTTCGCGAGCAACGATCCCCCGGCCCTTCGGCGCGGCCAATTGGGTAACGGCGGCGCGCGCGGTTTATGCCGTTTGCCTGCTCGGCTACGGGGTCTGGGCGCTCGCGGCCGATCATGTGCCGGGTCCGACGCTGCGCTGGTTCTGGGTGGTGGGCGCGCTTGGTGCGCTCGCGCTCGATGGCGTCGATGGCCGTCTTGCCCGCCGCCTCGGCCAGACGAGCGGTTTCGGCGCGCGCTTCGACATGGAAACCGATGCCGCGACGATGCTTGGGCTCAGTCTCCTGGCGTGGCTGTGCGACCAAGCCGGGCCGTGGGTACTGGCAATCGGGTTGGCGCGCTATATCTTTGTAGCCGGAAGCCGGGTCTTTCCGGCTTTGGCGGCCCCCTTGCCGCCGAAAAAGCGCCGTCAGGCCATCTGCGTCGCGCAGGTGGCCGTGTTGGTCCTGGCCGTAGTGCCGGGCGTTCCGCCGGAGATGGCGAGTCCGCTCTGCCTCGGCGCGCTGGCGGCGCTGGTCTATTCTTTCGCGGTCGATGTCGTATGGCTCGCGACGAGCCGCGCGGTCGACGAGAATAAGGGCGAGAAAAAAGAGGCGGTGGTTTGAGTATTTCCGAGTCCGACAGCGCGACCCCGCATCTCCTGCGCCGCGTCGATCGCGTGATCAGCGATCTGCGCCGTGGCCTCATCGCCATCGTCGAGGGCGACGGCGTGGCGCTGGCGCTGCAAGCGGCCGAGACCGCAACCGCTTCGAGCCTCGCGCAACTGACGACGCTGAGCGGCGGCAAAATCGCGCTCGCCCTCACCCGCCGCCGCGCCGCCGCGCTCGGCCTCACGCCGATGCCGAGCGAGCCGCGCGGCTCGAGCATCCTGGCGCTGCCGCGCGATACGCAACCGCAATTCGTCCATACCCTCGCCGATCCCGGCGCCGCGGTCGCGGGTCTCGGCGTCGATGCGCCGGACGGCGATCGTCTCGTCGATGCCGCGATCGAATTGGTGAAGTTGACGCGGCTCTTGCCGGCGGCAGTGATCGTGTCGCTGACGCCGGCGGCGGCGAAGCGCGTTGCGAAAAGCGAAGACGTGCTGACCGTCGCGGCCGACGACATCCTCGCTTACGAAACCGAAGCCTCGCACAGCATGGAGATCGTCAGCGAGGCGCGCGTGCCGCTGGCCGACGCGGAGAATACGCGGCTGGTGCATTTCCGGCCGCGCGACGGCGGTGTCGGCCATATCGCCATCGTCATCGGCGAGCCCGACCCGGCAAAGCCCGTCCTGGTCCGGCTGCATTCCGAATGCTTCACCGGCGATCTGCTCGGCAGCCTGCGCTGCGATTGCGGCGATCAGCTGCGCGGCGCGATCGCCGAAATCGCGAAGAGCGGCGGCGGCACAGTGCTCTATCTCTCGCAAGAAGGCCGCGGCATCGGCCTCGCCAACAAGCTGCGCGCGTATGAGCTGCAGGATGCGGGCTTCGATACGGTTGATGCCAACGAGCTTCTGGGCTTCGATGCCGATGAGCGCGTCTACCTTCCGGCGGCGGCGATGCTCAAGCAGTTAGGCTTCGCCAAGGTGCGCCTCATGACCAACAATCCCGAGAAGGTCGCGGCGCTGGCGCAATGCGGTATCGACGTGGTCGAGCGCGTGCCGCATGCCTTCCCGGCAAATGAGCACAACGAGCGTTACCTGCGCACCAAGGCGGTCCGTAGCGGCCACTTGCTCTAATCTGCCCGGGCTCTCGTCGTGCCGCGCGTTCTTGCCCGGCAAATTCTGCCGGTGCCGTCCGGCCACAGGCATAAAAGCCACGGATTCCACGAGGGACGGATTGGCACCCCGCTTGCAACGCTCTTGCCGTCAAGCAACGTGGTTAAGAGGAAATTGCCGTGTCCGACGTCGCCGCCACCGCGGCTGTCACAGCCCCCAGCGCGCAGCCAGCCTCCCAATCTTCGGGGGCCCAATCATCTGGGCTGGGTCGCTCGATGTGGTCGAAGGGCAGTTTTTCCTTCAAAGACCTGCTCGACATCGTCAACCCGTTGCAGCATCTGCCGGTCGTCGGCTCGGTCTATCGCTATTTGACCGGCGACGAGCCTTCGGTCGGCACCCGAATCATCGGCGATGCGCTTTATGGCGGCCCCATCGGCTTCGGCGTCAGCGTCGCATCGAACGCACTGCTCACCACCCGCGACGGCAAAGACGTCGGCGAGCGGATGCTTGCGGATGTATTCGGCTCGCGCGACCATGACAGCGCTGCGCCCCAAGTCGCGACCGCCGCCGAGCCGATGCCGGAATGGATGGCCTCGGCCGGAACCCCCGATACGCAGCCGCGGACCCCGGCCCCGGTCACTTCACCAGGCGCCGCCACCCGCGCCGCCGCCGCCCCGTCCACCAAGGCCGCGGGTAATGCGCCGTCGGCCGCCAGAAGCATCGCCGCGGCGTCGGCCCCAATGCCCCTCATGACCCCGGCTCAGCAAGCGGTCCCCGCCGCCGCGCAATCGCCGAGCCAGCAATCAAGCACCGGGCAATCCGTCCCCGTGATGGCGGCGGAGGCGCAGTCGGTGCCGATGAACATGCTTTTCCGCTCGGCGCCCACCTCGGCGATGACGCCGGAGCAGTCTTTTGCCAACCAGACCGCCGCCTTCCAGCGCCAGATCAGCCAGGGCCGCGGCACCAACGGCGCTGTGCTGAACAACCGCCCCGTGCCGCTCCAGCTGACCAGCAACCTCCTACCGGTCATGCCGGCCGGCGGTCACCTTTCCCTCGGCCCGGGCGTCGCTGCTGAAGCCAGCCAGGGCGCCGCCCCGGCGTCCTCGTCGACCCCGGCGACGACGCCTGCCGCCGGCCAAGCCCAAGCGGCCCCGCCAGCTGCCGGCAAGACCCCTGACCAGAGCGCCATCGCCCAGAAGATGATCGACGCACTTAACAAGTACGAAGTTCTAAAGAAGAAGGAAGAGCAACAGGATAGCGCCGATAAGGCAGACCAGGCGAAGGTCGACCTCTCGCTCTAGCTTACGCTATCGCCAATTTGATCCTCGCGCCCAGCGCAAGGCTGGGACGCGCTTTTTGCGCTGCGAAATAGCACCGGGTTGGTCCTTGAATACGCAGGCCACCGGACACATCTCTTGTTGGAGCCCGGAGGCCTAGAGGCCAAGCGGTTCAGAGGGAAAGTCCGCAAAAGCCATCTCTTCTCGCGAGCGCCGCCAGCCCTCACCGGCGGAACGAATCCCGCGGCCCTGGGTTGGCGAAAGGAATGGGTAAAGGCGATGAACGTCAGACTCGATTCAACACTTACACGGTTCGTCGAAGAAGCTAAGCGCTATCCGATGCTGACACCGGAGCGCGAGCGCGAAATCGCGACCGCTTGGCATGACCGCAGGGATCGCGCGGCGCTCGACGAGCTCGTCGGCAGCCATCTGCGCTTGGTCGTGAAGATTGCGCGCGGCTTCGTTGGCTACGGCTTGCCGCTGGCCGATCTAGTTGCCGAGGGCAATATCGGCCTGATGCAGGCGGCCGAGAAATTCGAGCCGGCGCGCGGCTTCCGCTTCGCCACCTACGCGATGTGGTGGATCCGTGCCGCGATTCAGGAATACATCCTCCACTCGTGGTCGCTGGTGAAGATCGGCACGACCGCGGCGCAGAAGAAGTTGTTCTTCAACCTGCGCCGCCTCAAGGCGAAGCTGGAGCAGTTCGAGCAAGGCGATCTGTCGCCCGAGGCCGTGGCGGCG
>DASZLU010000070.1:0-4820 GCA_035552195.1 Allostellaceae bacterium | reverse complement strand
ACGCTCAACGGCGCGGGCACCGCCTTCAACACCGCGGGCGCGCTGTCGATTGCTTGGGATCCGACCGTCACCGGCGCCACCTCGCCGCAGGTGGTCAACTTCAATCTCGGCGCCAACGGCACCTCGAGCGGCCTCAGCCAGATCGGCACGAGCTTCACGGTCGGCCAGATCAACCAGGACGGCGTGCAATTCGGTAATTTCAGCGGTGTCACGATCAATCAAGCCGGCATCGTCACCGCGAATTACGACAACGGCCTGACCCGCCCGATCTACATTCTGCCGATCGGTACCTTTTCCGACCCGAACGGGCTGCAACCACAAAGCGGCAACACCTACTCCGAGACAACCGCCTCAGGCTCGGCCGTGCTACGCGAGGCCGGGACGGGCTCCGCAGGCGCGATCGCCCCCTCATCGCTGGAAGATTCAACGGTCGATATCGCGACCGAATTCAGCAATCTGATCGTGACCCAGCGCGCTTACGAAGCGAACTCGAAGATCATCACGACCGCCGACCAGATGCTCCAAACCCTGATCCAGGCGAAGCAGTAACGGGCTGATCTGAAGCCAATTCCGGCACGCCTTTTCGGAAGCACGGTCATCGGGATTTTAGGTAAATGTATCAAAGCGTTAACCATAAAACTTAGGGCTTTTTTAAAAGGGGTACGGGTACATTCCGGCGTTATGCAGACCAAAGCGACAACATCATTGAGCGCCGCCCAGCCGCAATCTCGGGAAGAGAGTGCGGAGTGGCTCCTCGATATCGGAACGAGCGTCAGCCTCGACAGCCTCCCCGCGCCCCAGACCAAGCGTTGGGTCATTCGCCGCAAGGCGGAAGTCGTCGCCGCCGTCCGGGCCGGCCTCCTCACCCTCGAAGAGGCTTGCGCACGGTACACACTCTCGGTGGAAGAATTCCTATCCTGGCAGCGCCTCGTGGACAGCCACGGCCTCCCCGGCCTGCGCGTCACGCGCCTTCAGGACTATCGCGCGATCGACCGCACCGAGCGCTGATTTCGGCCGCCGGAGGCCCTAAAGGCACCGGACAGCTCCCGCCAGGGCGGCATGATTTGCCGCCCGGTCGGCAAAATCTGCCGACTTCTTAACTCTCTGTTCACCTCACCGCTCCTAGTGTCGGCGCGGGCGCAAAGCCCGGATCGCCAGCCAAGGGATTCGACGGTGAACGGTTTTATCCAGCTTATTCGCAATCTCGGCCCCGCGCGCCTGCTCACCATGGCGCTGATCGCCGCTGGGACGATCGCGTTCTTTTATTACCTGATCAACAAGGTCAACACGCCGGAGATGGGTCTGCTCTATAGCGACCTCGATCCGAAGGACAGCGGCCAGATCATCCAAAAGCTCGAAAGCACGAATGTGCCCTACGAGCTTCGCGCCGGCGGCGCCCAGATCCTGGTGCCGGTCGATCAAGCCACCAAGCTGCGCATGTCGATGGCCGAGCTCGGTCTGCCGCACGGCGGCTCGGTCGGTTACGAGATCTTCGATAAGACCGACCAGTTCGGCCCCTCGCAATTCGTCGAGAACATCAATCAGGTCCGCGCGCTCGAAGGCGAGCTCGAGCGGACCATCGACTCCATCAGCCTCGTCTCTTCGGCGCGCGTCCATCTCGTGCTGCCGCAGCGTCAGCTTTTCTCGCGCGATCGCCAGGAAGCGAGCGCGTCGATCGTCCTCAAAGTGCGCGGCACGCTCTCCAGCGGCCAAGTCGCGGCGGTCCAGCACCTCGTCGCTGCCGCCGTGCCCGACCTCAACCCCAGCCGTGTCTCGATCGTCGACGACCAGGGCAATCTCCTGGCGCGCGGCGACGGTGATTCGGCGACGGCCCTCAACTCGTCCAATGCCGAGGAGATGCGCGTCAATTACGAGAACCGCATGTCGCGCAATGTCGAGCAACTGCTCGAGCGCTCGCTCGGCGCCGGCAAAGCGCGCGTCGATGTGCATGCCGAGATGAATTTCGACCGCGTCACGACGAATTCGGAAAGCTACGATCCCGATGGCCAGGTGGTGCGCTCGACGCAGACCGACAATCAGTCGGAGCAGAATGGCACCAGCAACAGCGCGCCTGTCTCTGTCTCGACGAACGTGCCGAACGGCCAGACCGCGCCGAACAGCAGCGACAACAAGCAGAGCAAGAGCACACACACGCAAGAGACGGTCAATTACGAGATCAGCAAGACCGTCAAAAGCCAGGTCAGCGATCAAGGCACGGTGAAGCGTCTCTCGGTCGCCGTGCTGGTCGACGGCACGACCACGGCCGGCGCCGACGGCAAGAAAACCTATGCGCCACGCTCGCCCGACGAACTGAAGCAGCTCACCGCCCTCGTCCGCTCGGCCGTCGGCTTTGACGAGAAGCGCGGCGACACGGTCGAAGTCGTGAACATGCCCTTCGCCGGCGCCGATGAGCCGCCGCCCGCACCCACCGCTTTCAACATCGTGGGCCTCGAGAAGGGCGACCTGATGTATCTCGGCACCACCGCCGGCACCGCCCTCATCGGTCTCCTGATCCTGGTGCTGGTGGTGAAGCCGATGTTCGGCCGCTTCCTCGACACCGCGAAGAATCTCGGCGGCACCGCCATGCCCGCCTTCGCCGCAGCTGGTGGCGGCTCCGCGGGCGCGCTTCCCGCCCCGGCGGGCGCCGCCCCCGGCGCCGGTGTCGCCCGAGCACCGATACCCAACGGCGGCGAAATGATCGATATCGGCCAGGTCGATGGCCGGGTCGCGGCGTCCAGCCTCAAGAAGATCGGCGAAATCGTCGAGAAGCATCCCGACGAAGCAGTCGCGATCGTTCGCAGCTGGATGTACCAGGACAATTAGGCGGGAAAGCAACGAAAATGCGCGTCCGTGACGATTACCGCACGCTGAATGGCGCCGAGAAGGCCGCGATCCTGATGCTTTCTCTGGGTGAAGAGCATTCGAGCCGCCTCTTCGCCCTGATGGACGACGAAGAGATCAAAGAAATCTCGGCCTGCATGGCCAATCTCGGCACGGTTTCCTCGAACATCGTCGAGAAGCTGTTCGTCGATTTCGCCGACCACATCTCGGCCACCGGCTCGCTCGTCGGCACGCATGAAAGCACGGAGCGCCTGCTCGCCAAGGCCCTCGGCCCCGAGCGCGTCGCCGCGATCATGGAAGAAATCCGTGGCCCCGCCGGCCGCACCATGTGGGACAAGCTCGGCAACGTAAACGAGGCCGTGCTCGCCAACTATCTCAAGAACGAATATCCGCAGACCGTCGCCGTCGTGCTCTCGAAGATCAAGTCGGATCATGCCGGCCGCGTCCTGACGCAGCTCCCCGAGAGCTTCGCAATGGAAGTGATCATGCGCATGCTGCGCATGGAAGCGGTCCAGAAAGAGGTGCTCGACGACGTCGAGCGCACGCTGCGCAACGAGTTCTTCACCTCCCTCGCCCGTACCAATCGCCGCGACGCGCACGAACTCATCGCCGAAATCTTCAACAGCCTCGACCGCAATACCGAGACGCGCTTCATCGCCGCGCTCGAAGAGCGCAACCGCGACAGCGCCGAACGCATCAAAGGCCTCATGTTCACCTTCGAGGATTTGCAAAAACTCGACAGCGGCGCGATCCAGTCGCTCATGCGCGCGGCCGAAAAGGAAAAGCTGCCGATCGCCCTCAAAGGCGCGTCCGACGCGCTCAAGGATCTGTTCTTCTCGAACATGTCCGAACGCGCATCGAAGCTCCTCAAGGAAGAGATCGCGGCCATGGGCCCGGTCCGCCTCAAGGACGTCGAGGAAGCGCAGAGCTCCCTGGTCTCGGTCGCGAAAGACCTCGCGGCGCGCGGCGAGATCATCATCTCCGACGGCAGTGCCGAAGACGAGCTGGTGTACTGAGCCCTTTCATGGCAATGCCGCAAAAATTCACCTTCGACGTCTCTTTCGACCACCTCGGCACGCCGACGACGCGGTCGCTCGCCGAACGCCGCTTCACGCGCGCCGAGATGGAAGCGACGCGTCAGGCGGCGCTCGCCGAAGGCCACGCCGCGGGTCTCGCTGAATCAGCACAAGCGGCGGCATCCCTCACCGCGGACGCGCTGGCGAAGATGGCCGCAAGCCTCGCCGCGTTATTCGAGGCGCAGGACGCGACAGCGCTCGAGACCGAGCGCCGCGCCCTCGACGCGATGCGCGCGATCGTCATCAAGCTGGTCCCCGGCCTCGCTGCCAAGGACCCGCTCACCGAAGTCGAGGCGTTCACCACCAAATGTCTCCACGAAGCGATCGACGAGCCGCGTGTCGTGCTGCGCGTCGCCGAAGAGATCTATGAACCTTTGCGCGAGCGTCTCGACACGCTCGCCAACGCCGCCGGCTATGCCGGCCGCATCGTGCTGTTGGCCGACGACGCGGTCGTCGGAGGCGACGCCCGTGTCGAATGGGCCGATGGCGGTGCCGAACGCAACGTCGTCGGCCAATGCGCCGAGCTGACTGCTTTGCTTGATGGCCGCCGCGATCCGGCCGCGACCCCTAATCCTGTTTCCGTGTGAGGAGTAATAGACGATGAGCGAGAACCCCAATATGGCGCTGAACGACGCCTCGGCCGATGGGCAAGAGCAAAAGCCGCAAAGCGCCAAAGATCTGGAAGCGGTCTACGACATTCCGGTCCAGATATCGGCGGTGCTGGGCCGCGCGAACATGCAGGTCAGCCAGCTTCTGAAACTCGGCCGCGGCGCCGTCGTCGAGCTCGACCGCAAGGTCGGCGAAGCGATCGACATCTATGTGAACAACCGGCTCGTCGCCCGCGGCGAAGTCGTGGTCGTCGATGAGCGCCTCGGCGTGACGATGACCGAAATCGTCAAGGCC
>DASZLU010000069.1:0-3067 GCA_035552195.1 Allostellaceae bacterium | reverse complement strand
TCGGTCGGCGGATCGAGCAGCGCGCCGTGATCGGCGAACGGAATATTGTTGAGATAATGAAACTCGTTGTCGGCATCGAAAGCGCCCCAGGCGCCGTTCTTGCTCTGCATGCCGACGATCCATTCGCGCGCACGATCGATCGCGGTCTGATAATCGACATTGACCAGGCCCTGCATACGGTCCATCGCCATCGCCACCACCGCGGTATCGTCGACGTCGGGATAATGCGGGTTGGCATATTGAAACGCCCAGCCGCCGGGCCGCAGATCGGGCCGCCGCGCGATCCAGTCGCCGCGCACGTCGAGCACCTGCATCGGCACCAGCCAGTCGAGACCGCGCTTGACCTTGGCGTTGACGGCTTCGCCGCCGACTTCCATCAGCGCGTGGCAGGCGAGCCCGGTGTCCCAGATCGGCGAGACGCAAGGCTGACAGTAAGTCTCGTCGTCATGGATAACGAGGAGCCGTTCGACCGATCGCCGCGCGACGGCGCGCCGCGGATCGTTCTCCGGATAGCCCAGCGCGTCATACATCATCACGCTGTTAGCCATGGCCGGGTAAATCGCGCCGAGACCGTCCTCGCCGTTGAGGCGCTCGCCGGTCCAGGCCACGGCGCGCTGGATCGCGCGCTCGCGGACGCCTTTGGGGAAAAACGGCTCGGCGGCGCGCAACACCTCGTCGACGATGCGGAAGAACCAGAACCACGACGCTTTCTGCTGCGGCGCTTTCGGCGTCGGCCCGAGCTCAAGCGGCGGCTTTAGAAACAGCTCGTCGATGGTGACGCCCTTGGCATTGCGCGCCCGCGGCTTCTTCGCCATCAGCACCAGCAGCGGCACAATCACGGTGCGGCTCCAATACGAGATCTTGTCGAGGTGGAACGGAAACCACTTCGGCAGCAACATGATCTCGACCGGCATCGCCGGCACCGCGCGCCACGGCACGATGCCGTAGAGCGCCAGCAGACAGCGGGTGAATACGTTCGCCCGTTCCGCGCCGCCGCGCCGCCGGATCGCTTCGCGGGCGCGGCGCATATGATCGGCCTCGGGCAAATCGCCGATCATCTTCAGCGCGAAATAAGCTTTCACCGTCGCGCTCATGTCGAATTCGCCGTCGGCAAACAGCGGCCAGCCGTCATGCGCGCCTTGGATGCGGCGGAGATAATTGCCGATGCCGGCTTCCAGCGCGGCATCGACCGGTTCGCCGAGATGATGCCGCAGCAGCACATATTCCGCCGGAACGGTTGCATCGGCTTCGAGCTCGAACAGCCAATGCCCGTCGGCGCGCTGGCAGCCGAGCAGCGCCTGCGTCGCCGCGTCGATATGGCGGTCGAGATCCGGTTCGTTGATAGGCAATGCGTCCATAGGCTTTGTTGAAAACTCGTTTCAGTTCCGCGCGGCCAATGCGGCGGCGCGCTGGCCGGAGCGGATGGCACTTTCGATAGTGGCGGGCAAGCCGGTATTGGTCCAATCGCCGGCGAGAACAAGATTGCGCCACGCGGTCTCGGCGCCGGGACGTTTTGCATCCTGCACCGGCGTTGCGGCAAAAGTGGCGCGGCGCTCGCGCACGATCTGCCAGGGCGGCAATGTGTCGGGCAGCCCGGTCAGGCGTGCGATCTCGTTCCAGATCGTTTTCGCGAGCTCTTCGCGCGGTGCTTGAATGAGCCGGTCGCCGGCACTGATGGTCACCGACAGCCGGCCGGGAAAGGCGAACAGCCATTCGACCGTGCCATTGAGCACACCGAGGATCGCCGGCTGACCGGACGGAGGATCGATGCGGAAATGCGCATTGACGATGGCGCGAAATTCGGTCGGCACATCGAGGCCGCGGACCAGCGAAGCCGCGATGTAGGGCGGCACCGCGAGAATGACCGCGTCGTTTTCCGCAACAGCGATAATTTCGCCGCCGAAATCCAGCACCTCGGCGCGCGCCGCGCCGAACTGAATGGCGCGCAATTGATGCTCGAAGCGCACAGCCACATTGTGCTGCTGCAAATAGGCCAAGGCAGGCTCAATCAGTGTCGGCCCAAGCCCGTCGCGCGCGATCAGCGGCCGGCAGGCCCGGCCGCCGGCGGCGAGTGTTTCGCGAACGATTGCCGCGGCGAGTTTCGCCGAGCCTTGCGGCGGCTCGATATTGAGCGCGGCGAGAAGGAGCGGCTCGACCAGGCGCGAATAGAGCGTACCCGTGCAGGCGATGACCTCGCCGACAGTCTTGCCCGGCGCGGGCCGAAGCAGCCGCGCCAGCGCGAGATAATCCGTCGCGCGCGTTCCCGGCACGCGGCGAGCCGAATCGAAAATCCAGAACGGCACGCGGCCGTCGTTGAAGCGTAACGTCCAGCGTTCGCCGGATGCGAGGTCGGCGAACGGGAACTCGGCGCGCTCCGGACCGATCAGATGATCCGATGCGCCGATGGCGCGGAGATAATCAAGCGCGGCACGATTGCCGGAGAGCAGCAGATGATTGCCGTTATCGATCGTCATGCCGACCGAAGCATCGTGATAGGAGCGGCAGCGCCCGCCGGCGAATGCGGTTGCTTCATGCACGACCACGCGCTTGCCCGCCGCGGTCAGCTTTACCGCGGCCGACAGACCGGCAAGGCCGGCACCGATAATATGGACCGTCGCAGTCATCCCGGAAAAAACATCACAACAGATTGCGCAGCACGATGAAAAGGAACTTTGCCTTCGGCAAATGGATACGCCCGCGCGGCGGCACAAAGCCGCGGGCAACCAGGCGATCGAGAATGAGCCGATAGGCCTCGCCCATGATCCGCGGCGCCCGCACCGTGCGGCGCGGGCTCTGCTTCATGATCGCGCGCGCACTGTCGAACTCGGCTTCCGCCAAAGCGACAATCGCGGCGCAGGGCTTCACAATCGCCGGGTTGGCGACCGCCGTGGCCGGATCGGTCGTCATGATCCCGGCCGCCTGCAGCTCCTCGCGCGGCAGATAGAGCCGCCCGAGACCTGCATCCTCGTCGATGTCGCGCAAAATATTGGTGAGCTGCAGCGCCCGGCCGAGATGATGCGCCAGTGCGATGCCGGGCTCGCGCGCCATGCCGAAGACGCGTACCGAA
>DASZLU010000068.1:0-2853 GCA_035552195.1 Allostellaceae bacterium | reverse complement strand
ACGTGGATGCCCGGGACAAGCCCGGGCATGACGGGCTAGGAGCATCGGCTTAGCATCCTAGTCAAAAGGGATTGCCATGACCGATCTCGTTCAACTCGAAACTGAAATCCTCGCACAGATCACTGCTGCCGGCGACGAAGCAGCACTTGAAGCGGTGCGCGTCGCGGCGTTGGGCAAAAAAGGCTCGATCTCCGCGCTGCTGTCGACGCTCGGCAAGATGTCGCCGGACGAACGCAAGACCAAAGGCGCGGCAATCAACCTCGCCAAGGATACAGTCACGCAGGCGCTCACCGCACGCCGCGATATCCTGAAATCGGCGGCGCTCGATGCGCGGCTTGCGTCGGAGACCATCGACGTCACGCTGCCGCTGCGCGAAACGCCGGTCGAGCAGGGCCGCGTCCATCCGCTCAGCCAGGTGATGGACGAGCTGACCGCGATCTTCGCCGACATGGGATTTGCCGTCGCCGAAGGTCCCGACATCGAGACCGACGACTATAATTTCACCAAGCTGAATTTCCCGGAAGGCCATCCCGCCCGCGAAATGCACGACACCTTCTTCTTCAATCCTGGAGAGGACGGCTCGCGCATGCTGCTGCGCACGCATACCTCACCGGTGCAGGTGCGCACCATGCTGACGCAGAAGCCGCCGATCCGGATCATCTGCCCAGGCCGCACCTACCGCATCGATTCGGATGCCACCCACACGCCGCAATTCCATCAGGTCGAAGGCCTCGTGATCGACAAGGGCTCGCATCTCGGCCACCTGAAATGGATCTTGCACGAATTCTGCAAGGCGTTCTTCGAGGTCGACCACATCAACATGCGATTCCGGCCGTCGTTCTTCCCGTTCACGGAACCGTCACTCGAGGTCGACATCCAGTGCCGGCGCGACAAGGGCGAAATCCGCTTCGGCGAAGGCGAAGACTGGATGGAGATTCTCGGCTGCGGCATGGTGCATCCGAACGTGCTGCGCGCCTGCGGCATCGATCCCGACGTCTATCAGGGCTTTGCCTGGGGTATGGGTATCGATCGCATCGCGATGCTGAAATACGGCATGTCGGATCTGCGGCAGCTGTTCGAGAGCGACGTCCGCTTTCTCAGTCACTACGGCTTCAAGCCGCTCGATGTCCCGACCTTGGCGGGAGGCTTGAGTTCGTGAGCGCCCTTCCCGAAAAATATCGCGATCTGCGATCGTTCGCGTTCGGCGATAGTCCGCGACTGGCCGACGAACTGCTCGAGCTGGTCGTCAAGGGCGTCAAGACCGCGACGTGCTCGACTGAAGACGAGCCGAACACCTCGACCCCCGGCGAGCGCTGGGTCGTGCTCGATGGCAGCGGCACGCCACGCTGCGTCATCGAGACGATCGAGGTGAGCTATCGGCGCTACAACGAGGTCGATGCCGCGTTCGCCCATGAAGAGGGTGAAGGCGATCGCAGCCTCGAATATTGGCGCGAGGCCCATCGCAACTATTTTGAACGGCTCGGCAGGTTCAGCGAAGACATGATGCTGATGTGCGAGCGTTTCCGCCTGGTCGAGGCCTTCGCTGACAGCAGAGTGACACCATGAAATTCACCCTCTCCTGGCTGAAGGAACATCTCGACACCGACGAGCCCTTGGAAAAGCTCGCCGACAAGCTCACCATGATCGGGCTCGAGGTCGAGCATATCGAGGACAAGGCCAGGGCGTTGTCGGCGTTCTCGATCGCGCGCGTGATTTCGGCCGAGCAGCATCCCAACGCCGATCGCCTGCGCGTCTGCATGGTGGACACCGGCAATGGCGCGGCGCCCGTGCAGGTCGTTTGCGGGGCGCCGAACGCACGCGCGGGGCTTGTCAGCGTATTCTCGCCGCCGGGCACCTTCATCCCCGGCAAGAACATTACACTTGGAATCGGCACCATCCGCGGCGTGGAAAGCCGCGGCATGCTGTGTTCGGCGGCCGAATTGCAGCTCTCGGAAGATCACGACGGCATCATGGAATTGCCGGCCGATGCCCCTGTGGGCGCCAGCTACGCACAATGGGCGGGCCTCGGCGATCCCGTAATCGAGATCAATCTGACGCCAAACCGGCAGGACTGCACCGGAGTGCACGGCATCGCGCGCGATCTTTCCGCCGCCGACATGGGCAAGTTCAGAGATCCCGGCATCAAGCAGATCAAGGGTGAATTCCCCTGCCCGGTGAAGGTAACCGTCGAAGACCCGAATTTGTGTCCGGGCTTCGCGCTGCGGCTGGTGCGCGGCGTCAAGAACGGCCCGTCGCCGGCGTGGCTGCAGGAACGCCTGACGTCGATCGGCCTGCGCCCGATCAACGCGCTGGTCGATATCACCAACTTCATGACCTACGACCGCTCCCGGCCGCTGCATGTGTTCGACGCCAGCAAGGTGAAGGGCAGTCTCACCGTGCGTCACGCCCGCGACGGCGAAACGTTGCTGGCGCTCGACGGCCGCACCTACACGCTGGATGCGAGCGTCTGCGTGATCGCAGACGATCACGGCGTCGAATCGCTCGCCGGCATCATGGGCGGCGAGGCCTCGGGATGCGACGAGAACACCACCGACGTGCTGATCGAATCGGCGCTGTGGAACGAGATCAACATCGCGCAGTCCGGCCGCAAGCTCGGCATCAATTCAGACGCGCGGTATCGCTTCGAGCGCGGCGTCGATCCGGCCTTCATGGTGCCCGGACTCGAAATGGCAACCAGGCTGGTCATGGAACTGTGCGGCGGCTCGCCGTCGGAGAACCTCGTCGTCGGCAAGCAATTCGGCGAAGATCGCGTGATCGATTTTCCGCTCTCGGAAGTGAAGCGCCTTGCCGGCATCGACGTGCCGATGGTGGAGATGCGGCGCATCCTCGGCC
>DASZLU010000067.1:0-16519 GCA_035552195.1 Allostellaceae bacterium | reverse complement strand
GGACATCGACTTCGCGGTCGATTCCAGCTCGGTCGAGGCCGACGCCACCATCTCGAGCACGCCGCCGACCGACTTGTCGAAGTCGAGGATGTAGCTGTCGACGGCTTTCTGACGCTGTTCCTTGCGGCCCTGCTCGGCCTTTTGCTCTGCCTCGAGCCGCGCCGCGGTGATCATATTGTCTTTGAATACCTGCACCGCATCGGCCATCGCACCGACTTCGTCCTTGCGGCCCTGCGCCGGAATGCCAGCCTTCGTGTCGCCGCCGGCCAGCTTCTTCATCGCCTCGACCATCGCGGTGATCGGACGCGAGACGCCCGAGACCAGCACGTAGGCCACGAAGATGCTGAATGCGATCGCGGCAGCCAAACCGCCGAGGATCCAATAGAACGCCGAGTTATAAATGTCTTGGCCTTGCTGAGCGGCCTTATCGGCGCCCTTGGCATTGAAATCGAGATCGGCCTGGATCGCGTCACGCAGCTTGCCGGTGAGGGCCAGACCCTCGTCGCTGTTGATCTGCGATGCGCCCTCACGATCGCCCTTCTTCAGCATCGTGGAAACCTTGTCCCACATGGCGTCGTAAGCCGCCGTCTGCTTTTCGATGTCGGCGGCGAGCTTCTCTTCTTCGCCCGGCGTGACCGTCGATTGATATTTCTTCCAAGCCTTGACACGGCCATCCACCGCAGTCGCGAACGCACCATTGATTTTGGCCATATCGGTGCCGGGCGCGGACGAGATGATCATGTTCTGCAGCGATTTGACGCGTTCGGTGAACATCGCGACGTCGCCCAAGAGGCGGACCGCCGGCAGCCAGTTGGTGCGGATATCATCCGCCGACGCATTCACCGTGCTGAGGCGCTGGATCGAGAAAGCGCCGAGGCCGGCCGTAATCGCCAAAATCAGCGCGAAGGCCGAGATGACCTTCGTGCGAATTTTCATATCGTTGAATTTGTGAAGCATAACATCCTCTTTGGAACGGATGATCGGGAGACCGGTGACGATGAAGACCACTCGGCTTGGCTCTATGGTCGTAACCCGTTTGGGTTCTACAACCCATCATCCGGAAGCATGAGAAGACAAAGCCCGCACCGGCTATTACCGATACGGGCTTCGCGTGATCCGCGACGGGGTGGGTAAAGCGGCGCGGACCGCCGAAAATCCAATCCGAACCCTACGGCTTCTCGCATTTCTCGACGAGCCGAAATAGCTCGCGGAACGTCCGATAATCGTTGCCGGACAGACGCGTGCTCCACACCACGGCCAGCTGGCGCAATAATTTGTAATTGTCCGAATCGCGCGGCTTTTCGGTGTAACGCTTTCGCAACAGGGCAATCGAGCGCAGATCCATGCTCACGAGGTCGCGCAACGTGTTCTCGCGCTCGGCCTTACGCAGGCAGGCTTCGAGAATCTCCATCGCGCGCAGCGCCGGCTTCTCGTTGTCGGCAGGTGCGGCAGCCGGCGCGCCCGGCTGACGACACTGCGGCAACATAATGCGACGACCTTTTACGCTGCTTGGGGCCGGCGGGCCCGCGCCGCCTCGATCACGCGCTCGATATTGAGCACGAGAAGCAAGCGTCCTTCGAGGCGATGGACGCCGGTGATAAGCGACGCCCAATGCGGATCGAAATTCTTAGGCGGCGCCTCGCGGTCTTCATCCGCCAGGGTAATGACATCACCGACACCGTCGACGACGAGACCATATGGCTCGCCGTTGAAATGCACGACGATGTGGATTGAATCCCCACCGTCGGCGCGCGGCTGCAGCTCAAGGCACGAGCGCATATCGAGTGCCGTGACGATCCGGCCGCGCAAATTCAGCATTCCGGCGATGCCGGGCCCCGCCTTCGGCACGCAGGTCATGTCCTGCGCACGAAGGACATCGTGGATATCCATCACCGGCACGCCGAACTCTTGGCCTGCCACGACAATGGTGAGAAATTCGCGATTGGTCATAGCAACAACTCCAGCCTTTTAGGCGGCGGTAGCAAAGGGATTCGCGTAGCCGACGGCGGTTTCCGGCCAGGCCCGATTGGCGAACTGATCGATATCGACGATCTCGGTCGCCTTTCCGGCAATGACGGCCGTGCCGAGGAACTCGCCGCGTTGCTTGCCGATGCGCGGCGTGATGTCGGCCTCGACCACATCGACGATGCGCTCGACGATGATGCCGAACGGACCGCGCGGCGCGTTGAACACCAGCGTCGGGCGCGTCCCGTGATCGGGCAACGGGCCACTCGTGTAGTCGATCGTCTCGAGCGGCATGAGCGAGCCGCGATATTGGACGACTGCCCGATCGCCGCCGCTCTCGACCTTGTCGAGGTGAAGGTTCTCGATGCGATCGACCTTCTCGAGCGCGACCGCGCAGAGCGGTCCATTGGCGCCTGCTTCGAAGACCAGCACGCGTTCGAGCGCGGCGTCGGTCTGCGCGACCGAGACAGTCTTCTCGTCATCCGCGCGCGCCTTGTCGGCGGTGGCCGACGAAATGCGCGCCGCGAGGCCGTTGGTGTCGAGGATCATGACCACGCGTCCGTCGCCGAGAATGGTGCTCCCGGCATAGATCGGCAGATCCTTGAGGATCGGCGCCACCGGCTTGATGACGATTTCCTCGGTGTCGAGGACGCGATCGACCGCCAGACCGAATTTCTGGCCGCCGGCCTGAAGAATGAGCACGTAGTAACGCTCGCCATCGGATTTGCTCGCGATATCGAGCACGCTGTCGAGATGGAGAACCGGCAACAACCGGTCGCGGAGGCGCAGAAGATCGGCGCCGTTGACGCGCTCCAGGCGATGCTCCGAATTGGGCGACACCATCACGAGTTCGAGCACGGCGAGTTGGGGGAGCGCGAAACGTTCGCCGCCAGTCTCGACGATCAGCGCATCGGCAATCGCCAGCGTGAGCGGAATGCGGATGACGAATTTCGTGCCTTTGTTCTCGGTCGAGAGAAGCTCGATCGCGCCGCCGATCTTCTCGATATTCGAGCGGACGACGTCCATGCCGACACCGCGGCCCGAGACCGCCGTGATCTTCGCGGCAGTGGAAAAGCCAGCGTCGAAGATATAGCGATGGACTTGCTGCGCGCTGAGCTGCGCCGCCGCAGCGGCGCCGAGCAAACCTTTTTCGACGATCTTCTCGCGGATGCGCGCGGTGTTGAGACCACGGCCGTCATCCTCGATCACGATGACGATGTGGCCGCTTTCGTGGCACGCGCTGACGAAAATCTTGCCTATTTCGTTCTTACCGGCAGCGACGCGCTCCGCCGGGGTCTCGAGACCGTGATCGGCGGAATTGCGGATCATGTGGGTGAGCGGGTCTTTGATGATCTCGAGGACCTGGCGATCGACCTCGGTCTCCGCGCCCGAGAGCTGGAGGTCGATCTTCTTGTCGAGCTCGTGCGACAGGTCGCGAATCAACCGCGGCAGCTTCTGCCAGGCATTGCCGATCGGCTGCATGCGCGTCTTCATCACGCCTTCCTGCAGCTCGGAAACGATCTGCGACAGGCGTTGCAGCGGTACTTTGACCGAGCCGATCTCGAGATCGCGGATGCCCTGCACGAGCTGATTGCGCGTGAGGACGAGTTCGCTCACCGCGGTCATCAGCGATTCAAGCAACGGAATCGACACACGCACCGTCTGCGCAGCAGCGGCGGCCCCCGAGACGTTCGCTGCTCGGTTGTCGTCTTTCGGCGCCGCATCGACCTCTTCGACGATCGCGGCCGCGGCCACGGCGGCATGTGCCGTCGCGGCCGCCGGCGCGGGCTCCGCGACAAAGGCCGGCACCGGCTCGAAAATCGGCTCGTCATCCACCGGCGCGGCAGCGACGGGCTCGGCCATCTTCGCTTTGGACTTTTTCGCTTTCTTCGCAGGCGTGACGGCGGTTTCGGTCGGCGCAGCGGCAACGGCAGGCGCTGCATCGCCTTCGATGATCGCGTTGAGATGGGCGATGAGATCGCTGTCGTCGCCTTGCGGCTCGGCGCCCTGCTCGGCGGTGCCGTTGATGATGAGCTTCATCCGGTCGATCGAGGCAAGAACCGTGCCGATCGTGTCGGCCGACGCCTGGAGCTTGCCGTCGCGGAACAGGCCGAGCACGTTTTCGGCGGCGTGAGCAACCTGCCCAAGCCGCACCAGGCCGATAAAGCCGCAAGTCCCCTTGATCGTGTGAACCGCCCGGAAGATGTTGCGGATGAGATCGGGACCGTCGGGCCGTTGCTCGAACGAGACTAAGTCGTTGTCGATACTGGCGAGATTCTCGGTCGTTTCGGTGAGAAAATCCTGAAGCAGCTCATCCATGGCTTATTTTTCCGACAGAGTTGGATCGACGGCTAATGTCCGGCGATTAAGCCTCGGACGAGCGTCATCCAGAACTAGACGGAGGTATGAGATGGTTATTCGCGCGCCGCGCCGGCTCATACTTTCGTCGACTATCGGTTGTCGGACGGAGGCTTAGGATCGGCGGCTGAAGGAACTGCACGAGTATCCGATGAAGACCTGTCTGATCGTCGACGATTCCCGCACGATTAGAGGCGCCGTGCGCCGCCTCGTGACCGAGCTCGGCTTCGACACGCGGGAAGCCGCAAATGGCGCCGAAGGTATCGAGGCTTGCCGCAAGGAAAAGCCCGACGTCGTGTTGCTCGACTGGAACATGCCGGTGATGAACGGCATGGAATTCCTTCAAGCGCTGCCCGACGCGATGAACGGCGAGCTGCCGCCGATCATTCTCTGCACCACGGAATCGAGCCTCGACAATATCGTCGAAGCGCTCGCCGCCGGCGCCAACGAATACATCATGAAGCCTTTCGATAAAGAGATCGTCGAATCGAAATTCCGGCAGATCGGGCTGCTGTCGTGACACTTCCGTCGCGGGTTACCGCGGAAGCGGCGCCCGGTACGTCCCATCCCGTCAGGGTGATGATCGTCGATGATTCGGCGGTCATCCGCGGCGTAGAGACGCGCATTCTCGAGGCCGAACCCGACATTAAAGTCGTCGCCTCGGTGTCGAATGCCCAGCTCGCGCTGAATCAGCTCGCGCGGACGCCGGTCGATGTGATGATCCTCGACATCGAGATGCCGGTACTCGACGGGCTTTCGGCACTGCCGCAAATCCGGCGCATCGCACCGCAAACCAAAGTGATCATGGCCTCGACGCTGACGACGCGCGGCGGCGAGATCAGCCTCGAGGCGCTGCGCCTGGGCGCCATCGACTTCGTGCCGAAGCCGACCGTCGGCTCGATCTTCACCGCCGACGACTTCAAACGCGAGCTCGTCAACAAAGTGACCGCGCTCGGTCGCGTGCGCCTGCCCGGCGCGCCAGCGCCGCTAGCGCATGGACCAGCCGCCCGCGCACCTCTTCCGGCGCTACCGGCGATCTCAAGTCCGCCGCCGAAGCTGCGCCCTGCCCCCGGCACGGTGCCAACGATCATCGGCATCGGCTCCTCGACCGGCGGGCCCCAAGCCCTGCAGACGACGCTCACGGCACTGCCGGCATCGATGCAATTGCCGATCGTGATCGTTCAGCATATGCCGCCGACCTTCACGCGCCTCCTCGCCGATCAGATCGCGCGCGCGACCGGCCGCCCGACTTGCGAAGGCGAGAACGGCATGGCGGTCGTCCCCGGCCGCATCTATGTCGCCCCCGGCGGCATGCATATGTGCATCGAGCGCCAAGACGGGCGCGGCATCATCCGCCTCAACAACAATCCGCCCGAGAATTTCTGCCGTCCCGCGGTCGATCCTCTGTTCCGCAGCCTGGCAGCGGCTTACGGCTCGTCGACCCTGGTGTTGGTCCTCACCGGCATGGGCTCCGACGGCGCGCGCGGCACCGAAGCCGTGGCCCAAGCCGGCGGCACCGTCCTGGCACAAGATGAAGCAACCAGCGTCGTTTGGGGCATGCCCGGCGCCGCCGCCGCGACCGGCGTGGTCTCGGCACTGATCCCCCTCGGCGAGATCGGTCATCGGCTCGGCGATTATGCAGCAGGAAAAGCCCGATGAAGGCCGAAAATTTCGATTTCTTCTGCAAGTTTCTGCAGAAGCAGACCGGCACTGCGCTGGGCCCGGGCAAGGAATATCTCGTCGAAAGCCGCCTTGCGCCGATCGCCCGCAATCACAAGCTGGCGGATACCGACGCGGTCATCGTGGCGATGAAGGCGAACGCCAACACCCCGCTGGTGCGCGAATGCCTTGCCGCGATGATGACGCATGAATCGTTCTTTTTCCGCGACGTCCGGCCGTTCGACGATTTCCGGAAAAGCATCCTCCCTGGGTTGATCGAGCGCCGCGCCGGCTCGCGCAAGTTGCGTATCTGGTGCGCGGCCGCCTCGACGGGGCAAGAGCCCTACTCCCTGGCGATGATTCTGCAGGAAGAAGCCGCGAAACTGGCAGGCTGGTCGGTCGAACTGGTCGCGACAGATATCTCGCCGGCGGCACTCCGCTATGCGCGCGACGGGCTCTACACGCATTTTGAGGTGCAGCGCGGCCTGCCGGCACAGATGCTGGTCAAATATTTCGTCAAGGAAGCCACCAATTGGCGGCTTTCCCCGGCGATCCGCAACATGGTCAGCTATCGCGAATTCAATTTGCTTGACGATCCGGCGGCGCTCGGATCCTTTGATGTCGTATTCTGCCGCAACGTCTTGATCTACTTCGAACAAGACACGAAAGGCCGCGTCCTCGAGCGGATCGCGCGCCGCATGCCGAATGACGGCATATTGTTTCTCGGCGGCGCCGAGACCGTGATCGGCATCACGACGCGCTTTGCGCCGGTGGCCGGCTACCGGGGCTTGTACGCACCGGGCGTTGCGCCCGTTCTGGCAGCAGCGAGCTGACGGTATAGGTAGAACTACATACCTCAATACATACTATCGCGGCTCATTGTCGCTCTACGCGTTAAGTGTTCTATTACAAAAATCTCCGACTGTTCTCCGTAGGCCGACCGATCTTGTCGGCTTGCGCGTCGAGAAACGATGCGGCGTGCCCCAGCCGGAGAAAAAGCTTGCGGATCCTGATTGCCGACGACCACGAATTGTTCAACGAGCTGATCACCAACGTCGCACTCGCGCACGGTCTCGCCTCGGATGTCGTCAGCTGCCGTAATTTCGACGATGCCTATCAGATCGTCGGCACGCGCAAGGTCGGCGAGGACCGCAGATTCGATCTCATCATCCTCGACATGCGTATGCCCGGCATGAAAGGCTGCAGCGGTCTGCGCCGCATGCTCGCCGTCGCCGGCACGACGCCGGTGGCAATCATCTCCGGCATGCTCTCGCCCGCCGAGGCGCGCGAAGTGATGCGCGAAGGCGCGGCCGGCTTCCTCCCCAAGACCATGCCGCTCGACGAGCTCAAGGCCGCCGTCAAAGGCCTGCTCGTCGGCGAGCGCTATGTCCCATCCTATCTGATGGTCAAAAAAGACGCCGAGGTCGTGCAGGCGCGCAACACCGCTGCGGCTCCGGGTGAGCTGACCTCGCGCGAGCGCCAGGTCCTCGACGAGTTGATGCAGGGCTGGTCGAACAAGGAAATCGCCAACAATCTCGGTATCACCGAGATCACGGTCAAAAGTCATTTGATGCATCTGTTCCGCAAGATCAACGCGCGCAATCGCACCGACGCCGTGCGGATCGGACTGCAGTTCTCGCACGAGGTCGCCGCGCCGGCAGCGGCCTGACCGATGTCGTCGCGGACGATCGTATCGGACGAGGCCGATGCCCTGGCGGCGCAGCCTTCCGGCGAGGCACGGAATGCGCTCAAGCACGATCTCGGCAACGAACTCGCCGTGGTCAGCGGCTTCGCGTGGCTTGCCCTTACCTCTCTCCAACAACTCAGCGAAAAGCTCGAAGGCGATGCGCAAACCGAACTGCAATCGATCATTTCGATGGTCGAGCGCGTCAAATCCAGTGCCGAGCAAGGTCGCAAGTTGCTCACCGCGCCGTCTCTCGCGATCCCGTCTCCCGCGCCGGCCGCCCGCCCCGCCGATGCCGACATCGCGCCGTCATCCGACAAGCACCGGATTCTCGCTGTCGACGATTCGCTGCCGCTTCTCGCGCTGCTGAACAAGATCCTCACCCGCGCGGGCTATGAGGTCGAAACCTTCACCGACCCGCGGGCGGCGCTGCAGCGCTTCGGCGAGACGCCGGACGCTTTCGATGCCATCGTCACCGACGAGATGATGCCTGATATGACGGGCGCGGTGCTGGCCCAAGAAGTCCGCGCAATCCGCCCGTCGCTCCCGATCATCCTTTGCACGGGCGCGCCGGAAACGCGACGCGCTCACGACGTGCGTTGGGCGCAAGCGGTTATTCGCAAACCCTATCAGCCGCGCGACCTCCCTCTCCTCGTCCAAGAGGTCATCGCCGCGGCGGAAAAAGCCCGTCCTCATACTTTCGTTGCATGCGCCGCCGACGCGGTTCTGTGCGACGATCGTGCAACTGCGTAAATTTTTCCGTTTCGTCGAGGCGTCCCATGTCCATGACCCCGCCGGTGTTGAGCGACACCGAATATCTTTCGATCGAAGAAGCCATCAGCGCCACGGCCAAAGGCCGCGCCTTCCTGCGTCAGCGCGACAAGATCGGCCGCGTCATCGGCGTTGACGCGATGGGTCAGATGATCCGCGGCCTTAAGGATTGGATCGCCGGCGAAGAAAGCGCGCCCGATCGCGACTCCCTCGAGTTGATCCGGCGCGAACTCTCGGCGGTGCGCAGTCATATCGACCATGTCAAATCCGAGATCTCGACGCTGACCGAACAGGAAAGCAGCGACAACCGCTTCCGCCGCGCCACCGCAGAGCTCTACGAGATCGTCACCTCGACCGCGCGCGCGACCGACGATATCCTGTCGGCCGCCGAAGCGATCAAGGAAATCTCCGATAAGCTGCCGCCGGAATACGCGGCACAGCGCGAGGCGTTCAGCAAGCATTGCCTCAATGTATTCCAGGCGTGCTCGTTTCAGGACATCACCGGCCAGCGCATCGCCAAGGTTGTCAAGACGCTCGACTATGTCGAACAGCGCGTCAGCGCGATGCTGGCGATCGGCGGAGACGCCACCGATCGCCCCGCAGAGCAGCCGATCATGGCGGCACTCGCCGCAGCGACGACGGCCCCGTCGGGCGCTGTATCCGGCGCGGTCACATCGCAGCGCGAAGCGGAGACGCTCCTCAATGGTCCACAACTTCCGGGCAAAGGGCTCGACCAGGATGCGATCGATCAGCTCCTGACGCCGGCGGCCGCCATTGCGCCCGTTGCGGTGCCCGCGACGCCGGCGAATGACGAGCCGATGGGTCAGAGCGATATCGATTCGATGTTCGGGTAAGCCCGTATCGGCCCAGCATTCGTGACGAGACCGATCGCCTCATCCTTCCGTGTGATAGAGGCCGCCGACTAAAAACGACATCGTATCCACGTCAACACTTGAAAACGTGGAGCGAGCCGTGGCCGTCAACAAGTCTATGGAAGTCCTCGTCGTCGACGATTACCCGACGATGCGGCGGATCATCAAGAACCTCCTCGCCGAGCTGGGTTTCACCAACGTCTCTGAAGCGTCCGATGGCGGCGAAGCGCTGAAGCGCATCCCGGCCAGCCGTCCGGGCCTCATCGTCAGCGATTGGAACATGGAGCCGATGACCGGCCTCCAACTGCTCCAGGCCGTGCGCGCGAACAAAGAGATCGCCGACATCCCATTCATCATGGTCACTGCCGAAAGTAAGACCGATAACGTAATCGCGGCCAAGAACGCCGGCGTCAACAACTACATCGTCAAGCCGTTCAACGCCGAGACGCTCAAAGGCAAGATGTCGGCGGTGTTGGGACCTCTCGACTAAGCGAAGTATTTCGCAGCCGCCAATAGCGAGAACTCACCATGCTGGCTCAAGAGAAGACGCCGGACACCGCCGATGTGCGCGGGAGCAACGAAGAGTTCCGGTTCGAACACAAGCTCTTTTCGGTCAATAGCTGCGTCTTTCGCCGCACCGGCGGCGCGGGCGGCGGCGTGGCGCTCTACATGCCCCTGGGCAATGTCATGGTTGCCGTCCCTGTCGACAAGATCGTGAAGACCTTCGATATCGCGACCGATTCCGCGGACGCCGCGCTGCTCACGCGCGTCGCCGCGGCGCTGAAATACGTACAGGAAATCCGACCCGGCGATTCCATTCCGAGCGAGATCATCAGCGGCCGCGCGTCGTGGATGGTCGATCCGAAATTCCTCGCCGCGGCGAAAGCGAAAATCTCGCTGCAGCTCGTCGCTTGGCTCACCGGCAACCACGTCGACGATCTCGATATCAACGAGTTCGTCGTTCTCGCCGAGCGCAGCGACATTCGCGAGAAAGTCCAGGAAGCCTTCTCATCGATCGCCGAGAAACTCGGCTTCGGCGCCGAGCGCAAGCAGGAGGTGGTCGAGCTGGTCGACCGCTTTGCGATCGAACTCTCGTATGTCGAGGCGCTGCGCGATCGTTTCAACGAATTGCGCCACGTCGTCTCGAAGCTCAAGACTCTTTCCGCGCTTTATCGCCGCGACCGCACTACGGTCGAAGTTATCGCGCGTTGCAGCACGCTGTTGGCCAAGCCCGTGCAACGCGTCTTGGATAAATTCGTCGCCTTCGATGCCAATGTCGGCGAAATCCTCAACACGCTGCAACGCTTCGATGCACAGGTCGTCTATGTGCGAGATACCCGCGACGAGCTGCGCGATAATTATCTCTATTGGGAAGAGATGATCCGGTTGTGGGAAAACCAGAAAGCCGTCTCGGGCAGCGAGGCCGAACGCGCCATCCAAGAAACCTATCGCTTCGCGGCGCGCAATTTCTCGGCCGGCGTCGCCTGGCCTGGCGGCTGAAGCAAGCGGACAGCGAGGACTTTTCCCATGGCACGCATTCTCGTAATCGACGAGGATCCCGACTACACGGCCCTGATCGCGAACGCGCTCACAGGCTGGGGGCATGACGTCGAATCCGCACCCACCGGGCGGAATGCTTTCTTGCGCCTCACGGAAGCAAAATTCGATCTGATCCTCACCAATATCGCGATGCGCGCGATGGATGGTGTCGAGTTCATCAACTGGTCGCCGAATGGCAGCCGCCCGCCGATCCTGGCGATGTCGGATTACAGCTCCGACCAGGCAGTCTACCTGCTCAAGATCGCCATGCTGCTCGGCGCCGATGCATCGCTGCGCAAGCCGTTCACCCAACAAGAACTGCACGACGTCGTGACCTCGCTGCTGACCGGTGGCGAAGAGATCGCGTCTCTCGGGCCGACGAATGTTTGATGCTTTCGATCCGACGATGATCGAACTGCTCGTCAACGATATCGGCGAAAGCGCCGCGCGCGATATTCTGCAGCTGTTCTTCCGCGATTCGGCCGAGAAGCTCGATATGCTCCGCAAAGCCAGCGACGGCTGCACGAGCAAAACCGTGCAGCGTCACGCTCATTCGCTGAAAAGCGCCGCTGCGGCCTTCGGTTTCACGAACCTCTCGGCCCTCGCCCAAACGCTGGAAGCGGAAGCACATGGGTTGAGCCTCGCCGAGATCGCCGCCCGCGCGCAGAGCCTCAGCGACGCCCTCGCACAAGCGCAAAGCTTTTCCCGGCTGCAATAGCCGTCTCGTCTCGCCGTCTTTAGCGGTTGGAGGCCAGTTCCTCGGCTCGTTCGGCCAGCGCCAACCAGCGTTCTTCGGCCGCCGCCAGCTCGGCTACCAATTCGCCATGGCGCACCGTGGCCGCCTTGAGCTTCGCCGCATCAGCGGCGCTGGCCGGATCGGCGAGCAGCCGTTCGACGTGATCCCGCTCCGCTTCGAGTTCGGCGATGCGCTCGGGTAAACCATCGAGCTCACGCTGGTCCTTGAAAGACAGCTTCGAGGCGGCACGATTGCGTTGCGGTTCCGGCGTCGGTTTTGTCGCTACGGGTTTTGTCGCTTTCGGCGCGAGCGGCGCACGGCGCTGGCGCAGATAGTCGGTATAGCCGCCGACATATTCGTGGACGACGCCGTCGCCTTCCACGGCGATGATGCTGGTGACGAGGCGGTCGAGGAAATCGCGGTCGTGGCTGACCAGCAGCAAGGTACCCTCGTAATCGGCCAGCAGCTCTTCGAGCAGATCGAGCGTCTCCATATCGAGATCGTTGGTCGGCTCGTCGAGGATCAGCAGATTGGATGTCTTCGCCAACACTTTCGCCAGCAAGAGCCGATTGCGCTCGCCGCCCGACAGCGAATTCACCTTGGCCTTGAACTGCCGCTCCTCGAACAGGAACTCCTTGAGATATCCCGCGACATGACGCGTGCGGCCCTGCACCGCGAGCGTATCGCCGCCGCCATCGGTCAACGTGACCCACGGCGTCGATTCCGGATCGAGGGATTCGCGCAGCTGATCGAAGATCGCGAGGGTGAGATTGGTGCCGTAACGCGCGATGCCGCTGTCTGGCTCGATCGTGCCGGCGAGAATGCCGAGCAAGGTCGATTTACCCGCGCCGTTGCGGCCGATGAGGCCGACCCGATCGCCGCGCAGCACGCGGGTCGAAAAATCGCGTGCAATGACCTTGTCGCCGAACGCCTTGTCGACATGCTCTAACTCCGCGACGAGACGGCCGCCGGCATCCGACGCGACGTTGCCCAGCTTCGCGGTTTTGTGCGCGATGCGCTGCGACCGTTCTTCGCGCATCTTGTAGAGATTGCGCAAGCGGCCCTGGTTGCGCTTGCGCCGCGCCGAGATGCCTTGGCGCGACCAGATGGTTTCGGCGGCGATACGCTTATCGGCGCGCGCCTCGGCCGCTTCCTCGGCGGCGAGAATGCCCTCCGACCATTCCTCGAAAGCGTCGTATCCCTTATCGAGCTCCCGCATCGTGCCGCGATCGAGCCAGGCGGTACGGCGCGACAGACGCTTCAAGAAAGTGCGGTCGTGGCTGATCAACAGGAGGCCGGCGCGATGGCTCAGCAAGCGCTCTTCCAGCCACTCGACGGCCGGAATATCGAGATGATTGGTCGGCTCGTCGAGCAGCAGGATATCCGGATCGCCGACCAGCATTTGCGCCAAGCTGACGCGGCGGCTCTCGCCGCCCGAAAGATTGACCAGTAGCCGATCGCCCGGCAATTCAACCTCGTCGAGCGTGGCCGCGATCAGATAATCGCGGTTGGTCCCCTCGGTCGCGGGCGGCAGGCCGGTCGCGACGAAATCGCCAACCGTCATCGCCGTGTCGAATTCCGGCACTTGCGGCATATAAGCTACACGCGTTCCCGGCTGGACGAAACGCTCGCCGCTATCGAGCTCGATCAGCCCACCCAGCGCCTTGAGCAAAGTCGACTTGCCGCTGCCGTTGCGGCCAACCAGGCAGACGCGCTCACTGGCGCCGATCGCCAGCGATACGCCGGCGAAGGTCGGCCGACCGCCGAAACCGATACCGGCATCGCGTAAGGCTAATAAAGGCGGAGTTGGCATGGACGCGTTCTAGCGCAGGCGCTCTTCCTTGGCGATGCGGCGAGCCTGGGGTCGAGCAGCTTTCAGTAAGAAAAATTGGACGGTCTCCGCCGCTTCAACACTATCAAGCGCTGGCACTTCGAGATTAGAACCAATCAGCCACTTGATAGCCACCCTAAATGCCGAGTTGTCATGGAGGGCCAACAAATTTAAAAAGCATCGCAGCCTTATAAGCATCTAGCTCGCGCAAAATCTTATAGAGCCGTCTGTCGGCTGTCCAGAAGCGCACCTTCTCGGCCCTCTCTAGAGCCAGTTCTAGAGATGTGGCGGCGATCAGTGCGTCGAATGTTCTAATGCCTCGCTTAAGATCTACGCCGCCGTGCACTAACAAATGTAGCGCCTTGGCCTCTTCCCGTGTCCCCGGTTTTCGGACTATTAGCCGTCCCTCGGCGATATCGTGCCAAAATGATCGTATCCAGCCGTCGAATTCGGGTCGACTTCGGACAGGCGCGTCGTTGCGATAATGATCGGCACAGCTACTGTAGATTTCGATTACTGTCGCCCAGCTGATATAGCATTCGTTGCGCCGATCCGAAATGATTCGGCGAACACCCTTTGAATATGGACTGGTCCTGTATCGGTGCTTTAATGCACAGGTATCAAAGAAGTACAGCAATAGGTCCCCCCAAGAGCCTCGCTACTTTTTCTTTCTTGCTCGACGGCGCCTTTTCAACGCAGCCTCAGCGGCTCGCACTGTCCCCTGAGACTTGCTCGCTTCCAGCATTTCCCGCGCAATTTCCCGATAGTCTGTCGCCGCTGGAGCTTTTGATAACAGCTCTACGACAGTAGCATTGAGCTGAGCAGTCTTTATAGGCTTGTGCAGATAAACATCGGTAGAAATATTGCCTTTTAGTTCAACAAGAATCTCTTCTTCGCTATCGCTGGAGTTCAGCTGACCCGAAATGATTATCGAACGCACGAAAGCGTTATGCTTGCGAATCTTGTTCAACAAATCGATCCCAGTCATGTCCGGCATTATAAAATCCAGAACGACCAGATCGAATGGGTTAGCCTTGCTCAATTCCAATGCGTCAGCCGAATTATTTGCCACTTGAACGTCGTGGCCAGCAAGACGCAATGCCGTCGCCCACTCGGATGCAACGTCTGGTTCATCATCTACGACGAGAATTTTGGCCACTGATCACTCCGGAATTTCGAGCCAAAATATTGTACGTTTTGGCTTGGACTCGAAGTCCAGTTCATATTTATAGACGTTCGCGACCGTCTTGCACCAACTCAGCCCGTAACCCATACCCCCGGTTTTCTTGCTGACAAACTTTGAGAATATTTTGGACTGAATCTCTTGGGGCACTCCCACGCCGTCATCCTCTACCCCGATCCGATGAACACCGCGACGCTTGGTAAGTGTTATTTTTACTCTTGTTCCGCCGGAAGTCTCGATAGATTGGCAAGCATTATGAATGTAGTTTGTAACGATCGTGGTTACTGCGACTTCATTGACGGTCGCTTGCTGCGACTGAGGCACTTCGGCTTGGACCGTGTAATTTTTCGCTTTCGCCAAGTTGGAAAAGTAGGCAGCGTCGGCCCTTAATAGTTCAGCCAAGTCAACCTGCGAACTAGCAGCTACGTCTCCATTCGCGAGCTTCGACACGAACATAACCGATCTGTCGAGTCGCTCGATGCCGCGGTCAATACTACCTTGGGAGTTATTTACGATCTCATCCTTCACGTTAAGTTGCTTTAGGCGCTCCAAAATATTTTCTGCACCAGTGCGAATGGATTGCATCGGCTGGCGCATATCGTGAGCTAGTCCCATCGACAATGCCCCGAGAGTAAATAGACGAGCTTGTTCGAGGGCGTTTTGGTTCTTTTCTTGGTTCTCTTTCCACTGAGGTTTCTTTATCTCAGCGAGAACGGTACGTAGTCCCTTCAAGCCCTCGCGCAACACATTCACGAGGCTAATCTTCGCCTCTGACTGCAGTATCGCCTGTCTACTTGTTGTATCGACTAGCTCTGGATTCTTTCGCCGCGATATCTCGATGAACCCATATAGGCGTCCCGGCACTATATGTGCGTGGCCAGCACGTTTAGCACGTTCTTCCGAAATGCCTAGCCAGTCAGCATTAGGATCACCGAAAGGTTGAATGCGAAACCCGTCGCGATATACGCGTACACCGGGTTCGAGGCCTTGCTTTTGGCTCTTTGTGGGTCGTTTGTGAAAGTACACAAATCGCCCCCGCATACCCTTTAGGGGCTTCAACTCTACAGCAACGTCATACGTTTCATCGATGAGAGGGCTTTTCGCGCCACGTTCGCGTATGACGCGGAGGGCTTTATTGCCATCGACACGAAGCTCCATCGAGATGTCACCAGTAACCGGCTGAGCCTCGATCTTGTGCGCGCCGCGCTTTGTGCCGACAATTTCCAAGTAGAGGTCGAAATCGACTGGCTTTGAAAATGGATCGAGTAAATCACGGAGAGAAGCCGCTAACTCATCACCACGTTTTCCATCCCATCTACTATGCAAGCGGTGAATCTCTAGGACAGTACCAGGTCCAGGTCCAAGCTTGTGTGCTACCGGCGTTTCTTCATAGGTGGCAGCAATGTCGCTAAACTTCTTTCTGCCCTTAACATCGAACCTGCTCCAATCAATGGCGAGATGAACGCCGGTATGCCGCCTTTTGGCAGAATACACATCCAAAGTTTCACCAAGTTTGTGTGCCGCAAAACGACCAATACCCTTTTCACCGGTCGGCACCCGTTGCGACGTGCCATCTTCATCAGTATGTTTGCTGAAGCCTGCAAACATAAATAAGTCCGCGATGTCCATTGCCGACATGCCGCTGCCGTTGTCCGTAACGCGGATAAAACCCGGCGCCTTAAGAGTGTCGGGTTGTATTAAAATTCGGACTTCCGTTGCGCCCGAATCGTACGAGTTTTTGACTAGCTCAATGATAGCCATTTCATCATTCGGGACGAGACTGCGGCCTATTAATCGCTGAAGCCGCGCTGATGCCTCAAATGGGATCGAAATCTTTGCCATCAGGGTTTCCGAAGAATGACAACTGAATCACGCAAGAAATGATTCCCGGCCAATCTGCGCGGTAACCCTCGTGCTACTG
>DASZLU010000066.1:0-4115 GCA_035552195.1 Allostellaceae bacterium | reverse complement strand
GCCGGCTGCGAGCGTTGCGAGAAGAACGCCGCGCTCTGCTTCGTGCAGTCCTGAGCGAAGCGGATCAGATGGTGCGCGACCAACGCGGCGGCGATCAGCTCGTCGATCCGGCCGGATTTGAGCGCCGGCCACGCCATGTGCCAGAAGGTGCGCCGGTAATCGCCGAACAGGCCGATCTTGCCGACGATCTTCGCCAAGGTCACCAGCCCGCGCCGCAGGTTGGCCGGGGCGAGCCGGGCACGGGTCAGCGGCGGGCGGATGCGGTTGGGATAGGTGTTGCGGGCATGCCAGGCGAAGCGGGCATAGATCGCCTCGGGCGCGTAGGCGCGCTTTATCGCAAAGCGCCAATCGGCCAGCACCTCGTCATAGGGCCGGGCGAAGACGACGTTGGAATCGTGCCGGCCGCTCTCGTCGATGCGCCCGGTCTTGGCGAGCCGCGCGTAGAGCGGGGTTTTCGGCAGCGCCTGCAATAGATTGATGGTCAGCAGCGGGATCTTCGAGCGGTCGATGAAGTCGAGCAGATTGCCCGCGGTCGCCGCGGTGTCGGTGTCGAGGCCGAGGATGATCCCCGACACCACCTCCATGCCGAAGCGATTGATCGTTTCGATCGCATCGAGGATCGGCAGCGCCTGGTGGTTGTGCGATTTCTGCATCGCGTCGAGCGCGCCGAGCTCCGGTGTCTCGATGCCGCAGAAGATCGCGTAGAAGAACGCCTCGCGCATCAGCGCCAGAATGTCCGGGCAGGCGGCGATGTTGAGCGTCGCCTCGCAGGAGAATTGCAGCGGATAGCCGCGCGCTTTCTGCCAGGCGACGAGATGCGGCAACAGCTCGCGCGCCGCCTTCTTGTTGCCGATGAAATTGTCGTCGACGAAATACACCGAGCCGCAAATCCCGGCGGCGAGCATCGCATCCAGCTCGGCGATGACCTGCTCGGGCGCCTTGTAGCGCGGCTGGCGGCCATAGAGCGCCGGGATGTCGCAGAACTCGCAGCGATAGGGGCAGCCGCTCGAATACTGCACATTGCCGAGGAAATAGCGCCGCCCCTCGATCGCCTCGTAGGCCGGCAGCGGAAACTCGGTGAGCGGCAGGCGCTCGTTCGTGGTGAACACCACCTGGTGCGGCGGCGGCCGCGCGCCGCTGTCGAGCGCCGCGATCAGCGCATCGGTTGCGTCACCCAGCTCGCCGATATGGAGATAGTCGAAATCGGGATAGTGCTCGGGACACGACGACACCGACGGCCCGCCGAGCACGCTGACCTTGCCGAGCCCGCGCGCGCGCCGGCCGATTTCGACGATCCGCTGGCGCTGCACATGCATGCCGCTGACGAAGACCGTGTCGGCCCAGGCATAATCGTCGTCGCTCGCCGGGCGAATGTTCTCGTCGACCAGCCGCACCTGCCATGTTGCCGGCAGATAGGCGGCGATCACCAGGAGGCCCTGCGGCGGCATGAAGGCGCGCACCCCGTCCATCAGCGGGTAGGCGTGCTCGAACGTCCCGAAGGACGGCGCGTAGCGCGGGAAGACGCACAGAATGTGGCGTTCGTGTTGGACCGCGACGCGGCTTTTCACGCGTGACCTCGCCCAGGGAGCCTCGCTCTGGCAAGATCGCCAGTCATAAACTTACATATCGCATAAACGGGCAAATCGTTCCTACGGCTTGAAAGGAAAAGGCGATGAGCCGGATTTTCGGCGAGATGCGGCAGATCGGCATCGTCGTGCGCGACATCGACAAGGCGATGCGCCACTGGATCGAGGTGTGCGGCGTCGGGCCGTGGTTCTACGCCGAGCGGCTGCCGCTCACCGGCTATCGCTACAAGGGCAAGCCCTACGACACGCCGCATCTGTCGATCGCGCTCGCCAATTCGGGCGACGTCCAATTGGAGCTGATCCAGCAGCGCTGCCAGACGCCGAGCCTCTATTGGGACTTCCTCAACGCCGGCAAGGAAGGGGCGCAGCACTGGTCGAGCTGGCCGGTGAACTATCACGAAATCCGCGAGAAGGCGCTGGCGAACGGCTGGCATGTCGGCCAGGAAGGCGACAGCCCGCGCGGCCCCTTCATCTATTTCCTCGAAGAGGGCCATCCCGGCACGGTCATCGAGATGGCCGAGGCGACCCCCGCCCGCATGCGCATCTTCGACCAGGTGCGCGAAGCGGCAAAGAACTGGGACGGCAGCGACCCGATCCGCCTCAACTGGCCGAGCGCGGATTAATCCCGGGCGCGAATATACTTCGCACCAGCCCGTGCGGTGCACGGGCCAGTCTGTCATCGTTCGTCCAGAATGCGTCGCAATGATGATGTTGAGCGCAGGCAAGATGCAACGCATCCGGAAGTTTCACGCCAAAGCGAGCGCGAAGCTCGGCTGCCCGCAGATACATCGGCTCGGGCATGTCCACCAAAACGAACTCGCGGAATACCTCCAGGTATTCCTGCTGGAGAACGGAATTGCCGCGTCTGAGCGGCCCTACCAGGCACTCGCATTTGACGAGAGGTGAAATCGCGAAGGCGAACGTGCCTTCCTGCTCAACCAAGCGAGCGATGGTGTCTCCATATTGAGCGTGCTGTTCCACGAGATAGATAACGAGGCAGCTGTCGAGATAGATCACTCCCAGGAATTCCGCTCTTCTTCGATAGAAGCATCGATTTCTTCAGCCGATCGCCGGGCATAGGCGGGTAGCGGGTGCTTCCGCAGCCATTCGACGATGCGTTTGCCGCTGCCGAGCGGCAGTTCCTGTGCAGCGGGCTGATCGGTCGGCACGAGGCGCGCAACCGGCACTCCGCGATTGGCGATAACCACCTCTTCGCCTGCCTGAGCGCGTTTGACGAGTTGCGAGAGCTTGTTCTTCGCTTCGAGAATATTGACCTGCATCGCCACCGCTCCAGACTTGGCTATCTAACATAGGCGACCTGGCCAGTTCTGCAACCGGCCTTATGGACCCCCGCGCTTACCGATATCCCACCGGCAGAAGCCGCCCGGCCAGTCGATCGCGTCGACCGCGCGATAGGCGCGTTCGCGGGCGGCGGCGAGGTCGCGCCCGGTCGCGGTGACGCCGAGCACCCGGCCGCCATCGGCGAGCACCCGGCCGCCCCCGGCTTCCGCCGGGGCAGGCTCGCGCCTGGTGCCGGCGTGGAAAATCTTGACGTCGGGCTCGGCTCCGGCGGCGTCGAGCCCGCGGATTTCGCTGCCGCGGACGGGATCGTCGGGATAGCCGTTCGCCGCCATCACGACGCAGATCGCGGTCTCGTCGCGCCAGCGCAAATCGACACGGTCGAGCACCCCGTCGCGCGCCGCGAGCAGCGCCGGCACGAGGTCGCTTTGCAGCCGCATCATCAGCACCTGGCATTCCGGATCGCCGAAGCGGACATTGTATTCGATGAGCTTCGGCCCCTTCGCGGTCAGCATCAGCCCGGCATAGAGCACGCCCTTGAACGGCGCGCCGTCGCGCGCCATCGCGCGCACCGTCGGCAGGACGATGCGCGCCATGACCTGGGCTTCGATCTCGGGGGTCACCGCGGCGCAGGGCGAATAGGCGCCCATGCCGCCGGTATTGGGGCCGGTATCGCCATCGCCGACGCGCTTGTGGTCTTGCGCCGCGGCCAAGGGGAGCGCGTGCTCGCCGTCGCACAGCGCGAAAAAGCTCGCCTCCTCGCCGGCGAGAAATTCCTCGACGACGATCTCCGCCCCCGCCGCGCCGAACCGCCCCTCGCCGAGCGCGGCCTCGACCGCCGCCATGGCGTCATCGACAGAGACGGCGACGACCACTCCCTTCCCCGCTGCGAGTCCATCGGCCTTGACGACGATCGGCGCGCCCTGCGCGGCGATGTAGGCCTTCGCCGCCACTGCGTCGGTGAAGCGGCGATAGGCGGCGGTCGGGATGCCCTCGCGCGCGCAAAGGTCTTTCATAAAGCCCTTCGAGCCTTCGAGCGCGGCGGCCGCCTTGCTCGGCCCGAACGCGGCAATGCCCGCCGCTTCGAGGGCATCGACCAGCCCCGCGACAAGCGGCGCCTCCGGCCCGACGACCACGAGGTCGATCGCCTGCGCCTTGCAGAAAGCGATGATGCCGGCGGTCTCCATGACGCCGATCGGCACGCACTCGCATTCATCGGCGATGCCGGCA
>DASZLU010000065.1:0-136582 GCA_035552195.1 Allostellaceae bacterium | reverse complement strand
TGTCCCACGCCCACTTATGGGATTGTCCCCCTTCGACGATGGATTGTGCGATCCAGCACGGCATGTCGCAGGGCGCTCTGGATTGTTGCTTCAGCACCCCGCGGACAGTAATTTTCGGGCGGGCTCCGCGTCGGTGTTTGCCGTCCTAGAGGAAAAGTCTTGCAATTCAATCAGATAGTTAAACGCTATTTGAGCGATCGAGTGGAATGACCCAAGCCGCTTGCCTCACGCCAAAAGGCAAGAACAACTCAAACGCAAAAGCGAGGAACACGATGAAAGGGAAGATTGCACTCGAGGAGCATTGGAGCCTGCCGGAAACGCTGGAGGATTCGCGCGGCTTCGTCGGCGGCTCGGCGGATTGGGCCCGGTTCGAGCGGCAGATCCTCGAGCTCGGCGACGAGCGCGTCTCCGAAATGGAAAAGAACGGCATCGATCATCAGATCGTGTCGCTCAATGCGCCTGCCATTCAGGCGGTCGTCAGCACCAACGAGGCGATCGACCTCGCGCACCGCGCCAACAACACGATGGCGAAGCTGGTCAACAAGAACCGCAAGCGCTTCTCGGGCTTCGCCGCGCTGCCGATGCAGGACCCGACGGCGGCGGCCAACGAGCTGGAGCGCTGCGTCAAGGAACACGGCTATGTCGGCGCGCTGGTGAACAGCTTCACCCAGAAGGACAAGCCCGATACCGCGCTCTATTACGATCTGCCGGAATACCGGCCGTTCTGGAAAAAGGTGTCGGAGCTGGATGTGCCGTTTTACATCCATCCGCGCTCGCCGCTGCTCTCGAAGGCGCCGGAATACGAAGGCCATCCGTGGCTGATGAGCTCGCCCTGGGGCTTTGCCGCGGACACGGCGGTTCACTCGCTGCGTCTGTGCGGCTCAGGCCTCTTCAAGGAATACCCGAACCTCAAGATCGTCATCGGGCACATGGGCGAGGGCATTCCCTTCTTCCTCTGGCGCATCGATGCCCGCATGCGCTTCTCGCCGCGCGGCTATAAAGGCGGCGACTTCCTGGGCGAGACCTTCATCAAGCATTTCTGGATCACGACCAGCGGCAATTTCTGCACGCCGTCGTTCCAGTGCGCGCTCTCAATGATGGGCATCGACAAGGTCCTGTTCTCGGCCGACTACCCGTTCGAGAGCAACAAGGACGCCGCCGAATGGTTCGACGGCCTCGAGATCGCCGCCGCCGATAAGGAAAAGATCGGCCGCACCAACGCGGCGAAGCTGTTCAAGCTCGATCTGAAGTAAGTCGCCGATTGTCGCGGATGGCGTTACGTCTGTCGTGACGCTGCCCGCGATGATCGCATGGTCGTGAGAACCCGCCCCCTCACATCCTTCTCCCCGAGGGGCGAGGGAAATTTTGGTGCGGCGATTGAGAGATCCCTCGCCCCAGCGGGGAGAGGGAGAGGCCCATCGCGCTAGCGATGGGAGGGTGAGGGGGCCTCACGCTCGGCGCGGCCTCGACCGTGCGATCGACTCCGCCATCGGGTGCGGTAGCGACTGTAACATTTCCGACGCACTCGCTGCCCATCATAGCCGTCCGGCTCAATGGAAGTGGTCAGGGAATGGAATATTCCAAACGTTTCACGTTTCTGTTCGCGACACCCACGTTCGACGTGGATGACCTTGAAGGTGTGCGTTTCAATCACATCATCGATGAGATCGAGCGCTCTGGCTTCGAGGTCGTGCGGGCGCGCAAGCTTGAGGATGCCGAGATCGCCGTCCAGACCGACGCCGCGATCGGCTGCATGGTGGTCGATTGGGGAAAGAAGGGGCTGGAAGGCCGGACGTCGGCGCTGATCAACTTGATGCGCCGGCGCGGTCTCGATTTCCCGATCATCCTGCTCATCCGCCACAAGCGGTTCGAAGACTTGCCGGTCGAGGTCCTCGACTTCATCGACGGCTACGTGTTCCTTTCGGAAGAGACGCCGGCCTTCATCGCCAAAAACCTCGTCAGCCGCCTCAAGCAATATGCCGACACGCTGAAGACGCCGTTCTTCGGCGCGCTCGTCGACTATGCCGAGGAGGGCAATCAGCTTTGGACCTGCCCCGGCCATAACGGCGGCGTGTTCTACAGCCGCAGCCCGATCGGCCGGGTTTTCATGGAGCATCTCGGCGAAGCGGTCTTCCGCGACGACCTGGACAATTCGGTCCTCGATCTCGGCGATCTGCTGACGCATGAAGGCCCGGCGCTGCAAGCCCAGAAAGAAGCCGCCAAAATCTTCGGGGCGGAAAAAACCTATTTCGTCCTCAACGGCACCTCGACATCGAACAAGGTTGCGTTGGCGGCGCTCGTCGCCGAGGGCGATCTCGTGCTGTTCGATCGCAACAATCACAAAGCCGCTCATCATGGCGCATTGATGATCAGCGGCGGCATCCCGGTCTATGTCCCGACGCTGCGAAACGCCTGGGGACTGATCGGGCCGATGGATTGGAACGCGCTCGACGAGGAAGCGCTGCGCGAGCGCATCCGCACGCATCCGCTGGTCAAAGATCCCGAGGCTTGGCGCAAGCCGCGTCCGTTCCGCGTCGCGGTGGTCGAGCAATGCACCTATGACGGCACGATCTACAGCGCCGAGATGATCCTCCGCCGCATCGGGCATCTCTGCGATTACATTTTGTTCGACGAGGCGTGGGCGGGCTTCATGAAGTTCCACCCGCTCTACAAGGGGCGGTTCGCGATGGGGCTCACCGAGCTCGGGCCCGATGCGCCGGGCATCATCGCCACCCAGTCGACCCACAAGCAGCTCGCGAGCTTTTCGCAGGCATCGCAGATCCACATGAAGGATCGTCATATCAAAGGCCAGAGGCGGCGGGTCGAGCATCGGCGCTTCAACGAAAGCTTTATGCAATACGCGTCGACCTCGCCTTTTTATCCGCTGTTCGCCTCGCTCGATGTCGGGGCGCAGATGATGAAGGGCCGCTCGGGCGAAGTGCTGTGGGACGATACGATCCGGCTCGGCATCGAGCTGCGCAAGAAGATCCGTGCGCTCGGCCGCGAGTTCGAGGAAAAAGAGTCCCGTCCCGAGCGCCGTTGGTTCTTCGATCCGTTCGTCCCGGACCGCGTGCAAATTCCGGACGTCGCGCGCGCCGGCGGCAAGCATGATGTGGCCTGGGACACGATCAGCACCGATCTGCTCGCGACCGACCCGTCGTTTTGGCGCCTCGATCCGGACACCGCTTGGCACGGCTTCGGTAAAACCGCGCCCGGCTTTTGCATGTCCGATCCCAACAAGCTGACCTTGCTGACGCCGGGATTCAATCGCGACGGCAGCTACGCCGAGCATGGCATCCCGGCGCCGGTCGTCGCGCAATATCTGCGCGAGAACCGGATCGTTCCGGAGAAGAACGATCTCAATTCGCTGCTCTTCCTCCTGACGCCCGGCGTCGAGGCCAGCAAGGCCGGTACGCTGATCAGCGGGCTCGTCGCCTTCAAAAAGGCGCATGACGACAACAAGCTGCTCGAGGAAGTGATCCCCGAATTCTTCCGCCGTCGCCCGGGACACTATGCCAAAGTACGCCTGCGCGATCTTTGTGCGTCGATGCATCGTTTTTTCCGCGATGCCAATGTCAGCGTGCTCCAGGCGAAGCAATTCGCGGCCGACCATCTGCCCGAAATCGCTCTGTCGCCGGCGGAGGCGGCCCGCGCGCTCACGCGCAACGATGTCGATTTTCTGCCGATCGATTCCATTCTCGGCCGCATTGCCACGACGCCTTTCGTGGTCTATCCGCCGGGAATTGCGACGATCGTCCCGGGCGAGCGCCTCACCGATCGGGCGCGGCCGATGATTGACTATCTGAAGATGTTCGAGGCAGCATTCAACACGTTTCCGGGTTTCGAGGTGGAGATCCAGGGCGTCTACCGGAAAGTCGATACGTCGGGCCGCGTCCGCCTCTTTACCTATGTCGTGTCGGAGTAGTTTGGTGCGAAGGGCAGGATGACGTTTAGGGAGAAGATGGAGGCGGAAGAAACGGGCGCGGAGAAGCCGAAATCGCTCCGCATTCGATCGTCGATCGATGCCGATGTCGAAGCCATGCTGGCGATCTATCGGCGCCATATCCGGCAGGGTATCGAAGAGGGCGTCGAAGACAGCGGCGTGCCCGAGCCGAATGATCTTCGCGACCGGCGCAAGAATCTGCAGGATCGACGCTATCCGCATTTGGTCGCCGTCGAGCACGGCGAGGTGCTTGGCTATGCCTATGTCGTGCCGTTCCGCAAGCGCCCCGCGTATCGCTTCAGCGTCAAGCACTCGATCTACATACGCCACGACCAGCGCCGTCTCGGCGTCGGCGCGGCGCTGTTGCAGGCGCTGATCGATGCCTGCGCCGCTTCCGGCTTTCGCCGCATGATCGGCTATATCGATGCCGACAACACGGCCTCGCTGGCGTTGCATGAGAAGCTTGGCTTCACCAGGGCCGGCTCGCTGACCGGCGCCGCTTATCGCAACGGACGTTGGTCCGACACGGTGCTGATCGAGCGCTCGCTGGGCCACGGCTCGACGACACCGCCGCCGCCGATCCCGCTCAGCAAGATGTAAAAAATCGCCGGCCGATGTCGGATGCGCCCGACTTGGCCGAAACCGCGCTCGGCTTTCTCAAGTCTGGAGACCCCTCATGACCAAAATACGCGTCGCCGGATTTTCCGTTTCGCTCGACGGGTTCGGCGCCGGGCCGGAACAAAGCCTCGAGAACCCGCTCGGCAAGCGCGGGCGGGAGCTGCATACGTGGTTCTTCGGCACGCGCTTTTTCCGGACGATGATTGGTCAGGGCGGCGGCGCGGATGGCGTTGACCAGGATTATGCGCATCGCGCGATGGATGGGTTCGGCGCCTTCATCCTCGGCCGCAACATGTTCGGCCCGATCCGCGGTCCGTGGCCGGACGAAAGCTGGAAAGGCTGGTGGGGCGATAACCCGCCCTATCACGCACCGACCTTCGTGCTGACCCATCACCGGCGCGAGCCGATCGAGATGGAAGGCGGCACCACCTTCATCTTCGTGACCGAAGGGATCGAGGCGGCGCTGGATCAGGCGAAGCGCGCCGCCGGCAGCCGCGACGTGAAGATCGGCGGCGGCGTGTCGACCGTGCGCCAATATCTTCGCGCCGGGCTGATCGACGAACTGCACTTCGCCGTGTCGCCGGTCGTGCTGGGGCAGGGCGAGGCGATGTTTGCCGGCATCGACCTGCCATTGCTCGGCTATCGCGTCACGGAGCACCAGGCGACCGAGCACGCCACGCACATCGTTCTGGCGCGCTGACCGTCCCCGCGACGATATGCGGTCCTCCACCGACAGGGCGTCTGCCCTAATATTCGCCCCCTCACCCTCCCGTCGCTAACGCGATGGGCCCCTCCCTCTCCCCGGAGGGGCCTAGCGCTCCGACGACAGCACTTGCATCCCACGATTTCCATTTCGACCAGAGCCCATGATTCGTCTCGACAACATCAGCAAGCAGCACGGCCATCAGATCCTGTTCATCGACGCATCGATGGGCCTCCAGAAAGGCGAGAAAGCGGGGCTGGTCGGGCCGAACGGCGCCGGCAAGTCGACGCTCTTCCGCATGATCGCCGGCGAGGAGCAGCCCGACGACGGGCAGGTCGCGATCGATACCGGCATGACCATCGGCTATTTCAGCCAGGATGTCGGCGAGATGGCGGGCCAGAGCGCGGTCGCCGCGGTGATGGACGGTGTCGGGCCGGTGAGCGAGCTCGCCACCGAAATGGCCCAGCTCGAAGCCGCGATGGTCGATCCCGACCAGGCGGACGACATGGAGCAAATCGTCGAGCGCTATGGCGAGGTGCAGGCGCGCTTCCAGGAGCTCGACGGCTATGCGCTGGAAGCCCGGGCGCGCGAGGTGCTGGCGGGCCTCAGCTTCAGCCAAGAGCGGATGGACGGCGATGTCGGGCTGCTCTCGGGCGGCTGGAAGATGCGCGTGGCGCTCGCCCGCATCCTGTTGATGCGGCCCGACGCCATGCTGCTCGACGAGCCGAGCAACCATCTCGACCTCGAAAGCCTCATCTGGCTGGAGGATTTCCTCAAGACCTACGAGGGCGCGCTGCTGATGACCTCGCACGACCGCGAGTTCATGAACCGCATCGTCAACAAGATCGTCGAGATCGACGGCGGCGCCCTCACCACCTATTCCGGCAATTACGATTTCTACGAGCAGCAGCGCGCCCTCAGCGAAGCGCAGCGCCAGGCGCAGTTCGAGCGCCAGCAGGCGATGCTGGCGAAAGAGATCGCCTTCATCGAGCGCTTCAAGGCGCGCGCCTCGCACGCGGCGCAGGTGCAAAGCCGCGTGAAGAAGCTCGACAAGATCGAGCGGGTGGAGCCGCCGCGCCGCCGCCAATCGGTGCAGTTCGAATTCCGCAGCCCGCCGCGCTCGGGCGACGACGTGGCGAGCTTCAAGAACGTGCACAAGGGCTATGGCAACCTGCCGATCTACACCGGGCTCGACTTCACGGTGCGGCGCAAAGAGCGCTGGTGCGTCCTCGGCGCCAACGGCGCGGGGAAATCGACGCTGTTGAAGCTGGTGGCCGGCGCGGAATCGCCCGACGAAGGCAAGGTCACGGTCGGCAGCAGCGTCCGCATGGGCTATTTCGCCCAGCACGCGATGGATCTGCTCGACGGCGACGACACGGTTTTCGAATCGCTCGACGAATCCTTTCCGCTCGCGGGCCAAGGCGCGCTGCGCTCGCTCGCCGGCTGCTTCGGCTTCTCGGGCGACGATGTCGAGAAGCCCTGCCGCGTGCTGTCGGGCGGCGAGAAGGCGCGGCTCGTCATGGCCAAGATGCTGTTCGATCCGCCGAATTTTCTGGTGCTCGACGAGCCGACCAACCATCTCGACATGGCGACGAAAGAGATGCTGGTCGCTTCGCTCAAGGATTTCGAGGGCACTATGCTGTTCGTCTCGCACGACCGCCACTTCCTCGCCGCGCTCTCGAACCGCGTGCTGGAATTGACGCAGGAAGGCGTCCATCAATTCACCGGCGGCTACACCGAATATGTGGTGCGCACGGGCCACGAGGCGCCGGGCCTTCACCCCGGCGTTGCGCAAGGCTGATCGACGGTACGACAGAGAAAAGGAAACCCGGCCGATGACGAGGCAGAAGGTTGACGTCACATCGTCCTGGGGCGAAGCGATCGGCTATTCCCGCGCCATCCGCGCCGGCGATTTGATCTTCGTCTCGGGCACCACCGCCAGCGGCCCCGACGGCAAAGCTCTCCACCCCGGTGACGCCGGCGCGCAAGCCGCGGAGATTCTTCAGCGCATCGCCGCGGCCTTGAAAGAACTCGGCGCCGGGCCCGAGCACGTCGTCGAAACCCGCATCTACCTCGCCGACATCGCCACCTGGGAAGCCGTCGGCCACGCCCACGGCGCGATGTTCAAGACGACGCGCCCGGCGACGGTGATTCTCGAGGTGAGCAAGCTGATCGCGCCGGATTTGCTGGTGGAGATCGCAGCGACGGCGTCGCTAGTGTGAGGGGGGCATCATTTCGACTGGTCGAGGACCGTATCGTTGCGACGTGGCGATAAGCTGAACGGCACGATTGGGTAGCCGCAGGCGCGCCCCGCCACTCCAATCGCAACCGAAGCGCATTGTACGCAGGTAGCGTATTTTTTCTTCGCACAGTTTAGGCTGAGGCGCGGTAGATGTTTCGAACCTTTCGATTGACCAACGAGCCAGGCGGGTTGGGTCTCAGTTGTACGCAAAGCGGCTTGGCTCTCGCCGGTACACCGCTACTTCGCATAACCAAGGCGGGGTTCGTGCCGCGGCCAGCCTCTGAGATTGAGGCGCTGATTGCGGCTGCGTTCGGCGAAGATCCAACTCGCTTGCAATCGAGTGTCGAACTCATTGCGGAATCTCTGAACAGCGGAAACTTTGTGCGTGCGGCGATTGCGGCAGTTCTTACCGGAACTCCTGAGCTAAGTGCGGAAGCGGCGGAGCGCCTCGCGAAGGTAGCCGTAAAATTGGCAAAGTATGACGAAGACGAGCCAAGGGACTGGCACGGTCGTTGGGCCGACGAGGGTGCAGGCGCGCCGGACGCGCGTATAGCGGAAAGTGGCGACGGGGCAGGGGGCGAACCAATGGAGCCCGGAGCCTCACGCTTTCCCAATCCCAAGCAGATAGGCACGAATGCAGATGCCTTCGTTCAACCCGTTGCCTTCACCGCTTCGGGTGACGAGGCAGATTCCGATGATTCACAAAACCCGAACTCGCTCGAACAGGAGTTCGAGCACAAATACGACGATCTAGGCCCGGTCGAATTTGCGAAACAGGTCATTCAATTCGGCGACTGGCTTGGGCGTAATGGGCAAAACCTCGCACCTGACGATAAGGCACAGGTGCTTGCCGAATACGTCTTTATCCAGGACCGCCTTAACTTCTGGCAAGCTTACGAGTACACGCCCCCCGAAGGCGCAGCTGAACCTTCACTCTGCCGCGCTGACCCTCTACCAAGGCGCGGTCAACGGAGGGCTGGTCGGGCCCAGCGAGTTGCCCGGGTCGATGCTTGATGTTGCAGGCGGAGTGGCCATCGGCACCGATAGCGCTCCGCAGAATATACGGCCGGCGACCGCGAAGCCGAATCTGGAATTTCCGCGCCCTGTACCCGATGAAGCCTATCCGGCGATCGGGCTTGGTGGAGTGATGGATAACAAAGAGATAGGCATCGTCTGGGGCAAAGGCAGTCCTGAGCAGGGCGCGGAATGGGAGAACAAGTACGGAGAATTGACGCCTAATGCCCGAAGATTGGTACCAGGCTCAACGGGCTTCGACTACAGCATCGATAATCTTGGAGAAGCGGTAGATACAAAAACCCTCAATACGCTTACCGTGAGTCGTATCGAACGCCCGCAGCAAATTTTGAGCACTCTCAAAGGGTACATAAATAAGCGCGGTGAAGATTATACCCCCAATCGTGAAACCGACTTGGATCCTGACGATATCGAATCGAAAACAATTCAGCTCGCTGTTCCGCAATATACGTCGCCGACACAGTGGCTATATCTCAATCTGGCGACCCGTTACGCAAGAGACCATGGTATCTCGCTCGTGATCACGAGGATTCGAGAATGATATCTAACCCAAGGCCATTCGCACCGACGGCAACAATTTACAGATCCGACAAGTTCATCTGCATCGAGGCGCTGTCTGGAACTGGCGGCATGACCTACCGCGAGGATGAGCCTTATCAGATCTATCTGCAATTGGATGCGACCGTGGAAGATTTGGGGCGCATTCTCCTAGAAGCATTGGGAAAAAGCCGGCACGTCACGGCTGATGACTTCTTCGAGCCAGACAGAGTGATGCGTCGTTTCGCCGATTGGCAAAAGGATTTTGCGCACCGCCACGGCGCCAAACGTGTGCGCGATGCATTCAAGAATGTCGACTGGTGTATGGCACGAATACGCGAAGACAACATCGTGATCCAGCCTCATCGCCGGGAGAAGCCAGGCTCCTGGCACAGGCTTCCTCCCGACAGCCGCGTTATTATTCCGAGGATCTCCAATGCTCCGAGGGTTGGTACCGCACTGCGTTTGGCATTGGATCGCTGCGAGTAGACTGTTTCAGTTTGAGCATTGGGCAATCCCGTGCGTTCACGCCTTCAGCTGCTGTGCGATATACGCCTTCACCGTCGCGCGCGCCTTGTCCGTATTCGGGCCTTCCTTTGCGACCCATTCGTGCTCGGCACCTTCGAACAGGTGGAATTCGCATTTTCCGCCGGCTTCCTGGTAGAGCTTCGCGAAGTTCTCCTGCGCCGGTGGCGGCATGTTGTCGTCGAGCGCGCCTTGCATGATGAGGAACGGCACGCGCGTGATCTTCTCTTTGCGCGTCAGGATCTCGCGCGGGTTGCTTTCGTGGATCGTCTCCCACGGGTTGAAGAAGATCTTGTTGGCCTTGATCATGCCGTCGCGGTGGTGCTGCTCGGCGTTTTCATAGCGCGCGACGGTGTCGCTGATCGGCGAGCGCGTCGCGATCCAGGCAATGCGGGCGTCGCCGGCAAGCGGGATCGCGTTGTAGCGCGGATCGTGCGGGCGCATCGCCAAAAGCTCGGCGACGTGGCCGCCGCTCGACGAGCCATAGACGCCGAGCCGCGCGGCATTGCCGTTCCAATGCGCGGCATTCGCCTTCACCCAGCGCACCGCGTAATTCGCATCCTGCACGCAGGCGGGATAGGGCGCCTCGGGCGCGAGCGTCATGTCGATCGCGACGATGAGCAGCCCGCTCGCCGCCAGCGCGTGATCCATCGGCTGTTCGGCGGTGCGGTCCTTGTTGTTCCACGCGCCGCCATGCAGATCGATGACGGCCGGGAAGGGGCCTTTGCCGCGCGGCTGATAGAGCCGCGCCATCAGCATGCGGCCGGCGCTGTTGCGCCGGAACGGAATTTCCCGGATGTCGACGTCGAATTTGCCGGCGGGATCGTAGGCGGGCGCCGCCGCCTCGGCCACGCCGGGCCAGAGCGCGCCCGCGCCCGAGATGCCGACCACACCGGCGCCGGCGATCATTTTGACGACGTTACGCCGACCGAACATGGCTGTGCTCAATGTTCCCTCCCTCGTCGACAATCGCTTGCCGGGATGATAACCCGGAACGGGCCTCGGCAAAAACGCGCGTAATCGTTACGGCAGCTTCTGAAATCTAAACCCGCTCGCCTTCTCCATCTCTTCGCGCGAGACGGTGCCGAGGGGTTGCGAGAAGGTCCAATGATGGCCTTCGAGATCGGCGGCGATATAGGTGCGCTCGCCATAGAATTGATCTTCAGGTTCTTTCACGATGGTCGCGCCTTCTTGCCGCGCGCGGGCGCAGTGCGCGTCGATGCCGCTCGCGATACGGACATGGATGCGCTGCGTATTCTTGCCGCCGACCGATGCGGGGCTGCGCGTCCAATCGAACCATTCGGTGCCGATCATCACGACGCCGTCGCCATGGCTCATCTCGGCATGGACGATCGTGCCGTCCGCATCGGTCATGATCTCGCTCGGCACGAAGCCGAAGGCGCGCTGAAGGAATTCGAGCGCGGCGCGATTGTCCTTGTAGGCAAGCGAAGAAATGAACGACGGACGGCGCGGCGGGTCGGTCATGGTGCCTCCCGATCGGGTTGTGGCCTTATAGCTTGCGCGGCCGCTCCCGTCCGCCGCCGCTCGGCCGTGCTTACGCCTCAATATTTCTGCGGGACGAACAATTCGGGCGGCAGCGCGTGGCGCTCGTAATGCGGGTCGAACACGCGGTTGGGCAGCGCGATCGCCTCGTGCGGCACCTCTTCGTAAGGGACCAGCGAGAGCAGATGCGCGATGAGATTGAGCCGCGCCCGCTTCTTGTCGTTGCCTTCGACGATGTGCCAGGGCGCCTCGGGGATGTTGGTGCGCTCGAACATATCCTCCTTGGCCTTGGTGTATTGCTCCCAGCGCACGCGCGATTGCAGATCCATCGGCGAGAGCTTCCACTGCTTGATGGGATCGTGGATACGCATGAGGAAGCGCAGCTGCTGCTCTTGATCGGTGATCGAGAACCAATACTTCACCACGATGATGCCCGAGCGCACCAGCATGCGCTCGAACTCCGGCACGTCGCGGAAGAAATCCTCGACCTGTGTTTCGCTGGCGAAGCCCATCACGCGCTCGACGCCGGCGCGGTTATACCAGCTGCGATCGAACAGCACGATCTCGCCGGCCGCCGGGAGATGCGGCACATAGCGCTGGAAATACCACTGCGACCGCTCGCGCTCGGTCGGGGCGGGCAAGGCGATGACGCGGCAGGTGCGGGGATTGGTGCGCTGGGTGATGCGCTTGATCGCGCCGCCCTTGCCGGCGCTGTCGCGGCCCTCGAACAGGACCACCATCTTGAGGCCCTTGTGCTGGACCCAATCCTGCAGCTTCACCAGCTCGCCTTGCAGGCGGAACAGTTCGTTGAAATAGATCTGGCGGTCGAGCGTGGATTTCTGGTGGTGCTCGAGGAGGTCGCGCAGCTCGGGAGGGATGCGCGCATCGTCGACCGCCTGCTCGACCTCCTCGTCCATGTCGTCTTCGAGTTCGATCTCCAGCCAATTACGGGTCTCGGTTTGGTTCGGCTCGGTCATCTCTCGGCTCCTTCGCCCAGCCCCAACGGTTATCTGGAAGCGTTTGCGGTTTGGTGACAATGGCCAAGGCAAAAAAAGGGGGGCCAAGCAAAAAACGCCAAGGCAAAAAATCGGGCCAGGGCAAAAAAATCGAGCCGCCATGTCACGCCGTCCGGGCGCCGCTCGTCATGTTGTCGGAACCCCTGAAAGGAGACGACGGATGGGCAATAGGATTTTGGTGATCGGCGGCGGTTTTGCCGGGTTTTGGGCGGCGGTGGCGGCGCGGCGCGTCGCTCCCGGCGCGGCGGTGACCCTGGTCTCGCCTGGGCCCATGCTCGAAATCCGGCCCCGGCTTTATGAGGCGAAGCCCGAGATGCTGGGCGTCGACATGCTGCCCTATTTGCGGACTCTCGATATTACCTTCGTGCGCGGTGAGGCGGTCGGGCTCGATGCGGCGGCGAAGATCGTAACGCCCGCCATCGGCGCGCCTCTTTCCTATGACCGCCTCGTCGTCGCCACCGGCAGCCGGATGAAGCGGCCGCCGGTGCCGGGCGCCGACACGGCCTTCTCGGTCGACACGCAAAGCGAAGCGGTCGCCTTCGACCGGCGTCTCGGCGCGATCGCGCGCGATGTCGCCGTGCCGACCATCGCGGTGGTCGGCGCCGGCTTCACCGGCATCGAGCTGGCGCTCGAACTGCGCGACAGGCTCAAGGCGCATGGCGCCGATGCAGCGGCGGAGCGCGCCCGCATCGTGTTGATCGACCGTGCCGCGGTGATCGGGCCGGAACTCGGGCCGGGTCCACGGCCGGCGATCGAAGCGGCCCTTGCGGCTGCGCGGGTCGAGTTGCGTCTCGGGGCTTCGGTGGGCGCCTTAGTCGCGGACGCAGTCCGCTTCGCCGATGAGACCGTGCTCGCAGCGGACGCCGTGGTGTTGGCAACCGGCATGGAAGCGGCGCCGTTCGCGGCGCAGGTGCCCGGCATGCGCGATCGTCTCGGCCGCGTCATCGTCAATGGCGCGTTGCAAGCGCCCGCCGCGCCCGACATCTTCGTCGCCGGCGATGCCGCCTCGGCCGATACCGGCGACGGCCACCGCACGCTCCAATCCTGTCAGCACGCGGGACAGCTCGGCCGCGTCACCGGCGAGAACGCGGCGCGCGATCTGCTCGGCATGGCGACTGTGCCGTACACACAACTGCGCTACGTTACCTGTCTCGATCTCGGCCGTTCCGGCGCCGTGATCACGCAAGGCTGGGAGCGGCAGATTGAGAAGACCGGCAGCGAAGGCAAAGCGGTGAAGCAGCTGATCAACACCAAGATCATCTATCCGCCGGCGGATGATTCGCGCGAAGCCTTGCTCGCCGCGTCGAGCATCGATCTTGCCGCGCGGGCGCGCCCGATCGACGGCGGACAAGAGCAGGCGGCGTGATGGGCCCGGCACTGAGCCCCGATGCCAAAAGCGACGCCGCGGCCGTGTTCGAGCCGCTGCGTCCGCTTTTGGGGCGCGTCGCCTATCGCATGCTGGGCTCGATGGCGGATGCGGAAGATACCGTGCAAGACGCTTTCCTGCGCTGGCTCGATACCGATCGCGATGCGGTGCGCGAGCCGGCGGCGTTCCTGCGCCGCGTCGTGACGCGGTTGTGTCTCGACCGCCTCAAATCGGCGCAGCATCAGCGCGAGACCTATCCCGGCACCTGGCTGCCCGAGCCGGTGGTGGAAGCGAACGAGGACGCGATGGACGACGACGTGACCCTGCCGCTGCTGATGGCGCTGGAGCGGCTATCGCCGCTGGAGCGCGCCGCTTTCCTGCTGCACGATGTGTTCGGCCTCGACTTTGCCGAGGTCGCGGCGACCATCGAGCGCGACGAAGCCGCGTCGCGCCAGCTCGCCAGCCGCGCCCGGGCCCATATCCGCGCCGACCGGCCGCGCTATCCGCTCGCGAAAGAACAGGGGCTCGCTATCGCCGAAGCCTTCTTCGCCGCCTCGCGCGACGGCAAAATGACACAGCTGCGCAATCTGCTCGCCACCGATGTCGTCGCTTACGCCGATGGCGGCGGCAAAGCCTCGGCGCATGGCGCGCCGGTCGCCGGCATCGACGCCATCATGCCGTTGCTCGAGGGTTTTGCCGCTATCTTCGCCGCGAACCCGTCGCGCCTGGTGCGCTATACCTATATCAACGGCCTGCCCGGCTTCGTGACCGTGGAAGGCGGCAACGTTCTTCAAACCACCGCGTTGGAAATCGAAGACGGCCGCATCGTCGGTATCTATGCCACGCGCAACCCCGACAAGCTGAAACGCGTGGCCGACACGCTGCATTGATGCTCAGACGGAGAAGCTCATGCGTACGCGAGCGGAAACAACGGTTACCGTGCGGCATGCCGAGGCCAAGCCATATGACGAAACCGATGGTCCGGCATTGCTCGAGGTCCATATCACCGAAATTTTTGCCGGCGACTTGGAAGGCGAATCGCCGGTACGGGCGTTGCAAGTCCGGCGCGACGACAAATCAGCCAGCCTTGTCAGCATGCAACGATTCCGCGGCACGCTGGCCGGGCGCCAGGGCAGCTTCGTGCTGCAAGGCTCGGAAGTGATCGACAATGGCAGGATCACGGCGACATGGTTTATCGTTCCGGGATCGGGCACAGGCGACCTTCGCGGACTGCGCGGCGAGGGTGGTTTCGAAGGCCAGTTCGGAAAAGGCTCGAACGGCGTGCTCGACTACTGGTTTGAATGATCCTTCAGAGGACGTATCGATGACCGCTAAGCTGCTCGCCGGGAAATGCTTCTGCGGGTACGCGACGGCGCGCTCTTAGTAACTCAGCTTCGGATACCAGTCGGTGCCCCGCCCGTCCGGGGTCAGATCGAGGATCGACCACAGCGCGGCGATGTCGGGCGCATCGCGCGGATCCTGGCCCGGATCGCCCATCTCCTTTTTCATCTCGCTGGCCCAGAACAAGCGCACCGTCTCGCCTTCGCGCTGATAGACCGTGAGGGCCGGATATTCGAACCCTTCGGGTGTGAGCAGGCCGAGATCGTTGGCGTAGTCGTCGCCTATCGTCTGCACGAAATCGAGATGGCGCCAGCCGCGCTCCATCGCGAAAGCGATCTGGCGCGCCACCGGTGAGCGGCCGAGGATCTTCAGCGCGACGCGCTGCTTGATGTCGGCGGCGTTGCCGTTCACCGCGCCGAGCCAGTTGGTGCACATCGGGCACGGCCGCTCGCGCTGCGGTCCGTACATCCAGAAATAAGTGACCAGCGTGTCGTGCGCGCCGAACAAATCCTTGAGGCTGCGTTCCGCGCCGTTGGCATCTTTGAAGCGATAGTTCTTTTTGATGACCGGGCCGGGCGGCAGCGCGCGGCGTTGCGCGGCGAGCCGCGTCATATGGCGGCGGAATTCGATCTCTTCCGCCAGCAGTGCCTCGCGCGCCTTGCGGTATTCCGCGCTTTCGCCGGGGAACGGGGTCTTCGCGTGTTTGGTCAGTTCGGCGGCGGGTTTGAGGGATTGAGTGTCCATGCGCATGACTCCAAGCTTCCGATTATAACGGCCTTGCGCGGATGCGGGTTTCGCGCCAAGCCTGAGCGCCCGAAAGCAGGAGCAAATTCGTGTCGAAGGTCACCCGCGCGACGCAGGCGCTGGAAAAAGCCAAGGTCGCCTTCACGGTGCACAGCTACGATTACGATCCCGATGCCGACAAGATCGGCATGCAGGCGGCTGCGGCTTTGGGCGAGGAGCCGCAACGCGTGCTGAAGACGTTGATGGCGCTGGTCGACGGCAAGCCCGTCTGCATGATCGTGCCGTCCGATCACGAAGTGTCGATGAAGAAACTCGCCGCCGCCTTCGGCGGCAAGTCGGCGCAGATGATGAAGCCGGCCGAGGCCGAGCGTGTCACGGGCTACAAGGTCGGCGGCATCAGCCCGTTCGGCCAGATGCGCGCCGTGCCGACCGCTATCGAAGAGCAGGCGCTGGCGCAGGATCTCGTTTACATGAACGGCGGCCAGCGCGGCTTGCAGGTGCGCTTGAGCCCGCGCGATGCGGCGGCGCTTTTGAAAGCGATCGTCGCGCCGCTGGTGGCTTAAGCCGCATGCGCGATCGGCGCGAGCGAACAGCGTTTGCACAAACGGTGCGCGTTGGCGACAATACGCGATCGCGCGACGTAATGATCATGGGGGGTAGCATGGCAACGACCGGTCTCACCGATATCAGTCCGTTCCCCGCGAGCTTCGCCGCGCGCGATATCGCGGTCGGCGATGCGACTATCCACGTCCGCGTCGGCGGCACGGGGCCGGCGGTGCTGATGTTGCACGGTTTCGGCGATAACGGCGATATGTGGCAGCCGCTCGCCACGGCGCTGATGGGCCAGCACACGGTGGTCGTTCCCGATCTGCGCGGCATGGGACTCTCGTCGCATCCGGCGACCGGCTACACGAAAAAGAATCAAGCCGGCGACATGGCGAAGGTGCTCGACGCGCTCGGCGTGCAGGGCCCGATCATTCTCATCAGCCACGACATCGGCAACATGGTCGGCTATGCCTTCGCCGCGCTCAATCGTCAGCGCGTCGTGCGCTGGGTGGTGATGGATGCGCCCGTGCCCGGTATCGGCCATTGGGAGGCACAGCTTCTCAATCCGAAGACCTGGCATTTCAACTTCCGCGGTCCCGATGTCGAGCGGCTCGTGGCGGGGCGCGAGCGGGTTTTCCTCGACCGCTTCTGGAACGAACTCTCGGCCAATCCGGCCGGCATCGTCGAAGCGGTGCGTCGGCATTACGCCGCGCTCTACGCGCAGCCGCAAGCGATGCATGATGCGTTCGAGCAATTCGCCGCTTTCGCTCAGGACGCGATCGACAACAAAGCCTTCCTCGCCGAGGGCAAGCTGGCGATGCCGGTTCTCGCCATCGGCGGCGACCATTCCTATGGCACGGCGCTGGCCACCGAAATCGGCTTCGCGGCAACCGATGTCAAAAGCGTATCGATCGTCAATTCCGGCCATTGGCTGATGGAAGAGCAGCCGGCTGCGACGATGGCCGCGATCCTCGCCTTTATCGGCGCGTAAGTGGCGGGCTACGCCCGCGGGCGTTTCGGGCGGCGGATGACGCGCACCTTGCCGCTGCTGCCGCCGCCGCAGAAGAGCTGATCGCCGCCATCCGATTCGAGGCCCGACACGCCGGTGCCTTCGGGCATCGCGATCGCCTCCAGCAACGCGCCGGTCTGCGGATCGATGCGGCGCACGTCGCTGTCATCGCCTTCCCAGGTGCCGTGCCACAACTCGCCATCGACCCAGGTGATGCCGGTGACGAGGCGGCGGCAGTCGATGCTGCGCAGCACGGTGCCGTCATTCGGATCGATCTGCACGATCCTGCGCGCGCGATATTGCCCGACCCACAGCGTGCCTTCCGCCCAGGCGAGACCCGAGACCGCGCCGTCGCCTGGCGCCGGGATCGAGCCGACGACGCGGCCGGTCTTCGGATCGATCTTCTGGATACGGTCTTCGGCGATCTGGAAGAGGTGCGTACCGTCGAAGGCCGTGCCGGCATGTCCCGCGACATCGAGCGTACGCGCGATTTGGCCGCTCGCAGGATCGAGCGCGTTGATCCGATCGCCCGAGGCGAACCACACATGCTGCCCGTCGAAGCTCAGCCCATGCACATGGCTGACGCCGGGGAAGGGGCCGTATTCGCGGATGATCTCGGCTTTCGCGCGGTTCATTTTTCTGCTCCTCGTTCATTCATGCCGCCAAGCTAATCGTTCGGCAGCGGCCCCGGGAGTAACAAGCTTGTCGGGAAGGCCGGCACCGGCGGCGTCAGCCAGCGCCGCGCGCGGCCGCGGCCGAAGGATTGCACTTTGCCGGCGCTCGCCAACGTATCGAGCGCCCGCTGCACGGTGCGCGGGCTGGTGCCGAGGGCGAGCGCCAGCGCCGAGCTCGACCACGCTTCGCCATCGGCCAGGAAGGCGAGCACGCCGGCATGCCGCTCCTCGACCGGCGGCGCCAGCACGACGACATCGAAGCGGCCGCTTGGCAACAGGGCGAAGCCCTGCGGCGTCGCGCTGATCTCGGCGAAGGGCCGCAGCGTCGCGCGCAGCCGTCCGATCTCGACCCGCAGCCGCGCGCGATGCGAGTCATCGGCGAATTTCGCGCCGAAGGCCTGTGCGAGCAGCGCGGCGCGTGACACGTCGCCGGGCCAGGCTTCGCCCAGCGCGCGGGCGAGAGCGAAGAGCACCGGGCGGCCGGCAAGGGAAACGATCTTGCTCTCGCGGCGCACGACGTTGCGGCAGGCATCGATTACCAGCGTCTTCGAATCGAGAAGTGCTTCGACTTCAGCGAGCAGCAGATTGCGCGCCTTGCCGTGCGCGACGAGCCGCGCCGCCGGCGTCGTCATCACTTGCGCCGCGCTCTCGACTTCGGCGATGAGTGCCGGGATCGCCGCTTGCCGCGCGGCTTGCATCGCGCGGCTCAGCGCATCGCGTGCCGCTTTTGTCCGCAGGCGCCGGATCGCGATGCCGGCGCTTACCAACTCGCGCGCGGCGCGAGAGGCGGGCGTCAATCCGGACGGATCGCATCGGGCGAGCGCGCGTTCAGCGTCATCGAGATGGCCGAGCAGCAAGAGACGGCGCAGCTCAAGATTGCTCGCATGCGCGGCGTTGGCATGATCGCCGTGCGCTTCGAGTGTCGCACGCGCCGTATCGAGCGCTGTTTCGGGCCAACTCAGATCGCGCGAGACGAAGGCGATCTCGGCTTCGGCAACGACGCAGCGCGCGCGGGCGACCGCCTCCTTTGGGCCAAAGCCGCGGGCGGCCCGGCGCAAGAGCGATTTCGCGCGTTCGAACTCGCCGAGCTGCGCCATGGCGATGCCGCGCAGCGCCAGCGCCGGCGGATCCTCGCGCAGGGCGACGCGGTTGAGGGCGCCGATCGGATCGCCCTTGGCGAGGGCCTGGCCCGCCGCCGTGATCAGCGAATCCATCGGAATCCCGACACACTTGTCACTCCCCGCATCGCGCCCTCCAGCCCTAAGTCTATCTCACGACACGCGATGAAAGGAGTGACGGCAATGACGGCACACAAGATCGGAACACGGCAGGAATGGCTCGCGGCGCGGCTCGATCTGCTGCGGGCGGAGAAAGAGTTGACGCGGCGCGGCGACGAGCTCGCTCGGCAGCGCCAGGCGTTGCCTTGGGTGCGGCTCGACAAGGAATATGTCTTCGATACCGATGGCGGACCGCAAGCGCTGCGCGATCTTTTCGCCGGACGCTCGCAGCTTCTCGTCTATCATTTCATGTTCGGGCCGGATTGGTCGGCGGGGTGTCCGTCCTGCTCGATGATCGCCGACGGCTTCGACGGTCTCGATACCCATCTCGCCCAACACGACGTGATGCTCTGGGCCGTATCGCGCGCGAAGCTGGCGAAGCTGCAAGCCTATAAGCGGCGCATGGGCTGGGGCTTCCCCTGGGCATCGTCGGCCGATAACGACTTCAATTTCGATTTCGACGTCTCGTTCACCGAGCAGCAACAGCGCGCCGGCGCGGTCGAATACAATTATGCGCGCGGCACGCACGCGATGGATATCACGCCCGCGCCGGAACCGGTTGCGCGGCTGGCCGCGAGCTGCGGCACCGACGCGGCCGGTTATTCGCGCGACCGGCCGGGGATGAGCGCGTTCGTGCTCGAGGATGGCGCTGTCTATCACGCCTATTCGAGCTATGCGCGCGGCGTCGATGCGATCTGGGGCGTCTATCCCTGGCTCGATCGCGCGCCGAAAGGCCGCAACGAGACCGGCATCTGGTGGCGCCGTCGCGACGAATACGCTCAGCGTTGAGTGGGCCGGGCGATGAAGCGGATCGATCTAACCGAGGTCGCGGCGTGGCTGCATCTTGCCGCCGCGCCGAGCTTCGCCGCGATGGCCGCGCTCGCCGCGATGCTCGGCGGGCCGGCGATGATTTGCGGACAACCAGCGTCGCCGCTTACCGGCATGGTGCCGATGTATCTGCTGATGAGCGCGTTCCACGCCGCGCCCTGGCTGAAACTGATCGCTGCGCCTAAAGCGCCGCGATCAGCTTCTTCAGCAGCTGATTGAGCTTCTCCTGATCCGCCGCCGACAACGCGGCGAGGATATTCTCCTCATTGGCGACATGCTTGGTCAGCGTCGCATCGACGAGCGCGCGGCCTTGCGCGGTGAGCGCGATCAGCTTGCCGCGCCGGTCGTTTGGATCGGGATGGCGCTCGGTTAGCCCGGCGCGCTCCAACCGGTCGAGCCGCGCCGTCATGCCGCCGGACGAGATCATCAGCGCTTCATAGAGCTGGGTCGGCGAGAGCATGTAAGGATCGCCGGCACGGCGCAGCGTCGCCAGCACATCGAACTCGCCCGGCTGCAATCCTGAAGCGGCAAAGAGCGGATTGAGGTGATCGCGCATCACGCGCTCGGCGGCCTCCGACAGGCGGCCAAGCAGCGCCATCGGCAGCGACGGCAGATCCGGGCGTTCGCGGCGCCATTGCGCGACAGCGGTATCGGCGCGATCCATAAGGTTCTCCATTGCCATGCGAATATATCTTGATATAAAGATACATTCCATATAGAAACATTCCAGCGAGATAGTAGAACCCTCGCAGGTGAAAGAGAAGGAGGCTGTGATGGCCAAAATGATCTTTGTGAATCTGCCGGTACGCGATCTGGCTGCCGCGACCGCCTTCTACAAAGCGCTTGGCGGCACAGTGAATCCGCAATTCTCGGGCGAGCATTCGAGCGCGATGGTGCTGTCCGACACGATCCACGTCATGCTGCTGACCCACACGCACTATCGCCAATTCACCCAGCGCCCCATCGGCGACGCGCGGCGCGAGAGCCAGGCGCTGATCGCAATCACGGTCGACACCAATGCGGCGGTCGATGCGACGGTCGCGCAAGCCGCCGCGGCGGGCGGTCGCGCCGATCCCAATCCGAAACAGGATCACGGCTTCATGTATGGCCGCAGCGTCGAAGATCCCGACGGCAATGTCTGGGAAATATTCTGGATGGACACGGCGGCGATGCCGCAGAACGCCGCCGGCTGAGCGTCACGCTGACGTTACCGTGCGCTGCGATCGGCTTCTCCGGCCGCTGACTGAACTTCCCTGATGTCCACGCGTGGCGATAATCCTGCCCGAGGCGTCGGCGGAAAGGCAACCGCAGCCCTTCGACCGCCATTCCATTTCGTGCGATGGGCAATCTCAAAAGGAGGCGCCGATGCGCGCCAGAGCAGCAGCCGTGATCACTGTTCAGAGCGCCGAAGCCAAGGCTTTCGACGAAACCGCCAGCCCGCGCTTGCTGGAGGTCCGGATCAGCGAAACCTTCGCCGGCGATATCGAAGGCGAAGCACGGGTGCGGGCCTTGCAAATTCTGCGCGACGACAAATCGCGAGCCTCGTTAGCCTGCAGCGCTTTGGCGGCAAGCTGGCCGGGCGCCAGGGCAGCTTCGTGCTGCAAGGCGCGGAGATCGTCGAGAACGGTACGATCAAGGGAACGTGGTTCATCGTCCCAGGATCGGCGACCGGCGAGTTTGCGGCCTTCGCGGCGAAGGCGGCTTTGAAGGCCAGTTCGGCAAAGCCTCGCGCGGAACACTCGACTATTGGTTCGAGTGATCATGCTGCGCTCTTCATCGTCCGCGCGGCGCATCATCCGGCTCGTCGTCTTTCCGAGCGGCTGCGACAAGCTCCTCATCGAGGATCCGATGCGCGGGCAGGCGTTCATAGGCTTTCAGATCGATCAGCGGCAGGTTGGCAGCCCAATCGACAATTAAGGGCGGCGGCGTCAGATAGCGCAGCTCGAGCGGCTCTTTGCGCGCGTCGAAGCCGGCGCGCCTTGCTATTTCGACGATCTCAATCCACGGCACGAGACTGACGCGCGCTTTGCCAATCTCTCTCGCAACGATGACATACTCGACCCGCGGCAGCATGATCGGCATCGACTCACCCCACACCACCACCCGCTGGACGCGCCCGTCGATGCGCCAGAACAGAACGGGTGGCGCATAGTGGCGCAGCTTGAGGTAGTCGCGCCGTTCCGCGCATCGGAAATTCCAATCCCATGCCGCGTGGAGGTCAGCCTCCGGCATGGTTGCGATTTTGTTGTCCGCTTCTTTGAGCACCATCTGCTGGATCGCAAATCGATTGCCGAAATTCCAGCCGCGCAAAAAGCCATCGCCGGAATAGGGGCCTTCGCCCATGCCCTCCATCTGTGGGTCGTCGATCCGCGGCTGCAATGCGGCGACGATGCCGGACAATTGCTTTTCGGCTTCGCGGCCGAAAAAGCTCGGGCGGTTGTAATTCACTTCGAATTCGGCCGATTTGACGGCCTGCCGGAGCAGCAAATCCCGACCGTATTGCGGCTTGATCCAGAAATAAACGCCGGTGTCCTCATTCGTATAAGACACGCGATCTTTCGCGGCTTTGTAATGCCTGCGGCGCGCGAAATAGGTGAGGAACTCGGCACGCCGGATCCGCGGCTCGAAATGGAGAAACAAGCTGTAGCTCATCGCGCCGTCCCGCAGGACGGCCCGCAATGCCGCCCAATGTTCGTTTCCGTTTTGTTCTCATATTTCGACGACTGAGTCAATCGCAAAACACGCGGTATCGGTGGTGGCGAGGCATCGCGACGGATCGGCCCGTCACCCGATCATGCTGGCGATGAACCGCGACGCGGCCAGCAGCAGATAGAAGCTGAACGCGATCTCGAGCGTCCGCTGCTGCAGCTTGTGCGCGAGACGCGCGCCGAAGGGTGCGACCCAGCTCGAGAGCGGTGCGATTAGGAGGACGCCGGGGATCGATACGAAGCCGGTCGACAATGGCGGCAACGCCGATTGATGCGGCAATCCGGCGAGGACGTAACCGATCGTCCCGGCGACGGTGATCGGTACGCCCACACCGGCGCCGGTCGCGACGGCGCTGCGGATTGGCTTGCCGTAGAGCGTCAGGACCATGACCGCCAACGAGCCACCGGCGATCCCCATCAGTGACGAGCCGAGACCGATGGCGAAGCCATAGACGTTCAGCGCCATTGTGCCCGGCAATTCCTTGGCCAGCACCCAGCGATCGCCGCCGAACATCAGTTTCGCCGCGATCGCAACGGCGATCGCCACAAAGGCGATTTTGAAGGTTTCGGGTGGCGCCAAGGCCGCGAGCGCCGCGCCGACCGTCACGCCGATGACGCTCGGAATCATCCAGAGCCGCAAGACGTCGCTCAGCACCGCGCCTTGCGCCTTGTGCTGCTGGTAAGAGCGTATCGCGATCGGTACGATGATCGCGAGCGACGTGCCGATGCAGAGCTGCATGCGCACCGCTTCCGGCACGCCGAGCAATTCGAATGCCTCGAACAACACCGGCACGATGATGGCGCCGCCGCCGATACCGAAGAGCCCACCGAGAATGCCGCTGATGATGCCGGCGACGACGGCGCCTACCGCGAGCCAGGGGAGCTCGATCGTCATCACCCGGCCCCCGCCATCACCCGGCCCGCCGCAATTTCTGATAGCGGCGGATCACCTGATCGCGCTTGAGCGGCGAGAGGCGCTGGAGCCAGAAGACGCCATCGAGCTGATCGATCTCGTGTTGATGACAGACGGCGCGCAGCCCGCTCGCTTCCTCCACCCGCTCCGCGCCGTCGATATCTTGATAGCGGATTCGGACCTTCGCCGGGCGCTCGATCTCGGCGGTCACGCCCGGCATCGAGACACTTCCTTCCGCGTGCCGGATCTTCTCGCCGGAGGTCCAGATAATCGCCGGATTGACGTATATGGCAGGCTCTTCCTCGGACGACAGCTTAAGCACGACGACGCGCAGCGCGACGCCGAGATGCGGCGCGGTGATGCCGATGCCTTGGGCATCCTGCATCGTATCGAGCAGGTCGGCGGCCAGCGCGCGCAACGCGTCGTCGAAGACGGTGACCGGCGCGGCGCGTTCGCGCAGTCGCGGATCGGGATATTTCACGATCGTCTGAATTGGCATGACGCATGCTAACGCGGCATGGCATCGGAAGCGATGCGCCACTAAACTCGTCGTCTCCCCGTAAGCATAGGATGAATTGTCATGAGTCTAGTCGCGAAATCGTCGATTCCCGCGACCCTGATCCCCGGCGACGGCATCGGGCCCGAGATCGTCGAGGCGGTGAAGCATGTGCTGACCGCGCTCGACGCGCCGTTCGTCTGGGAAGAGAAGAGCGCCGGTATGACGGCGCTCGCCCAAGGCGGCGACCCGTTGCCGCAGGACACGCTCGACAGCATCCGCCGCACGCGGCTGGCGCTGAAAGGGCCGCTGACCACGCCGGTCGGCGGCGGCTTCCGCTCGGTCAATGTGCGCATGCGCGAGGAATTCGGGCTTTACGCCAATGTGCGGCCGGTGCGCACTGTCGTGCCCGGCGGGCGGTTCGAGAAGATCGACCTTGTTCTCATCCGCGAAAATCTCGAAGGCCTCTATGTCGGTTTCGAGCATTACATTCCGATCGGCAACGATCCGCACGCCGTCGCCATTGCGTCGGGCGTCAACACCAAGGCCGGCGCCGAGCGCGTCATCCGCTATGCTTTCGAGTACGCGCTGAAGAACGGCCGCAAAAAGGTCACCATCGTTCACAAGGCAAATGTGCTGAAGGCGCTGACCGGTCTCTTCCTCGAAATGGGACAGAAGATCGCCGCCGAATATAAAGGCCGCGTCGACGCCAACGACCGCATCATCGATGCCTGTGCCATGCAGCTGGTGCTCGATCCATGGCAATTCGACGTGCTGGTGACGACCAATCTCTTCGGCGACATTTTGAGCGACGAGATGGCGGGGCTCGTCGGCGGGCTCGGTCTTGCGCCAGGCGCCAATATCGGTCCCGATGCCGCGATCTTCGAGGCGGTGCATGGCTCGGCGCCCGATATCGCCGGCAAGGGCATCGCCAATCCGGCCTCGCTGCTCCTTGCCTCGGGGCTGATGCTGGAGCATGTCGGCCGGCTCGATCTGGCGCAGCGGCTCCGCGCGGCGATCGATGCGACCATCACCAGAGACGATGTCCGCACCGGCGACATGGGCGGCAAAGCTGGCACGCGTGCTTTCGCCGAGGCGATCGCGAAGAACGTCTGAGCGTTCGGGTGATAAAGGGCCGCGCCGTCAGGCGCGGCTCGGATTGCCGGCAATCGCCGTCTTGCCTTGCGACTGCAGCAGCAACGCGAACATCAAGACATGGCTGATCAGCAGCAACGGCACGATGACGGTCGGAATGAAATAAGCCGCGCCGAGCTGATCCGCCTGGAGACCGGCACGGTTGGCTTGAAAGAAGGCATTGAGAATATCGCCGCTGCCCCAGAGATTGAGCATCCAAACCAGGGCGATGCCCCATCGGCTGGATTGCAGCGACAGCGATAACAGCGCGAGAACCGCGGCGATCAGATCGCCCGAAGTCGCGGCGACGGCAAAACCCGGGGGTAAATTCGGCGACACGACGCCTGGTACCAGGAACGCCAGGCCTATGAAGCGGAACGCGTGCAGCGTGAGCAGCGGACGCAATGCATCGGCGCGCGGCTGGCGGCGCAACACCGGCCAGATCTGTGCCGCGACAATTCCCCACGCGATGAAGCTGAAACCGATGCTGGTGAAGAAGAAAACCTGGGGCGACATGTGAGCTCCTTTTCCCGATCCTGATCGCTTCCTAAAGCGCGCGCAGCCGCCGTATTTATTTGGATGTTAATTGACCTCCAAAAGGATGACGATTATCCTCCATTTCGTCAAGCGGCAAATTTGAACGAGGTGGCCGATGCGCATGTCGCAGGCGGACAAGGAAAAGAGTCACGCGCGAATCGTTGCCGGCGCGTCGCGGCTGCTGCGCGAGCGCGGCCTCGATGGCGCCAGTGTCGACGAGATGATGAAGGCCGCCGGCATGACGCATGGCGGTTTCTATAAGCATTTCGACAGCAAGGAGGCACTGATCGTGGCGGCGATCGACGCCGCCTTCGCCAGCTTTGCCGAGCCGCTGGAGCAGGGCGAACCCGAGCGCGCTGTCACCGCCTATCGCGCGCTCTATCTCTCCGAGGGCCACAAGACCCATCCTGGCATCGGCTGCCCGGTCGCAAGCCTCGGGCCCGATATCGGCCGCGCACCCGAGCGGCTCAAAGCCGCGTTCGGCGCCGGCGTGCAGCGTATCGTTGCCGCGCTTGCCCGCGCCCGGAAAGGATCGGCGGCGGCGCGCGAGGCGGCTGCCTTCCGCGAGGCCAGCATGCTGGTCGGCGCGATGGTGATCGCCCGCGCCAGCGATCCCGCAACCGCGCGCGCCGTGCTCGCCGCCTGCAAGCAGCCATACGCGAGCCGTGTTGCCGAATAGGCCGCGGAAATGAAAGAGCAGGCGTTCCTAGGGCGTAGGAGCGGCCTTGCCGAGCTGTGCGCGGATGGCCGGCTCGTCGAGGAGAAGCACGCCTGAGGGTTCGCGGACTTCGTAAACGATGAAGCCCATGCGCAGCATGTGGCGCGCGCGATCGAGCGCCGCGTCCTTCGATTTCTCGAGGGCGGTGCTGCGCGTTTCGCTTTCCGGGCGCCGTGTTGTGTCCCAGACGATACGCCAACGCCGGCCGTCATCGCCGTCGCCGGCCGAGAGATGCTGCCAATTCGTGTTCGCGCGCGGCCGTGGATTCGTCCAGTTCTTGTTGCTCGGGCTCATGCCGCAGCGCCTGCGCTCATGCGCCCCGCGCCCGCATGGCGAAGCCGGAATCGCCGCTTCGATGCGCGGCTCAACGTCGCCATGTCGGCCGCCGCGGCGCCGGTGTTGCCGGTGCCTTCTCGTCGCGATGGCGAAAATTGATGCGGCCCTTCGTCAAATCGTACGGCGTCATCTCGATCGTGACGCGATCGCCGGCGAGAATGCGGATGCGGTTTTTCTTCACGCGCCCCGACATGTAGGCCATGGTTTCGTGGCCGTTGTCGAGCCGCACGCGATAACGCGCATCGGGCAACCGCTCCAAGACGGTGCCGTCCAGTTCCAATAGCTCTTCCTTGGCCATGTCGTCTCCCTGTCGGCAGATGCGAGGTCGATATCGTCCGCGTGCGCACGCCTTGATGGCGGCGAGAAGCAACGCGGCAATGCGACGGATCGACCGGCAGAGGAGCCGGGCGCTTGTTCAACGATTGCGGATCGCCGCGCGATTCAGGCCAATTCCGCCTCGATGACCATCCGCTCGTGGCCGTCGGTCAGCGAGCGGATGCGATATTGACGCAAGCCATGCTCGGCCGGCATCAGCCGGACGATCTCGAACCGGCCGAGCGGGCTGAGCCGATGCGGCCCGGCAACGAGTTCGACCGATTGCCCTATTCTGAATTTCGCTGTCTCGGCCATGTGCATGCTCCTCGAAAGAGGGTGGCGGCGATCAATAACCCTCACGCTCCATGCGCTTGCGCATAGCCTTACGGTAGCGTCGGATAGCATCCGCTTTCTCGCGCACGCGGCGCTCCGACGGCTTCTCATAGGCCCGCCGCCGCTTCATTTCGCGGAACGTCCCCTCGCGCTGCATCTTTTTCTTGAGTACGCGCAGAGCGCCGTCGATGTTGTTGTCGCGGACGAAGACTTGCATGAAATCGATCTTTCGCAGAAGGAAACGGCAGAGCCACGCGAGAAATCGTTCTCACGCGATCGATTCTGGGCGGTAGGAAGACCCGCTAGCCAGATCTGCGGGCAATGAAGGCAGCGGCGACGTGGCCGGCGCAGGCTGAACATGGCCCTTTGCACCGCTTTATGCAAGTCGCCGCCAGGTCAAAGCCGCCAAAAGCGCCGGTTTCTTGCCGTATTGCCGTTCTTGCCGTCTCCCAGCACCGATCATCCAGCCGCGTCGGCGTTTGCTTTGGGCAAATGGCGCTGCTGAAATAAGGCCCTGGAAAGAGAAGAGGGGGCGGCAATGGCGCGGTCGATCACGATCTACGGCATCAAGAATTGCGACACGATGAAGAGGGCGCGCAGCTGGCTCGATCAGCACAAGGTTCCTTACGAATTCCACGACTACAAAGCCGACGGCATCGACCAGCCGGTGCTCGAGGGCTGGGCGAAGAAAGTCGGGTGGGAGGTGCTGCTCAACAAAGCCGGAACCACATTCAAGAAACTGCCCGACGCCAAGAAAGAAAAACTCGACGAGAAAAAAGCCATCGCGCTGATGCTCGATCAACCCTCGATGATCAAACGCCCCGTCCTCGACGCGGGCGGCAAGCTCACGGTCGGGTTCAAGCCGGAGATTTACGAGAAAGCGCTGGGCTGAGCGCCGTGCCGGTGCGCGCCGATGCCGCGCGCGGGCTGCAATGGCGCCGCGCCGCCGCCGCAATCGAGCCACAGACTTTGGGCTAGTAGGAAGTCGCCGCGACGTCGGCGCGCGACCCCATTAATTGCAGCGGATAGGCCTATGCCCCTTATTCACCCACACGCGGAAGCCGTTTATCGCGTGCTTCCGCTGGACGACGGCAAATTCACCGTCGAAGTCACGATCCCCGGCAGTCTTCCGACCAAGGTGACCGGGCTCGACACCCAAGCGGCGGCGGAAGCCTGGATCGAGCGGCATAAAACGCAAATTGCGACCGGCACGATCCTGCGTCAATCCTCGTCCTGGTCGCGCAGTCGCCGCTAAAATTTGATCGGAGGAGAAGGAACTTTTGATCGCTCCGTCTCGTCCTTTCGATAGAAGGGCGGCGGCGCGCCGCCGCCCTTTCAGGGTCAGGCGGTCTTCAGATTGACGGCAGAGGTCTTGCCCTGCTGGCCGCGTTCGAGATCGAAGCTGATCTTCTGACCTTCGTTGAGGCCGCTGAGGCCGGCGCGCTCGACGGCCGAGATGTGGACGAAGACGTCTTTCGAGCCGTCATCGGGCTGAATGAAGCCGTAACCTTTTTGCGAATTGAACCATTTGACTGTGCCGGCAGGCATCGATCTTCTCCGTAAGTGAATGGCGGTAGCGCGTTTGCTCTACAGGTCAAAAGGCTCAGGGTGGGTGGTGACCGGGTTGGGCTCACACGAGCATAACGGCGGCGGCCAACCGAGGGTCAATTGACCCGGGGAGGATAGGGCAGAGATGGCACCGGGTTCAACGGCCGAAATCGTGCGGGTGGCTATCGCGGATGAGCGCTCAGAATCGCGATCGCCTTGCGCACCTGGGCTTCGGGCGTATCGGCGGCAGAGACGATGATCGGATGCTCATCCGCTGCCGGAGGCTCCAGCGTGGCGAATTGGCTTGCGAGCAGGTCTGCCGGCATGAAGTGGCCTCTGCGCTTTTGCAGCCGTTCGCGGATCAGATTTTCTTCGCCATCGATAAAGACGAAGACAATATTCGCTCGGTTCGCGCGTAAAACGTCGCGATAAGCGCGCTTGAGCGCCGAGCAGGTGACGATGCCGGAGCGGCCTCGATCGAGCTCGGTATCGATCCACGCCTTGATCCGCGCGAGCCAAGGCGCGCGATCCTCATCCGAAAGAGGCTGGCCCGCCTTCATCTTTGCCACGTTCGTGGCGGGATGGAGCGTGTCGCCTTCCTTGAGCGGCACGCTCAGCGCCGTCGCCAAGCCGGCGGCGAGCGTCGACTTTCCGGCGCCCGACACGCCCATGACCACGAGGAAAAAAGGATGTTGGACCATCGGATCACTATATCGCGAGCCATCGTTTGCGGGCCCGCTAACTAGAACATATAGTGAACAATAAGGGAGCCGCGACGGCGAGAATTCGCCGCAAAGCTGCGCATCGCTCGCCCTCGCGCGACCGAGGCTGCGCTCACGCGCTCGTGGCTTCCTCGCCGGTGATGATCGATTTGGTGAGTTGGTCGGCGATGTCGCTCATGCCCGCGGGCGCGTGCGGCATCATGATCACTTTGGAGCCGGAAGAGACGCCGATCTCTTTCAACGTATCGAAATACTGCGTCATCAGGACGAGGCGCAGCACGTCGCCGGCATTGACGCCGGTCGCCTCTTGGAACTGCTTCACCGATTCGCGCAGGCCTTCGACGATCGCTTTGCGCTGATTGGCGATACCTTCGCCTTGCAGCCGTTTCGATTCCGCTTCCGCCTCGGCATTCTTCACGGTGAGTATCTTGTTGGCCTCGCCCTTGGCTTGCGCCGCGACTTGCAGCCGGCTTTGCGCCTGAATCTCGTTCATCGCCGCTTTGACGTTCTCGGCCGGATCGACATCGGTGACGAGCGCGCCCATCACTTCCCAGCCGAACGTCTTCATCGTGTCGTCGAGGTGCTCTTTCACCGCGGCGGCGATGTCGTCTTTCTTTTCGAAGACCTCGTCGAGATTGAGCGTCGGGACTCGGGCGCGGACCACGTCGAGAACATAAGAGGTGAGCTGCTTCTGATCGTCGCTCAATTGGTAATAGGTGTCGGCGGCGTGCGCGGGGATGGCGCGGTATTGCACCGCGACCGGCACTTTGACGAAGACATTGTCCTTGGTCTTGGTCTCGACCATGACGTTCAGCTGCTGCACGCGCAGCTCGACCTTCCACACGCGCTTGTCGATGACCGGCCATTTGAAATTGAGGCCGGCATCGGCGAGGTGGTGGAATTTGCCCAACCGCTCGATCACTTCTTTCGTCTGCTGGTGAACGACGAAGAAGCTCGATTTGAACATGCTGAGCACGAAGATCAGCACGAGGATGCCAAGGATGAACGTGACTGGCGTTTGGTAATCCATCAAATCCCCCGCGAATGCGTCTGTGTTTGCGCGGCCCCACCTAGCCCACCGGGGTCGCGCGGCGTCTCCCGGATTTTCCCTCCGGCGGGGCTAGGATGCCAGCCCAGGATTGCGCATCCGTTACGATCGCCGTGCCCGCATCCGTTTGGGCCGCTATTTCGCCTTCGATGAACGTTTCGGCGCGTAAGGGCTCGCCGGATTGACGTCGAGATCGACCGTGTCGACGCAGCCTTGCGGCTGGCGATGGCTCGCGCCGCTATGCCAGGGACCGTCGCGGTGTGCGGCGTCCTTTATCTTGGATAACCATAAGCAGCGCCATTCGCCGCCCGGCGGCAGGCCGGAATTGCTGCTGCCGCCGAATTGAAAGGTCAGCGCTTTCTCTCGTCCGCGCGCATGGCCGAGGATAATCGGGCAGAGTTCGCGCGGATGGCCTTCATAGACGCAGACGATTTGTTTGCGCTCGATGATCGCGCGCGCGAAGAGCTGATAGGTTGGGCTGGCCGGCGATGCCATTGGCGGCATTTTCATGCATCGCTCAGCACAGCGCAATGCGGCGGCGCGGATCAAGAAAGCTTTACGTCGGCGGCGATTTCGCGAAAACCGATGTCTACTGCGCACGTGCCGGTCGCTAGACGAGGCGCGCTTGCGCGCGCCGCCGCTTAGCCGGTTCGCGCCATCGCGGCGTGGACGAGCTTGTCGAGGGCTTGCAGAAAGCGCGACCGGTCTGCCTTCGAGAACGGCGCTTGCCCGCCGCCGGTCATGCCGAGTTCGCGCAGATGCCGCGACACCTCGCGTCCGGCGAGGGCGTTGCCGATATTGTCCTTGTTCCAGATCTTGCCGTTCGGCGCGAGCGCCAGCGCGTCCTTGGCAAGGCAGCGCGAGGCGAGGGGGATATCGGCCGTGACGCAGACATCGCCCGGCCCGATACGCTCGGCGATCCAATGATCGGCGGCATCGGCACCGTCGCTCACCACGATCATCTGGACTTGCGGATTTTGCGACGGCCGGATCGGGCGCGAGCCGTTCGAGACGACGAAGACGCCGAGGCTCAGCCGCTCGGCCACACGATAGACTTCGTCACGAACCGGGCAGGCATCGGCGTCGATATAAATGGCGGTCATTCCTTGCCCGGCAGGATCGTCGCATAGCGCTTGTCGATCAGCCGCGTAGCGGCGAGGTTGCCTTTGATCTGCCCTTGGGATTTATACCAATCGATCTGGTGCTGCACGTCGTGCTCATCGAGCCGCGCGCGCTCATCGACATAGGCGATGCCGAGCTTTAACTGCGCCTGCGTCTGGCCCAGATATTTCGAGAGGACCGCCACCATCGCGTCGGTGCCGGGTCCGTCCTGGCGCTTCTCGCCGGGGCCGGTGACGGCGTCGTGATAATCTTTCGCGCCATGGCGATAGGCGATGAGAAACCGCTTCAGCATATCGCCGCGTCGATCGGCGGTTTTGGTGGCGACGAAAACGCCGCCGAGCTGAAGGCGACTTCATCGCCGGCGAAGCCCAAAAGCTTCGCGTTGCCGCTTTGCACGATCGGCAGCAGCGCGGCGGCCGGGCCGACACCGGCATCGGCCTGGTTGCCCTTGATCGCGCTGACGACGTTGGGCACGGACTGCAGCGGCAGGAAGCGCACGGTTGTCAGCGGAAAACCGTATTTCTCCGAAAGCAGCACGATCGCGTATTGCGGCGATCCGCCGATCTGCGCGAGGCCGATCTGCCGCCCGCCGAGGTCCCCAAAGGATCTGAGACCATTTTCGTCAGCACGATTCGAGACGATGATCGTGTTGTTCTGGAAGCTCGGTACATCGGCGCTTTGCGCGGCGATAACGCGCATCGCGCCTTGTGCCGCCATATTGTAGAGCGCGGCGGTAAGCGCCGTCGAACCGACATCGATATCGCCGCTCATCGTTCCGACGGCGACGGCCAAGGCCGCATCGAAGAACACGAACTGGACGGTCAGGTTCTCGCCGGCGAAATAGCCGTGCTCCTGCGCGACAAAAATGCCCGCGTTGCCGGCGCTTTTGACCAGGCCAAGCTTGATGGTCTCGGCGCGGGCAGTTCCGGTGCACGCCAGAACGAGGATCGCGAGTGCTGTACCGACGCGCCGGAGACTCATTATCCGGGCCGGTAGCGAACGCAATTATTCCCTTTCCGGCAGGACGGTCGCATAGCGCTTGTCGATCAGCACCGAGGCTTTGAGGTCGCCCTTGATCTCGCCCTGCGATTTGTACCAATCGATCTGGTGCTGCACGTCGTGCTGATCGAGCCGAACCTCGGCATCGACATAGGAGATGCCGGGCTTCAGCTGCTCGGGGGGCTGGCCGATGTATTTGGAAAGGATCTTCAGCATCTCGTCGGTGCCCGGCCCGTCCTGGCGCTTCTCGCCGGGGCCGGTGACCGCGTCGTGATAGTCTTTCGCGCCATGGCGATAGGCGACGAGGAAGCGTTTCAGCATGTCGCCGCGATTATCCGCCGTCTTGGTCGAGACGAAGATCCCGCCGAGCTGATAACTCGCTTCATCGCCGACGAAGCCGAGCATTTTCGCATCACCGCGCTGCACCACCGGCAGCATCGAGGCGGCGGGGCCGACGCCGGCATCGGCCTGGTTGCCCTTGATCGCGCTGATGATATTGGTCACCGATTGCAGCGGCAGGAAATGCACGCCGCTGAGGGGGAAGCCGTATTTCTCGGAGAGCAGCACGATCGAGTATTGTGGCGAGCCGCCGATCGAAGTGATGCCGATCTTCTTGCCGCCGAGATCCTTATAGGATTTGAGCCCGTTGTTCCAAGCTTGGTTCGAGACGACGACGGTGTTGTTCTGGAAGGTCGGCACGTCGGCGCTTTGCGCCGCGATGACCCGCATCGCCCCTTGCGCCGCCATGTTGTAGAGCCCGGCGGTCAGCGCGGTCGAGCCGAGATCGATATCGCCGCTCACCGTCGCCACCGCGATCGGCAAGGCGCCGTCGAAAAAGACGAGCTCGACGTCCAGATTCTGCGCGGTGAAATAACCGCGATCCTGCGCGACGAAGAGACCGCCATTACCGGCGGTCTTCAGCAGGCCGAGCTTGACGTGCTCGGCATTGCCGGCGCGCGCGGCACCAAAGGCGCAAAGGACGAAAGCGAGAAGGACAACGAGCGTTCGAGCGACCAGCATAGCCCGCCCATTAAGCACCAAGACAGGTTTTGACGCAATCGACGACTTCTTGCGTGGCGAAAGGCTTGGCGATAACGGCGACCGCGCCGAAGGCCTGTGCCATCCGCAGGAAATCGGCATGGCCGGTGCGCGCGCCGCCCGAGATCGCCACGATCTTCGCGTCGGGATTGTCGCGCCGGATGTCTCTGATCGTCTCGAGCCCTTCCTTCTCGGGCATGATCAGATCGGTGATCACAAGGTCCGGCGCACCGGCACGAAAAGCCGCCACGCCGCGTTTCCCATCCTCCGCGAGCTCGATCTCATAGCCATTGTGCCTGAGGATCGCCGCCAGCGTCTGGCGGACGATCGGGCTGTCATCGATCACGAGAATTTTTTGCGCCATGTTTCCTTCTCTATCCTCTCTATCCTCGATTCGGGCGATCGCGCTAGGCCGCCGCTAAAGGCGCGGAGCCGCTGTCTTGCGCAGCGCCGACGACCGGCAGGGTGATGGTGAATGTCGTGCCCAATCCCGGCTGGCTTGCGACGGCGATCGTGCCGCCATGCCCTTCGACGATGCCGTGCACGAGCGCGAGGCCAAGCCCGGTCCCTTCGCCGACGCCTTTCGTCGTAAAGAACGGCTCGAAGACGCGCGCGACCGTCGCCCCGTCCATGCCGCAGCCGGTATCGGATACCGTGAGGATGGCTCGGTCTGCGCCGCCGTCGATGCTATGCGCCAGGCTTACGGTGATCTTGCCGCCACTCTCGCCGATCGCCTGCGCGGCGTTGGTGGCGAGATTGACGATCACTTGCTGCAGTTGGCCGCCGTCGCCCATGATCGATGGGACGTCGGCGATCGCATCGCTGATCGCGATCGTCGTCGGGATGGTCGCGCGCAGCATCCGAACCGTGTCGCGCACCAGCGCCGGAAGATCGGTCGGGCGCTTGTCCGCCTCTTGCTTGCGGCTGAAGGCGAGAATGCGCTTGACGAGGTCGCGCGCCATCTGCGCCGCTTCGTGCACGGTGGCGAGATGCTCGCGCGCCTCGCTGTCTTGCGGCACGAGTTCCATCGCAAGCTGCGAGAGCGCGAGGATCGGCACGAGCGTATTGTTGAGGTCGTGCGCGATGCCGCCGGCCAGCGTGCCCAGCGATTCGAGCTTCTGCGAATGGAACAGATGCCGCTCGAGCGCGCGGTGCCGCTCGCTCGCCAGCCGCTCGGCCGTGATGTCGCGAATGGTGGTGATTTGGACGATGGGCGTGCCCGCTTCGTCGAGCACGATGTCGCTTTCTTCGCGCAGCGTGATCTGGCGGCCGTCGTCGGCGCGCATGAAGCGGAACTCGAAAGGCTTGCAATGCCCCTGCGCCTTCATGTCCGCCATATGCGCATCGAAGGCCGATAGGTCTTCAGGATGCGCGCCGGCGCGCAGCGCGCCGATGGGATCGAATTCGTCGGTGCCGTCATCGGCGAGGCCGAGAATCCGCGCGAACTCCTCGGTGCGTCTCACCCGCCCGGTCCGGAGATCGAGCTCGATGCTGCCGACGCCGAGGGTACGCTGGGCCCAGGCCAGCATCTCGCGGCTCGCCTGCAACTCGCGCTCCGCGCGGCGGCGCGCGGTCACGTCTTCATGCGTCGATACCCACCCGGCGCCGTCCGGTAGCGTGCGATTGAGCACCCGCACCGACCGACCGTCCGGATTGTCGAAAACCGCCTCCGAGCCGGGGATGTGCATCGAAATGTATTGCTCGATGTCGCCGGCGAAGGTCCCGGCCGCTATCCGCTGCGCGAGGAGGTCGCGTGCCGTGCAACCGGGCTTGGCCTCCGCGGGCGAGAGCCCATACATCTCGAGATAGCGGCGATTGATGACGACGGCGCGCAGGTCCGCGCCATACATGACGAGCCCGTGGCACATCGTATTGAGGGCGGTGTCGAGCAGCGCCTTTTGTTCGGCGATAAGCGCCTCGGCATGCGCGGCCAGCTCGCGCCGCCGCCGCCGCTGCGTCTCGCGCGCGAGCAGTAAGCCGAGAGCGATGATCGCCAAGGAAAGAGCCGCGCCAATAAGGTAATAGCGATGAAGCTGACGTTCGGGCGCGGCGAGCACGTCGCTGAGCGCGAAGCCGACGCTGACGACAAGCGGGTAATTGGCGACGGCGGCATAGCCGTAGATGCGCGCCATGCCGTCGGCTTCGACCGCGCCGATGTAGCTGCCGTTATCGGCACCATCCTCGAGCTTCGCGAATAGCGCCGGGTCGTCGAGGCGCTGGCCGATACGATCGGAGGTAAGATCGCGCCGCGCGCGCACGATGCCGTCGCGGCCGACAAGCAACGCCCGGCCGTGCGCGCCGAGATCGACGCTGTCGAAGAACTGCGCGAGGTAGAGGGGATCGAGCGACACGACCATCACGCCGCCGAACCTGCCATCGGGTCGCACGATGCGCCGTGTAATCTGAATCGACCATTTGCCCGAGGCGCGCCCGACGACGGGGGTGCTGACATAGGGTTGCGGCGCCGAAGGATCGAGGTGATAGCGGAAATGGGGACGGTCGGAGAGATCGATCGGACCGCTCGAGGGCACGCTCGATTCGATCATCATCCCGTCGGGCCCGATGATCGCCACCTGCACGGTCATGCCTTGGAGGAGTGGCGAATCCTTGATCCAGGCCGGAATATGCGGCGTACCGCCGGCCGTATTGTTCTCGGCGATGACGGTGATCATCAACTGATCGACAGCGCCGATCATCCGCCGGATATGCTCGCGGAACGCCATCGACAGGTTGCGCGCGTCGTGATCCGCCTGGCTGGTCGCGGCTTGGCTGACCCGCGCCGCATCGACGAGGAGGGCGACCCACAGCGCCGCGACGATCGCAAGGCAAAGACCGATAATCCCGAAGGGAAAGCGCGCGGCCGCGCCGCGCCGGACGAATGGCGTCACGAGAGCACGCGAAGATTCTGTGCGCGAACGAACATGGCGGTCGACAAGCTCACGCGGGTTCCGTTGCGACAAAAGCGCGGAACGCCGGCGGCCGTTACGCTGCGGATTTCCTTGGCTCAAGCCCTCCTTCACGATGACGGCGAGGGTTGAACTATCGGTTAATCGAAGTCTCTCGCGATCGGCGTATCGACCGCGTATCGCTGCTGAATACCGCTATGAAGGGAAAGACGCCTCAGTAGAATTACGGAGCTGCTTGAATCGCTCTTCGAAGCGTGCGCCTCGGCCGTATCACAGGCTCGGTGCCCGGACGGCGCGCCCATCGCCGGCATCGCCGAGGTAGGCGCGCCACCGTCGCGGCGCCTCTCAGCCTTCAGAGCGCTTGCGTTGGCGCTTGCGCCAGGCTTTCAGCTTGCCTTTTCGCTTATTGGCGCGCGTCCGTTGGCTTTTCGCGCGGGCGTTCTTTTGCATCGTCGTGGGTCCCATCAGGGTGGTTACGTTTAAGCCGCGAGAATGGCAGAAAATTCGCCGAATGTCCCGTCCCGAACGTCGCATTGCAGGCGATTCGGGTCGGTCATTCTCTTGTTATCGCGCGGCAGGTGGGGCAAGCTGGCGGCGGCCGCGGGGGGCGACCGCCGGAATTGCTCCGGCCTCAGTTCGGGGGAACGCCGTGACAAAGGATCATCGCATCAAGCTGCCGCGGTCGCGCGCCGGCTTCATGCTTTTTCTAGCGCTGTTGTTGCCGCTGCTCGCGGCCTGCGCGACGCCGCCCACCGATCCCCAAGCGCGCGCCGATTTCGACGCGCGCAACGATCCGATCGAGCCGACCAACCGTGACATCTTCGCGGCCGATCAGTTCCTCGACAGGAATGCGCTGCGGCCCGTCGCAGAGACCTATCGCGATTATGTGCCGGTGGTGGTTCAAGCTCGCCTGCACGATCTGCTCGCGAACCTGCAAGACCCCGTGATCGAGATCAACGATCTTCTGCAAGGCAATTTCAGCCGCGGCTGGGTGACGTTCCAGCGTTTCGCGATCAACACAACCGTCGGCGGGCTCGGGCTGTTCGATGTCGCGGCCGATTGGGATCTCCCGTTCCACGGGGCCGATTACGGCCAGACGCTGGCCGTCTGGGGCATCGCCGACGGCCCCTATCTCGTTCTGCCGATTCTCGGGCCATCGAATGTGCGCGACGCCATCGGCAGCGGCATGGGCTTCTTCCTCGATCCGCTGGGCTTTGTCGGCGGCACGAACGCGTTCATTGCCAATCTGTCGCGCGGCGCCGCCAACGGTATCGACGATCGCGCCGACAATCTCGACACGCTGAAGGGCCTCGAGGACAATTCGCTCGATTTCTACGCGACGCTACGCAGCGCCTATCGTCAGCACCGCCAACGCGAGATCGCCGAGGCGCTCGGCACAACCGAGACGCCGCCGATCGACGCCAACGTCACCCTCGGCGAGCCTGGGCTGCTCGATCCCTAACAGCGCTCGCGAGCGGTCACTGCTTGTGCGTGACCGTGGTCGGAATCTGGTTGAGCTCCTCGCAGCCGGAGGCGGTCACGACGACCGTGCCGCCGATGTTGACGCGATGCCGGTTGATACAGGCATTCGGCTCGAATGCGAAGACCATGCCTTCCTCCAAGACGGCGTCGCGCACGCGCCAATCCATCGTGCCCTGAAAGCGCACACCTTGCTCTGCGAGGTTGGGCGCGTTGACGGCGCTGCGTCCCATCAGGAAATGCGGGCCGACCGAATGAAGCAGCGGCGTATAGGACCAGCAATTTCCCGATTTCAGCGGCTCTTCCATGATCTTCGTGAGGTCGCTGAATTTCATGCCCGGCTTCATCGCCTTGATGCCGGCGTCGTAGCATTCGCGCGCGACGCGCTCGCATTTGAGATTGGTCTCGTCGAGCGGGTCGCAGGCGACGGTCATCTGCACCTGCACCTCTTGGTTGCCGCACATCGGCATCAACTCGGCCTGCATCAGGTCGCCGCGTTGCAGCACCCGCGGCGCCTCGCCGCGCGTCGTCCAGCGCGGCGGTCCCCAAGAGAGCGTCGCCGGGCCTGAATTCAGCACGATCATCGGATAGCGGATGCCGATGCCGAAGCGCAGCATCGCGGCCGTCGCCTCCGCCATGATCACTTCCTCGCCGACACCCGGCGCCGCGACCTCGGCTACCGCCTTGCAGGCGGCTTCGGCGGCCGCCGCGGCGTAGCGCACCTGCGCCAGCTCTTCGTTCGATTTGGTCAGCATCATATAGCTGAACTCTTCCGAGATATCGGCGAAGCTCGCCTGCGGCAGCGCGGTCGAGAATTGTGCCCAAAAGGTCGCGGGAATGCCGCCCCAAGTCTCGGTCGGCGCTTGCGAGGTCAGGCCGACAACGCCGAGCTTGGCATCGTCGAGGTTTTTTTCCGCGACGATCTCTGCGACCGCCTCACCGCTGGTCGCAACGCGCATGTCCCCGATCCAGAGCTTATGCCCGTGCTCCGCCGACCACAGCGCGCGCAGCACGCGCAAATGCGCCCAGGTCGCGATGACCGGATCGCCTTCGAGCGGGAAGACGACGCAGCCTTCGTTGTAATCGTCGCTGACATAGCTCTCGTACATCTCGCGCGTGCGGAAGCCGGCGATGATCAGCCCGTCGAGCCCGCGCTCGCGCATCAGGTCGCGCGTGCGCTGCCAGCGGCGATCGCGCTCGGCGAAGGAAAGGGTCGGTGGTTGAACGCCCGCCATTGGAAGCTGCTCCCTTAAAGATTTTCTGCGCGGCGGAGAATTTCATCTTTCCGGCCCCCCGGCAAGTCGGACGGGGAAGTCGGAGGGGAAGGGCAGGCGGCAACGGCAAAGCCCGCGCCGAGGAACGGGTCATCGCTCTCGCAACTGTATCCCTACACCCGGCGGTAACCGACTGCCGAGACACAGCTACAGGAGAGAACCACAATGAAACGCAACATGGGGCTTGCGGTGGCGATGGGATTGGCGGTGGCGATCGGAGCGGGCGTGCCGGCGTTCGCCGACAGCGCGAGCTCCGATATGCGGCAGGACCAGCGCGATGTTCGCGGCGACCAGAAGGACATCCACCAGGACCAGAAGACGCTCAAAAGTGAGGAGCGCGATATCCATCGCGACCAGCAAGCCGAGCGTCAGGATTTACGCGAGGGCAACACCGCGGGCGCGGCCGCCGAGCAGAAGGACATGATGCAGGATCAAAAGACGATCAACAGCGAGCGCCAGGATTTGCGGAACGACCGCAAGGACGTGCGCCAGGATCGCCGCGACCTTCATCAAGACGACTAGTGGCGACGCCGCAGCGATCGACCAAAACACAACGGGCAGCGGTGTGAGCCGCTGCCCGTTTTTGATGCCCGGATGAACGGGCGAGGTTCAACCTACCTCGATTAAACCGGCGGGCGACGGCAGCCCGGCACCGCGGGTCCGTGATAGTCGGTGCCGCCCGGGCGGTTCTGATGCATCGCATCGGCGCAGAGCACGTGGCGGCGGCGCGCGTGATGCGCACTGGCCGGATGCGCCGCGGCGTGCTTGTCGGCATTGGCCGAGCGCGAAGCGTAATAATTCACCCGACCGAGTTCCGAGACGCAATGACCTTGGTCGCCGGCATCGGAGGCCTGCTTGGCGGCGTCCAGATGCTTCTGCGCGGCGCTGGTGTTGGGTCCCGGATGCAGCCCGTCGACGAAGCGTTGCGCATCGGGAAGCTGCGAGCAGGTGATCTGCGGCGTCGCCGCATGGGTGGCCGGCGAGCCGGTGAAGAGAAGGGCGGCAGCAGCGGCGGTAACGGCAATCGAAATCACGCGCATCGGTCTTTGTCTCCCTGAGAGAGGTTCTGGCGAATCCCTAGTGACGGCAGGCTAAGCCGCGCGAATGCTGGTTTCGTGGAAGCATTGCGGCTTAATTTCGGCAGTCAGGCTTAACGCATGCTGCCCTGCTGCCCCGCCGCCCTGTCGCCCGGCCTTACACAATGCGCCACGGCAACTGGTTAATTTCCGCTAAGCCTTTGATGTCGCGGGTCTGGCCTATTTGTTGCCTTTTTATCGGCAGTTCCCCGCTTTTGTCAGGAGAAGACCGATGATCCGCCGTACCGCCAAGTCCACCATGATGTATCGCGCTCTCGGCCACGCTGTCGGCGTGCTGGGTGCCGTGATGGGCCTCAATGCCGTCGCCACGTCGATCGACCCGCATTACCTGCATTTCTTTCCGTTCAACGACACCGGCATCCAGCAGACGTCGGCGGCGCTGATCAGCGTCGGACTGATCGCGCTGGCGGCTTGGCTCGTCGCCGATCGCACCCGCACGGCCAGCGCCAAGATCGATCCGCCCGAGACCCGCTAACCCCCGTCTCCGCCGTCGCTGAACCGACAAACAACGGGCGATCCGTCCAGCCCAAGACCATTATCGATCGCTTCATCGATCTGGTCGAAGCGCGCGGGCCGATCGCTCGTCGCGATTGGCTCTCGCTTAGCCGGCTGGCGGCTGGCCGGCGTTCACCGCCCGTTGAGCGGCGAATGCCCGCTTGTAGGCCGGCCGCGCTTCGCCGCGCGCGACGTAGGCGGCGAGGTTCGGATACTCGTTCAGAATGCCCGATGCCCTCAGCCTGAGCAGCACCGACGCCATCATCAGGTCGCCGGCGCTGAACGCACCATCGAGCCAATCGGCATCGCCCAGGCGAGGCGAGAGCTGCTTCAGCCGGTCGCGGATCCGATCCTCGACCAGCGGCAGGCGCTCCTTCGACCAGGGCTTGTCGCCTTCCAGAAATCTGGCGTTTGCGAGCTCAAGGATCGGCGGCTCGATCGTATTGAGCGCCGCGAACATCCACGTGATCGCGCGTGCCCGCGCGATGGCATCGGCCGGCAGCAGCCCGGCATAGCGCTCGGCGATATGAAACACGATCGCCCCGGTCTCGAAGAGGGCGAGGTCGCCTTCCTCATAAGTCGGAATCTGGCCAAAAGGATGAATCGCCAGATGCGTTTGTTCCTTCATCGCGCGAAACGAAACCAGGCGCACCTCGTAAGGCTGGCCGACTTCCTCGAGCGCCCAGCGAACGCGCGTATCGCGTGCCAATCCTTTGCCGCCATCGGGCGACCGTTCGAACGCGGTAATGGTTACCGTCATCGACGAGGGCCCTAATAAGAACGAGGAAGCCCGAGCACATGCTCGGCGAGATACGCCAGGATGAGATTGGTCGAGACCGGCGCGATCGAGAAGAGCCGCGTCTCGCGCCATTTGCGCTCGACATCGTATTCGCGCGCCAGGCCGAAGCCGCCATGCGTCTGCAGGCAGGCTTCGCCCGCGTGCCACGACGCATCGGCGGCGAGCAGCTTCGCCATATTGGCCTCGGCGCCGCAGGGCACGCCGCTATCGAACAGCGAAGCGGCTTTGCGCACCATGAGATCGGCGGCTTCGGTTTCGGCGAAGGCGCGCGCGATCGGAAATTGCACGCCTTGGTTCTGGCCGATCGGTCGCTCGAAGACGATGCGGCTCTTGGCGTATTCCGTCGCCGTGCGGATGAACCAGCGCGCATCGCCCAGCGCTTCCGAGGCGATCAGGATGCGCTCGGCGTTCATGCCGTCGAGAATGTAACGAAAGCCCTTGCCTTCCTCGCCGATGCGGTTCTCGGCGGGCACTTTGAGGCCGTCGAAGAAGAGCTCGGTGGTGTTGTGATTGATCATCGCCGGCAGCCGCTTGATCTCGAGCCCGTGGCCGAGGCTGGCGCGGATATCGACGATGAACACCGAAAGCCCGTCGCCGCGGCGCTGCACCTTGTCGGCCGGCGTAGTGCGTGCCAGCAGCAGCAGCAGGTCGGATTGCAGCGCGCGCGAGGTCCAGACTTTTTGACCCGTGACGACGTAATGGTCGCCGTTTCGCTCGGCCCGGGTCTTGAGTTGCGTCGTATCGGTGCCGGTCGAGGGCTCGGTGACGCCGAAAGCCTGCAGCCGCAATTCGCCCGAAGCGATCTTCGGCAGGAACGCCTGTTTCTGGGCCTCGCTGCCATGCCGCAGCACGGTGCCCATGACATAGAGCTGGGCGTGGCAGGCTGCGGCGTTGCAGCCGGCGGCATGAATCTCTTCGAGGATCGCGCTCGCCGCGCGCAAAGGCAGGCCGGCGCCGCCATAGCTCTCGGGGATCAGCGCGGCGAGATAACCGGCGCCGGTCAATGCTTTGACGAACGCGTCGGGATATTCCTGACGCTCGTCGAGACCGCGCCAGTAGCTGCCGGGGAAGCCCGCGCAGATCTTGCGCACCCCGGCGCGGATCTCGGGATTATCCTCGCTGAGCGTAAGCACCGTCTCGGCCATCTCAGCGGCCCCCTACCAATTAACGACCCTTGAAAACGGGTTTGCGCTTTTCGTTGAAGGCGCGAATGCCTTCCGCCCGATCTTCGGTCGGGACCAGCTTGTTGTAGCATTCGATCTCGAAGCGCATTGCGGCGGCGAGATCCTTCTGCAGTCCGCCATGGATCGAGCGCCGCGCTTCTTTAACGGCGATCGGTGCGTTGGTTGCGATGCGCGTTGCCGTCTCCAGCGCCGCCGGCATCAGCGCGTCCGGCTCGTAGAGCGCGTTCACCACGCCCCATTCCAGCGCCTCAAGCGCCGCGAACGGCTTGCCGGTGAGGATGATCTCCTTGGCGCGGCGCTCGCCGACGGCGCGCGACAGGGTCTGCGTGCCGCCGGCGCCGGGCATCAGCCCGAGCGTCACCTCGGTCAGCGCGAAACGCACGGCTCTCACCGCGTATGCGAAATCGCAAGCCAGCAGCATCTCCAGCCCGCCGGCGAAAGCGTGGCCGTTGGCGGCGGCGATCACCGGCACCGGGCATTCGATCAGCGCTTTGAACTGCTCTTCGATGATGACGTGCTGCGCCATCCATTGCGCCTCGCTGAGCGTGTTGCGCTCTTTGAGATCGGCGCCGGCACAGAAGGCGCGGTCGCCTGCGCCGGTCAACACGATGCAGCGCGGCGGCTCCGCGCTGACGGCAAGCTCCTGCCACAGCGCCAGCAGATCGCGCATCATCTGGGTGTTGAACGCGTTCGCGACTTCGGGACGGTTCAACGTGACGCGCAGCACGTGCGGCACCGGCGTGTCGGTCAGGATGGTTTGATAAGGCCCGGTCATTGCCGGGCCCACGCTATGCCGCGGTCAGCGGAGCGTCAACGCCGCAACAATTCGGAGGTCGCGGCGAGAACCCGGCGCCAGATCGCCTGGGCGATGTCGTCGCCGATGTCGACCGCGCGCGCGGCGCGGGCGCGGACGTGGTCGATGGCGTCGACGCCGTATTTGCCGATCAGATCCTCGGCAATGCGTCGCGCTTCGCTGGAGTCGAAGTCGTTCATCGCGCAAGCTACCGCCGCAATCATGCCGCGATCGGTTCCTCGAGGATTAGATGATCGAGGTGATGGCGAAACCATTCGACCATCTCGGCATCGGCCGGCTCGCGCGCTTCGAAGCGGCGGGGCCCGGCAACGAGGCCGAGGAGGTTGCGTTGCTCGGCGAGATCGAGGGTGGCGGCTATCGCTTCGCTTTTGTGCGTCGCACGAACCATCGCGGCGGGACGGCCATCGCAAGTCACGGTGTAAATCCGCATCGTCATCACCCTTCAACCAACGCCGAATGAACGACGCGGAGCTTAAGTGTTTCGAAACGAATTTCAATACAATTTTCGATATTTACTATGTAATTTCGATGTTTCGGCGGGATATTCTTGGTTAATTCTTCGATATGGTTAATAACGCAGGACGGAAATAGCGTAATCCCCAGGTCTGAATCGTCTCGATCACCGGCAGAAAACTGTGCCCGAGCTTGGTCAGCTTGTATTCGACCTTCGGCGGCACGAGGCCGAAATCCTTGCGCGCGATGAAGCCCATCTCGGCGAGCGCCTTCAATTCGCGGCTCAAGACGCGCGGCGTGATTTCGCCGCTGCCCTCGGCGCCCCGCAACAAGCCGCGGCGCAGCGCGCTATAGCGCAGCGGTCCGTCTTTCAGATCCCAGATGATGCGCGCTTTGTACTTGCCGCTGATCATGCGCTGGAAGGCCATGACCGGGCAGGCGCAGGCGGAGCTAGACGACGATCGCGGCATGGGCGAATTCTCCGGGGCAGGTCTCGGTTAGTATCATTTATGTCCGTACTTGCGAAAACGGATATGCCGATCCTAACTCCTGGCCAGGAGGAGTCATGAAGCATTTTATGATCAGGTATCGTTTCAAAGAGGGATCGAAGGATGATTGGCATCGCGCCATCGCCGCGTTCGTTGCGGCAATCGATGCCAACCCCGCGCTCAAGGGCAAGATTCGCTATCGCGTCATGAATATCCGTGGCAGCGACGAATATTGCCACCTCGCGGCGGCAGCCGACGATGCGGCGATCCAGACGCTGCAAGCGCAGGAATTCTTCAAGGCCTACAACGCCGAGAACCGGCGCGTCGCGGGCGGCGAGGTCCAAGTCGTGCCGCTCGACATCATCGCCGAAACTGCGTAGGCGGCGGGCCTATTCGGGCGTGTAGTCGGCGATGATGCGGGCGGTGCGCGCGCGCCATTCCTCGGCGGTGGTGAAGCCGGGCAGGGTGCGGGCAAGGGCCTCGCTGCGCTTCATGATCTCGTCCTCGGGCAGCTCGAAATCCATCTCCTCGCGGATCGGCTGGTGCACGTACCAGGGCGTGTCGCAATAAACCTCGATGCGGTTGCCCTCGGGATCGCGGAAATAGATCGACCAGGCGTGACCATGGCAGATCGGGTGGAGATCCGTCGCGGTCGGCTCGTTGCGGACGCGCTTATAAAAAGCGCGCACGTCGCCGAGCGAGCCGACACGGAACGACATCTGGTTGATGACCTTGTCGCCATGACCGGGCGGGCGGCCGGCGACCAGCACGACCTGGTGATGCTCTTTCGGGTTGCGGCTGAAGAACATCATCTGCGCGCCGTGCAGCGGACCTTCATCGGTGATCGGGAAGCCCATCACGCGGTGATAGAAATCGGCCATCTTGGCCAGATCGGTCACATAGATGCCGACATGGGCGAATTGCAGATCGATCGGTTGCGGCATGATGAGGGACCTCTTCTCGCACGTGCTCAAAAGCTAGCGCAGGCTCTATCGCCGCGAAAGAGCGGCACATTGGCGAGAACGGGTAAGACTGGCGGAGCCCGCCTGCTTCGGACAAACTGGCGGTAAGAAGGCGTCGCGTGCAGTTCTCGAATTGCTCGGTCCGCAATGACGTCGAAAGAGCGGTGATCATGGCGCAAACCACCGTCGGCGTTATCGGGCTCGGCATTATGGGCGGCGCGATCGCGCGCAATCTGCTCGCCGTGCGTATGTGCGTGCGCGGCTACGACATCGATGCGTCGCGCTTCGAGGCACTGAAGCCGAACGGCATCGCGGCGACATCGGCAGGCGAGGCGGCGCGCGGCGCCGATGTCGTGCTCACCAGCCTGCCCAGCGCCAAGGCGCTCGATGAAACGGTCGCAAGCCTGCTCGCCGCGAATGTCAGGGGCCTTGTCGTCGCCGAGCTCAGCACCTTGCCGATCGAGGCCAAAGAGAAGGCGCGCGCCGCGCTTGCCGCCGGCGGCATTGCCTCGCTCGATTGTCCGCTCTCCGGCACCGGCGCGCAGGCGGTGACCAGGGATCTCGCGGTCTATGCCAGCGGCGAGCGCGCGGCTTACGACCGCGCCGAGCCGGTGTTCCGCGGCTTCGCGCGCGCCACGCATTACCTCGGCGCCTTCGGCAACGGCAGCAAGATGAAGTTCATCGCCAATCTGCTGGTCGCGGTGCACAACGTCGCCAGCGCCGAGGCGATGGTGCTCGGCATGAAAGCCGGGCTCGATCCCGAGACCATCGTCAAGGTCATCGCCTCCGGCGCCGGCAATTCGCGTGTCTTCGAGCTGCGCGCGCCGCTGATGGGCGCGGGCAACTACGCGCCGACGATGAAGATCGATATCTGGCAAAAGGACATGGCGATCATCGCCGACTTCGCCAAAGCGCTCGGCGTTCCGGTGCCGACCTTCGCCGCCAGCGCGCCGGTCTACAACGAGGCACAAGCGGCGGGACGCGGCGGCGAAGACACCGCCGCCGTCGCCGAGATCATCGCCCAGCAAGCGGGACTCAAGCGATAATAAAGCAAAGGGGGGAGGGGCATGCGGCTTTCATTGAGGGTCTTCGGCGCGATCGGTGGCGCGGCGTTGTTGCTCGCCGGCACGGTTCTGCCGCTGCACGCGGAATCGATCAAGATCGGCACCTTGAAACAAGCGCCGTATGCCGTCACCTCGATCGCGCAGCAGAAAGGCTATTTCGCGGCCGAAGGGCTCGATGTCGATATCGTCACCGTCGATTCCGCCGAGCCGGTGCCGGTTGGCATCGTCTCGGGCGATCTGGCGTTCGGCGTCGTCGGCACCTCGGCCGCGTTGTTCACGCTCGCCTCGCAAGGCGCACTCGAATTGATCGGCGGCAACCAGCGCGAGGTGCCGCATTTCCAATACGAGGGCATCGTTGCCTCGAAACGCGCTTACGATGCCGGCCTCAACACCATCGGCGGCTTCGGCGGGCATTCCGCGTCGGTCACGGTGATCGGCTCGCCGCCGCATTACGGCTTGGCGTTGCTCGCGGATAAATATCATGTCGATCTGAAGGGCGTCCGTATCCTCGCGTTGCAAACCATTCCCAACGAGCTCTCGGCCATGGTGGGCGGCCAGGTCGATTTCGGTCTGCTGCCGGCGACGACGATCCTTCCCTCGGTCGAGCGCGGCGATGTGAAGCTGCTCGGCTGGGCCGGCGACGAAGTGCGCTGGCAGCTCAGCATCGTCATCACCAGCACGAAGACGGCGAATACGAACCCTGATCTCGTCCAGCGTTTCCTGCGGGCCTTGCGTAAGGGCATGCGCGACTATCACGATGCCTTCACCGGCCCGGGCGAAACGCGCGCCGACCAACAATCGGCGCCCGAGCTCTATGCGATGATCGGAAAATTCACCGGGCAAACGCCGCAACAGCTCAAAGCCGGCATCCCCTACATCGACCCCGAAGCGCGCGTCGATGCGCAAGACATCGCGCATCAGATCGAATGGTTCAAGGAGCAAGGCATGGTGAAAGGCAATCTCGATCCCGCCTCTTTCATCGACAAGCGCTATGCGCTGACCCTGTCCGGGAAATAGAAGCGCGATGTCCAACCGAATGGCGAGAATCCTCTGCGCCGCCGCTGTTACCATGCTGGCGCTGCAGGGACCGGCGCTGGCCGATGACGCGATCAAAATCGGCATCGCCAAGAATTCCGTCTACGCGCCGTTCTTCGTCGCCGAGAGCCGCGGCTATTTCAAAGCGGAGAAGCTCGACGCGACGCTGGTGTTTTTCGATTCCACCGTGCTGCTGGGGCCGGCGGTCGCGTCGGGCTCGATCGATTTCGCGAGCGGCAATGCGACCGCGGCGATCTACAATCTCGGCGGCCAGGGCGTGTTGCGCATCATCGCCGGCTTTGCCGAGGATTCGCCCGGCTTCCAGCTCTTTGCCTTTGTCGCATCCAATCGCGCCTACGAGGCGGGACTCAAGCGTTTCGCCGCACTGCCGGGACATTCAGTCGCCGTGCAGGCCACCGGCGGCGCGGCCGGCTACATCATCAGCCTCATCGAAGCGAAATATCGTCTCGATCCGACGAGTATTCGCGAAATGCCGCTGCAATCGAACGCGAACATGATCTCGGCCGTGACCGGCGGTACCGCGGACGCGTTCATCGGCCCGGCGACGCAGATCATGCCGGTCGTCAATCATGGCGATGCGAAATTCGTCGCGTTCACCGGCGATGAAGTGAAATGGCAATTGGGCACGATCTACACGGCGAAAAAGACCGCGGACGAACGGCACGATGTGGTCGAGCGGTTCCTCGCCGCCTACCGCAAAGGCGTCCACGATTACGACGACGCTTTCGTCGATGCTTCGGGCGCGCGCCGCGACAGTGCCGATGCACCGGCGATCCTTGATATTCTCGCCAAGCGTCTCGACCAAGCGCCGGAAGCGCTGAAACCGGCGCTCGGTTACGTGAATGCGGACGGCAAGCTCGACGCGAAAGATATCCTGCGCCAGATCGCCTGGTACAAAAGCCAAGGCATGATCAAGTCAGAGGTCAACGCCGCAGCGACGATCGACGAGCGCTACGTAATCCCGCTGGAGAAATAAGCGATCGATTGAAGAGGAGGGCGCGCGTGGCATCGAGATCGAAAACTTGGCTGGCGCTCGCCATCGCCGCTATCGTGGCCCTGGCGGCGCATCCGGCAACGGCGGCCGATCCGGTCAAGATCGGCGTCATCAAGAACGCGGTCTACGGCCCGCTCTTCATCGGCGTGGCGAAGGGCTATTTCGCGGCCGAGCAACTCGCGCCCGAGCTGGTCTTCTTCGAAAGCGCGCCGGCGATGGCGCCCGCGGTGGTCGCAGGCTCGATCGATTTCGCCGCCGCCAATGCCAGTGGCGCCACCTATAACCTCGGAGGGCAAGGCGCGCTGAAGATCATCGCCGGCTTCGCCGAGGATGTCCCTGGCTTCCAGCTCTTCGCCGTTGCCGCCTCCAAGCGCGCTTACGAGGGTGGGCTTACTTCTTATCAGGCGCTGCCGGGCCACACGGTCGGCATCACCGCGCTTGGCTCGGGCATCGCTTACACGCTCTACCTCATCCAAATGAAACATCATCTCGATCCGGCGAGCAGCCGCATCGTTCCGCTGCAAAGCACCTCCAACATGGTGGCCTCGGTGGTCGGCGGCACGGTCGATGTCTATATCGGTCCGGTGACGCCGGTGATGCCGGCGATCACGCGCGGCGATGCCAAGCTCATCGGCTACAGCGGCGATGAAGCGCAATGGCAGCTCGGCACGATCCAAACCGCGAGCAAGACCGCCGATACGCGGCGCGATTTCGTCGAACGCTTCCTTCGCGCTTATCGCAAATCTGTCGCTGATTATGACGACGCCTTCGTCGATGCGGATGGCAAGCGCCGCAACGGCGCGAATGCGCAAGCGGATCTCGCCATCATGGCGAAATATCTCGATCAGCCGGCCGCGGCGATCGAGCCCGCGCTCGGCTACGTCAATCGCGACGGCAAGCTCGATGTGGCCGACATTGCGCGCCAGGTCGCCTGGTACAAGAGCCAGGGTATGGTGAAGCAAGAGGTCGATGCCGCAGCGTTCATCGACACGCGCTACGTACTGCCGCTGGAGAAATAAGTCGGGCGAAACTCCGTCAGCGCAGCGCGCGGTATCGGTTCTGACGCAGCGGTGCTTGATCGCGCGAAGCCGCATCCCCACATCTTCGGCTCAAGCGCCCCATAAGTTCACAATGGGGGCGTTTAGGTGGGGAAGGGGTGGCGCGGAATCTGAATTTTGCCGAACAAAGCCAATTTATCTCGGCGAATCAAAGCGCCGCCACTTTGGCTTTGAGTTTAGCGCTTGAGGAAAGCCTCGATGGTGCTGACGGCGCCGCCGTCTTTGCGGTCGGGGAAGTCTTGCGCGATCTGCTCATAGAGTCGCGCCGCGCCGGCGAGCATCTGGCTCGCGCCCGGATCGGCAGCGAGGAATTTGGAAATCTCTTCCATCTCCGCGACCCAGCGATAGGCCTTGGGGAACATGCGCGGCATCTGTTTCGACACATAGCCGAAGATTTCGGGCAGGCTGTCGGCGAGCGCTTCGCGCACCGTCGGCGCGACGTTGTTGCGCATCGCGCCCAGCATCATCGAGGCGCCGATCGCCTGCGTGCCCTTGGTGAGACAGGCATAGCCCATCTTCACCGCCGAGGCTTCGCCGATTCCGCCCTCGACGATGCGAACGTCGAGACCGTAATCCTTGAGCGCAAGCGCCGAGCGCGCGCCCGGACCCGAGGCGTAGAGCCGCGGTCCCCCGGCGCCCGAGGGCGACGGCGGCGCGCCGAGAATGCCCATATCGGCGAAGGCGCAGCCGCTGGGCGCGATCGCGTCCGCGACCTCGCGCACCGTCGCGGGGGCGAGCGCGTTGCAATCGGCGAAGATCGGCTTGCGGTCGAGCCGCGCCAGCGCCGGCGCCATACGCTCGGCGAAAGCCTTGGCGTCGCCGGGCGGCACGATCGAGAGGACGAAATCGGCGCCGTTGATCAGCGCGAAATCGTCATCGACCGGCACCATGCCGGCTTCGCGCGCGCGAATGCGACTCGCTTCGCTGCGCCCTTTGAGCGAGGTGCGCACCGCCGCGCCCCGCGAATGCAGCCTCTGTCCTACCGCCGCGCCCATTTCGCCTTGCGCGACGACGACGATCGACAACGCCATGCTTGCCTCGCTTTTCCGCAACTGCCCCTTGCTGGCTTAAACCAAGAACCCGCGCTAGGCTCCGTCAAGCCTTGATGCGAGAGGAGATTTCATCATGTGGAATTTGATGTCGCGCAAGAAGGCCGAAATGCCGAGCCGCGAAGACGCTTTGCCGGGACGCCAGGCGAAGATGCCCATCGCCAAAGCGCATTTCGTCAACGGTCATCCGCTCGCACCGCCGTTTCCGGATGGACTCGAAAGCGTCGTCGTTGCCATGGGCTGCTTCTGGGGCGCCGAACGAGCGTTCTGGCTGATTCCCGGCGTCTACACCACGGCGGTCGGCTATGCCGGCGGCTATACGCCGAACCCGACCTATGAAGAGGTCTGCTCCGGGCGCACCGGCCATACCGAGGTCGTGCTCGTCGTCTTCGATCCGAAGCAGGTGAGCTTCGATTCGATCCTCAAGGCTTTCTGGGAAAGCCACGACCCGACGCAGGGCATGCGCCAAGGCAACGATGTCGGCACGCAATATCGCTCGGCGATCTATACGACGACGCCCGAGCAGCAGGCGGCGGCGCTCGCCTCGCGCGATCTCTTTGCCAAAGAACTCGGCAAAGCCGGTCACGGCACGATCACGACCGAGATCAAGGATGCGCAGCCCTTCTATTACGCCGAGGATTATCACCAGCAATATCTCGCCAAGAATCCCGGCGGCTATTGCGGTCTCGGCGGCACCGGCGTGAGCTGCCCGATCGGCGTCGGCGTGAGCGCGCCATCCGCTCATTGAGGACGGCCGCGGTGAGCGCTGCCGTGAAACGCGCGGCGCTTGCCGCTCTTCTTGTCGGGATTGGTTTCGCGTCGACTGCGTCGGCGGATCCGCTCAAGATCCGCATCGGCATGCAAACGCCGCCGGACAAATTCTTGACGATGCTCGCGCATCGCAAAGACGTTGTTCCGCATGTTGATACCTCTTACGAGCTTGTTCCCGTGCGCTTCGCCGCCTCGTCCGAGGAAGTGACGGCGCTCGCGACGGGCGATCTCGATATCGGCAATCTCGCCTATTCCTCGCTCGCCATCGCGATCGAGAACGCCAAGCTCGACGATATCCGTATGGTCGCCGAAAGCCTGCGCGACGGCGTGCCGGGATATTTCAGCTATCAGTTCAGGGTCAAGAACGACAGCCCGATCAAGACCGTCGAGGACCTGAAGGGCAAGATCGTGGGCAGCAACGGCATCGGCTCGGCGACCGATATGGGCTCGCGGCTGATGATGCGGCGCCATGGGCTTGAGGACCGGCGGGATTATTCAGTGGTCGCGGCGCCGTTGCCCAATCTCGTGCCGATGTTGATGGAGAGCAAGGTCGACGTGACGTCGATCGGGTCCGCCGACGTGCTCAAGCCGCAAGTCCAGGCCGGGACGCGCACGCTCTTCACCCAGGCCGACGCGTTCGGCGTCACGCAATTGTCGCTGTACGTGGCGCGCGCGCCCTGGCTCGCGAAGAATCGCGCCGCGCTCGACGATTTCTTCGAGGATTTGGTGCGCGCGACGCGCTGGTCGATCAATCCCGCCAACCGCGATACGGTAGCGGCGCTTTTTGCCGCGAACACCAAGCAACCGATCGATAGTCTCGGCTATTTCATGACCAAAAACGACTTCTACCGCGATCCCGATGCGCGGCCCGATATCGGCGCGACGCAGAAGAATATCAACGCGATGCGCGATCTCGGATTCATCAAGAACAGCATCGACGTGGCTAAGTATACCGACGTGTCGTTCATCGACCGCGCGGTCGTGCGAATCGATGCGAAAGGCCATTGAGACACGTGGCATCGAAGACGGCTTTGCTCGATAAATTCTGCCGCTCGCTGCCGGGCGCGACGATGTCGCGGCAATGGGGCGATCATCAAGTCTATAAAGTCGGCGGCAAGATGTTCGCCGTGCTGACCGAGCCCAAAGAATCAGGCGGGGGTACCGCCTCATTCAAGGCGAACGACGTCGCGTTCGCGATGCTGACCGAGACGGGCCAAGCACGGCCGTCGCCTTATATGGCGCGAGCGCATTGGCTTTATGTCGACAATTTGAAGCAATTTCCTGTTGCCGAGTTGCGCCGGTATATCGCGGCCTCGCATGCACTCGTCGCGAACAAGCTCACCAAGAAGGCGCAGCGCGAACTGGGCTTCGCCTAGGCGACGACCTTGTCCGCGCGAAGCTTGCCGATCGCATCCGCGTCGTAACCGAGGCCTTTCAATATCGCATCCGTATGCTCGCCGCGCTCGGGCGTCGCCGAGCGCAGCGATGACGGCGTACGCGACAGGAACATCGGCTGGCCGACCAGCTCGATCGGGCCGAGCGCCGGATGATCGACGCTTTGCGCCATCTTCAGATGCTTGACCTGCGGATCGGCGAAGACCTCGTTCATCTTGTAGATCGGGCCGCAGGGCACGCCGGCCTCGTTCAGGCCTTCCACCCACTCGGCAGATGTCTTCATCAGCGTGCGTTCCTCGATCAGCGCGTTGAGCGCGTCGCGGTTCTCGCGCCGGACCCGGAAGTTGTTGAAGCGCGGATCGGCCGCCAGCTCGGGCCTGCCGATCGCCTGGCAGAGCTTCGTGTAGATCGGTCCGCTCGATGCCGCGATGTTGATGTGGCCGTCCTGGGTACGAAAGACTCCGGCCGGGATGTTCGTCGGGTGGTTGTTGCCTTCCTGACCCGGTATCTCATGCGACATCGTCCAGCGCGAGCCCTGGAAATCGAGCATCGCGATCATCGCGGTCAGCAGCGAGGAATGGACCCATTGACCCTCGCCCGATTCCTCGCGCTCGAGGAGCGCGATGAAAATGCCTTGCGCCGCGAAGATGCCGGCGCAGAGATCGGCGACGGCAATGCCGGCGCGCATCGGACCCTGTCCGGGCTGGCCGGTGATCGCCATCAGCCCGCCCATGCCCTGCGCGATCGGATCGAAGCCTGGCCGGTCGCGGTACGGCCCGTCCTGGCCAAAGCCCGAGATGCTCGCGTAGATGAGGCGCTTGTTGATGCCCTTCAGCGACTCATAATCGATACCTAAACGGAATTTAACGTCGGGCCGGTAATTCTCGACCAGCACGTCGGCGTCCTTCACCAGCGCTTTGAGGATCGCGACGCCTTCGGGTTTCTTCAGATCGATCGCGATGCTGCGCTTGTTGCGGTGCAGGTTCTGGAAGTCGGAACCGTGACGCTCGGCAGCGAAACCGTCATCTTCCGGGTTCTCGACTTTGATGCAATCGGCGCCCCAATCGGCAAGCTGGCGCGCACAGGTCGGGCCGGCGCGCACGCGGGTCAGATCGATCACCTTGAAGCGAGAAAGCGGAAGCTTGCTCATGTGCTGCGTCCGATTATCGTTAAATGAGCCTTTGGCAACCTAGCAGGGACGGTCGCAGCGGGCGAGCACGCCATCAGTGGCGTTTTCGCACTCTCTGAGGGCAACGATATTGCGCCTGCACAGTGCCGATTACCTACGTAGCCCGAGATTCGGCCTGCTGGCTTGACCCGGAAGCCTTGCGCGGCCAATCTTTACTCGCCTGACTCTCCGAATCCGAATAGGATCGGGGCCCCGGGGGAGAGAAACGCGTCAATGGATGTCCATCGTTTCATCGTTGAACACGGGACGCTGTCTTATCTGATTGCGTTCGGCTGGACGTTCTTCGAGGGCGAGACCTTTGTGTTGTTCGCGGGCTTTGCCGCCTCTCAAGGTCTGCTGGCGTGGCCGCTGCTGTTGATCGCGGCCTGGCTCGGGAGTTTTTGCGGCGATCAAACCTATTTCTGGATCGGGCGCCATTTCGGCGTCGGTCTTTTGGCGCGCCAGCCGACCTGGCAAGAGCGCGTCGACAAAGCACTCGTCTGGATCCGCCGCTTCGACGTCTGGTTCATTTTGAGCTTTCGCTTTATTTACGGGATCCGCAATTTTTCGTCTTTCGCGATCGGGGTGAGCCGCGTCAACTGGCAGCGCTTCATGATCTTCAACTTCATCGCGGCCGGGATTTGGGCGGCGATTTTTGTCGGCGTCGGCTATATCTGCGGCCACGCGTTCGGTCGCGTGCTCGGCGAGATCGCCGAGCGCTTCAGCGAGGCGATGCTGATCATCTTCGCGCTTTTGCTGATCATCGGACATTTTGCCCATCGCTTGCACAAGCGTCGCCGTCGTAAAATGACGGCCGCAGCATTACCCCCAGGTTGAGGAACATCTGTTGAAGAATTTGCAGCTTATGAAAGCCACGGTCATCGCCGTGATTCTTGCGGGTACCGTCTCCGTCGCTCAGGCCGCGAGTTGCTATCGCTCCGAGGAGATCGAAGCCGATCAAGCGGTGCGCTTTCAAACCGAGCTGATGGTGGTGAGCGATTCCTGCCGCAGCCAGTCTTATGCGGAATTCAGGAATCGCAACGCCAGCACCCTGGCGGCGTATCAACAGAAGATGATCGGCTATTTCCGCCGCGTCAGCGGCCGCGGCGCCGATAGCGCCTTCGACCGATTTATCACCTCGCTCGCCAATCAGATGGCGCTCAGCGCCGGCAAGGAGACCGTCTCGGTCCTTTGCACGCGCTCGGCCGACCTGCTCACCAAGGGGCAGACTTTCGGCAAAGACGATTTCGTCCACTATGTCGTGCAGCAGGCCGCGGCGGCCAAGAACACCTACCCGACCTGCAAGAACTAGGACTCGTAAGAACGAGGGAAGCGCCGATCAGATCGGCGCGACTCGCCAACGCTCTGCATGGCCGCCCGACATGAGGCGGCGAGCGAGATTTTCCGGCGAGAAAGCACGCAGGCCAAAACCGAAATGCGGTGTGACGCTGGCGCTGACAAGCGCCAGCTTCATCGCATCGGCGGCGCTCAGCGCGGCGCCGAGATAACGCCCGGCATCGAGACCGGTCACGATCGTCCGCGCGATGCCGATGTCGCTCGCGGCTTTGGCGACGCTTGTCGCATCCTCGATGCCGGTTTCGGCCGCGATCACCAGCAGGCCGGCGGCACCGGCTGCGGTGATGAAGTCTTTCACTTGCGCGCGATCGAAGGGCGAGCGAGCGGCGACATCGATGATGACTTTGCGGCCGGCGGCGCTGCCGATGGCGCGGCCGAGCGCAGCGGCGTCGGCGGCTTGGGTGAGGGGAAGATCGAGCGCTTCGAGATTTTCCGTCAATAGCGCGGTCTTCGCCGCGTCATGCGCGCCGGCGCTGATCACCAAAACTTCGTTGTCGTCGTAACGCGCCGCGAGCTTGGTCGCCAGCGTGGTCGTTCCCGCGCCCGGAAGGCCACACAACAGGATCGGCTGCTGCCACGCTTCCTCGAGCGCGAAGAAATTGAATTGTGCGCCGAGAGCGATGGCGAGCCGGTCGACCGGCCGTTTCACATGGGCCGGCGCGGCGGCCAGTTCGACGAGCCGGGCGGTGAGCTTGGCGGCAAAGCCGTGGCTGGCGAGCAACTCGCCGAGCTGCGCGTCGTCATCGCCGGCCCACGCGACCGTCGCGGCCTGCGCCGGCACGGCGGCTTCGATTTCGATTACGTCGTTGCCGATGTCGTCGGCGGGCTGCGTTGAGCTGCGATACTGCGCCATTCCTACGTCCCCTCCTCGCGGTGGCAGAGTGTCGCCCGAAATTGGTTAACAATCGGTGCGCGCGTCCTGAAGGCCAAGCTTTCCGCCGGAAAATCGACCTTTGCCCCCGGTCGCGCGCTTCTCTATGAACCTCTTCGTCATGCCTGCGATTCTGAGTCCCGGTGGCGAACTGGGCGCGCTCGGCGCCTTTCTGTCGGTCGTCATCATCGATGTCGTCCTCGCCGGCGACAATGCGGTCGTCGTCGGCATGGCGGCGGCGCATCTGGAGAAGAGCCAGCGTCGCCGCGCGATCGTTTGGGGCATCGTCGTCGCGACCATCCTGCGCATCTGTTTGGCGTTGATCGCGGTCGATCTGCTCGCGATCATCGGCCTCACCCTGGCGGGCGGGCTGCTGTTGCTGTGGGTCGCGTGGAAGCTCTATCGCGACCTCGCCGGCAAAGCCGAGGAGCCGGAGCACGCCGCAAAGCCCCCATCGGATAGTTTCCGGCAGGCATTGTTCCGTATCGTCCTCGCCGATGTGTCGATGTCGCTCGATAACGTGCTCGCCGTCGCCGGCACCGCGCGCAATCACATCTGGGTGCTGGTCTGCGGTCTCACGCTGTCGGTCGCGCTGATGGGGGTCGCGTCGGAGGTCACGGGCCGCCTCATCGCGCGCTATCGCTGGATCGCGTGGATCGGCCTCGCGATCGTCACCGGTGTGGCGCTGAAGATGATTTACGAGGGCTCGACCGAGGTCGTGACGCGGCTCTCGGGCGTCGGGCTGTCGACGAACTGGGTGTTGTAGAGCCCGGCAAACACGCCGCCGCTTCGCATCAGCTCGTCGAAGCTGCCGCTTTCGGCGATCGTTCCGTTGCGCAGCACGAGGATCATGTCGGCGCTGCGCACGGTCGAGAGCCGATGCGCGATGATGAAGGTCGTGCGGCCTTGAGTCAGCCGGTTGATGCCTTCCATCACCATCGCCTCGGTCTCGACATCGAGGGCGGAGGTCGGCTCGTCGAGGATAAGGATCGGAGCGTTGCGCAAGATAGCGCGGGCGATGGTGAGGCGCTGTTTCTCGCCCTCGGATAAAGTCGCGTTGTCGCCGAGGATGGTGTCGTAGCGCTGCGGCAGGTTATTGATCAGCCCGTCGATGCGCGCGAGCCTGGCTGCGCTCTCAACCTCGGCATCGCTGGCATCCGGCCGGCCGTAGGCAATGTTGTCGCGTACCGACATCGGAAAGACGAGGGGGGGCTGCAGCACCATCGCGATCTGCTGGCGCAACGCGTTGAGCTTGTAATCGCGCACGTTAACGCCATCGATGAATACGGCGCCGTCGCTCGGATCGAAGAAGCGCGGCAGCAGGCCCATGAGCGTCGATTTGCCGGCGCCGGTCGGCCCGACCAGCGCGACTTTCGTGCCGGGCTTCACGCTGACGCTGATGCCGTCGAGCACCGGCATCTCGTCGCGATAGCGGAAATGAATGTCGCGCCACTCGACCGCGCCGCGCGCGCCGGTGCCCGGGAAATTGCGGTTCCCGTCTTTGAGGTCCGGCTCGGTGTCGAGTACCTCGAACGAGCGCCGTGCGCCGATGCGCGCGCCGGCGATAAGGCCCCAGCTCTGCGTGATCTGGTTCACGGGGTTGTAGAGCTGCGCGAGGTAGGAAATGAACACGATGAGCTGACCGACGGTCAGGTTGTGCGTCATCACCGAGCGCGCGCCGACATAGATGACGAGCGCCGTGCCGGCGGCAGTCAGCGAGCCGACCATGCCGGAATAGATCGTCTGCCAGCTGTAGAGGCGCAGCGTCGCGTCGAGGCTGGCGCGGCTCGCACTCATGAAGCGGCGGTATTCTTCCTCTTCTTTGGTGAATGCTTGCACGACCTTGATCGAGCTCATCGCCCAATGGACGAGGGTGTAGACATAGCTGTCACGGTCGCGCACCTCGGTGGCGACGGCGATGATCTTCTTGTTGAAGATCGCGATCAGCACGAAGAGCGCCGGCACGACGGTCAGCGAGACCAGCGTCAGGAGCGGATCGAGCGGGATCATCACGACGAGCATCCCGGCCAGCAGCACGACGGCCGAGATGATCGGCAGCAGGCCGTTCATCATCACGGTCTGCACCGCGAACGCGTCGGCGGTGATGCGGTACATCAGGTCGCCGACTTTCTGCCGGCTATGAAAAGCGAGCGAGAGACGCTGCAGATGCGCGTAGAGCGCGCCGCGCAGATCGTTGACCATGCCCTGGCCGACCGCGATGGTCGTCACGTTGTGCAGCCAGGTCAGGCCCGCGCTGGCGAAATTGATCACCACCAGGCCGATTGCTGCGGCCAGCAGCAGATCCAGCGGCGCGAGCTGCGAGAGCAGGGGGAAGCCGGTCTTGTTGCCGCCCAGCACATCGTCGATGACGAGCTGCAGCGGCCACGGCTTCAGCAGCTCGAAGCCGGCGACCAGGAAAATCTGTGTGAACGCCCAGAGAATGCGCCACTTGTACGGACGAAGGTACGGCAGCAGCTTCCAGAGGAGGCTGTTCATATCAGTCCGATTTGACCGGCGTCAGGTGCAGACGCTGCGCGATCGTGTCGACGATGCGATGCATCAAGCGGCCGAACTCGACCGTCCGGTAGACGATGAGCCCGGCGTGGGCGATGCCGAGGATGCCGATGATCGCGGCCCACACCGGCGCGTCGAGGATCAACGCCGCGGCGGTCAGCACCGCGTAAGCGCGCAGCACGAAGGTCGAGAAGCGCGAGAAGCGCATCACGCAACGCACCCGCATCAGCCGCTTCTCGCCGCCGTGATTCTCGGTGACGACGAGAAGATAGGCCCGACTCCAGAGGCCGCGCGCGATCTTCAAATCCCAATTGTCCCAGCCTTGATCGGTCTGGATGAAATATTTCTGCGGCGTCAGGTAGCGCATGATCTCGCCGATCATGACTTCCTTCTCGTCGCTCTTTTCGCTCCAGTAGGAGAGATAGAAGGTGCGATCGCGCCACGAAACACGCGGCGCTTCGCTCGGCGGGGCGAGCGTGCTCGTGCTCGCTTCCGGCTCCTTCATTTCCTTGAAGCGCCATTTGAGCCGTTCCCAGCCGCGCAGGATCGGGCCGAGATAGATCAGCAGCGCGACCAGCGCGCGCGCCTTGACGCCGCGGAAGCGCTTGTCGATCGGCGCGCGCAAGGCGCCGTTGATGCACATGACCCAGGTGACGATCAGCGGTACCAGGAACAGCAGGCCCCAGCCGCCGATGACGACCCCGGCGAGCGCCAGGATGATCGCGACGACGTTCCATTCGAAAGTCAGCGGCAGGAATTGCGCCAGCGAGGAAGGCGGCTCGTAGAGCGTTTGAAACAGACCGCGGCCGAACACGCCGGAATAGATCACCGGCTGGCGCGATATGAGCAGCGAGGCGGAAAGATCGCCATAGATGCGGCCGAGCCATTTCGCCTGGCCGAACAGGTTGAAGCGGATCGGATGCTTGGAATACACCAGCGCCTCGGCTTTGCCGTAGCCGCGCTGCTGGCCGATATAGGCTTTCACCGTGTTGCGGCGGAAATGCCAAACCACCGCGGCGGGACTGAAGCCGATCATGTAACCCGCATCCTGAAAGCGCCAACAGATATCGACGTCGTCGCCGGCGGCGCGATAGACGGGGTCGAAGCCGCCGAGCTGCAGCAGCACGTCGCGGCGGAAAGCCATGTTGCAGCCGGCGATATGCTCGGCCGTGTCGTCGGAAAGCAGGACATGGGTCGGCCCGCCGGGCGACACAGCGACGGCTGATGGGATGAGGCTGTCTTCGGGCGGCGGGAAGTTCGGGCCGCCGCAGGCGACGAGATCGGCCGCTTCCATCTTGGCGACGAGATAGTTCAACCAGTCCGGATCGGCGACGCAATCGCTGTCGGTATAGGCGACGATCTCACCGGTCGATGCTTCGGCACCGACATTGCGCGCGACGCTGAGGCCTTTGTTCGGCTGCGAAATGATCTTGCAGTAGCCGAAGCGCTCGGCGATCGCGAGGCTGCCATCAGTCGAACCGTCATTGACGACGATGACCTCGTAATCGGGATAATTGAGCTTCGAGAGCGATTCGAGGCACGGCGCCATGGTCCGCTCGGCGTTGTAGGTACAGACCACGACCGAGACACGCGGCGTGCGCGGCAGCGACGGGGGGATGGGACCTTGATAGCGCGAGCGTAAGGTCTCGAGTGCGGGTTTCGGATTGCGGTCGCGGTCGACGACGCCGAAGGCCCAATCCTCGATCAAATGGCCGCCGGTGAACCATTCATCGGTCCAGGCAAAGACGCAGGCGCCGGCGACGCCCATCTCGAAGGCAGCGCCGAGCTGCCACGACAGGATGCGCACCTGCTCGTCGTTGCCTTCGCGCATCGAATCGATGCCGAACTCGGTCAGTACCAGCGGGCGGTCGACAGCGAGGTTGTGTAACCGCGATACGTATTTGCGGAACGCGCTCTCGTTGTGGAGATAGACGTTGAAGCAGAGGAAGTCGGTGAAATCGATCGTGAGGTATTCGGTCGACGGGAAATTCGCGTAAGAGACAAGCCGCTCCGGATCGACATCCTTGATCAGGCCGACGAGCCGCTTGAGAAAGGCGCGGACGTTGTTCGGCCCGTGCCAGCGCACCATGTCGGGCGGGATCTCGTTGCCGACGAGGAAGGCGAGGATCGCCGGATGCCGATTCATCGAGCGCACGGTCTCGAGCACGGTGCGCTCGATATCGCGCTGGATCTCGAGACTGTCGAGGAAGGTGACGTGCTGCGACCACGGTACGCCGACCAGCATCTTGAGGCCGTGCTCGTCGGCGAGATCGAGCAACCAGATCGGCGGCGGCGTGAAGACGCGGACCGTGTTAATGCCGGTGTCGGCCATCATGCGGAAATCGCGCGCGGCGACCTCGCGCTCCGGGAATTGGCTTCCGTGCGAGCCGACAGGGAAGGGTCCGTAGGTCACGCCTTTGACGAAGTATTTCTCTTCGCCGACGAAGAAGAATTTGCCTTGGACGCGAATCGGCTGGCGGCCGGTCGCAGCGCGTGTGCCTTCCTCTGGCGCGATGGTGGAATCAGGCGCCATCAGGGGGCAGTTCCTTCTTTTGTATTGAAGCGCTTTTGATGCCAGGCCCACGCCGTGCCGATGATGTGCTCGAGCGAGCCGAGCGCCGGCATCCAGCCGAGCTTCTCCCGCGCCGCACCGGCATCGGCGACCAGTACCGGCGGATCGCCGGCTCGTCGCGGGCTGTCTTTGCTCGGGATCGGCCGACCGGTGACGCGGCGCGCGGCTTCGATCGTCTCGCGCACCGAATGGCCATGGCCAGTGCCGAGATTGAAGGCGCGGCTCTCGCCGCCATCGCCGAGATAGCCCAGCGCGCGGATATGCGCGTCGGCGAGATCCTGCACATGGATATAGTCGCGGACAGCGCTGCCGTCCGGGGTCGGGTAATCGCTGCCGAAAACGCCGATATGCGCCCGGCGTCCGGCGGCGGCGTCGAGAATCAGCGGGATCAGATGCGTTTCGGGATTGTGGTCCTCGCCGATCTCGCCCTCGGGATCGGCGCCGGCGGCATTAAAATAGCGCAGCGCGACCGAACGCAGCCCGTGCGCGATGCCGTACCAGTGCAGCATGCGCTCGACCATCAGCTTGGTCTCGCCGTACGGATTGACCGGGTGCTGCGGCGTGTCTTCGCGGATCGGCATCTTCTCGGGCAGGCCGTAGGTCGCGCAGGTCGAGGAAAAGACGATCTGCTTCACCCCGGTCGTGCGCATCGCTTCCAGCATCGCGAGCGTGTTGACCACGTTGTTCCGGAAATATTTCTCCGGCTGCTCGACCGACTCGCCGACATAGGCGAAAGCGGCGAAATGCATGACCGCGCCGATATCGTGACGGCGAATCGTCTCGGCCACTTTTTCGCGGTCGCCGATATCGCCCTCGACGAAGGGCCCCCAGCGCACGGCCTCTTTATGGCCGTAAATCAGATTGTCATAGGCGACAGGCTCATAGCCCGCTTTGGCCAAGGCCTTGCAGGCATGCGAGCCGATATAGCCGGCCCCGCCGGTGACCAGAATGCTCTTACCCATCATTTCCCTAAACGCGCAGAAATTCCGTTCGAGCCATAACGGGCTGTGGATGCATTTGCTTCCCGGGGAATCGTCTTAAAGCTAAGCCTCTGCCTGGGCAAGAGGTTGCGCCGGGCCGCCGTCAGCCCCTCTTGCGGCGGGGTTTCGCCGGTCTCGCCTGGGGGACGCCGGCGGCGGTCAGCGCCTTCTTTTGCCGCGCCTCCAGCCCCTCGGAATCGAAATCCTCGATCAATTCGTGGAACAGCCGGTGCCAGTTGATCTCGGCCTTCAAATGGGTGAAGACCGAACCCAGCCCCAACGCTGCGCGGTCCATGAAGACAAATTCGCGCGGCGGTTTCACCCCGCCGAGGCGGCGGATCTGGCGGTGGACGTCCTCGGCCAGTTCGCGGCCGTAGATGCCTTCCTCTTCCTGTTCCTGGATGCGGCGCTTCCGGTTTTCGAGCAGCGGCGCGTAGAGGAAGCGCGCCCAGCGGTTCAGTACCTCGATCATCTCTTTGTTGAGATTGCCGAAGCCCCAGCTCTTATAGGCCGCGACCGCCAGATCGCGATCGTCGCGGTCGAGCGCGTGATAGAGGTCGATGACGCCTTTCACGAATTTCGAGGGGAAAATCCGGATGCAGCCGAAATCGAGCAGGTTGATGCCGTTGTCGCTGCGAACCGTGTAATTGCCGAGATGCGGATCGCCATGGATCACGCCGTAGTAATAAAAGGGCACATACCAGGCGCGGAACATGGCCTGGGCGATGGCGTTGCGCTCGGCCTGCGGTTTCTTCACCGCCTCGAGCATCGCCGAGCCTTCGATCCAGGTCATGGTCAGCAGCCGCGAGGTCGATAGCTCGGGCACCGGCTCGGGGACCGTGACCTCTTTTTCCTTGGCCAGCATCAGACGGTAGAGCCGCATATGCGCGGCTTCGCGCTCGTAATCCAATTCCTCGCGCAGGCGCTCGCCGATCTCGGCATGGATCTCGTCGGTGGTCACCGCGCGGTCGTAGCGTTCGTAGAGCGAGAGGAAAAATTTGAGCTGTTGCAAATCGGCTTCGACGGCGGAGCCCATATCGGGATATTGCAGCTTGCATGCGAGCGCCGTGCTGTCCTTGGCGACCGCGCGATGCACTTGGCCCAATGAGGCGGCGCGTGCCGCTTCATGCTCGAAGCTCTTGAAGCGCTGCTCCCAATTCTCGCCGAGTTCGCTCGCCATGCGGCGCTTCACGAACGGCCAGCCCATCGCCGGCGCGTCCGATTGCAGCGAGGCGAGCTCGCGCGCGTATTCCTGCGGCAGGGCGTTGGGGATGGTGGCGAGAAGCTGAGCCACCTTCATCAACGGGCCTTTGATGCCGCCGAGCGCGCGCGTCAGATCGGCCGCGTGTTTCGGTCGATCGATCTCGATGCCGAGATAGCGCTCGCCTGCCAACCGCGCCGCGAGCCCGCCCATCGCGGTTGAAACCCGCGCGTAGCGCCGAACCCTGCCCGAAATACTGTCGTCGTCGGCCATGCGGTTCCTTGTTTAGGCCACGGCCACGGTTTTAGCCCAGCTTTTCGAGCTGGTCGATAAAGCCGGCGATCATCGACAGACCCTTGTTCCAGAAAGCCGGATCGGAGGCGTCGAGCCCGAAAGGCGCGAGCAGCTCTTTATGCCGCTTGGTGCCGCCGGCGCGCAGCATGTCGAGATATTTCTCCGCGAAGCCGGTCTGCGCGCCCTGATAAACCGCATAGAGCGAGTTCACCAGGCAATCGCCGAAAGCATAGGCGTAGACATAGAACGGCGTGTGGATGAAATGCGGGATATAGGTCCAGTACCAGCGGTACTCATCCTCGAAGCGGATCGCCGGGCCGAGGCTCTCGCCCTGCACCGACATCCAAAGCTCGCTGATCTTCTCGGCGGTCATCTCGCCGTTGCGGCGCTCGTCATGCAGCCGCCGCTCGAATTCGACGAAAGCGACCTGGCGCACGACGGTGTTGAGCATATCCTCGACCTTCGACGCCAGCATCGCTTTGCGCCGCTTCGGATCGGTCTCGGCTTTGAGCAACGCCTGGAATGTCAGCATCTCGCCGAACACCGACGCCGTCTCGGCCAAGGTCAGCGGCGTGTCCGACATTAGCGCGCCTTGCGGCCCCGCCAGCACCTGGTGCACGCCGTGGCCCAGCTCATGCGCCAAGGTCATCACGTCGCGTGGCTTGCCGAGATAGTTGAGCAGCAGATAAGGATGGACGCTCGGCACCGTCGGGTGCGCGAAGGCGCCGGGCGCTTTGCTCGCTTTGACCGGCGCGTCGATCCAGCGATTGTCGAAGAAGCGTTTGCCGACCGCCGCCATGTCGGGCGAGAACGCAGCATAGGCTTTCAGTACCGTGTCTTGCGCCTCCGGCCAGCTGAAGCTGCGCTCGCTCTCATCCGGCATCGGCGCGTTGCGGTCCCAATAAGGCATCGCATCGACACCGAACCATTTCGCCTTCAGCTTGTAATAACGATGGGAGAGATTGGGATAGGCGGCGCGGACGGCGGCGATCAGCGCGTCGACGACCTCATCCTCGACATAGTTGCCGAGATTGCGGGACGAGATCGGGCGCTTGAAACCGCGCCAACGATCCTCGATCTCTTTATCCTTCGCCAGCGTGTTGGTGATCAAGGCGAAGATCCGCGCATTGTCGCCGAACACCTTGCCGAGCGACTTCGCCGCCTCTTTGCGCATCGCCGGATCGGGCTCCGAGAGGAGATGCAGCGCCTCGGCGTTGCTCAGCTCTTTGCCGCCGATCGGGAAGCGCAGCTCGGCCATCGTCTCGTCGAAAAGCCGCGTCCAGGCCGAGCGGCCGGCGACGGATTTCTCATGCAGCAGCTTCTCGACCTCGTCGCTGAGCTGATAGGGACGGAAGGCGCGGGTGTCGCGCAGCCACGGGCCGTAATGCGCGAGGCTCGGGTCTCTCAGCTTTTTCTCGAGATCGGCTTCCTCGATGCGATTGAGTTCGAGGGAGAAGAACAACAGCTCGGTCGAAATGCTGTTGACCGTCTCTTGCATGTTCTGGAAGAAGCGCCCGGTCTCGGCATCCGTCATATCGGTGCAATAATCGAGATAGGCGTAGCTCATGATCCGGCCAAGCGTTTCCTGGAGCTGCTCGTAGCTATGGATCGCGCCGGCGAGATCGGCGCCCGATAGCGACGCCAGCTTGCCTTCATAGCGGCTGCGGAACTGCTTCGCGCCGCTTTCGCTCTGGGCGAGCGCGGCTTTGAGCTCGGCGCTCTCGCGGCCTGGATAGAGGTCTTTCAAATCCCATTGCGGCAGGGCACCGAGTTCGGCCGCATTGTGGTTTGCGCTCATCGGCGTGTACCTCTCCTCTTCCTAACCTGCAGCATATAGACCTCCGCCAAATTGACGCCAAGACCAGGGGCCTGTATTCGGCCGTGACATCCGGGAGAGAGTAACGCGTGGCTGACGGCATCGAGAGAAGCTGGCCCAATCTTGCCGCCATGTTTTTCGATCAGGCGCGGCGCTACGGCGACAAGCCCTATCTCTGGGCGAAGCGCGACGGCGCTTACCGGCCCATCACCTGGCGCGAGGCGGCGGCGCAGGTCGAGGGGCTCGCGCGTGGGTTGCGCGCGCTCGGCTTGCGGCGCGGCGACCGGGTCGCGCTGGTTTCGGAAAATCGTCCCGAATGGATGATCGCCGATCTCGCGATCATCAGCGCCGGCGGTATTACGGTGCCGGCCTATATCACGCATCAGATCGAGGATCACCGCTATCTCCTCGCCAATAGCGGCGCGCGCGCGGCGATCGTCTCGACCGAGGCACTGGCGCGGCGCGTCATCCCCGCCGCCGATCAGGTCGATCATGTCGAGCACGTCGTGATGATTGAGCCGCTGACCAAAGGCCAGGCATCGAATACCGACGTGCTGTCCGTCGACGAGGCAGTGTCGCGCGGCCGCGACGCCGGCGGCGATGTCGATGCCTGGGTCGCGGAGATCAAGCCCGACGACCTCGCTTGCCTGATCTACACCTCCGGCACCGGCGGCTTGCCCAAAGGCGTGATGACGAGCCACGCGAATATCTTCGCGAACTGCCATGGTGCGTTCGGGTTGCTCGAGCAGTTCGGTCTCGTGGACGAAGTTTTTCTCAACTTCCTGCCCCTGTCGCATGCTTATGAGCATACATGCGGCTTGATGTTTCCGATCTATCTCGGTGCCTCGATCTATTTTGCCGAGGGCGCGGATACGCTGGCGGCGAATATGATCGAAGCGAGGCCGACGATCATGACGGCCGTGCCACGCCTTTATGAGACGCTGCACCAGCGCATGGTACGGATGGTCGATCGTGATGGCGGCTGGAAAGCGAAGCTGTTCTATCGCACGGTCGCGATCGGTGAGAAGCGCCTCAATGATCCGCATAGCCTGACGTTGATGGATCGCCTGATCGATCCGCTGCTCGACAAACTGGTGCGCGACAAGATGCGTGCCCGCTTCGGCGGCCGTCTCAAGGCGATGGTGTCGGGCGGTGCGCCGCTTAATCCCAAAATCAGCTCGTTCTTCATCGCGCTCGGGGTGACGCTGCTGCAGGGCTACGGCCAAACCGAATCCTCGCCGGTGGTGAGCGCCAACGTGCCGAGGAGGATCAAGGTCGAGACCGTCGGCCCGCCGCTCGATGGGGTCGAGGTGAAGATCGCCGAGGACGGCGAGATTCTGATCCGCGGCGGACTGGTGATGAAAGGCTATTGGAACGAGCCAGAAGCGACCGCCAAGGCGCTGGAAGGCGGCTGGCTGCACACCGGCGATGTCGGCGAGCTCGACCGTGACGGCTACATCCGCATCACCGATCGCAAGAAGGATTTCATCAAGAATTCCGGCGGCGACATGATCGCGCCGGCGCGGGTCGAAGGCGCGCTGACGCTCGAGCCTGAGATCGCGCAGGCCATGGTCTATGGCGACCGCAAGCCTTACCTCGTCGCGGTGATCGTGCCGGCGGAGGAGGTGCTCGCGCGCGCGAAGGGCGACGCCGCGCTGCAGAAGACGATCGGCGCGGTCGTGAGCCGGGTCAATCAGGGCCTCGCCAATATAGAGCGGGTGCGGCGCTTTATTGTCGCGCCGGAAACCTTCACCACGGCCAATGGGCAGATGACGCCGACGCTGAAAATTCGCCGGCACGAAATCCGCAAGGCCTACGGCTCAGCGCTCGAAGCGCTGTACGAAAAGGCGAATTAGGTCTTGTGGTAGGCGCGGTACCACTGAACGAAGCGCGGTAATCCTTCGACCAGCCCGGTTTTCGGCACGAAGCCGAAATCGCGCGTCGTCGCGGCGATATCGGCATAGGTCGCCTCGATATCGCCCGGCGGCATCGGCACGCGCTCGACGATCGCCTTCTTGCCGACTGCATCCTCGATGATCGCGACGAAGCGCTCGAGCTCTTCGCTCTTGTTGTTGCCGATGTTGTAGATGCGATAGGGCGGCTTGATGCCGTCCGGCGGGTTGTCGAGACAGGCGATGACGCCGGCGACGATATCGTCGATATAGGTGAAGTCGCGCCGCATCTTGCCGTGATTGAAAAGCTTGATCGGCTTGCCGGCGATGATTGCCGAGGTGAAGAGCCACGGGGCCATATCAGGCCGGCCCCAGGGCCCGTATACGGTAAAGAAGCGCAGTCCGGTACTCGGTATCCCGTAAAGATGCGCGTAGCAATAGTTCATCAGCTCGTCGGATTTTTTGGTCGCGGCGTAGAGCGATTGCGGCTGGTCGACGGGGTCCTCGATGGCGAAGGGCAGCTTGGTGTTGCCGCCATAGACCGAGGACGAGCTGGCGAAGACGAGGTGCTTGAGCTTCGGCAGATGCCGGCATGCCTCGAGCACTTCCAACTGGGCGACGAGATTGGCGGTGATATAGGCGCGGGGATGATCGACCGAGTAGCGCACGCCGGGCTGTGCCGCGAGATGAACGATGCGGTCGATCTCGGGATGGGTTTTGGTGAAGCGCAGCAGCGCCTCGGTCTCGGCGAGGTCGAGCCGCTCGAATTGGAAGCGGCGCTGGCCGTTGAGCGTCGCGAGCCGCGCTTCCTTCAACGCAACAGTGTAATAATCGTTGAGGTTGTCGATGCCGATGACTTGCTCGCCGCGCGCCAGAAGGGCCGCGCTGACATGCATGCCGATGAAACCGGCCGCGCCAGTGACCAGAACCGCCATCAGCCCTCTATAACGCGGACGCGGGCGGAAATCACCCTTTCGCGGCGAGAGCGTCGGTCGCGATCTGCGTGTCGCGCTGGATGCTGCCGCTCAGCTCCCGCGCCAGGCAGTCATAGCTCCTGTCGGTCATGTGCAGATGGTCGGCGGAAACCATCGCCGACATTTTCATGTTGCCGCGCTCGGCCCAATCGCGCATCAGCGCGAAACGCTGGAAGACGGCGACGCTGGTCGCTTTGGCTGTCACCAGCAGCGCGCGTTCCATGGCGCGGTAGTGATGGGTCAGTACCGCCGGCGCGTATTGCAAATCCATCAGGATGACGTCGGCGCCGGCTTGGTGGAGCTGCATGATGCCGGTGCGGACGCTCGCCATGACCGACTGCGGAGCGGCATCGGCGAGCACGTCGTTGGTGCCGACCTGCCAGACGACAAGATCGGGCTTGTCGCCGATCACCTCGGTGGCGATGCGTCGCGTCGTGTCGCCGATCAGCTCGCCGCCGACGCCGCGATTGATGACGCGGATCTCGGTATTCGGATAGCGCGCGTGCAGCAGCGCGGCGAGCCGGCTGGGATAGGAGTATTCGGGCTTGCTGGCGCCGGTGCCATAGGTCGAGGACGAGCCGAGCGCGACGACCGTGAGGCTCTTGCCGGCGGCGAGACGCAGCGCCGTATGCGGCAGCGGGTCGGCGAGCGCGGTGACCGTCATCGGTGCGGCGCACAGGTCGCGGCCGGCATTGGCATGCGGCGCCGGCGCAAGGAAGCCGATCACAACCGCGGCCAAGCCGAACAGCGACAACCCTGCCACGGGGCCGCGACGCCAGCGTCGGCCGAAGAAAGCGAATTGTGTTGGGATCATCTCACCGTGCGGCGTAGTCGATTGCGTCCGCCAACCTTTCCCCTAGACACGCGTAGAACTCCCTCGCCAGCGGCAATCTTTTTTCTCTCGGCACGTTGATGAAGTCGAACTCGCCGGCGTCGATCCAATACTTCATCAAGTCATAGCGCTTGAACAGATACACATTCTGCTGGTCCGCCGTCTGGTGGAGGGCGTCCAGGTAAGGCTCGAAGTTTATAACCGAAACGGTGCTGGGATTGTATTGCATATCCACCAGCATCGCCTCGGCGCCGTGGCTTTGGATGTCGGTGAGACCGTTGGTGAGGGCCTCGGCCATGCCGTCGACGTCCTCGCTCCGCACCGCATCAACCGTCCCCGTCTCCCAGATCACGAGGCTCGGATTGTCCGGATACACGTCTTTAGGGAAACGCACGGCCATTTGATCGGTTGTCTGGCCGGCAACGCCCTTATTGATAACGGTGATGGTCTCGCCGGGATGGCGCCGACGCAAGGCCGCTTGCAGGAAGTAAGGGTAGGAGCTGTCCGGCGAGGTGCCGGCGGTCGAGGCGCCGCCGACGACCACGATCACCACCGGCTCATGTTGGCGCAGCTGCGCGCTTATTTTGGGGAGTTGCGGATCGTCCCGGAGGAGTTCGGCCGGCGCCGCGCATTTGCCGGTGCCGAGTTGCGCCGGGGGTTGCGGTTGGGGCGGCTCGTCGGCCGAGACGCGCGAGGGCGCGAGGGCCGCGCCCAGCAATCCGATGAGGAGGGCAAGAAGGCGCATCGCGATCACTCCGAAGGTACCGCAGAAACAGAGGCAGGCGCGGGCCGCGGCGGGCGGCGCGAGGCGTTTTTGAACCAGTTGAGCAGCAGCGCGACGGCGATCATCGTGCCGATGCCGACGATATTGACGCTGACTTGCATGAGGAAGCGGCCGGAGAATTCGGCGAGCAGAAAATGTCCGAGCACCGAGAGCACGATGCCGAGGCAGAAAATGTACAGCGATTGCTGGCCGCAGACGATCACCGGCCACGCCCAGCGGTGCCGGAGGAAGCGCGCCTCGGGCCGCACGACGTGCACCGTTGCGACCGCGAGGATGAGGAAACTGATCAGTCGCAGCGGCGCGAGGTTGGTCTTATCCAGCGAATAGCTCCAGAGCTGCTTGGCGAGAAGCGGCGGGAACGGGTCCCAGATCCAATGCAGCGTCCAGCTGAAATTGATGATCGCGATCGCCGCGGCGAGGACGATCGCGACCTGACTGACCCAAGGCGCGCGGGGAAAGGGCCATTTGCCGGTGACGCGGGCGTAACCGGCCGTCGCGCCGATCACGAAGAGGCATTGCCAGGCAAGCGGGTTGAAGAACCACACGTCGTGCGAGGGCCGCGTGTGGAATGCCCAGCCTTGGCGAAGGGTCAGGATATAGATGCCGACCGAGATGAGCAGCGGCATCATCCGCCAGCGCGCCATCACGATCAGTACTAACGGGAAGGTCGCGAGCAGCACGATGTACAGCGGCAGGATATCGAGGAACATCGGCTGGAAGGCAAGCATCAGCGCGCGGATGATCGCGAGATGCGGCTCCTGCAAAAAATCCGCGACACCCATTTCTTCGGTGTAGATGGGGTTCTGCACGACCAGGATCGCGTAGCTGACCTCGGCGGTGAAGATCATGAAAAGGAAGATATGCGCGACGTAGAGCTGCCAGACGCGGCGATAGATTTGCGCCGTCGCGAGCAACGGCCCGTTCATCGCCAGCGAGCGGCCATAGACCAGCGCGGCGGTGTAGCCCGAAATGAAAATGAATACCTCGGCGGCGTCGTTGAACGCGACCGAGCGCAAGGTGAAATAGGCGAGCGCGTTCTCGGGGATGTGGTCGATGAAGATGAAGAACAGCGACAGACCGCGAAAGAAATCGAGCCGCAGATCGCGCGTCGGTTTCGGTATCGCTTCGGCCATCGCCTTCAGCGTGCGACGCGAACGAGCAGCTTGCCGCGATTGGCGCCGCTCAAGAGGCCGATGAACGCGCGTGGCGTCGCTTCGATCCCGTCGACAATGTCTTCGCGGTATTTGATCTTGCCGGCGGTGAGCCATTCGGCCATCTGGGCGCGGAACTCGCTCCAGCGCGCGCGGTGGTCGCTGACGAGGAAGCCTTGCACCAGCGCGCGTTTGACGAGGAGTTGGCGGTTCGAGCGCGGGCCGGTGTCGGGCTGGCCAAGCCGGTCATAGGCCGAGATCGCGCCGCAAATGATGGTGCGCGCGTTGAGGGCGAGGTTGAGCATCACCGCGTCGTGCAGCACGCCGCCGACATTATCGAAGAACACATCGATGCCGTTTGGCGCATGCTGCGCCAGCTCCGCCGACAGCGCCGCGGTGTCCTTGCTCTTGTAATCGACGCCGATATCGAAGCCGAGCTCGCGCGTCACGTATTGCAGCTTGTCGGCGGCGCCGGCGGTCGCAATCACCTTGCAGCCTTTGAGCTTGGCAATCTGCCCCGCGACCTGGCCCACCGCGCCCGACGCGGCCGAGATCAGGACCGTTTCGCCGGCTTTCGGCTTGCCGATCGTGTCGAGCGCGAAGTAGGCGGTGGCGCCAGGCATGCCGAGCACGCCCAGAAGATAGGAGAGCGGCAGGGCGCCAAGCCTGGCGCGATCGATCTTCTCGCAGCCTTTGGCGGGCAGCACGGCGTGGCTCTGCCAGCCGGCATAGGCGAGGACGATGTCGCCCGGCGCGAAGCCCGGCGCGCGCGACCCGAGAACCTCGGCAACGACCTCGCCCGCCATCACGCCGCCGATCTCCACCGGCGGTGCGTAGGAGCGCGCCGCGCTCATGCGGCCGCGCATATAGGGATCGAGCGAGAGGAACAGCGTGCGCAGTACGAGCTGGCCGTCACCCGGTTCGGGCAGCGGCGTCGACTCGAATCTGAAATCGGATTCGCGAACGGCGCGGCCTTCGGGCCGCTCGGCAAGGAGAAAACGCTGGTTGGTCAGATTGGACATCATCGGCGTCCCGTTTCGAGGGACGTCGATGATAGCAGAGCTTGGCGTTCAGATCGCGTCGAGCTGGTACTCGATATCGTTCGAGATATTCCACAGGTAACCGATATCGGCCGTGCCCACGAGGGCGTAGGCGTGGCCATGGTGGCGCCAATAGAGCATGTTGAGATCGCCGCGCCGATCGAACGTCGGAGCGATATCAGGCTGGCTGGTGGCGCCGATCACGACGGTCAACGGGCCAAGCTTTTTGTTGTCGGTCGTGTAGAAGAGCTGTGTCGCCGGCTGGCCGCCGACCACGAGATAGCGCGCTCCCTGGAAGTCGAGGCCCCACGGCTTCAGATTCGGCAGCTTGAAATCCGATGGCAGCTTTTGAACGACCTTGCGGTTCGGATCGTTCGGATCCGGCGGCACATCGACCAGCGCCTGATCGTTCCCGCCGGCGCTGATCAGCATCTTGTGGTAGCCGGCGATGTTATCGAGCCAGTTGGATGCTGCGGCATTGGTCGCTGCCGTGCGCACGCCGTTATCGTAGCCTGTGCCCGCGAAATAGCCGACACCGCCACCGATCAGCAGGCCGCCGACGCCGGCCGCCATCGCAAAACGTGCCCAAGGGCGTTGCAACAGCGGACGCGGCACGCGTGCCTTTTGCGCGGCTTTGAAATCGACGATCTCGGCGCTTACGGCAGGCGTGCCGCGCGCTGCCGCAAGCAGCCGCTCGGGAACGGGCTCGTGCAGAACGGGCTCGAACGCCGCGCGAAGAGCCTCGGCACTCGCGGCGAGCGCGGCGACGGTATCGCGCAGCTCGGCGTCGGCCTCGAGCCACGATTCGACCTCGCTACGAGTCTCCGCATCGAGCTCGCCATCGAGATAGGCAATCAGGGTCTCGTCACTCGGCTTCTGCATCGTTCTTACTCCTTCGCGCATGGGCCCCGAGCTCAAGCTTCGATGACTCGAGCTTGGCTTGAAGCGCCACCCGCGCCCGTGCCAGCCGGCTCATAATCGTGCCGACCGGAACTTCGGCGACTTCCGCCGCCTGTTTGTAACTCATGCCATCAACCGTCACGAGCAACAACGCCATGCGTTGCTCGGCAGGAATTTGCGCCAGCGCGGACCGCACCTCCTGCAGTGCGAGACGGGCTTCCACGCGTCGGCCAGGTTCATCGCTGCCGACATGCAAAGCTTCGTCTTCCGCGACCTCCTTCCGGGTGTTCCGCGATCGCAACTGATCGATCCACATCGTCTGTGCGATCCGGAACATCCAGCTGTCGAACCGAGTCCCTTCCTGGAACTGATGCGCTCGGGTCAGTGCCCGTTCACATGCGCCCTGGACGAGATCGTCGGCTTCGGCAGCGGAGCCGGTCAGACCGCGGGCAAAGCGCCGAAGACGCGGGAGAACGGCAATAAGCTGGTCGCTGATCGACGCGCTCATGATGCCGTCCCGGGCGGGAACGGAGGCTTCGCTGCTGGCCTGACAATGTAAGAACGAGGGGTGATAAGATTTATTCCCTGTAATCTAAGCGCCATCTTCGGGTAACCGTGGGACGAAGCCTACTATTCCCGCGGCGTCGGGCTTCCAGCCCGGCTCCCAGAGCGGTTAATCCATCTTAACATCTGGCGTCGGCCTGGGAAACTTAAGGGGCGGCCGTCGGTGGGCGAGCCCGACTCGGCGTCCACACATGGGGCGGCATTCGCGCTTCACAAACTCTTAGCAAACCGGCATTGTTTCGCGGTTCTCGCCCGAGGGGATTTTCCGCGACATGCGTATTGCAATTCCGAAAGAGCGCCGCCCGCACGAGCGCCGGGTGGCGGCGTCGCCCGATACCGCCAAACGTCTGGTTGGCATGGGCCATGAAGTGGTGATCGAAGCCGGCGCCGGCGATGGCGCGGCCTTCCCCGACGCCTCCTACACCGCCGCCGGCGCGACCATCGCCGGAACGCAAGCCGAGGCGCTCGGGACCGCCGATATCGTCCTCAAGGTGCAGCGCCCCGAGCCGCAGGAAGTCAGCGCGATGAAGCGCGGCGCCGTGCTCGTTGCGATGCTGTCGCCGCTGCAATATCCGGACGAGGTGAAGACATACGCCTCGGCCGGTCTCACCGCGTTCGCGATGGAACTGGTGCCGCGCATCACCCGCGCGCAGGCGATGGACGTACTCTCGAGCCAGGCGAACCTCGCCGGCTATCGCGCCGTACTCGAAGCCTCGGTCGCTTTCGGCCGCGCCTTCCCGATGATGATGACCGCCGCCGGCACGATCGCGCCGGCCCGCGTGTTGGTGATGGGCGCCGGTGTCGCCGGCCTCCAAGCCATCGCCACGGCGCGCCGCTTGGGTGCCATCGTCTCCGCCACCGATGTGCGACTCGCCGCAAAAGAACAGGTCGAGAGCCTTGGCGCCTCCTTCCTCACCGTCGATATCGAGGCGATGAAGCAGATGGAGACGGCCGGCGGCTACGCCAAAGAGATGGGCGAAGATTTCGCTCGTCGCCAGCGCGAGCACACGACCGAGGCGCTGAAGAAAATCGACGTCGTCATCTGCACGGCGCTGATCCCGGGCCGCAAGGCGCCGGTCCTCATCACCAAGGACATGATCGGCGTGATGCGGCCGGGCTCGGTCATCGTCGATCTCGCCGCCGAGCAGGGCGGCAATGCCGAGGGCAGCGAGGCCGGCAAGGACGTGGTGACGGCGAACGGTGTCACCATCCTTGGCCAGCTCAACATCCCCTCGCATATCGCCGTCGATGCCAGCCAGCTCTATGCCAAGAACCTCTTGGCGTTCTTGGGACTCATCATCGACAAAGACAAGTCGCTCAAGATCGATACCGCCGACGAGATCGTCAAAGCATCGCTGCTGACGCAGGGCGGCGCGGTGGTCCACCCGCAATTGGCAGGAGCCTGAGCCATGGAAGCCGCCAACCAGCCTGATGTCGTCGTATTCTTCCTCACGGTTTTCGTTCTCGCCGTCTTCGTCGGCTACTACGTCGTCTGGCGGGTGACGCCGGCGCTGCATTCGCCGCTGATGAGCGTGACCAACGCCGTGTCGTCGGTGATCATCGTTGGCGCGCTGATCGCCGCCGGGCCGGGCGATATGAGCTTCTCGAAGATCATGGGCTTCGTCGCCGTGACGCTCGCCTCGGTCAACATCTTCGGCGGCTTCATCGTGACGCAGCGCATGCTGCAGATGTTCAAGAAGAAGACGAAATAAGCGGGCAGGGGGAGAATTTCTTTGAGCGCTAATTTATCCGCACTTCTCTACCTCGTCGCCTCGATCTGCTTCATCATGGCGTTGCGAGGCCTGAGCTCGCCCGACACGTCGCGCGGCGGCAATCTCTACGGCATCGTCGGCATGGTGATTGCGATCGGAACGACGCTCGCCTCGCCGCATGTCGTGAGCTACGGGCTGATCCTCGCCGGCATCGTGATCGGCGGTGCGATCGGCACCTTCATCGCGCTGCGCATCCAGATGACGGCGCTGCCGCAACTCGTTGCCGCTTTCCACAGCCTCGTCGGCTTGGCCGCGGTCTGCGTCGCGACCGCCGCCTTCTACGCGCCCGCCGCCTACGGCATCGGCACACAGGGCGCGATCGAACAGGGCAGCCTTGTCGAGATGGGGCTTGGCACCGCCATCGGAGCCATCACCTTCACCGGCTCGATCATCGCCTTCGGCAAGCTGCAAGGCCTCATCACCGGCGCGCCGCTGGTCTTTCCCGGCCAGCACCCGTTCAACGCGCTGCTCGGCATCGTGTTGCTCGGCGTGCTCGTGTGGTTCGTGGTGGCGCAACCGGTCTCGGCCTTCTGGGCGATCGTGCTGATCTCGTTCCTCTTGGGCTTCCTGTTAATCCTGCCGATCGGCGGCGCCGATATGCCGGTCGTGATCTCGATGCTCAACTCCTATTCGGGTTGGGCGGCCTGCGGCATCGGTTTCACCCTCGCCAATTCGCTGCTGATCATCACCGGTGCCCTCGTTGGTTCGTCGGGCGCGATCCTCAGCTACATCATGTGCAAGGGCATGAACCGCTCGATCTTCAACGTCATCCTCGGCGGCTTCGGCACCGAGGGCGGCGCGGCAGCAGCGGGCGTGGGCCACGGCGACAAGGCCGTGAAATCGGGTAGTGCCGAGGACGCCGCATTCATCATGAAGAACGCCAGCTCGGTCGTGGTGGTCCCCGGCTACGGCATGGCCGTGGCCCAGGCGCAACATGCCCTCAAAGAAATGGCCGACCTCCTCAAGAAAGAGGGAGTCACCGTTCATTACGCGATTCATCCGGTTGCGGGCCGCATGCCGGGCCACATGAACGTCCTGCTGGCCGAAGCCAACGTGCCTTATGAAGAGGTGATGGAGCTCGACGAGATCAACCGCGATTTTGCCTCGACCGATGTTGCCTTCGTCATCGGCGCGAACGACGTGACCAATCCGGCGGCAAAGACCGATCCGAAATCGCCGATCTACGGCATGCCGATCCTCGACGTCGAGAAATCAAAGACCGTTCTCTTCATCAAGCGCTCGATGGCGTCGGGCTACGCCGGCGTCGACAACGAGCTGTTCTTTCGCGACAACACGATGATGCTGTTCGGCGACGCGAAGAAGATGTGCGAGCAGATCGTCAAAGCGCTGGGCTGACGCCGCCTGGGCATCCGTCTAGAGGTTGAGGCACTCGATTTCGGTACCGTTACTCGCGATGATCGCAGCATTCTCGAGAAGGCACCGCACTGCTTTCAGGGTAAAGTCGGCGGGCTTTTCTGCTCCGCTTGGGCTGGTTATCCACGCCCCCTCTGTGACGCAGGCAACGCTTACGTCGGCTCCGGCCTTCAGATCGGCCCTGAGCCTGACATTGATACGCATGCTCGTTTGTTGTGTTGGCCCGGGGTGACGGTAATTCCCAAAGCGCCTCGCCAAGTTTTCTGTCTCGCCCACGTAAAGCGATTCCCGGCTCTCTTTTCGAATTCGGAATCGATATAAGCCGGGAGCTGTTGGTGAGCGCGGAAAAACGAGGGTGCTTGTTTCGGACAAAGTAACGCGGCCAAGCGGAATCCAATTAATTTTAACGCCTACCGTTACCGTGTCTGGCTGATCCCAGATATGTGCCGTCGCATTTACGATCGAGAGAGTGCTTGTGAGTCGCTTTGCCTCCTGTTCTTTTGATTCGAACGAGGCGTTTTTCCTCGGCCAAAACCGCCAGTCCTTGCCGGATTGAATTCCTTTGATCAGGCCCTCGCGAATTAGGGCTTGGGTAATCTGAAAAACTTGCTGGTGCGGTTTTATGCCAGTTGAAGAGACTATATCCGCATTTGTTGCTCCATCCGGCCCGGCAGAATTTAGGAAGTCAAGCACGCGGTCGCGGTTAGACATGGCTCTCCCCAATGTTCTCGGCACGAGCTTACCACAACGAGAGGCGCGGGCGCTCACAGGTGAAAAGGTGTTACTCACCTCGAGCACTTGTCTTTACCTAGTGTGCGCTGACTGGCCGTTATCGACATGCCGCAGCTTTTCCGATTCGGAAATTGTGCAGCTACTTGGCCCCCGTGAGGTACGTTCTTGATCGCTTCGTGCCGGCCGGTACGATGGTCGTTATGAAAGTCGTTTCGCTGGGCGCCGGCGCGATCGGCGGCTATTTCGGCGGCCGTCTTGTCGAGGGCGGCTGCGATGTAACCTTCCTCGTGCGCGAGGCCCGCAAGGCTCTGCTCCAGAAGAACGGGCTGCGCATAGAAAGCAGCTTCGGCAATTTCAGCGGCAAGGTGTCTGCCGTCGCGCGCCACGAGATTGCGGCGCCCGCCGATCTCGTTCTTCTCACCTGCAAATCCTACGACCTGCCTTCGGCGATCGAGACCATCCGCCCGGCGGTCGGCCCGAAGACGGCCATCCTGCCGCTGCTCAACGGGCTCTCCCATATCGACGATCTCAATCGCGTCTTCGGCGCGGAGCGCGTGCTCGGCGGTTTCGCCAAGATCGCGGTGACGATGCTGCCCAACGGCACGATCAAGCATCTCAGCCAATGGCGCTACATCACCTTCGGCGAACAGAATGGGACGATGTCCGAGCGGATCGCCGCCATCAAGGCGCTGTTCGATCGCAGCTCGGTCGTCGCTGCCGCGGTGCCCGACATCATGACCGGCATGTGGGAGAAGCTCGTGCATCTGGCGACCGTCGCCGGGGCGACGGCGGTGATGCGCGCCAATCTCGGCGAGATCGCGCGCACCAACGAGGGCGCTGCGCTGATGATCGAGCTGCTCGAGACGAATGCCGCGATCGCGACGCGCGCCGGTTTCGCGCCCTCAGTGGGCTTCCTCGACGAATATCGCGCGCTCTTGAGCGATCGCCAATCGACGAATACCGCATCGATGCTGCGCGACATCGAGAACAAGGGCCAGATCGAGGCCGATCACATCATCGGTTATCTGCTGAACAAGGCGCGCGAATACGGCGTAGACGACCGGCTGCTGCGGGTTATCTACGTTCATCTTAAAGCCTATGAGCAGCGGCGAGAGGCGGGACGCCTCTAAACCCGATGCGCTATTTCTCGTAGCGCAAGCCGAGTTTCATCTGCACCTGATAATGCGCGATCTTGCCGTTATCGAGATGGCCGCGGATCTGCGTCACCTCGAACCATTCGAGATTGCGCAGGGTTTTCGCCGCAGTGGCGATGCCGTTCTTGATGGCTTCGTCGATGCTGCCGCCCGAGCTGCCGACGATTTCCGTGATGCTGTAAACGTGATCGCTCATCGAAACCCTCCGATGCTTTGACCTAGAACACGGGGGGTGCGAGCTTCGTTGCGGCTTAGTCGGCGAGCAATTTACTCAGCGCGTCGAGCAGCGCAGCCTGGCCTTTGTTGATCTTGGCGCGGGCCGCTTCGAGTTCGAACCACGCGCCGCGATCCACTTCGGGAAAGCGCGCGCGCTTTCCCGAGCGTGGCGGCCATTCCATCTCGAATTCGTTGCTGACGAGCGCCGCTGGGTCGAGCGCCCCGGCGACAGCCCATGCGTGCACCCATTTCCCGCCGGCCTGCTTGATCGGCGGCAAGGAGCGGAAATCGCCGGCCGGCACGGTGCCGGTCTCCTCGGCGAATTCGCGGATCGCGGCGGCGAGTTTGTCTTCGCCGGCATTCGGCTCGCCTTTGGGGATCGTCCAGGCGCCGTCGTCCTTGTTTTTCCAGAACGGGCCGCCGGGATGGACGAGGAACACCTCGGTTGCACCGCCGCGCTGGCGATAGAGCAGGATGCCGGCGCTTTCCTTTGGCATGAGTTGATCCTCGGAAATGTAAAAGCCGCCGCGGCAGGGCCGGGCGGCTTCGAATCTGCGTCAAGCAGAGCGGGGCGACTAGTAGCCCTCACGCTCCATGCGCTTGCGCAGCAGCTTGCGGTAGCGGCGCACCGCTTCCGCCTTCTCGCGCGCGCGGCGCTCGGACGGCTTTTCGAAGGTGCGGCGCATCTTCATCTCCCGAAACAAGCCTTCGCGCTGCATCTTCTTCTTGAGGACGCGCAGCGCCTGATCGACGTTGTTGTCACGGACGAGAACCTGCACGAGCAGCCAACTCCTTAGGGTGGAACGACAAAACGGGCTGCAAAAAGCAGCCCGGTATTTTTTTTATACCACATGGGCCGGGTTTTGGCAACTCGCTCCTCGTTCAGGGCCCGTTTCCGCCGCCGCGTTTTGCGATGTCATACCATTCTCGCTGCGCCCGGCGCTGGTGGGACGGACCGTATTCGACCGAATGGCAGATTTCCGCGAAAATCCGCCGTGCCTCCTCGGGCCGGCCGAGGCGGCGGAGCAGTATTCCATAGCGGCAGCGGGCCTCCTGTCCCGGGTAATAGTTGATCAGAGCTGTGTACTCGGAGAGCGCCGACTCGGGTTTGCCCTGCTCCTCGAGGCTCCGGGCAAAGAGGAGATGTCCGTCTGGCGAGTGATAATCGGGGTTGGCCTCGCGCAACTGACGCAGCACCGCTTCGGTCCCCGGTGAGTCCCCTTGGGCGAAGAGTGCCCGCGCCAGGCCGAGCATCAACGCCGGATCGGTCGAATGTATGCCGGTCAAGGTCTCACGATAGAATGCCGCGGCGTTGGTCGGCTGGCCGGCCCGCAGATATTCCTCCGCCAGGGCTGCCTTATTCTCGATCGTCGGGGTCATGACCGCCCGGCGCGTCGCCTCACGCAGCCCGCGCGTCGGATCGATCGTACGCTTCATCTCTGAAGCGGCGTGCCGCGCGGTCCGGCTGCCCATCAATTCGGGCAACAGCTCGGCGATGAGATAGGCGGCCATTCCCACCATGGGGACGAGAACGACGATGTAAATCCAGAAATACGGTCGGCCGCTGCGCACGATGTGCACGGCACAGGCGATCTGCGCAAGCAACAGCAAAACGCCGAAAGCGGGCATGGCCTCCCCCAGAAATCGGCACGGTTGTATATGTTCCTAAATTGTTCTGCAACAGAGAAATGGCAAACTTGGCCCTGCGCTTTACCGGTCTCGGCCCGCGGCTCATATTAGTCCCATGGCTATCCTCAAAATCGCGCGTATGGGACACCCAGTGCTCCGCCGCCGGGCCGATCCCGTGGCCGATCCGACAACGCCCGACATCCATCGCCTGATCACCGACATGGCGGAAACCCTAGCCGATATCGGCGGGGCCGGGTTGGCGGCACCCCAAGTCCATGTGCCGCTGCGGGTGGTGATCTTCCAAGTGCCCGAGCACCGGTTGAGCGGCCGCCCGGACGACCAGGCGCAACCGCTGATCGCCCTCATCAACCCGATCATCGAGCCACTCAGCGACGAGCAGGAGCTGGGCTGGGAGGGGTGCCTCTCGGTCCCCGGCCTCAAAGGCGCGGTGCCGCGCTACAGCCGCATCCGCTATCGCGGCTTGGCGCCCGACGGCAGCGCGATCGATCGCGCGGTCGAAGGCTTCCACGCGCGCGTCGTGCAGCATGAGTGCGACCATCTCGACGGCGTGCTCTATCCGCAGCGGATGACCGACATGCGGCTGCTGATGTTCGTCGAGGAAGGTGCGCGGTTCCCGATCGAGCTGACGCCGGCCCAGGCATGAGCGCCCTCTTAAACGAAGGGGGGCTCGCCGCCCGCAAGGATGCGCTGCTGCTGGCGATGCTGCCGAACGTGCCGTTCGACGGATGGACGCGCAGCGGTATGCGCGCGGCGGCCGAGCGCGCCGAGATCGATATCACCGAATTGCCGCTGCTCTTTCCCGGCGGGACCCGCGATGTCGCCGCTTGGTTCAGCGATTGGGCCGACCGGCAAACGCTGGCGGCATTGAAGCACCGGCATGCCGGCCCGATGAAAATTCGTGAGCGCATCGCCGCCGGGGTGATGGCGCGGCTCGAGATATTGCTGCCGCATCGCGAGGCGGTGCGGCGCTCGCTCAGTCTCTTTGCGACGCCGCTCAATCTGCCGCGCGGCGCGAAGCTGCTCTACGACACGGTCGATGCGATCTGGCATGCGGCCGGCGATCGTTCGACCGATTTCAATTTCTATACGAAGCGCGGCCTGCTCGCCGGCGTCTACGCCACGACATCGCTTTATTGGCTCGATGATCGCTCGGACGATATGGAAGCGACGAAGGACTTTCTCGATCGCCGCCTCGCCGAAGTGCTCGCGATCCCGAAGCTGCAAGAGCGCGTCGGTCGGCTCAATCCGTTGCGTGTGCTCGGCAAGGCGCGTCAGCGCGTCAGCGCCGCACGATAGGTCTTTTTAGCGCCGCGGAATCAGCTTTGTGACGTGGCCCATCTTGCGGCCGGCCAGCGCCTCGTCCTTGCCGTAGAGATGTATCTTCTGCAGCGGATCGTTCGCGGCCTCGCGCCATTTCTCGATATCGACGCCGATCAGATTCTTCATCACCGCATCCGAATGCCGCTCGGGCGAGCCAAGCGGCAGGCCGCAGATCGCGCGCACCAGCTGCTCGAACTGGCTGGTGTAGCAGGCGTCGATCGTCCAATGGCCTGAGTTGTGCGGCCGCGGCGCGAGCTCGTTGACAAGCACTTCGCCCGAATGCGTGACGAACATCTCGACCGCGACGATACCGATCAGATCGAGGTTCTCCGCGATGTGGCGCGCGATCGCCTCGGCGCGCATCGCGATCTCGGGCGTTATGCGCGCCGGCGCGATCGTCGTGTCGAGGATGTGATTGACGTGCTGATTCTCGACCGGCTCGTAGGTCGCGGTCTTGCCGGCCTCGGTGCGGGCGATGATGACCGAGATTTCGCAGGCGAATTCAACAAAGCCCTCGAGAATGCCGTCGGCGGAACCGAAGCCCTGCCAGAGCGCGGCAAGATCGCTGTCTTGGCGAATGCCGACCTGGCCCTTGCCGTCATAGCCCATGCGCACGGTCTTGAGGATCGCGCGCGCGCCGATGGAATCGATCGCGCGACGCAATTCGTCCTCGCTCGTCACCGCCTGATAGGGCGCGGTGCCGACGCCGATCGAGCGGAGGAAGTCCTTTTCCTTGATGCGGTCCTGGGCGATGCGCAGCGCGCTTGGGCCGGGCCGCACCGGCTTACGCTCGGCGAGAAACTCGGCGGTATCGCCGGGCACGTTCTCGAACTCGAAGGTAACGACATCGACGGCTTTCGCAAAACGATCGAGCGCGCGCTTGTCCTCGTACTCTGCCGTCGTCGACAGCGACGTGACTTGCTTCGCCGGGCCGTCTTTGATCGGATCATAGACATGGCAGCGATAGCCGAGCGCGCTTGCCGCCAGCGCGGTCATGCGGCCGAGCTGACCGCCGCCCAGAATCCCGATCGTTGCGCCCGGTTCAATAACAGCCATGCCCAACCGCAATCATTGCTTCACGAATTGGACGGGCGCTTGGCGACGCTGTCGGTCTGTTGCGCGCGCCAGCGGTCGAGCCGCGTCGCGACGCCTTTGTCGCTGAGTGCGAGGATCGAAGCCGCGAGCAACGCGGCGTTGATCGCGCCGGAGCGGCCGATCGCCAGCGTGCCGACCGGCACGCCGCCCGGCATCTGCACGATCGAGAGGAAACTGTCGACACCTTTGAGGGCCGCGCTTTCAACCGGCACGCCCAGGACCGGCAGCGGTGTCATCGCAGCGGTCATGCCGGGAAGGTGCGCGGCCCCACCGGCGCCGGCAATGATGACCTTGAGGCCGCGGCGGCGCGCGCTGCGCGCATAGGCATAAAGCCGCGACGGGGTCCGGTGCGCCGAGACGATGCGTGCTTCATGAGGGATCGCGAGGGCGTCGAGGGTTTCGGCAGCATGACGCATGGTCGCCCAATCCGATTGGCTTCCCATGATGATTCCGACGGACGGCGGCGCGCCGCGTTTGGCGCCTTTCTTGGCCGCCATCCATTCCCCCAACCGAAAAGGAGCGCGCATTATAGGAACGGCTCTTGCGACAGCAAGCGCGATGGCGTCGCGGTCCTCAAGCGATGATATCGGGCAGCAGGGAATTCTCGAGCTTGGCGATAAGGTCCTTGAGCGCGAGCTTGCGCTTCTTCAGGCGCTGCAGATGCAGATTGTTCGCCGGCACTTGCGGCGCGAGGCGGTCGATGGCTTCGTCGAGATCGCGGTGCTCGGCCTGGAGCGTCGCGATCCGCTGCTTGACGGCTTCAATATCGAGGTCCATGGAAATTGCGACTATATCAAAAAACGGTGATTTCGGCGATGTCTGACGCCGCCGCCGCGTTCTGGCGCTTTTCGCTTGCGATCTATGCCCGGCCGGATGTCCCGCCGGCATGTCTGGTGCTGCAGGATCAGCATGACCGCGACGTCAATGTGATGCTGTTCTGCTGCTGGCTCGGCGCCAGCGGCCGTGGCCGGCTGGACCGCGCGGCGCTCGATGCGGCGGACCGCGCGGTTTCCGGCTGGCGTCACGATGTGGTCGAGCATTTCCGTGCCGCCCGCCGCGCCATCAAAGCAGCCGCGCTGCCCGACAGCGACGGCATCTACGCAAAGGCGAAAGCGGTTGAGCTCGACGCCGAACGGCTGCTGCAACGGCAGCTCGCCGGGCGTGCGCCGGCCGAAAACGCCGGATCGTCGACAGAGAAACGACTGGGCGACGCACTCGCCAATCTCACGCTCTATCTCGGCGATGCACCGGCGGCACCGATTGTCGGCGCGCTTAAAGCAATGGCGGAGACGGATTTCGCGACAGCGCCCGCGTAACCGCGGTCAGCGCATCTTGCCGTCGGTCTCGCCCCAGCGCTTCACCTTTCCGGTATCGAGACCGAAGAGATCGAGCACGCGACCGAGGTTGTGATCGATCGCTTCTTCGAGCGTCTTGGGACGGTTGTAGAAAGCGGGGACGGGCGGGGCGACGATCGCGCCCATTTCGGTCACCGACGCCATATTGCGCAGATGGCCGAGATGCAGCGGCGTCTCGCGCACCATCAGCACCAGCCGGCGGCGCTCTTTCAGGATCACGTCGGCCGCGCGCGTCAGCAACGTCGTGCTCACGCCTGAAGCGATCTCGGCGACGCTGCGCACCGAGCAGGGCGCGACGATCATGCCGAGGGTCTTGAACGAGCCAGAGGAGAGCGAGGCGGCCATGTCGCCGATGGCGTGCGTCTCATGCGCCAGGGCGCGGACCTCGGCGACCTTCATGTCGGTTTCGTAGGCGAGAGTGACTTCGGCCGATTTGCTCATCACCAGATGCGTTTCGATCGGCATCGTGCGCAACAGCTGCAGCAGCCGGACGCCGTAAACCACCCCGGACGCGCCGCTGATGCCTACAACAATTCGTTGTGTTTCTGACATGTCGGAAAGAATGTGGCTTGTTTGGGGTTTGTCACGGGAGCGCAGCATATCTCGCTTGGCGGCTGGCTCCAAACGGAGTTAGCATTAAGCGTTCGTGCCTCATCTGGTTACAACAGGAGGTGCTATGTCGTCGCAAGACCGTATCGAAGAGCTTCGTGTCCAGCATCGTAATCTGGACCACACTCTCGATGATGAAATCCACCGCCCGCTCCCCAATCTCGATGTCGTCGCCGATCTCAAGCGACAAAAGCTGCGAATAAAAGACGAGATAATGCAGCTCGAACACAGTCCCTGAAAACACCGCCTCGGAAATCTCGGCTTTAGGGCAGGCCCTTCGCCTGCTCGCGAAGCTGGAATTTCTGCACCTTCCCGGTCGAGGTTTTCGGCAGCGGGCCGAAGATGATCGTCTTGGGCGCCTTGAAATGGGCGAGATGATCGCGGCAATAAGCGATGATCTGCTCGGCCGTGGTGCTATGCCCGGGCTTTAGCGTAACGAAGGCGCAAGGCGTCTCGCCCCAACGCGGGTCGGGACGCGCCACCACCGCGGCCTCCAGCACGTCCGGGTGGCGGTAAAGCACGCTCTCGACCTCGATCGTCGAAATGTTCTCGCCGCCCGAGATGATGATGTCCTTCGAGCGATCCTTGATCTCGACATAACCGTCGGGATGCGCGACCGCGAGATCGCCGGTGTGGAACCAGCCGCCGGCGAAAGCTTCGTGCGAGGCTTTCGGGTTCTTGAGATAGCCCTTCATCACGACATTGCCGCGCATGAATATCTCGCCCATCGTCTGGCCGTCGCGCGGCACCGGTTGAAGCGTCTGCGGATCGGCGACCATCAGCCCTTCGAGCACGGGATAGCGCACGCCTTGGCGTGCTTTGATCGCGGCGCGCTCTTCATCGCCCAGCGCGTTCCAATCGCTATGCCATTCGCACACCGTCACCGGTCCATAAACTTCGGTGAGGCCGTAGACATGCGTCATGGCAAAGCCCATCGCCTCGATGCCTTGCAGCACGGCAGCGGGCGGCGCCGAGCCCGCCGTCATCATCGCAATGGTGCGGCCGCCGAAATCGCGGCGCTGCTGGTCGGGCGCGTTTAGCAACAGGTTCACGACGATCGGCGCGCCGCAAAGATGCGTCACCTGCTCTCGTGCGATCGCCGAGAAGATCGCACCGGCCTCGACGCGCCGGAGACACACATGCGCGCCCGAGAGTGCGGCGATGGTCCAGGGAAAGCACCAGCCGTTGCAATGGAACATCGGCAAGGTCCAGAGATAGACCGGGTGCTTCGGCATGCTCCATACCATCAGATTGCCGATCGCGTTGAGGTAGGCGCCGCGATGATGCAGCACCACGCCTTTCGGATTGCCGGTCGTGCCCGACGTATAGTTGAGCGCGATCGCGTCCCATTCGTCTTCGGGGTAAGTCCAGGCAAATTCGGGATCGCCGCTCGCGAGAAACGCCTCGTAGTCGATCTCACCCAATGCTTCGCCGGGCTCGCCGAGCGGATCATCGATGTCGATCACGGGGATTTGCTTGGCGAACAGCTTCAACGCTGGGCCGACGATGCTCGAGAATTCGCGATCCGTGATCAGGGCTTTCGCCTCGCCATGCTCCAGGATGAAGGCGATGGTCTTCGAATCCAGCCGCGTGTTGAGCGCGTTCAGCACCGCGCCGATCATCGGCACGCCGAAATGGGCCTCGAGCAGCGGCGGCGTGTTTGCGGCCATTATCGCGACGGTGTCGTTTTTACCGATGCCGCGCTGCTTGAGCGCGCTGGCGAGACGCCGGCAGCGCGCATAGGTCTCGGCCCAGCTGCGGCGCTGCGTTCCGTGGACCACGGCAAGCTGATCGGGATGCACCGCGGCGGCGCGCTCGATGAAGCTCAGCGGCGTCAGCGGCATGTGATTGGCCGGGTTGCGGTCGAGATCGGTTGTGTAGGGATTGCCCATCCCGTTCCTCCAAATGGCTCCGCAGCTTGGCAGGCGCTGCGTTTTGCGACACGATACTAGCCAAAGCGTCGCGAGAACGGGGAGGATTTGCGCCATGGCCAGCCGGCAAGAGGAAGAGCATCTTCGATCGCTCGTCGATCCTGAGCGATTTTGGGCCGAGGCTGCCACCGCGATCGATTGGGAAAAGCGTTGGGACGCGGTGCTCGATCAGAGCCGTCCGCCTTTCTATCGCTGGTTTAGCGGCGGCCGGCTCAACACCTGCTGGAATGCGCTTGACCGTCATGTCGAACGCGGCCGCGCCGAGCAAGCCGCACTGATCTATGACAGCCCGGTCACCGGCCAGGTGAAGCGCTTCACCTATCGCGAGTTGCGCGACGGCACCGCGAAAGTCGCCGGCGCGTTGGCCGCGCTCGGTGTGACGCGCGGCGATCGCGTGATCGTCTATATGCCGCTGGTGCCGGAAGCGGTGATGGCGATGCTCGCTTGCGCGCGGCTTGGCGCGATCCACTCTGTCGTCTTTGGCGGCTTTGCCGCGCCCGAGTTGGCGACGCGCATCGACGACGCAAGGCCGAAAGCGATCCTCTCCGCGTCCTGCGGCATCGAGCCGGGCCGGGTCATCGCGTACAAGCCGTTGCTCGATCACGCGATCGAACTCGCGCATCACAAGCCGGCAGCGACCTTGATCCTGCAGCGGCCGCAGCAGCGCGGCGAGCTCACCCCCGGCCGCGATCACGATTGGGTCGAGGCTGTCTCGAAAGCGTCGCCGGCGGTCTGCGTGCCGGTCGAGGCGACCGATCCGCTCTACATCCTCTACACCTCGGGCACGACGGGTCAGCCGAAAGGCATCGTGCGCGACAATGGCGGCCACGCCGTTGCGCTCTACTGGTCGATGGCGAACGTCTATGGCGTGAAGCCGGGCGAGGTGTTTTTCGCGGCCTCCGACATCGGCTGGGTCGTCGGTCACTCGTACATCGTCTACGCGCCGCTGCTCTATGGCTGTACGACCGTGCTTTATGAGGGCAAGCCCGTGGGAACCCCCGATGCCGGCGCTTATTGGCGCCTGATCGCCGAGCATGGTGTCGCCGCGCTGTTCACCGCACCGACCGCTTTCCGTGCCATTCGCCGCGACGATCCCGACGGAAGCTTCATCCGCCAATACGATCTGAGCAAATTTCGCACGCTGTTCCTCGCCGGCGAGCGCGCCGATCCGGCGACCGTGCAATGGGCGGAGGAGAAGCTTCAGCGCCCGGTGATCGATCATTGGTGGCAGACCGAGACCGGCTGGTCGATCGTCGCGAATTGCACTGGCCTTGGTCTCACGACCGTGAAGCACGGTTCCGCCACCAAGCCAGTGCCGGGCTACGATCTGCGCGTGCTGTCCCACGACGGCGAGCGTGCGAAGCCGGGCGAGATCGGTGCGCTGTGCGTGAAGCTGCCGTTGCCGCCAGGTGCGTCGCCGACGCTGTGGCAGGCCGAAGAGCGGTTCGTGAAAGCCTATCTCAGCGATTATCCCGGCTATTACCACACAGCCGATGCCGGCACGATCGACGAGGACGGTTACGTTTTCGTGATGACACGTACCGATGACATCATCAACGTCGCCGGCCATCGTCTCTCGACCGGGGCAATGGAGGAAGTCGTCGCGGCGCATCCCGATGTCGCCGAATGCGCCGTCTTCGGCGTCGCCGACGAGCTGAAAGGCCAGGTGCCGCTCGGCCTCGTCGTGCTGAAAGCCAGCGTAAAGAAAGAGCGTGGGGTGATCGGCGACGAAATCGTCGCGTTGGTGCGCGAGCGCATCGGCCCGGTCGCGAGCTTCAAGACCGCGCTGGTTGTCGATCGGTTGCCGAAAACCCGCTCAGGCAAGATTCTGCGCGGCACGATGCGCGCGATCGCCGACGGCGAGACTTACAAGATGCCGGCGACGATCGACGACCCGGCGATTCTGACCGAGATCGCGACGAGCTTGAAAGCGGCCGGATTGGCCAAGGAGAGGAGCTAATGCGCTCTCTCCTTTTAACGCACTACCCTTCTTACACCGTCATTGCCGGACTTGTTCCGGCAATCCATGGACCCGCCGAACAAGTCCGCAGGTGACGGTGTGGGTTGGATGATGCCGCGCGCTTAGATGCCGCTCCAAAATTTCGTGACGAGGTCAAAAACGAAAATGCCCGGCACGAGTCCGGGCATCACGCGATCATCGGAAAGTCGTTGGAGTTACGGCGCCGCGTCTTCGCCGCCGGCGACGTCTTCGAGGGTCGGCGGCTGGACCAGCGGCCCGGCATTCTCGTCGCGCTTTTTGCCGCGATTGGCGCGCTGCACCGCGGCTTCGAGCATTTCCATGGTGCAGAGGCCGAGCGCCACCGGATGCCGCGGCTTGATATTGGGCGAGTTCCAATGCGTGCGGTCGCGCACGGCGGCAATCGTTGGCTTGGTGGTGCCGACAAGCTTCGATATCTGGCCGTCGCTGAGCTCGGGGTGATTCTTCGCGAGCCACGCGATCGCGTCGGGCTTGTCCTGGCGCTTGGCGATCGGCGTGTAGCGCGGGCCGCTGCGCTTCACGAGTTCGACCGGATGTGCTGCCTTGGCAATCGCCAATCGCGCCGCCGGATCTTTCTGGCAGCGTTCGATCTCTTCGAGCGTGAGCTGGCCGTTGGCGATGGGGTCGAGACCAACCATCTGCACCGCGACTTCGCCATCGGCGATCGCTTGCACTTCGAGGGCGTGAAGGCCGCAGAACTCGCCGATCTGATCGAAGCTCAGCGACGTGTTTTCCACCAGCCACACCGCGGTCGCCTTGGGCATCAGCGGCAAAGTCATGTTTCCTCCTCGATCGCGAGGTCGCTCTCGGCGTCCATCAACGTTTTGGGGTGATAGCCGGTATATAGTGGCTGAAACGCCGCCTGGGAAGGCCCAAAAGCCGAGCCATAGTCAGGTTTTCGGTGGTTTTCGCTCGGTGTTCGCCCTCAAACCGTCAGCATGATCTTGCCGATATGGCTCGATGTTTCGAGCAACCGATGGGCCTCTGCCGCTTCGGCGAGCGGGAAGGTCTTGTCGATCACAGGCTTCACCTTGCCGGCTTCGAGGAGCGGCCAGACCTTCTGTTTGAGCGCGGCGGCGATCGCGCCTTTCTCGGTAACGCTGCGCGGGCGCAGGCCCGATCCGGTCAGGGTTAGACGCTTCCCCATGATCGAAACGAAATTGACCTCGGCGGTCACGCCATGTTGTGTCGCAATGCTGACATGACGCCCCTCGACGGCGAGGATGCTGAGATTCTTCTGTATGTAATCGCCGCCGATCATGTCGAGCACGACATCGACGCCGCGATTGGCCGTCGCTTGCTTGATCACGGCAGCGAAGTCTTCGTGCTTGTAGTCGATGGCCTTCGTCGCGCCGAGCTTCTCGCACGCATGGCATTTGTCGCGGCTGCCCGCGGTCGCGAAGATTGCGCCGGCATTGAAGGCTTTGGCGAGCTGGATCGCCACCGTGCCGATGCCGGACGAGCCGCCGTGGATGAGAATCGATTCGCCCGCGGCGAGCCGCCCGCGCTCGAAAACGTTGTGCCAGACGGTGAAGAACGTCTCGGGGATCGCTGCCGCTTCGACCATGCTGAAGCCTTTCGGCACCGGCAGGCATTGCGGCTCGGGCGCGATGCAATAGGTCGCGTAGCCGCCGCCGGTAACGAGGGCGCAAACGTCGTCGCCGACCTTCAGGCGATTGACGCCGAGCCCGACCGCCACGATCTTGCCGGCGACTTCGAGGCCCGGAATATCGGACGCACCTGGCGGCGGCGGGTAGTGGCCTTTGCGCTGCAAGGCATCGGGACGGTTGATGCCGGCGGCTGCGACTTGAATGAGTACTTCACCGGTGGCTGGCGTCGGCGTGGCGCGGCTTATCGGACGCAAGACTTCGGGGCCGCCGGGCTCGCTGATCTCGATTGCGGTCATGGTTTGTGGAGTGGTCATCCGGGCCTCCTTAGCTTGGCCGCCTCAACTTCATTGCACCTCTACCCAAGCCGCGCCAAACTGGCAAACGCGTCCGATAGAGAGGTGAAGCCGTGGACGAAGAGGAATTGGAGCCGCGCCGCAAGACGCCGAAGCTGCGCGACCTCGCGCCGCTATCGATCGCCGAGCTCGAAACCTACATCAGCGAACTCGAAGCCGAGATTTTGCGCGTCAAGAACGACATCGCTGCCAAGCGCAAACAGCGCGGCGGCGCCGAAGCCCTCTTCAAGCGATAGGTAATTGATGAGTCTCAAAGGCAAAGTGGCGGTCGTCACCGGTTCGACCAGCGGCATCGGTCTTGGCGTCGCGCGGGCGCTCGCGGCCGAAGGCTGCGCGATCATGCTCAACGGCTTCGGCGACAAGGCTGCGATCGACAAGCTGCAGCACGATCTCGCGCAACAGCACGGCGTCAAAGTCGCTTATTCGGGCGCCGATATGTCGAAGCCGGCCGAGATCGCGCAGATGATCGCCGCGGCCGAGCGCGAACTCGGGGCCTGCGACATCCTCGTCAACAATGCCGGCATTCAGCATGTCGCGCCGATCGAGGAATTTCCCGACGACAGATGGGACGCGATCATCGCGATCAATCTCTCGGCCGCGTTCCATGCGACCAAGGCGGCGCTGCCCGGGATGAAAAAGCGGCGCTGGGGACGCGTCATCAACATCGCCTCGGCGCATGGCCTCGTCGCCAGCGCGCAGAAGGTCGGCTACGTCGCGGCCAAGCACGGCCTCGTCGGGGTGACCAAGGTGACGGCGGTCGAATGCGCCAATGACGGCATCACCTGCAACGCAATCTGTCCCGGCTGGGTGCTGACGCCGTTGGTCGAGCGCCAACTCGCTGACCGTGCCAAGCAGACCGGCCGCACGATGGACCAGACCAAGGAAGATTTCTTGCGCGAGAAACAGCCGATGCTGGCCTTCTCGACGCCGGAAAGCATCGGCGCCATGACCGTGTTTCTCTGCGGCGATGCGGCGGCGACGATTACCGGCTCCGCCTATTCGATCGATGGCGGCTGGGTTGCCCAATAACACCGAGTCGCCCCGGCGCGAGGACTATAAGCATTTCTTGCCGATCCCGACGCGCTGGATGGACAACGACGTCTACGGCCACGTCAACAACGTCGTCTACTATTCCTATTTCGACACGGTGGTGAACGAGTACCTGATCGCGAAGGGCGGACTCGATATCGAGAAAAGCCCTGTGATCGGTCTCGTGGTTGAAACGCTCTGCCGCTATTTCAAGCCGATCGCCTTTCCCGAGGTCATCGAAGCAGGCCTGCGCGTGGGTAAGCTTGGCAATAGCAGCGTCCGTTACGAGATCGGCATTTTCCGGCAGGGCGATCCGGCGCCGGCAGCCGTCGGGCATTTCGTCCATGTCTATGTCGATCACATGACGCGGCGTCCGGTCCCCGTGCCCGACGAAATGCGTCGGGCGCTTACGCGGATTCTTGCCGCAAGTTGACGCGCTTAGAGGGATGAGCGAGTCTCCCATCAGCTGTGGAGAGAGGGCGGCTTTTTGACGGTGCGCTTGTCGGGTCGCTTCATATCGGGACCGATTCTCAGTGTGGTTTGGCTGCTTATCTGCGGCGGCTACATTACGTTCTTCATCGGCTGGGGTGTGCTGCAGGCGCTGCTGCCGCACGAGATCGCGCTCGTCGTGCTGGCAGTGGTGTTGCCGGTCATCGCGGTCTGGGCCGTCGCCGGCGCTCACACGCGTGCGGCGCAACTCGAGCAGGTGTCGACCCACATCGCGCAGCAGGTCGAACGCATGCAGGTCGCGCCGCTGCGTGTCGACGATCAGACGCAAACGGCGCTGCGCGATTTGCGCAACGATCTGGAACAGCTCAATCGCGCCAGCGACGAAACCGCGACGCGGCTGAAGACCACGACCGAGAATTTGGCGAGCGTCGTCGCCGAAGCGGTCGCCAGCGTCAACGCCAGCGTAGCGCGCGCCGAATATGTCCGCGGGGACGTTGCCGCCGCCATTGAGCCGCTGCAGAAGCTCACCGAGACGCTGGCCGATCAATGCGCCGCGATCCAGCGTGCCGCCAATCAAGATATCGTGCGCGATGTCGGTGTCGGCTTTGCCAGTCAGGCCGGTGCGCTGATGTCGGCCGCGCGTCAGAGCGGCGACCAAGTCGAGCGCGTCGGCGAACAAATGCGGGTTCAGATCGGCCTCATCGGCAGCGCAACCGATCAGGCGGCCGCCAACGCCGAAGGCAGCGCTCATCGCGTCCGCGAGGCTATGGCGGCGCTCGAGCAGAACGGCAGGATGGTGTCGGAAACGCTGGCGCAGCGCAGCGAGGACATTCTTTCCGTCGCGGAAAACAGTGCGTCACGGTTGACGACGATCGTCGGCAATATCGGCGAGCGGGCGCTGGCTGCAGCCGAAAGCGGTGTCGGCGAAATTCGTGCGGTGATGAACTCGCTGGAAGAAGTGGCCGCACAAACGCAAACCGCGTTGACGCGGCGCGGCGAAGACATGAGCGATGCGGTCGAAGCCAGCGTGTCGCGTGCTCGCGTCGCGCTCGGCACGCTGGAGACGGCCGCGGGGGCGGCGGCCGATGCCAGCGCTGCGCGGGTGCGCGAGGTCATGGCGAATTTCGAGGTCCGTGCCGGTGAGACAACGGCGGCGCTCAATGCGCTTGCCGGCAACGTCCAGGCGGCGATGGAAGGAATCGAGCAACGCGCGGCGATCGCCATTGAAGGCGGGCGTGTCCGCATCGGCGATGCGTTGAGCGGCTTCGAAACGCGCGCTGCAGCGACGGCCAGCGCGCTCGACGGCACGATCGCGCGGCTGCAAAGCGCGATGCAAGGGCTCGAAAGCACCGCCGTTGCGGCCGCCGACGTCGGCGCGACGCGAATGCGCGAAGCTTTCGGCATCGTCGAGGCGCGCGCCGGCGAAACCGCGGTCGAGATCGCGCGCCAAAGCGAGTTGATGGCGGTCACCGTCGACGCGCGGACCGGGCAAGTGCGTGACACCATCGCGGGCATCGTGCGCGAAGTCGCGGCGGCCTCGGAGCGCGGCGCGCAGCACATTCGCGCGATGATGGATGCGCTCGCCCAAACCGGCGCGATCATCACCACCGCTAGCGACGGGGCGAGTGTGCGGATCGCCGATCTGCAAGCGGCGACGAACGCCGCTGCCAACGACATGAACCGCGCCGGCGAGAACGTGCAGCTTCGCGTTGTCCAGCTCGCGCAGATATCCGACGAAGCGAAGACGCGGCTCGAAGGCGTGGCCCAGGTGCTGGGCCGCGAGATCGCGGCGCTGCGCGATACCGGCGGCCAGGTCGCGCAACAGGTCGAGCAATTGCACGATACGTTCGCGCAAGAGGTGGCGCATTTCAGTGCCGCGCGCGGCACGCTCGAAGCTCAGACCGGCGAGACCCGTACCCTGCTGCAGCAACAAACCGAGTTACTTGCGTGCGTATCGGCGGATGCGGCCGAGCGGGCCTCCTTTGCCAACGGCGCGCTCGATAGCCACGTCGAGCGGCTTTACGAGGCGGCGCAGCGTGTCGCCGGGCACTCCGAGACACTGGGCTCGGTGTTGCAGCGGCATTTGGTCGAGTTGGACAAGGGAACCGAGCATATCGCTGCGATGGGCTTGGCGATCGACAACACGCTCAAAGCCGGCGTCGGCGCGTTGCACGAGGCGGCCGCTAAATCCACCGGCCGCGTCGAGGAAATTTCGCGGATGTATGCCGATCGCAGTCGCGGTATCGAGGAGATGACGGCCGCGACGGTGCAGCGCATCGACGAGCACTCCACGATGATCGAAGGCAAGACGCGGCTGATCGATGAGACGGCGGAGCGGGCAAGCGCGCAACTCGTCGAGCTCGCCAAGCAATTCGATGCGACGAGCCTCGGCATCGGAGCTGCCGGTGAGACAGCCGGCGCCACCTTGCGCGATATCGGTGCCGCCTTCCGCCAGCAGGTGCAGGATCTGTCCGGCGCGGTCGAGCAGACCGTCGGCCGCATGCAAAATGCACGCACCGTGCTCAACGAGCATTTTGGCGCGATCGCCGATGCGACGGGCGCGGTATCGAAACGGCTGCAAGAACTGGCGGAAGGCGCGCATGCCCAGATTACGGGCTTTTCTTCCGCCAGCGATGCGATGATGCAGCATCGCGACGAGGCGTCGGCGCTGGTCCATCGCCAAATCCTCGAGTTCAACGGCCTCTTGGAGCAGGCGAACACGCGGCTCGAAGCCGCGCGCGGCGTCCTGCGCGAGCAGGCGGCCGAGCTGAACGCCGCGACCGATCTCGCGGTCGACCGGCTGCGCGATGTTGCCGAAATCTATCATGGCCAGTCGGCGTCGCTGGTTGGCGCCGCCGAGCAGGCGGGCGGCCGCGCGCGCGAGGCGAGCGAGCTTTTCCGCACCCAGACGCAGACTTTCCTAAAGGCGGCCGGGGACGCGGCCGAGATCGCGCAGCGCATGCGCGATCAGGCGCAGAGCAACCAGCAGGACGCCTTCCTCAAATCGGCGACCTTCATCATCGAGACGCTGCAATCGCTCTCCGTCGATCTCGCCCGCGTGCTCGATCAGCCGGTACCGGATGCAATCTGGAAGCGCTTCCACAGCGGCGAGCGCGGCGTCTTTGCGCGCTACATCCTGCAGTTGCAGGAGCGCCAGACCGGCGCCGTCATCAAAGAGAAATTCGAAGGCGATTCGAATTTCCGCGAGCAGGCGCTGCGCTACATGGATCAGTTCGAGCAATTGCTGGCGCAGGCGCGCAGCGTCGATCGCGCCGATGTCATGGGCGCGACGTTCGTCACGGCAGATGTCGGCAAACTCTATCTCGTGCTCGCCAACGCCCTGGGCCGCACGCTGAACTAGCGAAAAAACAACGAGCAGCGCGAGGCTGCCCGTTGCGGTGAATAGTCGGCGCGAAAACCCTAGGCGGCTTTCTGCTCGAGCACCTGCGGCTGCGTGCCGGTCGCGATCTCGATCTTGCGCGGCTTCAGGGCCTCGGGCACTTCGCGCACGAGATCGACATGCAGCAAGCCGTTATCGAGGCTGGCACCCGCGACCCGGATATGGTCGGCGAGCTGGAAACGGCGCTCGAAAGCGCGCCGCGCGATACCGCGATAGAGGTACTGCTTGCCTTCCTCTTCCTTGATGGCCTTGGCGGTCACGATCAGCGCGCCTTCCTTGGCGGTGATCTCGAGATCCGCCGCGCCGAAACCGGCAACAGCCATCGTCAGACGATAGGCATTATCGCCGGTCGCTTCGATGTTGTAGGGGGGATAGACGCTCGCGCCGGTGTCGAGCTGGTTGGCCGTATCCATAAGTCGGGTCAGCCGGTCGAAGCCGATGGTCGAGCGAAAGAGAGGGGAAAAGTCGAAGCCGTTCATAACCACATCCTCCATTGAGCAATGGGAACTATGACGAACCCGCCACCATGGCCGGGCACGTCCGTTGACGAAGTCCAGACCCGCTCAAGCGGCGCCGGAACAACCATCAAAATGGGTTTGAAGAGCGCTGATTCAAGGCCCCTAAGGGCCCCGACAAAATGGCCGAGTCGGCTATTTTTTGAGGCCGATGCCCTGGAAGCGCTTATTGAAGCGGGCGAGCTGGCCGCCGGTATCGAGCAGGCGCTGCTGGCCACCGGTCCAAGCCGGATGCGACTTCGAATCGATGTCGAGATGCAGGGTCTCGCCGGGCTTCCCGTAGGTCGAGCGCGTCTTGTAAGTCGACCCATCCGTCATGACGACGGTGATCTCGTGGTAATCGGGGTGAATGCCTTCTTTCATCGCGCGCTCCTAGCGAGGCCGCCGTTATAGCGAAGTCGCGCGCACGGCGCAATGCATGGGCAGAGAGCGCAACAATCGATCGTTTTACTGTCATGTGACATGCAAATCCGTTCGACTTTCGCCCACACCTCTCATAATGTTTCAAAGTCCCATTGAGGTTCAGGGGGTTGAACATGATCGACGGAACAGACGACAGTAACGGGCCTTCCTATCCGCCCATCCCGCCGGCGCCGCTCGCACCGCCGGCCTACGAGCCGGAAGAACCTGCCGAGAAGCCGGCAGCGGCGCCCACGCCGGCACGGCCGCGGCGTACAGCGAAGGCCAAAGCCAAGGCGGCCAAAAAGGCATCGGCCAAAAAAGCCCCGGCTAAAAAGAAGGCGGCGAAGAAGGTCGCAAAGAAGGCCAAGAAAGCAGCCAAGAAAGCCAAAGCCGCCAAGAAGGCAAAGAAGGCAAAAAAAGCGAAGAAGGCCAAGAAGAAGGCCGGTCGCCGCTAAGCTTTTTCTGGTTCGTAATGACGAAAGCCGCGGGAGGGCCGGCGGCTTTCTCTTCGGCCCGCCCCTAGCGCTCGGTAAGCTTCAACTCGATGCGCCGGTTCTTGGCATAGGCGTCCTCGCTGTCGCCGGTATCGATCGGGTCGTGCTCGGCGAAGCCCGCGGCCGCAAGACGATCAGACGGCACGCCTTGCGAGATCAGGTAGTTGATCACGGTGATGGCGCGCGCCGAAGACAGTTCCCAGTTCGAGGGGAATTGCGGTGTGTTGATCGGCCGCTTGTCGGTATAGCCGTTGACCGCGAGCACCCAGGGAATGTCGTTCGGGATCTTGGTCGCGATGTCTTTGAGCGCGGACGCGACGATCGCCAATCTTTGTTTGGCGGCGTCGCTGAGCTGCGCGCTCGCGGGCGGGAACAGCACTTCCGACTGGAAGACGAAGCGGTCGCCGACGATGCGGATATCCGGGCGATCGCCCAGCGCATCGCGCAACCGGCCGAAGAATTCCGAGCGGTATTTGGCGAGTTGCGCGACTTGGCTCAGGAGCGCCGTGTTGAGGCGCTGGCCGAGATCGGTGATTTGCGCTTCCTGATCCTTGTTCTTGGATTCGGCGACGTCGAGCGCCGCCGCGATTTGCGCCAGCTGATCGCGCAGCGCGGCGATGTTCTGGTTGAGCTGATCGACGGTCGTCTGCGCCGTCGTCGCCTTCTGTTCCGATTGTGCATTCTGATCGCGCGCCGCGGCGAGCGCCTGGTTGGCGGCGGCGAGCTGTTGGGTGAGAGAGCCGAGCTTCTTTTGCAGATCGGCGTTGCCGCCCTGCGCCATCGATAGCATATCGGCGAGCTGATCGACTTGCTGCGCCAGGCGCTGCAATTGCACGTCGCGGCCCGACAGCGCATCGGTCAGATAGAATTGTCCGGCGGTGAAGACCAGCAGCACGAAGACGATCACCATCACGAGCTGCGACAGCGCGTCGACGAAACCCGGCCAGATATCGATGCCAGGACGGCGCGGACGGCGCGAGACATACGCCATGGCTTACGAAACTCCTGTTGCTACGCGCCGCATCAACCCGGCGTGGTTTCCCTGCTGCGGGTGGCCAAGGTGCGCGCGAGAAGACGGATCTCGCTGCGGATTTCCTGCACGGAATCGCCGCGGCCCTGCGCCAGCTCTTCGCTCATGCGCACGATATGCACCTCGATATTGCGCAGATGCGCGCGCGCTTCCTCGTCGATCGGCGAAGTCTCGCGACTCTCGGCGAGGCGCAGCAGCACCGGCTTCAAGTCGACCTGCTGCTCGGCGAGCTTCACCAGCAGCACCTGCTCGGTGCGGATCTGGTCGCTGAGCAGCGCCAGCCGTTCGGCGAGCGCGACGAGATTGTTGTTTGCCGCGATGCGGCTTTCCTCGCTGCGGCCGATCGTGCGTTGCAGCTTGTCGATATTGTCGGCGCTTTGCTCGAGCAGCGCTTCGAGGAAGGCCGGCGCCGAGGTCTCACCATCGGTGCCTGGCAGTATCGCGCCCGAGAGCCGCGTCCAGCCCGAGAGCCATTCCTCGAGATCGTTGTAAAAGCGGTTAAACGCGAGCCCAGCTTGCAAATCGAGGAAGCCGAGGATCAGCGAGCCGGCGAGGCCGAAGAGCGAGGCGCTGAACGCCGTGCTCATGCCGCCGAGCGGTGTCTGCAAGCGCGATTGCAGGTTGCTGAAGGCTTGCGCCACATCGTTGGTCTGCACGGCGAGGCCGCCGATCACGCCCTTGACCGACTGCACCGTCTCGAGCAGGCCGTAGAACGTGCCGAGCAAGCCGAGAAAGACGAGCAGGCCGATGAGATAGCGATCGGTTTCGCGGCCTTCGTCGAGGCGCGTGCCGATGCCGTCGAGCAGCGTGCGCATCGTCGTGGCGGACAGCGTCACCTTGCCGCCGCCGCGGCGCGTGGCGAGCATCGTCGCCATCGGCGCGACAAGACGCGGCGTGCCGGCGGCGAGGCTGGGCGCATCGGGGCTGCGCCGGAAGCGCTCGATCCAGGTGACTTCCGGATTGAGCTGCAGCACCTGGCGGAAGATGTAGAAAATACCGGCCAGCAGGATGCCGAGGATCACCCCGTTCACAGCCGGATTGCCCATGAAGTATTCCGAGAGCGGCCGCCACAGCAACGCGGCACCCACGGCCACGGCGAGCACGAAAACAGCCATCCGAATAAGATATCGGCGCGGACGAGTCACGGCTTTAGCCTCACTGTCTCATTCTACCGTCACGATAACGCGTGACGCCGTTTATCGGCCCACAGCCAGTTTATTGGCTCACGACCAGTAGGTCGACCTGATCGGCCACGGGGCCGCTATCGGCGCGATTGCCGAGGGCACGAACGTCGATACGCAGGCTCCGCACACCCTTCTCGATGAGATAAGCGCGCACGGCGACGGCGCGTGCCAGCGAGACACGGCGCGCTTCCATGGCGTCGTCGGCGCCGCCCGTGGCGTGGGAGACGATCTGGACCCGGAGGGCGTCATTGGCCAGGAGACGATTGGCGATCGTGTCGAGCACGGGTTGCGATCCGTTGCCAAGATCGGCAGCACCCGTCTTAAATTTCAGCGTCGAAGTGGCATTGCCGACCGTGGTCGCGGCCGCCATTTGCAAGGGCGGTGCCGGGGGCACGGCAGCCGGCACGTTCGGCGTGACCGTCATCGGCGCCGGTGCGGCAGCGGCTACCGGCGTTGCCGATAGGGGGGCCGTCGTTGCGGCCACGGTCGAGAACGGGACGTAGGGCACCGATCCCGCGTTCGGCGTCACGGTCATACTCGGCACGGCGGGCTTGGCGCTCGCGGTTACGATCGGCGTCGCCGCGGGTGTTGCCACAGCGGGCGCCGGCGCCGCCTGTCTGGCAGCAGCGGTCACAGGCTGTGACGGTGGTGTCACCGGCGTGGGCGGCGTTTCCTCGCGCGCTTGTTGCGGTAGAACCATCGGCGGCGTCGGGACGTCGCTGCTCGCCGGCCGCTTCGGCGCCGGTGTTGACGCGGGAGCAGTGAACGCGGCGACGGTCGCTTTGGTTGGCGTGCTGACGGTTTCCTGGTGGGTAACCAGCGCCTGGCTGGGTGCGACCGGAGTCGGGCCCGCCGGCGCGGCGCTGGCGAGACGCGGCTTCGGCGGGATCAGATGGATGATCTGATTGAGCGATGAGGCGGTTCTTACCGGCGCGTGGATCAGCCGCGATGGTGCCGCTTTGGCAATCGCCGTCTTGTGATGCTTGAGGTGTCGCGCCGCAACGTGGCGCTTTACCGGATAATGATGGCTCGCCGCAGCACTGCGCGTGCTGTGCTGCTTCGCCGCGACGGGTCGATGAAGGGCGGCGGAATTGTGCTCGGCGACGAAAAACGGCGGCACGCTTGGTAGCGGGCCAAGCCGTTCCAGCACGCTGTTATCGACCCGGACTGCCGGACTGCCATGGCCGCCGATAATGACCTGTGCTTGGGCGGAGGAAACGAGCAGCGCGCCCAAACCTACGAACGCGACAAAATTCCCGCGCTGGTTCAGGAGCATTGTGCGGCCATGTTTAAGGCGGAAGGCCATCAAACAGAATCCCATCGAACGCCTCGATTGACGAACGCCAGCCTACCTCAACCGGGGGGTGGCCGCCACCGTCACGTTAACGCTGGCGACGGCAGCGATTCCTTGATCAGCTTGGCCAGAGGAACGTGCAGATAATCGTTGGCGGCGAGCACATTGCCGGTTTTCAGCACGTCATTGCCGCCATTGATGTCGGTGACGTGGCCTCCGGCCTCGCGCACCAGCAAGATCCCAGCGGCGATGTCCCACGGCTGCAGACCGAATTCCCAGAAACCGTCATACCGGCCCGCGGCGACATAAGCGAGATCGAGCGCGGCCGAGCCCGGGCGGCGGACGCCGCTGGTCGCGGCCATGACGGCGGCGAGGGTCTTGAGATAGGTCGGGTGATCGCCGCGCTCGCGGAAGGGGAGGCCGGTGCCGATTACCGCGTCGCCCATCTGGCGCCGCGCCGAGACGCGCAGGCGGCGGTCGTTCACAAAGGCGCCGACGCCTTTCTCGGCCCAGAAGGCCTCGTCGCGGATCGGCTCATAAACCATGCCGGCAACGATCTCGTCGTCGCGCTCGAGCGCGATCGAGATCGCCCATTGCGGGATGCCGTGGAGGAAATTGGTGGTGCCGTCCAGCGGATCGATGATCCAGCGATGATGTGCATCGCTGCCTTTGACCGTGCCGCCCTCCTCGAGCAGGAAGCCGTAGCCGGGCCGGGCTTTGGTGAGCTCGGCGCGCAGAATCTTCTCGGCTTTGAGATCGGCGGCGGTGACGAATTCGCCCGGGCCTTTGACCGAGACCTGAAGTTGCTCGACCTCGCCGAAATCGCGGATAAGGCCTTTGGCCGCTTTCAGCGCGGCCCCCGCCATCACATTGATCAGCGCCGAGCGCCGCGGCCCTACCATGGGAAGCGGATCAGTCTTTCGCGCGTTCGATGTACGTGCCGTCGGCCGTATTGACGACGATGCGCGTGCCGGTGCCGATATGTGGCGGGATCATCACGCGGCGGCCGTTCTCGAGCTTGCCGGGCTTATAGGACGAAGACGCAGTCTGGCCCTTCACAACCGGATCGGCCTCGACGACTTCGAGGATCACGCTCGTCGGCAGGGTGACCGAGAGCGGTGCGCCCTCAAAGGTCTCGACGGTGCAGGTCATGTTCTCTTGCAGGAAGTCGGCGGCCTCGCCGATCAGCTCGCGGTCGACCCCGAGCTGCTCGAAGGTCTCGCTGTCCATGAACGTCGCTGTGTTGCCGTCCATAAAGAGATATTGCATCTCTCGTTCCTCGAGCTGCGCGCGCTCGACGGTTTCCTGGGTACGATAGCGCTCGATCGTCTTGGTACCGGTCTTGATGTCGCGCATTTCGATCTGGGTGAACGCGCCGCCTTTGCCGGGTTGCACGATTTCGCGCTTCAGCACGAGCATCAGCCTGCCCCCGTTTTCGAGGACGAAGCCCGGTCGGATGTCGATAGCATTGATCTTCATGGCGCTTCCTTTGGCGCGGCAGTTGCGGCGGTCATGGGATTTGGCGCAGGTTCCTAGCAGTTCGATGGGTCTTATGAAAGGGGTAGGGCTTATGAAAGGGACGTTTGGATGACGGACAGCGCATGGTGGCGGCCCGATGCCCTGGCGCGCCGCCGTCCCTATCTCGAGGCGCGCAGCAATATCCTTAACGCGATGCGCGGCTTGTTTGCTGCGCGCGGCTTCACCGAGGTCGAGACCCCGGCGCTGCAAGTGAGCCCCGGGCTCGAGCCGCATCTCAAAGCGTTTGCAACCCGGCTCGATTTGCCCGGCGAGGAGACCGCGCCGCGCTACCTCCACACCTCGCCCGAATTCGCGATGAAGAAGCTTCTGGTCGCGGGGATGCCGCGCATCTTCCAGCTTACGCACTGTTTTCGGAACGCCGAGCGCGGCGCCACCCATTCGCCGGAATTCGCGATGCTCGAATGGTATCGCGCCGGCGCGACCTATCTCGACCTCGTCGGCGATTGCGAAGCGCTGTTACGCGCCGCCGGCACGCGGCTGATGACATGGCAGGGACGGGTCTGCGATCCGCATGGCGCTTGGGAGCGGCTGACCGTCGCCGAAGCCTTCAGCCGACATTGCGGCATCGATGTGCTGGCAACGATCGACAATCGCGACGCGCTCGCCGCCGCTTCGCTGCCTTTAGGCATCGCGCCGCATCAAGGCGATAGCTGGGAGGATCTGTTCTTCCGCATCTTCCTCGCCGCGATCGAGCCGAAGCTCGGCATCGGCGTGCCGACCGTGCTCTATGATTATCCGATCGAGATGGCGGCGCTGGCGCGGCCCAAAGCGAGCGATCCGACAGTGTGCGAGCGTTTCGAGCTTTATGTCTGTGGCTTGGAACTGGCCAACGCGTTCGGCGAGCTGACCGACGCGGCCGAGCAACGTCGGCGTTTTGAAGCCGATGTCGCCAAGAAACGCGACCTCTATGGCGAGACCTATCCGATCGACGGGGATTTCCTTGCCGCGCTGGCGCATGGCATGCCGGAAAGCGCGGGGATTGCCCTGGGCTTCGACCGGTTGGTCATGTTGGCGTCCGGCGCGACCCACATCGACGACGTGCTTTGGGCGCCCGTGCGCTGAGGCCTGGCGGCGCCGGCGTCGCCAATTCGTTAAGCATTCCCTTACCCTGACATCGCTAGTCTTGCCCTCGCGAGCGTCGAGGCGCGCCGGCGCGTTAAGGGATACGAAGGGTGGTCGTTCAAACCGAGCTTGTCGCAGCGCCCGCGCGTGCGATTCCGAGGCGCCATGCCGAGGCCGCGATCCTCGGCGCGCTGCTGCTCGCGGCCGCCGTCCTGCGATTGATGTCGCTCCTCGCGTTGCCGAGCATCAATTGGGGCGACGAGGTCTTTCAGGCGACCGAGCAGGCGCACCGGCTCGTTTACGGCACGGGACTGGTCCCCTGGGAATTCCAGCTCGGCATCCGTTCTTGGATTTTGCCGGGGATCGTTGCCGGTCTGATGGAAGCGGCCCGGCTGCTGGGCGACGGCCCCGACTATTACATGCCGGTGATCGATGCAGCTTTCGCGACGTTGGCCGTAGCGCCGGTCGCCTGTTGTTACGCTTGGTGCCGTCGTTCTTTCGGCGTCCCCGCTGCGGCGATCGGCGCGCTTTTCGTTGTGATCGCGCCGGAGCTCGTCTATTTCGGTGCGCGCACCCTCATGGACGTGGTCGCCGGGCACCTATTGGTGATCGCGGTTTACGTCGTCGATCCGGGAAAGCCGATCGCGTCGCGCCGCCGGGCTTTCACCGGCGGGCTGCTTCTCGGCCTTCTCTTTCTCTTGCGTATCCAGCTTGCGCCGATGCTCGGGCTGATCGGTGTCTGGCTGCTTTGGCGCTTCCCGCGCGCTCAACGCGGCGCGTTGATCGCCGGGGCCATGCTGGCCGTGCTCGTGATTGCCGTCATCGATACGGCGACGCTGGGCTCTCCTTTGGTCTCGGTCTGGCGTTATGTCTGGTACAACGTTTTTGATGGTGTCAGCAGCACGTTCGGAACCGAGCCGTGGAATTTCTATCTGCTCGGTGAGCGCGAACTGTGGCGCGGCAGCTTGGGCGCCATGCTGGCGCTGACGCTGCTCGGCGCCTGGCGTCATCCGCGGCTGCTCGTCTATGCCCTCGCGATCGTCGCGACGCATTCGCTCATTGCCCATAAGGAATACCGCTTCATCTATCCCGCCATCGTGCTGACCAGCGTCTTGGCGGGCATCGGTGTCGCGCAATTGAGCGTGTGGGCAAGTGATTGGCTGCGCACGAAGGGCGTCGTTCCCATCCCGGCGGTTGCGTTGCCGGCGGTTGCGATCGTCGCTTGCGGCAGCGTTCTCATGTTCGAGGTTTGGTCAGGCCCGACGATGACAGCATTGCGCTACCGCGATCACGATATGCTCGAGGCTATTGGCTATGTCCGGCAGGAAACGCAGCTTTGCGGCCTCGGGCTTTACGGCGGCGACGGCAAGGACTGGGTCGAGAGCGGCGGCTACAGCTATCTGCACCGCGCCGTGCCGATCTATTGGCCGAAGGACGACGCGGAGTTCGCTGCAACGAGGTCGAGCTTCGATACGCTGATCTATACGAAGACGCCGCCCGCAGAATCGGGCTTCGTCTCGCAGCAATGTTTTGGTTCGGCCTGCGTCGCCCAGCGGCCGGGACGCTGCGAGAGCGCGCCGATGATGTCGATGCCTTTCCCGCCGCCGATCGCGCGCCTCGCGCCGGCGGACGCCGCACGCCGCTAAAAGCGCACCCGCCCCGCTACTGCTTCCTCAGCGTATAGACCCAGTCGTCATAGCCGATCTCGGCCGTTGCCTCGTCGACGAAGTGCCAGTCGAATTCGCAGCCGGTCTCGAGGGTGCGGATATCCTTGCTCTTGAAGCCGAGCCGCGCGGCGAGTTTGTCGGGATCGATGGCCGGGTCGCGCTCGCGCATTTCGCCGAACGCGCCCTCGAACAGATCCGTGACCCGATATTCCTTCAGCCGGTAATTGGGGCGCGGGCAGGTGAAGACGCGCGGACCGGCGATCTCCTTTGGCTTGAGCGATACGGTCTTGTCCAGAAGAGCGTCGCGCTCCTTCCGGTTCGGCTTCCGCGCAGCCGGTGCGGCCCAGGGCGCGACGACGGCCGAGGTGAATTTCCACGTCCCGAGATAAAAAGGATCGGCGGCCTGCGCCGGGCCGATCGTCGCGGCAGCGAAGCAGAGAGCCGGCAAAAGGCGAAAAATCCGCATGAATAGCTTCTATCACGCGCTGGATGCCCGCGGAAGCTGTGCAAAGACATGGAGTCTGCGCGAGATATGCGCGGCGCGCATCTCGTCTGGTGTCGGCTAGTGCGATTCCGCGGCGGGACCTTTCGGCGGCGCCACCTTGCGCATCAGCGGCACGGCGAAAGCGGCCAGCGCGATACAGACGGCGATCACCAGAAAGATATCGGCGAAGGTCTGGGTCAGCGCTTCGCGCATCAAAAGCCCGGCGAGTTCGTGGAGCGCAGTGGCTTTTCCACGAACCGCATCGCCGTTGAAGATCGTCGTGCCGCGGGCGGCCATGCGGGCGAGCAAAGCGGCGGCGGTGCTGTCGCCTTGGTTCAGATGCTCGGCCAGGCGCAGGAAATGCAGGTTGGTGCGATCGTTCAGCAACGTCCCGCAAGCGGCGATGCCGATCGCGCCGCCGAGATTGCGCATAAGGTTGAAGAGGCCGGAAGCGAGCTTCAGCCGGTCGGGCGCAAGGCCGCCGAGGGTGAGGGTGACGATCGGCGCGACGGCGAATTGCTGCGAGAAGCCGCGCAACGCTTGCGGCAGGATCAATTCCTGCCAGCCCCATTCGTGCGTGATCGGCGTGAAGAGCCAAAGCCCGCCCGCGAAGAGCGCGAGGCCGATGAACATCAGCACGCGCAGGTCGACGCGTTTGGCGAAGATCGTGTAGATGGGAATGGCGGCAAGTTGAAACAGTCCGGTCGAGAAGACGGTAAAGCCGATCTCGGAGGCGCTGAAACCGCGGACGCGGGCGAGGAAAACCGGAGTCAGGTAGATCGTCGCGAAGATGCCGACGCCTGACACGAACGAGAGAAAGCAGCCGATCGCGAAGTTGAGATTTTTCAGCGCGCGCAGATCGACGACCGGCTGGTTATAGGTGAGGGAGCGGGCGATAAAGCCGACGCCGGCGATGGCCGCGATCCAGGCGGTGGTGCGGATCGTGGTGTCGCCGAACCAATCCCAGCGCGGGCCTTCCTCGAGCGTGTATTCGAGACAGCCGAGGAACAAGGCCATCAGCACGATGCCGAGATAGTCGGCGCCGCGCAGCAGCGCGACGTTGGGACGGTCGACCTTGACCAGCATCGGCACGGCGATCGAGATAAAGGCGCCGGGCACGAGGTTGATGAAGAACAGCCAGTGCCAGGAATAATGATCGGTGATCCAGCCGCCGACGGTCGGGCCCAAGGTGGGGGCCAGGGACGAGATACCGCCAACGACCGCGGCCGCGACCACGATCTGCTGCTTGTTGAAATAAAGAAAGGCCGTCGTGAACGCTGTCGGGATCATCGAGCCGCCGAGGAAGCCTTGCAGCGCGCGGAACGCGATCATGCTGTTGATGTCCCAGGCCCAGCCGCAAGCGAGGCTCGTCAGGGTGAAGCCGGCCGCCGAGGCGGCGAACAACCACCGCGTCGACATCACGCGCGACAGCCAGCCCGACAGTGGGATCACGACGATCTCGGCGATCAGATAGCTGGTCTGAACCCATGCGACTTCATCGGGGCCCGCCGACAGACCGCCGCCGATGTCTTGCAGCGACGCCGAGACGATCTGAATGTCGAGCAGCGCGATGAAGAAGCCGATGCACATGATGCTGAATGCCAGCACCTTTTCGCCGAGCGGCAGATCGGCGGGCGAGACGGGGGCGGTCCCGGCTGACATTGTCATGATTACCGATCCTTGCCACGCTCATCGACGTCGACACTGACCGAAAGCCCGGGGCGCAGCGGATTGAGCGCGGCGGCGTCGCCCTCGAGGGCAATGCGAACCGGGACGCGCTGCACGATCTTGGTGAAATTGCCGGTCGCGTTCTCGGGTGGCAGGATGCTGAACTCCGCACCCGTTGCCGGGGCGAGGCTGGTTATACGGCCGTGGAATTCCATGCCCGGCGCGGCATCGGCGGTGATCGTCGCGGACTGACCGGCACGCATCGCGGCGAGCTGGTTCTCTTTGAAATTCGCATCGACCCAGAGGCCTTGCGCCGGGATGACCGAGAGAAGCTGCGCGCCAACCGTGGCGTAGCTGCCGATTCGGGCACTGCGATTGCCGATCGTGCCGTCGATCGGCGCGCGTAATTCGGTGTAGCTGAGATTGAGCTTTGCCGTGTCACGATCCGCCATCGCGCCAGCAAGGGCAGCCTCCGCCTGTCTTTTCTCCGACGCGATCACATCGAGTTGGCGCTGCGCCGCTTCGAAGGCGGCGCGCGCTTGCTGGGTGCCGGCTTGCGACGTCCTGAATGCCGCATCGGCATGCTGAAAGGACTGAACCGAGGCGACCGCCGAGGCCGAGAGGACGCGCATCCGCTCTTGATCGGCGCGGTCGCGGGTTTCCGCGGCCGATGCGGCAACGATCGCGGCCTGCGTCTCGGCGACCACCGCCTCCTGCAATTGGCGATGCGCGTCGAGATTGGCGAGCGCCGCTTGCTGCGCCTCGACCGCGGCCTCCGCCTTGGCGAGGGCGGCGCGATAGTCGCGGTCGTCGAGGGTCAGCAGGAGGTCGCCGGCATGGACCGGCTGATTATCGGCGACGGTAATCTTGGCGATGATGCCGGAGACCTTGGGCGCCATGACCGTGATGTCGCCACCGACATAGGCGTCGTCGGTGCTCTCGATGAAGCGCCCCACCGTCCACCATTTATCGCCATACCCGGCGCCGGCGGTCACGACCACGACCGCCAATGCCGTCACCGCAAGGCGCTTGCGGTTGAGCTTTTGCCGGGGTTTCGCGACGCCAGCGCCCGCAATCCGTCTCACCGAGCCGTCCATTTCCGTCTCCTGCCAAACTGCTATCGATTGAATGTCGAATATCATATAATAATTGTGCAGTGCAAAATGATGAGTTGAAGGGTCGGCTATGCAAAAATATGATGATCGACATACAATGATCCCTATATAAAGGGTTATGCGATACGCAGACGACCATAAGCAGCAAACCCACGAGCGCCTGGTGATGGAGGCGTCGGCAATGCTGCGTGCCGAGGGGCCGGAGCGCATGAGCGTCGCGACCCTCATGGCGAAGCTCGGTCTCACCCATGGCGGGTTCTATGCGCATTTCCGCTCGAAGGATGCGCTGATCGCCGAAGCGATCGATGCGACATTCGATCAGACGGCGGAGCGGTTTGCGAAACGCATCGAAGGCCTGCCGCCGGCGGAAGCGCTGAGCCTCCACATCGATTCTTACCTATCGGCGCTGCATCAAGAGGGAATGAGCGACGGATGTCCGCTACCGGCGATCGCGGCCGATGTCGCACGTCTTGGGCCACTGGCGAAAGCTCGGTTTGGCGCCGGCATCGAGCGGCTGCACGCGCGTATCGCTGCTTTGTTCGAGGCGCTCGGTGACGATCCCGCCGAGGCGAAGGAACGGGCGGTATCGCTCTATTGCGAGCTCGCGGGCGCGGTCGCGCTGGCGCGGGCGGTCGATCCCGACCAAGCGCGCGCGATTCGCGCGAGCAGCCGCGCCGCGCTGCGCAAGCGGTTCGGCCTGAACGCGGCCGCGGCCTAAGCGCTCAAGACGTCGCGGCTTTGATCGCTTCGTTGAAAGCTTTAACGGCGGCGGCGGGGCCTTGCGGGTGATCCCACACCGCGGCGATGACGGCAAGGAAGTCGGTCCCGGCTTTGACCAGCGTGCCGCAATTCTCGGGCGTGATGCCGCCGATGGCGCAAGACGGGATGGTCATGATCTCGTTCCACCACGTCAGGATTTCAGGATCGTTGCCGGCGATGCGGCGCGTGTCCTTGGTGGTGGAGCGGAAGAAGCCGCCGAACGCGACGTAATCGGCGCCGGCTTCGGCGGCTTCGATGGCGAGATGGCGGCTGTTGTAGCAGGTGACGCCGATGATCTTGTCGAGGCCGAGCATCTTGCGCGCCGTTTCGTATGACGCGTCTTCCTGGCCGACATGGACGCCGTCGCTGGCGGTCTGCAGCGCCAGGTCGGGGCGGTCGTTCATGATAAAAGCGACATCGCGCGATTGCGTGATCGGGCGCAGCACATCGGCGGCGCGGCGGATCGTGTCGTCGTCGACGTCCTTGAGGCGAAGCTGCACGCAGGCAACATCGCCGGCGTCGAGCGCGGCTTCGAGTTGAGGCGCAAACGCCGCCGGCTCCAAAGCCGGCGGCGTGATCAGATAGAGCCGAGCGCTCACGAAGAGGCGCTCATGCCTCGCCGCGATAGATGCCGACGATTTGCTCGAGCATCTTCAGCGCCTCGGCGCGCGGGCGCTGGAAGGTGTTGCGGCCGATGATCGAGCCATTGGCGCCGCCGTCACGGATCGCGCGAACCTCGTCGTAAACGCCGTCGAGATCCTTGGCCTCGCCGCCCGAGAAAACGACGATGCGCTTGCCGTTGAAGCATGACTGCACGACATGCGCGATGCGCTTGGCCGGCGTCGAGATGTCGATCTTTTCCTTCTCGTAGACTTTCTTTGCCGCATCGAGCTCGAGGAAGTCGGTCGGCGGCTTCACCTTGATGATGTGCGCGCCGAGGAGCGCCGCCATATGCGCGCCATAGGCGCAGATGTCGATCGCCGTCTCACCGTTCTTCGAGAGATTGCCGCCGCGCGGATAGGACCAGACCACGACCGCGAGACCGTAGGATTTGGCTTCGCGCGCCATCTCGGCGATCTCTTCCATCATGATGAAAGCGTCGTCGGAGCCGGGATAGATGGTGAAACCGATGGCGGAGCAGCCGAGGCGCAGAGCATCGTGCACGCTCGCCGTCACCGCTTGTGACGGATTTTCCTTGGCGCGCGCGAGGCTGTTCGACGAGTTGACCTTGAGGATGGTTGGAATGGATCCGGCAAAGGTCGATGCGCCTGCTTCGAGAAAGCCGAGCGGCGCAGCGTAGGCCGAGAGGCCGGCATCGAGCGCGAGCTGGAAATGGTAATGCGGATCGTAGCCGGCGGGGTTGGGCGCGAAGCTGCGCGCCGGGCCGTGCTCGAAACCTTGATCGACAGGAAGAATGAGGAGCTTGCCCGTGCCGCCGAGCTTGCCCTGCATCAGGATGCGGGCGAGATTCGCTTTGGTGCCGGGATTGTCGCTTTCGTAGTGCGAGAGAATAGTGCGGACGCGCTCGGTGAGCTGCATGGATAAGGTCCTCGGTTGTTGCCGCCCATATACCAAAAGCGGGCCTCGTCGGCCACTCCGGCCCGCTTGACAAGCTTTGACTAAGCTTCCTGAAGGAACGCCGTGCAGGCGGTTTCGGGTTCCGAAATTTCGCGCAAATCGAGACTGGCCTCGGCCCGCGGCGCGAAGATCGCGCCCATGCCTTCGAGTTTCGCGCCGGCCTCGGCCCCGCCGTGGAAGCGCAGATTCTTGAGCCCGAGCCGCAGCGCCGCCATCGCCGCGCCCGGCTGATCGCCGCAGTCGAGGATCGCGGTCACGCCGACCTGCGGGTAGGCCTGGCAGACCTCTTCGATGACGGCTTTGAACCAGCCGGGCCCCGCCTGCAGGGCTGCGCTGGGCGCGCTCGCCAGGATCACATTCCGGCCGCAGGATGCGGCGGCGGCGAGCGCCGCACGCGCATCGGCCAGGGAGTGAATGACGATCTCGCCGCGCACTTACACCCCGGTTTGCCCTTACCCCAGTTTGCCGATCAGGGCGGCCGCCTCGACCATGCGGTTCGAGAAGCCCCATTCGTTGTCGTACCAGCTCATCACGCGCACGAAGCGCTTGTCGATAACCTTCGTCTGGGTGAGGTCGAAGCTCGAGCTGTGAGGGTCATGGATGAAATCGCTCGACACGACTTCGTCCTTGATTGCCGCCAGGATGCCCTTGAAGCGGTTCGAGCTCGCCGCCTTTTCTACGACGCTGTTGATTTCTTCGGCGCTCGTGTCTTTGGCCGCGGTGAATTTGAAATCGATCAGCGAGACATCGGGGGTCGGCACGCGGATCGACGTGCCGTCGAGCTTGCCGCTGAGGCTCGGAATGACCAGGCCGAGTGCCTTCGCGGCGCCCGTCGAGGTCGGGATCATGTTGATCGCGGCGGCGCGGGCGCGGCGCATGTCCTTGTGTAGCGTGTCGACCGTGTTCTGGTCGCCGGTATAGGAATGCACCGTCGTCATGAAGCCGTGAACGATGCCGATCCCTTCGTTCAGCACATAGGCGACCGGCGCGAGGCAGTTCGTCGTGCACGAACCGTTCGACAGCACTTTATGCGAGGCATTCACCTGGTCGCTGTTGACGCCCATCACCATGGTGATGTCGACCTCGTCGGCGGGCGCCGAGACCAGCACGCGCTTGGCGCCGGCTTCGAGATGCTTGCCTGCGGTCGCGCGCGTGGTGAAGAGACCGGTGCATTCGAGCGCGACATCGACGCCCAGTTCCTTCCACGGCAGTTTGGCGGGGTCGCGTTCGGCGACGACCTTCATCTTGCCGCGGCCGACATCCATCCAGTCGCTGCCGGTGCTGATCGTGTCTTTGAAGCGGCCATGCACGCTGTCGTATTTCAGGAGCTGCGCGTTGGCGTGAACCGTGCCGAGGTCGTTGATGGCGACAACCTGCAGATCGTCGCGGTTCTGTTCATGCAGCGCGCGCAGCACGAGGCGTCCGATGCGGCCGAAACCGTTGATCGCAACTTTGATGGCCATTCTTTTTATCCCCTGAAGGTTTTTCTAGACGAGGCCGAGAGCCGCTTCGACCACGGCCTCGGCAGTGATGCCGAAATGCGGATAGAGCGCTTCGATCGGCGCCGAAGCGCCGAAATCATGCATGCCGATGAATTTACCGCGATCGCCGAGGTAGCGATTCCAGCCGAATTCCACGGCCGCTTCGACGCCGACACGCGGCGCGGTGCCGAGAACGCTGCGGCGATAGGCTTCGTCCTGCGCCTCGAAGAGCTGCCAGCACGGCATCGAGACGACGGCGGCGGCGGCGCCTTTGGCGGCGAGTTGCTCGCGCGCCGCCATGGCGATGCCGACTTCGGAACCGGTCGCGAGGAGCGTTACTTTGCGCGGCCCATCGGCTTCGGCGAGGACATAGGCGCCGCGCGCCGAGCGGTTCTCGCTCGCATCCTTGCGCAGCGCCGCCAGCGGCTGACGCGTCAGCGCCAGGATCGACGGCCGGTCGGCATGAGCGAGAGCGAGCTCCCAGCATTCGGCCGTTTCGAGCGCGTCGGCGGGCCGGAAGACCTGGAGATGCGGGATCGCGCGCAGCGCCGCCAGATGCTCGACCGGCTGATGCGTCGGCCCGTCTTCGCCGAGGCCGATCGAATCGTGCGTCATCACGAAAATGACGCGCAGCTTCATCAGCGCCGAGAGTCGGATCGACGGGCGGCAGTAATCGGTGAAGACGAGGAACGTGCCGCCATAGGGCACGATGCCGCCATGCGCCGCCATGCCGTTCATCGCCGCGGCCATGCCGTGCTCGCGGATGCCGTAATGGATGTAGCTGCCGCTGAAATCGTCGCGGTTGACGACCTTCTGGCCCTTCGCCTTGGTGTTGTTGGAGGGCGTCAGATCGGCCGAGCCGCCGATGAGGGGCGGCAGCACCGGGGCCAGCGCGTCGAGAACGCTGCCCGATGCCTGGCGCGTCGCCGTCTTCGGCGCGTCGGCGGCGAATTTTTGGCGCAGCGCGACCAGCGCGTCGCGCGCCGCTTTCGCGATCTCGCCTTTCTGCTCGGCTTCGAATTCGGCGCGCTTGCTCGATTTGGCGAGGCGCTCGCGCCAGGCTGCGGAAGCCGCCTTGCTGCGCTGGCCGATCTTGTGCCAGGCCTCGACCATGTCGGCGGGCACGACGAAAGGCGGCGAGGTCCAGCCCAAACGCTCGCGCGTGCCGGCGATCTCTTCCTTGCCGAGGGCCGAGCCATGCGCCGCGGCGGTGTTGGCCTTGGTCGGCGCGCCGAAGGCGATGATGGTGCGGCAGGCGATCATCGACGGGCGATCGTCGGCCTGCGCCTTGCGGATCGCGTCGGCGATGGCGTCGGTATCGTGGCCGTCGATGCGCTGGGTGTGCCAGCCGCTGGCGTCGAAACGCTCGAGCTCGTCCTCATGGCGGGCGAGGTCGGTCGGGCCGTCGATCGAAATGTGATTGTCGTCCCAGAAGAGGATCAGCTTGCCGAGCTTCAGATTGCCGGCGAACGAGATCGCTTCCTGGCTGATACCTTCCATCAGGCAGCCATCGCCGCAGAAGACATAAGTGTAATGATCGACCAGATCCTTGCCGTAGCGCGTCGCTTGCAACCGCTCGGCGAGTGCCATGCCGACGGAATTGCCGATGCCCTGGCCGAGCGGGCCGGTCGTTACCTCGATGCCGGAAGCGTGGCCGCGTTCGGGATGGCCGGCGCAGCGGCTGCCGAGTTTCCGGAACGTCTTGATCTCGCTCATCGTCATGTCGGCATAGCCGGTCAGATGCAGCAGCGAGTAGAGCAGCATCGAGCCATGACCGTTCGAGAGGATGAAGCGGTCGCGATCCGGCCAGCTCGGTGCGGCCGGATCGAATTTCAGGAATTGGCCCCAGAGAACAGTCGCGATATCGGCCATGCCCATCGGCATGCCGGGATGGCCGCTATTGGCCGCCTCGACAGCGTCCATCGACAGCGCGCGGATCGTATCCGCCATGCGGCGCAAATGCTTGTCGCGCGGGGCGGGAAGGGGGGGAGCGGCGCTGGTGGTAACTTCGGAGGCGCTCATCGACGATCATAATCCGTGAAACGGGGGATGCGCGCACCTTGCCGGGGCATCACGCCTACGTCAACCGCCCGCGCCGCATCAGGTTCCGTCGCAAATCCGCGACGAATCGCGGCACCGGCTTTGCCTTGTGAGGGCTTTGCGATTATGGTCGCGCCGGATTCCAGATGCCGTCACATTGGGGCGTAGCCAAGCGGTAAGGCAGCGGATTTTGATTCCGCCATTCGGAGGTTCGATCCCTCCCGCCCCAGCCAGCACTTAGCGGATTTGCGATCCGCGGTTTTCCGTCAGAATCGGCTTGAGTTTTCCATTTTTTCTTATTCATGTCGTATTCGGCACATCGATGTCGATTATGTCGTCAGAGTCTGTTGTTGATTATCTCGTCAGAGTCTGTTGCGTGGCGTAAAGCACCGACGCCAGTCGAGCGTGAAGGGTACGTGGGCGCGGGGTCTTGTCTCTGGCAAAAGAGTTCCGACCGCATCATCGTGTCCGACTGAATCCGGCTCATTGATCGCCCGCCAGTGGGCTTTAAAGGCGCGACGGTATTCTGCGCCGGCGCCTGTCATCAGTCGGACAAGATCCTCGCGGCGCAGAAGACGGCCGCCGAATGGCACGCGACCGTCCTGAGATGGTGCGCAACGGCGCGCAGCTCTTTCCCGAGGATGTCGATTCGGTCAGCAAGTATCTCGCAACCTACCTTGCGACCGATCGACCGAACAGCGCCGGTAAATGACTCCGGAGCTCTTCTCGATCTACTCGTTGACGTGGTCGTGGCCGCCGATGCGGCCGGGACGCCAATAGCCTTCGGCGTAGATCTGGCTTTTGTCGAAGCCGCGTTCGAGCAAGGCGTGGCGCAGCTGCCGCACATTGCTGGTCTCGCCGATCACGACCGCATGGCCTTTGCCGGACGGGAAGACGCAGCCCTTCAGTGCGTTCAGAAGGAGATCGCTCGGGCCCGGCTCGGCGTTCGCGCGCAGGAGCCAGGTGAGATCGAGCTCGGCGCCCGTCGCGGGCGAAACCTTGTCGGTCTCGCTGCCGATTTCGATCAAGGCCGCGGCGCGCGCCCCTTTCGGCAACGCCTCCACGAGTGCTGAGATCGCGGGAATGCAGGTCTCGTCGCCGATGAAGAGATGCCAATCGGCGGCGGGGTCGAGACCGATCCGTCCGCGCGGTCCGCGAATGTCGATCGTGTCGCCAGGCCTTGCCGACAGCGACCAGCTCACGCCCGGTGTTGCATGGCCATGCAACACGAAATCGACTTCGATCAATTTCTTGGCGGGATCATAGCGGCGGATCGTGTAATGCCGCCGCGCCGGCTCACCGTCGCTTTGCGGGATTTGGAGCACGATCTCTTGCGCCGGCTTGGGCGTGAACTCGTCGAGATTGTCCGCCGTCAATTGCACACGGCGCATCTGCGGCGTGACGTCGAACGCATCGGTCACGCGCAACGTCCACGGCCGGCCCCGGCGGCGCTCGATTTCCGCCTCGCTCAGCATCGGCCGGCCGCGCGATATTTCATAGTCTCCTCGCATTGAGTGGGGACGCATATCCTTCTCCCTCCGTTTCCTATTGTTGTAGAGCCATGCTTTGCCTGATTTAGGTGCGGGCCCGGTTGAAAGAAATGATCAAAAACATATCGTAAGATAACTCAAAAAATAGTAAAGCGCAAGGGTGTCGTTGCGAAGACCCGCCATCGGCCCGGCGCGGACAATTGCCGACGGCGCCGATCCGGCCGATTGGTGCAACGATTACAACAATAAAGGCACTTCTTTGAGCGTCTGCCGCGGTGGCTGCCTCGCGGTTCCGAGAGCCCGAACTTATGACGACTCTCCAATGACGCGAACCTGGCGCTGCCAAATCGCGAGTGCGATGCAGCCGCCATTGCTCTCAATCGCATGTTGCGTGCCCGGGGCGCTGATCATCAGCGTCCCTTCTCCGTGGCGCCTCGCGCCGTCGGACTGGGCGCCGGCGAGTATCAGGATATGCTCCCATCCGAGATGCTGGTGGAGCGGTACGGCTGAGTTCGGCTCGTAGCGCAACAGCGCCGCCGCGGGCCCGTCGTTTTCGGTGCGGTAGAGCCAATGAATGCGGACACCGGGGCGGAAGGCCTCCCAGACGATATCATCCCAATCGCTTCGCCCGATGAGCCCGCTTAGCAGGATCGGTTCGGTCATTCTTCGTCTCCCGCGGCAAGGGCATCGATCACTTGGTCGGCGCGCGCCGTCCAGCCGACGATCCCGCCCTGGGCGCGGATCATCGCCAATGCAGCCGCTTTGAATTCGGGGAAATAGCTCTCCGTCGCATCTTCGACGAGAAGGCACTCGTAACCGCGATCGTTCGCCTCGCGCATCGTCGTCTGTACGCAGACTTCCGTGGTGACGCCTCCGAACAACAGATGCGTTATGCCGCGCGCGGCCAGCGTCTCGCCAAGCGGAGTCGCGTAAAAAGCGCCCTTGCCCGGTTTGTCGATCACGATCTCGCCCGGCAACGGCGCGAGCACCGGAATGATATCGGCGCCCGGCTCGCCGGCGATGAGGATGCGGCCCATCGGTCCCGGCTCGCCGATACGCAGCGCCGCATTGCCGCGCGAGCGCTTGCTCGGCGGGCAATCGGAAAGATCGGGACGATGCGCTTCGCGCGTCTGGATGACCGTCATGCCATCATGGCGGCAAGCCTCAAGCAGGCGTTTCGCCGGCGCAACCGCCGGCGCCAGGCGAGAAACATCGTTGCCGAGTGCCGCACCGAAACCGCCGGGTTCGAGGAAGTCGCGCTGCATATCGATGATGATCAGCGCCGTTCTGAGACGCGGAAAGCGGTAGGCGTAAGGTTGTGCGCGTTCAATGATCGGCAAGGCGGCCCCTCAATGTCCGGCCATGTAACGGCCGATCGCCGTGAGGTCGGCCTGCCCAGGTGTTGTCTCATGGACGATCTGCCCGTCGAACATCACGACAAGCCGATCCGACAGCTCGAGCAACTCGTCCAGATCTTCGCTCACGAGCAACACGGCCGCGCCGCGATTGCGCGCCGTCATGATCTGCGCATGGATATCGGCAACCGCGGCAAAATCGAGGCCGAAGACGGGATTGGCGGCGATCAGGACGTCGACGTCGCCCGATAGCTCGCGCGCCAGAACCGCACGTTGCACATTGCCCCCCGACAGCGATGCGATCGGCGCGTCGGGCGACGGCGTTTTGACGCGATAGCGTTCGATCAACCTCTGCGCAGTGCGGCGGAACATGCCGCGCTTCAGCCACGGCCCCGCGGCATAGGGCGGCTGATCGAAGCGGCGGAACGCCATGTTGTCGGCGACGCTCATGCGCGGGATGCAAGCGTTGCGCAGGGGCTCTTCCGGCAGGATGGCGATATGGTGGCGGAGCATTTCGGCGCGGCGTGCGCGATAGACTTCGCCTTCGATGCGAATCTCGCCGGCATGGGAATCGCGTTGTCCCGCCAGAACCTGCACCAGCTCGCTTTGACCATTGCCGGAAACGCCGGCGAGGCCGACGATTTCGCCGCTGCGCACCGTCAGCGTCACGCCGCGTACCGCCGGGAGGCCTTCGTCGTCATTCGCGGTAACATCATCGAGTTCGAGGCGTAGGCGGCCGGCAGGCTTTGCATCGCGGCCGCTCATCGGACGGATATCCTGGTCGCCGATCATCATCCCCGCCATCGCATCGGCGGTGAGCGCGGCGGTTTCGCCACCCCCGATATAACGGCCGCGGCGCAGGATCGAGACCTCGTCCGCGAAGGCCGTCACCTCGCGGAATTTATGCGTGATGATCAGCACCGTTATCCGTCCGGCGTGGGCCATGTCGCGCATCATGCCGAGAATCTCGTCGGCCTCGTTCGGGGTCAGAACCGACGTAGGCTCGTCGAGGATGAGGAAGCGGCTGCCGAGATAGAGTTGCTTGAAGATTTCCGCTTTCTGCTTTTCACCCGCGGCGAGGCCGTGGACGGGCTCTTCAAGGGGAACGGTGAACGGCATGCCGCGCATGAATTCGGCCAGCCGCCTGCGCTCGGCGGTCCAGTCGATCACCATCGGCACGTCGGCGCGCGCCATCACCAGATTTTCCAGCACCGTCATGTGCGGCACCAAGGTGAAGTGCTGGTAGACCATGCCGAGACCGAGAGCGTGCGCCTGGCGCGGGCTGGCGATGTCCATCTCGCGGCCGTCGACAAGGACGCTGCCGCTGTCGGGCCGGTAATAGCCCATGATGCATTTGACCAGCGTCGATTTACCGGCGCCGTTCTCGCCGAGCAGCGCGTGCACGCTGCCGGGTTCTACGCGCACCGACACATCGTCGAGCGCGACAAGATCGCCGAAGCGTTTGCCGGTGCCGATCGTCTCGACGCTGATCGCGCCTTCGGCGAGGGCCATCATTCCAGCCCGGCGATGAGATCGGTCGAGCGTGCGACCGCGCCGAAGACGCCGCCTTGCATCTTCACCATTTTGATGGCGTGCTCGTGGTTGCTCTTGTCGGTCGCGCCGCAGCAATCCTCGAGCAACAGGCATTCGAAGCCGCGATCATTGGCCTCGCGCATCGTCGTGTGAACGCAGACATCGGTGGTGATGCCGGTCAGGACGATGTTCTCGATGCCGCGCGTGCGCAGAATGAGCTCGAGATCGGTCGCGCAGAACGAGCCTTTGCCCGGCTTGTCGATGATCGGCTCGCCCGGCAGGGGTGCCAGCTCGGGGATGATGTCCCAGCCCTTTTCGCCGCGAACGAGGATGCGCCCGCAAGGTCCCGGATCGCCGATGCCGGCGCCGATGCGCTGCGAACGCCAGCGCTTGTTCGCAGGCAGATCGGCAAGATCGGGGCGGTGGCCCTCGCGCGTGTGGATCACCTGCCAACCTTTACCGCGCACGACTTCGAGCAGGGCGCGGATCGGCTCGATCGGCGCGCGGGTCAGCGACAGGTCGTACCCCATCGCATCGACATAGCCGCCCTTGCCGCAGAAATCGGTCTGCATGTCGATGATGACGAGCGCCGTGTTTTCGGCACGAAGATCGCCGTTAAAGGGCCAGGGGTACGGATCGGCGGCGATGGTGCGGGGAGTCATGGCAATTGTCCTCAACGGGTGATGCTGAGCTCGGACGGGGCGCCGGTGAGGCGATGTTCCGATGACGAGGTCAGCACCATGATCAACAAGGTCAGGAAATAGGGCGCGGCATTGAAGAGGTAGTAACCGGCGGTAACGCCGACCGATTGCAGCGCCGGGCCAAGCGCGCTCGCGCCGCCGAACAGCAGGGAGGCATAGAGGCAATTCATCGGACTCCAGCGCGCGAAGATCACCAAGGCAACGGCAGTGATGCCTTGCCCGCTCGACAGGCCTTCGCTCCAGCTCCCGGGGTAATAGAGCGAGAGGAACGAGCCGCCGACGCCGGCGAGGAAGCCGCCGGTCACCGTCGCGGCGAAGCGCACGAAACCGGTCGAATAACCCATGGCGCGCGCGGCATCGGCCGAATCGCCGGCCATGCGAACGATCATGCCCCAGCGCGTCGAACGCAGCGCCCAAAGGATCATCGGCGCCAACGCCGCGCCGACGATGAAGAGCGCGTTGATGCGCAGCGCTTCCTGCACGGCCGGTATGTTGCTCCATGCGCCGAGCGTGATGGCGGGCAGCATCGGCGCTTGCGGCTGGATCAGCGGCTTGCCGAGATAGAAGGCGAGCCCGGTGCCAAAGAGCATCAACGCGATGCCGACCGCGATGTCGTTGACGCGCGGCAGGCTGCATAAGCCGGCATGAACCGCCCCGAACACGGCGCCGACGATACCGGCGACCAGCACGCCGAGCCACGGCGATCCCGTCAGATCGGCGGTGCCGTAGCCCGTCATCGCCCCCATCACCAGCGTGCCTTCGAGGCCGAGATTGATGCGGCCCGACTTCTCGGTGATGAGCTCGCCAAGGCTGACGAAGAGGAACGGCGTTCCGGCGCGAATGGCGCCGGCGGCAACCGCCAGCGGCACGCCCCACCAACCGATGCCGGCGGCGTCCATCTAACGCTCCTTCGGGCGGAAAATGCGGAAACGCCCGAACAGCGTTTCGCTGGCGAGAATAACGACGAAGATGATGCCTTGCAGCACGAGCACCGATGCATCGGGAAGATCGAGACGGCGCTGCAGCAAGCCGCCGCTGGCATTGATGCCGCCAAAAAGAATCGCAACCGGAATCACGGCGAGCGGATTTTGCCGTGCGATGAAAGCGACGAGGATGCCGGTGAACCCGTAACCCGCGGCGAGCGTCGCGCTGGCGCGGCCTTGCACCGCGGCAACTTCGATCATCCCGGCCAGACCGGCGGCCGCGCCGCCGAGACCTGAGACGATGAGGATGATGCGGCCGACCGGCAAGCCGGCGAGACGCGCGGCTCGCGTGTTGCCGCCAACCATTCGCGCGGCGAAGCCGAACGTCGTGTGGAACATCAGAACGTAGGCGAACACGCAGAAGAGAATGCCGAGCACGAGGCCCCAATGAACGTCGGTGCCGGGGATGTCGCCGATCATCGCGGCATCGGGCAGCGGATAGCTCGAGGGCTTGTTGAGGCTCGACGGATCGCGCATCACGCCTTCGACGAGCTGGTTGAGAAAGGCGATCGCTATATAAGTCAGCAGCAAGGTCGAGATGGTCTCATTGACGCCGCGGCGGTGACGCAGCCCGCCCGCCATCGCGATCCAGGCGGCACCGGCGGCGAGGGCAGCGATCGCCATAACCGTTTGCACGGTGAGCCCGGGAAAATGGTGACCCGCAAGCGGCAGTCCTGCGGCAACGGCGGCGACGCCGCCCATGACGAACGCGCCTTCGCCGCCGATGATCATCAATCCGGCTTGCGCCGGCAACGCCGTGCATAGCGCGGTGAGGATAAGCGGCGCCGATAAGGTCAGCGTGTTCTGGATGGAGAACCACGAGCCGACCGAGCCGACCGCCATCGCTTGATAGACGGCGAAGGGATTGACTCCGGCGATCGCAACGAAGATGCCGAACAGAATCAGCGAGCCGACCAGCGCGCCGAGCGGAATGAGGAAAGCTTCGGCGGCGCGGCCGACGACGAGCGCCTGGTGCGCGCGCTCGATCGTCGGTGAGGAGGTTGCCGGAGCCGCGAGCTCCACCGCCATATCTTCCGCCATCGCGGCCCGCCTAGGAGGGCAGGCTGCCCATGACGCCTTCGACCAGGAAGCCCATCGATTCGAGCTTCTCGTCGGTGGCGTTCGTCTGGATCAGCTCATCGCCGGCCGCGACAACGACCTTCCCGGTGTTGTCCTTGAGCGGGCCTTTGAAGATGACGTAGTCACCAGCGGTCAATTTCGCCTTCACGTCGTCGGCATGCTTCTTCGCCTCGTCGGAGACTTTCGGGCCGTAGGGCGATTGCTTTATGAGGCCTTCCTTGAACGCGCCGCGATAGAAATTCGGGATCTGCTCGCCCTTCATCCACGCCGACACGAATTTCGGATAAAGGTCGGTCCAGTTCCATTCGGCGCCGGTGAGATAGGCATCGGGCGCCAGCGCTGCTTGGCTGCAGTGATAGCCGCAAACCATGGCACCGCGCTGCGCCGCGGTCTGCACGACGACCTTCGGGCTATCGACATGCATGGTAATGACATCGACGCCTTGATCGATAAGGCTGTTCGTCGCTTCCGCTTCCTTGACGGGCAGCGACCAATCGCCGGTGAAGATCACCTTGGCCGTCGCATTGGGATTGACCAGCCGCGCCCCGAGCGTGAAGGCGTTGATGTTCTGGAGCACTTGCGGGATCGGCTTGGCCGCGACAAAGCCGAGCTTGCCGGTCTTCGACGCGTAGCCGGCGATGATGCCGTTGATGTACTGACCTTCGAAGATGTAGCCGAAATAGCTGCCGGCATTTTTCGGATCTTTGTCCGTCCAAAGACCGCCGCAATGCTCGAAGGTGACTTTCGGATATTTGACCGCGGCTTTGAGGATGTAAGGATCGAAATAGCCGAACGAGGTCGGGAACAGCAGCCCGGCGCCGTCGAGATTGATCATGCTCTCCATCGCCTTGGCGACTTCGACGGTCTCGGGGATGCGCTCTTCCTCGACGACTTTGACGCCGGGCATTTTCTTTAGCGCGGCGGCGCCTTGGGCATGCGACTGGTTGTAACCGAAATCGTCGCGCGGCCCGACATAGATGAAGCCGACGACAGCGTCGGAAGCAGCGCGCGCTTTGCCGAAGGGGAGGGTTGTGGCGAGCAATGCGCCACCCAACCCGGCCAGTACGGTTCTGCGCTGCGGAAATTCGTGAGTCACGGGCACCTCCCCTGGGTTGTCCTAGGGAGATAGGGGCAAGTCTCGTGCCAGCCTGGGAATCGCCGGTTTCCGGTTGATTTCGAAGCAGTGCGAGCGGCGGCGCTTATTGTCGAGGCAAATTATGCCTCATAATTAGGCAAATGATCGGGATTGTACACAATTTGGCTTCCGCTTAGAGTGCGGGTCGTGGCGAACGACGTCAGCATCAATATTCGCCGTGCGACGACGGCGGCGACTTTGGCCGACGGCGCCCGGCAGCACCTCGCCGATGAGATCATCACCGGCCGGCTGCGGCCTGGCGAGCGGCTCGACGAGTGCGATATCGCCGCGCGCCTCGGCCTGTCGCGGACGCCGGTGCGCGAGGCGTTGCGACGGCTCGCGGCGATCGGTCTCGCCGAGCTGCGTCCGCATCGCGGCGTCTTCGTGGCTCGCCCGGACAGCGATCATCTTACCGAGACCTTCGAGTTCATGGCCGACCTCGAAAGTCTTTGCGCCCGCTATGCAGCGACACGCATCGAAGCTGCCGAACGCCGTGCGCTCGAAGCGTGCCATCAGTCAGCCGGCGAACATGTGCGCCAGGGCGACCGCGAGAACTACGCGGCCTACAACACCGAATTCCACGCGCTGATCTATCGCTTCAGCCACAACCGTTCACTGGAAGAGACCGCGCTTTCGATCCGCAGCCGTCTCGCCCCGTATCGGCACGGCCAATTCGCGGTCCTTGGCCGTCTCGCGCTGTCTTTCAACGAGCACGAACGTGTCGTCAGCGCGATCGTGCGCGGCGAAGCGGACGCCGCAGCGGGTGCCATGCGCGCCCATGTCACGATCGTCAGCGCAGCGTCGGCGGATTACGTCGCGGGGCGCGTCGGCGATACCGCCGACGCCGTGGTCTGATCGATCCCGGCCGCACCGAGCGGCAGCGCGGCGGCACGCTCGAAGGCCGATGCCACGGCGGCAAGCGGCACTTCTTCAAACGCGCGCGCGATGAGCGTGATACCGAAGGGCAAGCCGCGCTGCGTGAATCCGCTCGGGACCGAAATCGCGGACAGATCCATCGGATTGACGAAATTCGTATAGGTGCCGAGCCGGCTATTCAGCGCGACCGGATCGCGCTCGACCTCGGCGACGCGATAGATCGTCGGTGCGGTGGGGACAACCAGCAATCGTGTATCGTCCAGCGATGCCATCGCCCGGGCGCGCAACGCGGCGAGTTTTTCGCGCGCGCGATACACGTCGGCGGCGCTTGCCTTGCGTCCGCGCTCGATGATATCGCGCGTTACCGGCAACACGGAGCGCGGATGATCGCGCAAGAAGTCGCCGACGGCGGCAACGCGCTCGGCGACGCCGGCATCGCTGTAGAGAATCTCTGCCGCGGCGGCAAAAGGCGCGAAATCGATTGCCCGCAGCCGGCCGCCCAGCGATTGGAGGCGCGCGATCGCTTCTCCGAACAGCCGCTCATAGTCGCTGTCGCCAAAGAATGTCGGATCGGCCGGAATGGCGAAATCGAAATCCTGCGCGGGCGCGAGCGGTTGCAAGCCGTGCGACGCCGTCCGCGAATACGGATCCTCGGCATCGGTTCCGGCCATGACCGCGAGCACGCTCATTCCGTCAGCGACCGTGAGCGCAAAAACCGAGACGCAGTCGAGCGAACGACAGGCCGGCACGACGCCGCGTGTGCTTACGAGCCCCAGACTCGGTTTGATGCCGACGATGTTATTAAAGCCCGCCGGCACCCGGCCCGAACCGGCGGTGTCGGTGCCGAGTGCGAAGCTTACCGCGCCGCCGGCGACTGCAACCGCGGAGCCGGAACTCGATCCGCCCGGAATGTAATCGGCGGCGAACGGGTTACGGGGCGTACCGTAAGGCGAGCGCACGCCGACCAGGCCGGTCGCGAATTGATCGAGATTGGTTTTGCCGACGGCGATCGCGCCCGCCGCTTCGAGCCGCTCGACCGCGGCCGCGGACCGCTTCGGAACATAAGCGAAATCGGGGCACGCGGCCGTGGTCGGCACGTCGGCGAGATCGATATTGTCTTTGATCGCGAAGGGGATGCCGAAGAGCGGCAGGCTGGCGGCCTTGCCCGCGCCTTGCAGACGATCGAGCTCGCCGGCACGGGCGCGTAGCGCGGCTTCCGGGACCCGATTGATCCAGACATTGTCGCCGGTTTGCGTCGCGATTCGTGCCAGTATCGCGTCGACGACCTGCGATGGCCGCAGCCCGCCTGCCGCGTAAGCGGCGGAGAGGGCGGCCAGTGTCATGTCTGGAAGTGTCGCCATGTCGCGCATGCCATACCAGACAGCGATTTCGGGCGAAAGTACGCAAATCGTGCCGAGCGAACCGCTTTTCGGTTTCTGGCGCAGATCTTAGTAGTCGAACTTGGCGCCGTCGATTTTGGTGTCGGTGAAGACGGTTTGTTCGAGCTTGGCGCCGCGGAAATCGGCGTTGGTGAGGTTGGAGCCGCGCATGTTGGCCTCGGTGAGATCGGCCGCGCAGAAGACCGCATCGGTCAGATTGCTCGCCCAGCTTGCGCCGGTCGTCTTGCCGCTGGGATCCTTGATGTTGACCGCCGCGATCGAGGTGCGGATCAGGATCGCGTTGCTGAGATCGGCGCGCGGCATGCGCGCGCCGTCGAGCACCGCGTCGGTCAAATCGGCGTCCGACATGTCGCAACGGCTGAAATTCGCGAATTGGAGGCTCGACCCGGTGAGATTGGCGCGGACGAGGATCGAGCCGGAGAAATCGACGCCGCTCAGCTCGCGGCCGGAGAGATCGAACTCGGTGAGATCGACGTTGCGCATATTCGCGCGCTTACCTTGCTTGCCGACGGTGCGGACCCAATCGCGATGCCCGTCCAGCATCTTGGTCAGCCGCTCGCTATTCGCCTTGATCTCTTCCGCGGCGGGATCGATGCCGACCGCGGTAACGTCGATGCCGGCCAGAATCGCGCCGGCGATCAGTATCCCCTGAATCTTGGTCGCCTGGAAACGCGCGTAAGAGAGGTCCGCGCCGCGCAGATCGGCGTCGGTCAGATCCGCGTCGGTCAGGTCGGCGTGGTTGAGCTTGCAATGATAGAGAACGGCGTCGCGCGCATCGATCGCGGTGAGTACCGCGCCGTTGAGCTTGGCGCCGCGGAGATTGGCGCGGCGCATCCGTGCCGCGGTCAGGTCCGATCGGCCCGTCGCCGTACCGTCCGCATCCTTTTCCCAATTGCTCATGAGCACGCCGGAGCGCAGATCGGCTTCGCACAACGTCGCCTCTTCGAGCTCTGCTTCGCGGAACGATGCGCCGCGAATATCGGCGCGGCTGAGATCGGTCTTCTGCAGATTGGCGTTCGAAAGATTGGCGCCGAAAAGGTCGGCTTCGGCAAGCTTCGCCTGGGTCAGTTCGGCTTTGCTGAGATTGGCACCGGCAAGACAGGCGCGCGTCAGGTCGACACCGGTGAAATCAACCCCGGCGAGATCGACACCATGCAAATCCAAGCGGCGTCCCCCCGGCAAGCCATTCAGCCATGCGGTATGGGATCGGACGTGGCGCTGGAGCTCAGCCGGATTCATCACGCACTACGGATAGCAGCTAATCTTTCCAGAAATCGTAAACGCGGCGTGCATTAGAATTTGAGGAAAAGTTTAGCGATTGCGACGCGTTACGCGCCACAGCCGCGGCCCCGAGGCGGACTCGTCAATCGATCCCTATATACGGGAAAAAATATCGCTCAGCCGGCGATGGTTTCGTCGACCGGCACTTTGCCGACCCGGTGCGCGTGCAAAGCAGGTAGGACATCGCGCGCAAAGCGACGAATTTGGTCGACGAACATCTCTTGCGGCATGGCGCCGCGATTGAACGAAACGAGGATCGTCCCGGCGCCGGTCCGGTTCGCCGCGTTAATGAGTCGTTCAGTCACTTCGGCCGGCGTGCCCCAGGGCAGGTTCTCGGCCTGACGTGCGACATCGTCCATCGTCATGTTGCGGAAGTCGGACCGTGCCCGCTCCGCAACGTTGCGATTCTCCGGCCGGATGTAATCCATCGAGGCCGAGGTGACATAACCCGAGGCCTCGCCCTTGCTGTGCTCCGTTACGTTCCCGTGGCTATAGAGCGTGCGGTTGAAATAGAGGTGGTAGGGACCGTTCTCTTGCACCGCCGCGGCCTTGCTGTCGGCGATATAAACCGATTGGCCGAGCGAGATATGCCGTGGCTCGATCTGGTGGCCGGCGGCGGCGAGGCATTTGGCGAAATAGCGGATCACATCCTGCTGCAAGCCGATCGAGCCGAGACCCGGCGTGATCGCGATGTCGTGCCTGCCGGCGAATTCGATCGACTCTTTGCTGCTGGTGATCGGCATCCAGATCGGCGGGTGCGGCCGTTGCAGCGGCCGCGGCCATAGCGCGACGTCCCTATACGACCAGAACTTCCCGCTATAGGAGAACACCTCCTCGCGCCACGCGCCCATGATGATGTCATAGGCTTCCTCGAAGCGAGCGCGCGAGTCTGCCAGCGGCACGTTGTGGACCTGGTATTCGCGTGGAATGCCGCGGGCGAAGCCGGCGATCAGCCGGCCCTTCGACAGGCAATCGAGCATCGCCAGCTCTTCCGCGAGGCGCAACGGCTCGTGAAGCGGCAGGAGATTGCCGTAGATCAGCAGCTTTACCTTCTTCGTCCGCTGCGCGACGGCGGAGGCGAGCAGGTTGGGCGAATTCATCAGCCCGTAGGGCGAGCAGTGATGCTCGTTGAAGCCGATCCCGTCATAGCCGAGCTTGTCGATCTCTTCCCAGGCCTCGAGATGCTCGGCATACGTTTTCGCCGCGATCTCGGCGTCGAAATGCTGGCGGCGGAGCGGATAGGGCAGCTCGTTATCGACCTTCAGATGATCGAGGTGCTGGCCGTACGGCAAGAGATCGAAAACAAAGACCTGCATGGCTTCTCCCTATTCCGGGGCAATATCTTGCGCTGCCGGCGCGGCGACTGACAAGGCATTGCCATCGCCTTTGTCATTCTCGACCGGGTTGCCCACCCGCTCTATCATGCGCACGGCATTACTGCTGTGTTTCGCCAAGGGGAGGCCGCCATGCCGATCATGCGCGTTGAATCGATCGTTTACGGCGTCGACGATGTTGCCGCCGCGACCGCCTATTTCGACGAATGGGGTTTGAAGCGCCGCGAAAAAGGCGCGATGGGCGCGGACTTCGCGCTGCCGACAGGGCAAAGCGTGCAGGTCCGCGGCACAGCCGACAGCGCGCTGCCGGAAGCGATCCAAGGCGGCCCGACCATGCGCGAAGTGATCTGGGGCGTCGACACCCAAAGCGAGCTCGACAAGATCGGCGCGGAGCTGACCAAGGATCGCGAGGTCAAGCGCGACAGCGCCGGCGGGCTGCACACGCAGGACGATATCGGCATCAAGATCGGTTTTCGCGTTGTCGCGCCGGGCGTCGATCCGACGGAGCCGAGGCGCCGCGCCGTCAACGAGGTGGTCGAGCCGGGCAAGCCGCCCGAGCTGATCCGTATGGGCCATGTCGTGTTCTTCTGCCCGAAGGGTCAGACCGAAAAGGCCTCGGACTTCTACATGAAGCGGCTCAATTTCCGCCTCAGCGATCGTGCCCTCGATCTCGGCGACTTCCTGCGCGCGCCGGGCTCGCCTTGGCATCACAATCTGTTCTTCCTCTCGGTCACGCCAAAGGCCGGCTGGAACCATGTCGCTTTCGACGTCGCCGATATGAACGACGTGGTCAGCGGCGGCCATAACATGCTGAAGAAAGGCTACAAGGCCTATTCCTCGCCCGGCCGCCACATCATGGGCTCGAACGTGTTCTGGTATTTCAACGCCGTGTGCGGCGGCCAGACCGAATACTCGGCCGACATGGATATGCTGGACGATAATTGGAAGGCCCGAATCTACGAACACAATCCCGGCGGCGATATGTGGCAGTTCCAGGCGAGCGACATCATCATCCCGCAATACGCGCAGCGCGCGTAAATAAATTCATTGGGGGAAACCGAATGTTGCGTTACGCGCTCAGTATCGTCTGCGCGTTTGCCGCGCTGCTCGCATCGCGAGCGGCGCCGGCGGACGAGCTGAAGCTCATCATGACGACGATCGCCCAGCCGACCTCGCCGGTCGGGCAGCAGACCTACCACGACTGGGCCGATCGCGTTAACGCGCAAGGTAAAGGTGTCGTTCAGATCGATGTGCGCGACGGCTTTGCCCTCGCCAGCAGCACCAATTTCTACGACCGGCTGCTCAGCGACGTGATGCAGATCAGCTTCGGCTCGCTCAACTATCTCGCCGGCAAGTTCAAGCTGTCCGAAGTGATGGCGCTGCCTTTCGTGATGAAGTCGGCGGAGCAGGAATCCGTGGTGTTCTGGCGGCTTTATAAGACCGGCATGCTCGATTCCGAGTTCGATCAGATCGTGCCGCTGTTCATGCAGGCTTTCCCGCCCGTCTCGATGCATCTGGTGAAGCCGCCGACCCGGCCGCTCGACGACATCAACGGGCTGAAGTTCATCGCCAGCGGCAAGATCCCGACCGAGGTGGTGCAGCGGCTCGGCGGCTCGCCGCTCTCGATCGGGCTGACCGAAAGCTATTCGGCACTGCAGCGCGGCACCGCCGACGGTATCGATTTTCCGATGGCGGCGATGCGCGACTTCAAGCTCGACGAGGTGACGCATTATCACATCGACGCGGCTTTCGGGGGTGGGCCTGGCGGCGTGTGGATGGTCAAGGCGAAGTTCGACGCGTTGCCCGACAACGTGAAGAAAATCCTCATGGATAATTCGGGCGAGGCCTGGAGCCGGCGCGCAGGACAGATTCTGGACAATCTGGGCAATGAAGAACGCGATCGGTTGTCGCATCAGCCGGATCAAACCGTCGTCTCGCTCTCTGCCGAGCAGAACACGAAATGGGGTGCCACGTTGAGCGCGGTCGCGAATGAATGGGCAGCGACCGACGATGCCCATCGCCAAGTGTTGGCGAAAGTGCGCGACCTGGCCGCGCAGGTGCCGGCAGGGCATTAGCGGCACGTTTCCCGGGCGGCAGGGACTGGGTGCAAAGCCCCATTCCTTGAGCGCACTTGCGCGCCGCGTCCTGGGCGGGTTTAGTGACGCCGTAGAAGAGGCGGAGTCACGAGAAAATGGTCGAGCGGAGCGAAGCGCAGGGCGGTATCGGCAAGCCGGTTCAGCGCAAGGAAGATAAACGGCTACTGACCGGCAAGGGCGTTTATGTCACCGATGTGTGGCTGCCGAACACGGCCTATGCTTGGATGGTGCGCTCGCATCACGCGCATGCCCGCATCCGCGATATCGATATTTCCGCCGCGCTGAAATCGCCGGGCGTGATCGCCGTCTTTACCGGCAAGGATCTGCTCGACGACGGGCTTCGCCTGATGGATCACAAGCCGTCGCTCGAAGGTCCGCCGGATGTGAAGGTCGATATCCGTCCCGGCTTCAACACCTTCATCCACGCGCAGCCCATGCTGCCGGCCGACAAGGTGCGCCACGTCGGCGAGCCGATCGCCGTCGTCATCGCCGAGACCACGGATCAGGCGAAAGACGGGGCCGAGGTGGTCGAGGTCGATTACGAGATTCTGCCGGCGGTCGCCTGGGCCAAGGATGCAATGGATCCGGCATCGCCCAAGGTCTGGGACGAGGCCGCATCGAATCTCGTCGTCGACGTGAATGTCGGGAACAAAGAAGCGACCGACGCCGCCTTTGCCAAGGCGGCGCATGTCGTACGCTTCGAATGTTGGTGCAATCGCGTCACCGGCACGCCGATGGAGCCGCGCAACGCCGTCGGCGATTACGATCCCAAGGCCGATTTCTATACGCTTTACGCCGGCACAGGCAGCGGCGTCGCACGTGAGCGCGGCGATCTCGCCAGCGTGCTCGGCGTGCCCGAGGCGAATGTCCGCGCGATTTGCGGCGACATGGGCGGCAATTTCGGCACGCGCAATTTCTTCTTCCCGGAATATGCGGTGCTGCCCTGGGCCTCGAAGAAGATCGGCCGGCCGGTCAAATGGCAGGGCGACCGCACCGAATCCTTCGTCAGCGATTATCAGGGCCGCGATCTGACGGTCGAGGCGGAGCTCGCGCTCGACAAGGACGGCAAGTTCATCGGCTTGCGCGGCACCAATATCAGCAATCTCGGCGCGCACACGATCGTCTTCGTGCCGCTGCGCAAAGGCCTCGGCCAGATGTCGGGCGTCTACGATATTCCGGCGGTCTATTTCCGCGGCTGCGCTGTCGTCACCAACACACCGCCGACCACGCCCTATCGCAGCGCGGGGCGCCCGGAAGCGGTCTATGTCATCGAGCGGCTCGTCGATCTCGCTGCCGACCAATGCGGCTTCGATCCGGTCGAGCTCAGGCGCCGGAATTTCATCGCCGAGAACGCGTTCCCCTATACCAACGCCGTCGGTCAGACCTACGACAATGGCGAATACGAGAAGGGCATGAACGCCGCGCTCGATCTCGCCAACTGGAAGGGCTTTGCTGCGCGTAAGGCGGAATCGAAGAAGAGCGGCAAGCTGCGCGGCATGGGCATCGGCAATTACATCGAGATCGCCGGCGGCTTCCCGCGCGAACGTGCCGAGGTGACCGTGGAATCGCGCGGCCGTGTCGAGCTGGTGCTCGGGACGATGAACAGCGGCCAGGGCCACGAGACCAGCTTCGCGCAGCTCATCAACACCTGGCTCGGCGTGCCCTTCGACAGCATCGATTACGTCGCCCACGACACCAAGCGCGTCTCGGCCGGCGGCGGCTCGCATTCCGGCCGCTCGATGCGTCTCGCCAGTCTCGTCATCGGCATCGCGACGGACAAGATCATCGAGAAGGGCAAGAAGATCGCCTCGCATCTGCTCGAGGCGGCGGTCGACGATATCGAGTTCACCGACGGCCGCTTCGGCGTCAAAGGCACCGATCGCTTTTTCGGCATTTTCGACATTGCCAAGGCGGCGGAGACGCGCGCCGATCTGCCCGACGATCTCAAGGGCAAGCTCGATGGCTTCGGTGATCAGGTCGTGCGCTCGGGCGCGTGGCCGTCAGGCACGCATATCTGCGAGGTCGAGGTCGATCCCGATACCGGTGTGGTGCGGCTGCTGCATTGGGCCGGCGTCGACGATGTCGGCCTCGCCATCAACCCGATGATCCTGCACGGCCAGACGCATGGTGCGGCGGCGCAAGGCATCGGTCAGGCGCTGATGGAACTCTGCTATTACGATCGCGCGAGCGCGCAAAACCACTCGGCCTCGTTCATGGACTACGCCGTGCCGCGCGCCGACATGATGCCGGCTTTCAATACCGCGCTCATCGAGGTACCGGCGACCAGCCATCGCTACGGTATCCGCCCCGGCGGCGAGGGCGGCACGACGCCGGCGCTCGGCGCCGTGATCAACGCCATTGTCGATGCCCTGTCGGAACTCGGCGTGCGCCACGTCGAGATGCCGGCGACGCCGGAACGCGTCTGGCGCGCGATCCAGGAGGCGAAGATCGCGGCGGAATAGCCGCGGTCCTTCAGGCCGCGGCGAGCCCTGCCGCGCCCATCGCGCGGGCGATCACATCCATGTCGTGGTCGCTGACGGCGAAGATGCCGTAACGAAACGGTGCGCCCCAGTTTCGCTTGCCGCGGGTGAATTCCAACGTCTCGAGCAGCGGCGCGATCGGCGCGTCGTGTGTCGTCGCCCAATCGACGTCGCGGCGGAACGGGCAAAACCCTTCGCCCATATCGACCTGATAGGGCGCGCCGGTCCGCACGATGCCGTAGCGGGTGAAGGCTTGCAGCTTGTCCTTGCCGCGAAAGGTGATTGTCGGCGAGTAGTAAGCAATACGGTCGCCCGGCATCACGCGGCGCAAAGGGGCTCCGCGCCCGTGGCACACCTGCATGAAGCCATCCGCGCCGCCGCGCCGGACGTGCTCAGCCGACGCCACCGCAATCCAATTCCGCGTCATCGCATCCTCCATCGTCGTGGAGGCAGAAGACTACGCGCGCATGCTGTCAAATTCTGTCAGCAGTCTCCGCTGTCGGCGATGCCCTCGCGGCGGCGCCATTCCTTGAGCAGCACCGCCCGCCGACGTGGATAGCGGGTTTCGGCAAGCGCCAGTTTGGCGATGCGATCGGTGCGGAAGTGACGATAATCCTGGCGCTTCTCGCACCACGCCGCGACCATGCGGACACGATCGAAGAAGCCGAGGGCGAAGGGCCAGATCACGCGTTGCGAGCGGGCGCCGCCGCCATCGACATAGGTGACTCGCAGCTTTCGCTCGGTGCGGATCGCCCGGCGGATGAGGGGTAACTCCGCGTCGCCCGCGGCCGGCTTCTCACTGGGCGCGATCAGCAACCCGGGCGCGTCGATGCTCTCTTTCATGTCGTCGGGCAGCACGGCCCCGACCTTGGCGAGGGCGTTGCGGGCGGCGGCCGCCAAAGCCTTGTCGCCGCGATCGGCGACCCAGCGCGAGCCCAGCACCAGCGCCTCGATCTCGTCATCCGAGAACATCAGCGGCGGCAACAGGAAACCGGGCCGCAGCATGTAACCCATGCCCGGCTCGCCATCGATCTTGGCGCCTTGGCTGCACAGCGTCGCGATGTCGCGATAGACCGTGCGCAGCGATACGCCCAACTCTTCCGCGAGCGCCGCGCCGGTCACCGGCCGGCGATGCCGGCGGAGCGATTGAATCAGGTCGAGCAGGCGTTGCGCGCGCGACAATGAGGCGGCCTTTATCGAGGTCGCCTCATCCTAACACGAATAGCTGACAGAAAGTGGCAGCACCTATTGGCGAGGCCGGTTAGCTCGAGATCTTCTCCGCCGCCGCGTTCATGCCGGCGATGTAGCCCTGGCAAGTCGCGCGCGCGAGGCCGTGCTGGCTGAAACCGCCAGCGGTCTCGCCGCAGGAATAGAGGCCGGCAATCACCGCGCCGCTCATGTCCATCACCTGGCCCTTGCCGTTGATGCGCAAGCCGACGCGCGTATCGTGGATGACCGGCGTCGACCAGGCGGCGAAGAAAGGCGCCTTGGCGATCTTGTAAAGCGGCTTCGGCTTGGCGAAATCCTCGTCCACGCCTTTGTCGACGAAGCCGTTATAGCGCGCGACGGTCTCTTCGAGATTTTGCGCCGGCATCGGCACGCGCTGATATTTCATCTTTATCTTGTTGGCGAGCTCGGCCAGCGTGTCGGCCTGGAAGAAGAAGCCGGTCGTGTCGACATGCGGTGCGCTCGTGTTCCATTTCTCACGCGCGACCGCGTCGGCATCGAAGATCGCCCAGATCGGCCCGCCGCCATTGTGATCGTCGCCGATTCCGGCGAGTGCCGCGTTGATCCAGTTGCGCGGATTGAATTTCACGTTCTGAACGTTGCGCCAGCTCCAGGGGTCGTAGGGATCAATCGATTTGTATTCGTTCGAATCGAATTGCGGTGCCGTCTCGTCATAGAAACGTTTGCCGGTCATGTTGACGAGGATCAGATCCTGCCAGTTCTTCACCAGCAGGCCGATGGCGCGTGCCTTGTCGAAAACCTTGCTCGTCGGCTGCCACATCAAATTGACATAGGCATATTGCGTGCCGACATGGCCGGGCTTGGTAAGGCCGGAGCCGAACTCGCCGGTCTCGTTGAAGCCGCCCCAGAGCGAGGCGCCGATCTCCATCGCGGCGAGCTCGCCGCTGGCGTCCTGATCGGACCAGGGCTGGCCGGCGGCGCCGCAATATTCTTCGGTCAGGCGCGGGTCGAACATACGGCGGAAATTGACGTTGGTGCTGGAGCCGCCGGTCGCGAGGACGATGCCGCGCTTGGCGCGGATGTTGACCCGCTTGCCCTTGTTGTCGACGGCGATGCCGACGATGCGGCCGGATTTCGGATGCTCGCGATGCAGCGCGACCATGCGATGCTCGAGCACCACCTGAACACCTTTCTTCGCCGCGCTCGCCTCCAGCGGCCGGATCAAGCCGTTGCCCGATGACATCGTCGCGCGCACCGACGGGTCGGCCTGGCCGCCCGTTTGTACCATCGGCCAGTCCATGATCGCGGCATGGTTTTCGCGCGGTGCCGAATTGCCGGTGGAATGAGCGCCGAAATTGTCGGGCGCCTTATCGACGAAGACGACGCCGTTCGCCATCAGGAATTCGAAAACGGTGGGGCTGTGATCGGCGAAAGCGCGAATGATCTCGCGATCGTTGTAGCGATAATCGGGGAAGCCGTTGCCCGAGATGACCGACCAATCCGTGAGGTCCCGGAAGAGGATGTCGGGCGAATCGGCGATGCCGTATTTCTTCTGCCGGCTGGTGCCCCCGCCGAGCGCGACATTGCCGCCGCTGCAGGTACCGTGGCCGCCGGTATGCGGCTGCGCCTCGACGAGGATGACCGACGCGCCGTCGTCGCGTGCTTTGATCGCCGCGGGAAAGCCCGATGCGCCCGAACCGACCACCACCACATCGGCGGTGTGATCCCATTTGATCGATGCGCCTTGCGCCTCGGCCGCAATTGGCACGATACCGCCTGCCGCCGCTACCGCCGCAACACCGCTTCCGCGCAACAGATCGCGCCTGTTGATCGTCATCGCCCATCCTCCGTGGGCGTGTTTTTTTGACAAGATCGCCCCCGTCGTCCGCCCGAAGCGGCGAAGGCGCAGAGATTATCGCGCGGCCTGGATCGCGCGCCAAACCTTTTCGGGCGTCGCCGGCATTTCGATCTCCGGTGCGCCGATGCGGTGGAGCGCGTCGTTGACGGCGTTCATCAGCGCCGGGATCGCGCCGATCGTGCCGGCTTCGCCGACGCCCTTGACGCCGAGCGGATTGCGATTGGTCGGCGAGCAGTTGGCGCCCAGGGTGAAATCGCAGAAATCGTCGGCGCGCGGCATGCAGTAATCCATGAACGAGCCGGTCAAGAGCTGACCGCTCTCGTCATAGACGATGTCCTCGCCCATGACCTGGCCAAGCCCCTGGACGATGCCGCCTTGGATCTGGCCTTCGCAAATCAGCGGATTGAGTACGGTGCCGACATCGTCGACCGCGGAATAGCGCGTTAACACCAGCTTGCCGGTCTCGGCATCGAGCTCGACCTCGCAGATATGCGCGCCTGAGGGAAAGGTCGCGGCATTGGACGGGCCGTAATTGGCGCGCTCGGTGAAGCCGATCTCGATATCGTTCGGCAGTTGGCCCCATTGGAAGGAATGGCGCGCGACTTGCGCGAGTCCGACCTTCTTGTCGGTGCCGGCGATGATGAAATTGCCCGCCTCGAAGACCACGTCGTCGGTCGCCGCCTCCATCATATACGCGGCGATCTTCTTGCCTTTCTCGATGAGCTTTTGCGCGGCGTTCGCGATGGCGCCGCCGGCCAGGATCGCCGAGCGCGAGCCGAACGTGCCGATACCGTTATCGATCACATCGGTGTCGCCGAATTCGTAGCGGATCATGTCGGCATCGATGCCGAGCTTCTGCGACAACACCTGCTTGAAGACCGTGCCGTGGCCCTGGCCGTGATCCATGCTGCCGGTCAATAGGGTCACGCCGCCGCTCTGGTCGAAGCGCACTTCGGCGAATTCGAAACCGGCGCCGCCGGTCGCGGCGACGGCAGTGGCGACGCCGACACCGAGGATCTTGCCGCGCTTTTTCGCGTCGGCGCGGCGCTGTTCGGCGCCGGCATGATCGGCGAGATTCAGGACGTCGGCGAGGTTCCTGCCGAAATCGCCGCTGTCATAAACTTGCTTCATCGCGGTGGTGTAGGGCATCGCGCTTGCCGGCACGGTATTGCGTCGGCGCAGCTCGACCGGATCGATGCCGAGCTGATGCGCTGCTTTGTCGATGATCGTCTCGGTGACGATGATTGGTTCGGGCCGGCCGCCGCCGCGATAGGGAGCGATGCTCATGGTGTTGGTCAGCACCGCTTTCA
>DASZLU010000064.1:0-40603 GCA_035552195.1 Allostellaceae bacterium | reverse complement strand
CGATTGGGGCCAAGTGATCCTGGGCCAGCCGCGCCGCCACGATTTCATGCTCTAAGAGCGAACCGGGAAGCGCGCTACTTCTTCTGCTCGTAGAATTGCTCGATCAGCACTTCGCGGACGGCTTTTTGGCCGATCACGTTGTCGGCGATTTTGAGCAGGCGGTCTTTCAGATACATCTCGTCGATGTCGTTGCTCTTCATGCCGGAGCGTTGCTGGAAGAAGGCATAGAGATCGCGCACGAAGGCATCGTTGAGCTGCAGCCGCTTCTCTTCAATCGGCTGTTTCTCCTCGCCCTTATTCAGCTCGAGCATCAGCGTGAGGCCGACCTGGCGCGTGACCTGCTCGCCCTGGATGATGGGAATGAAGATCGGCGGAAAGCGCACATAGGCCGGCGCACCTTCGATCATTTCCGGTACGGCTTCGCGATCGGCCGCCAGGGCCGGCGATCCGAAAGGCCCCCAGGACGCGAAAGTCAGCGCGGCAAAGATCGGTACAATTTTACGAAAAATGCGCATAACCCTTGCGTTCGACTTTCACCACTTGGCCGGCGGCATCGAGCAGCACAAAGCCCTCGCCTTTTTCCATCGCGCCAATGGCGGTCACCGGAACGCCAACAGCCGCAGAAATCTGGGCGATTGCTTCGGCCGCCGCTGCAGGGGCCGTAAACAACAATTCGTAATCATCCCCGCCGCCCGTTACGGCGATGTTAAGCCCGGGATTTGCGGCAATTGCGGTGCGGGCCGCCGGAGAGAACGGCAAACTCGGTTGCTGCACGATCCCGCGCAACCTCGATGCGGCGCAAATATGCCCAAGATCGCTCAGCAGCCCGTCCGAGATATCGATCATCGCATGCGCGATGCCGCCAAGACGTGGTCCCAGTGCGACGCGCGGCCGCGGCAGCCGATAGCGATCAACCAGGTAATCACGTTCGGCTTCGCCCAGTTCAGGACCAATCTCGCCCTTGCGCACGGCCAAGCCGAGCGCCGAATCGCCCAGCGTGCCCGAGACGTAGATCGTATCGCCGGCTTGCGCCGTACTGCGCAGTACCGCCCTGCCCGTCGCGACTTTGCCGATGAGCGCGAGCGTCAAACTCGTCGGACCCGGCGTGCCGCTGCTATCGCCGCCCAGAAGCATCACGCCGAATTCTTTCTGATCGGCAGCGAGGCCTTGGGTGAATTGCTCGAGCCACGCATCGCCGTGCGATTGGGGCAAGGCCGTCGTCAAAAGATAGCCGAACGGCGTCGCACCCTTGGCGGCGATATCCGACAGGTTCACCCGCAGCAGCTTCTGCGCGACCTGGAACGGCGGATCGTCGGGGAAGTAATCGACGCTTTCGACGATCGTATCGGTGGTGAGCGCATATTGCTCACCGGCCGGCCCGTCGATCAGCGCGACATCGTCCGTTAGGTTGAGCGCGCCGGGCCCCGCGAGCGGCGCGAAGAAGCGCGCGATGCGCTCGAATTCACCGAGAGGCGGCGCTGTCGGCTTGGTCATCCCGCAAGCCCTCGGAGCGGATCGAGCGCGCGAGACGATCGAGCACGCCGTTCACCAGCCCGGGCTCCTTGCCGTCGAAAAAAGCATGGGCGATGTCGAGATATTCGCTGATGATGACGCGCGCCGGCACGCCGGGCTTCGCCAAAAGCTCGTAGACCGCGACGCGTAGGATTGCGCGCAGGGTGATCTCCAGCCGCTCGAGCGGCCAATCGGCGCTGAGCGCCGAAGAGAGGCCGCGATCGATATCCTCGTGCCGCGCCGCCGTGCCCTCGACGAGTTCGGCGAACATCTGCTCGTCGGCATCGCCGAAGCTTTCGTCCGGCGCGTTGCCGGCAAGATTGTGACGCGTGTGCTCGATGATCGCCGTCGCCGGGGAAACGCCGGTCACATCGATCTGATAAAGGGCTTGCACCGCAGCGAGGCGTGATGCGGTTCGCTTCCGTTTCGCATCCGGTTGGTCCGATTTGCTTTCCGCCATTGTGATCAAGTCGTGAGGCCGAAGCGGCGTTTCAACTCGACCATCGCGAGACAAGCCTTGGCCGCCTCGCCGCCCTTGTTGCGCTTGTCCATGCGCGCGCGGGCCAGTGCCTGATCCTCGTTCTCGACTGTCAGAATGCCGAAGCCGATCGCCAGCTTTTGCTCGAGCGCCAACTGCTGCAACCCATGCGCGCTTTCGGTGCAGACATAATCGTAATGGGTGGTCTCGCCGCGGATGACGCAGCCCAAAGCAATGTAACCGTCGTAAGGGTTGTTCGACAGCGCGGCGAAACGAATGGCCGCCGGGATCTCGAACGCACCCGGCACCGTGATGACCTCGTAACGCGCCTGGGCCTCATCGAGTGCCGCCTTGGCACCTTTCAGGAGCTCGTCCTGGATGTGATCGTAATAGCGCGCTTCGACAACGAGGATACGCGGCTGCGCCATCTACTTCTTCTCCGGCACGCTGATCGCGCGGCGTTCGACGACGCTGAGGCCATAGCCTTCGAGCGCGACGATCGTACGCTCGGTATTGGACAAAAGGATCAGTTCGCGGACGCCGAGATCCAACAGAATCTGCGCGCCGACGCCGTAATCGCGCAGCGCGGGCGTGAAATGCTCGCCCTGCATCATGCTGCGCACCCGATCGGTGAGGATGGTCATGGTCGGCTCGCGGATCGCGACGACGACGCCGCGGCCTTCCTTGGCGATCATCTCCATCGCGCCGCTGAGCGCGCCGCGGCGGTTGCCGATATTGCCGAAGGCGTCGTCGAGCATGTTGATGGCATGCATGCGCGCCATCACCGGTTTGCCCTTCGAGATATCGCCCTTCACCAGGACGATATGCTCGGCATAGGGAACCGTGCTGGCATAAATCATCAGCTTCCAGTCGCCGCCGAACTGGCTGACGAAATTCGTCTCGAGCTTGCGCTCGACGATGCGATCGTGGCGCAGTCGATAGGCAATGAGATCGGCGATGGTCGCGACCTTCAGGCCATGGAGCTGCGCGAAGGCAATGAGATCGGCCCGGCGCGCCATGGTGCCGTCGTCATTCATGATCTCGCAGATCACGCCGGACGGATTGAGACCGGCGAGCCGCGCGATATCGACTGCCGCTTCGGTATGGCCGGTACGGACGAGCACGCCGCCGTCGCGCGCCATCAGTGGAAAGATGTGGCCCGGCGTGATGACGTCGTGCGGGCCTTTGGTCGGGTCGATGGCGACCGACACCGTCCGTGCCCGATCGGGCGCCGAAATACCGGTGGTCACGCCATCCTTGGCCTCGATCGAGACGGTGAAGGCGGTCTGAAGCCGCGAGGCGTTGTGCTGCGCCATCAGCGGCAGTTTCAATTGCTCGACCCGGTCGGCGGTCAACGCTAGGCAGATCAGGCCGCGGCCGTGCTTCGCCATGAAATTGATGACCTGCGGGGTCGCCATTTGCGCCGGGATCACCAGGTCGCCCTCGTCCTCGCGGTCCTCGTCATCGACCAGAATGAACATCCGGCCGTTGCGGGCCTCCTCGATGATCTCGTCGATCGGGGAAATAACGTCGATAAAGCTCATTATCTCGTTCCAGAATCTCGGGCGACTATATATCGGCTGCGTCAACGGCGGTCACGCGCTAAACGCCGGTCAGCCATCGCCGGACGGGTGCGCCCGGCTAGATTAGTCTTTTTATATCAGATTGCTAGCGGGCGGCTTTCAGCTGGGAGCGATCGTCTGGCCGGCCTTCAGCCGCCAATGGTCTGGCCGGTCAGCCGCGCCACATATCGCGCCAGCATATCGATCTCGAAATTGATGCGATCTCCGACCCGAGCGGCGCCAAAGGTCGTGTGGGCCAGGGTATGCGGGATGAGGTTCACGCCGAAACGGTTTCCTTGGACTTCGTTGACCGTCAGCGAGACCCCGTCGAGCGCGACAGAGCCCTTGGGCGCGACCGCGCGCGCGAATTCGTCCGGCACCCGGAAGGCGAGACGCTCGGAATCGCCCTCCGTTCGACGCTCGACGATTTCGGCGACGGCATCGACATGGCCCGAGACGATGTGTCCGCCAAGCTCGTCGCCGGCTCTCAAAGCACGCTCGAGATTGATCCGGCTGCCGACATGCCATTGTTTGAGGGTCGAGCGCGACAGCGTCTCGGCCGAAACCTGCACTGCGAACCAATTGACGCCGTGCTCGATGGCGGTCAGGCAGACGCCGGAACAGGCGATCGACGCGCCGAGGTCGAGATCGCCGAGATCGAGATTGGTCTCGATGACGAAAATCGTGTCGCCGCCGGCCCGGATTTCCCGCACGGTGCCGATATCGGTGATAATGCCGGTGAACAATTCAACGCACCAAAGTCAGGGTTTCGAGAACATCGTCGCCGATCGTCTCGATCGACAGGCGATGGAATTTCGGCGCCGCGCTCAGCTTCTCGACACCGAACGCCTGCACCGCGGTAAGCCCGTCGCCGCCGATCAGCATCGGGGCATGGAACCAGGCGAGCCGGTCGACAAGCCCTTCTTCGAGCAGCTCGCCGGAGAGGCTCGCGCCGCCTTCGACCAGCACGCGCGTCAAACCGCGCTTGCCGAGCTCGATGAAAGCGACCGTTAAATCCATCTCGACCGTCTCGGACACCGGTATTTCGATCAGCTCGACGCCGCAATCGCGCATCGTTTGGCAGCGCGCCGCATCGGCGCCGTGGCGATGGATGATCCAGGTCGGGCCTTGCTTTGCCTCGGCGACCAGTTTGGCCGTGAGCGGCGTACGCAGGCTGCCATCGATCACAATCCGCACCGGGCTGCGGCCGCCCAGCCCCGGTAACCGGCAGGTGAGCCGCGGGTTGTCGGCGATCGCCGTGCCAACGCCGACCATCACCGCGTCATGCGTCGCGCGCAAAAGGTGCGCGCGGTTGCGCGCCGCCTCGCCGGTGATCCATTGGCTCTCGCCGTGTGCGGTCGCGATGCGACCGTCGAGCGTCGCCGCCAGCTTCAGCGTGACGAGCGGTCTTCCTTCATGGATGCGCTTGAAGAAACCGGCATTCAGCTCATTCGCTTCTTTGGCGCAGAGTCCGGCGTCGACCACGATGCCGGCGTCGCGTAAGCGCGCGATGCCACGGCCGGAGACGCGCGGATCGGGATCCTCCAACGCAACGACGGCGCGCGCGATCCCGGCAGCGATCAACGCCTCGGCGCAAGGCGGCGTCTTGCCATGATGGGCACAGGGTTCGAGGCTGATATAAGCGGTCGCGCCCTTCGCCCGGTCGCCGGCGCGGGCGAGCGCCTCGGTCTCGCCGTGCGGGCGTCCACCCGGTTGCGTCCAGCCGCGGCCGACCACTTCGCCATCTTTCACGATCACGCAGCCGACGGCGGGATTAGGCCACACTGTGCCGAGCCCGCGCTGCGCGAGGTTGAGCGCCGCCCGCATGAAAGCGGCGTCGTTCATCGCGCTAGCGTCCCGATCCGGAAGTTCGCGTTTGTTGAAATTGGCATCGTTCGAACTTCCGGATCGATAAGGACACGAGCCAACCTCTTGAATCTTAGCGTGGCATATGGATTTGAAGTTCCTAAACTCGTCGTGACGAACACCATAGGGACTTCAAATCCGCCACACTAATCGTCGCTGTCGGCGTCGGCGCGGATGCGGCCGATGAATTCGCCGAAATCCTTCGCCTCGCGGAAATTGCGATAGACCGAGGCGAAACGCACATAGGCGACCTGGTCGAGCGCGGCGAGAGCTTCCATCACCAATTCGCCGATCACGTCGCTCGGGATATCGCTCTCGCCCGAGCTTTCGAGCTGGCGGACGATGGAGTTGATCACGCGCTCGATGCGCTCGCCCTCGACCGGACGCTTGCGCAGCGAAATCTGGATCGAGCGCGCCAGCTTGTCGCGATCGAACGGCTCGCGCTGGTTGTTCTTCTTGACGACCGTGAGCTCGCGCAGTTGCACGCGCTCGAAGGTCGTGAACCGCGCGGCGCAATTGGGACAAAGCCGGCGCCGCCGAATGGCGGCGTGATCTTCGGTCGGACGCGAATCCTTAACCTGCGTGTCTTCGGTTCCGCAAAACGGGCACCGCATGTTCTTCCCCCTCCCCGCTCAGCCCTGATAGACAGGGAACGCGGCGCAGAGCGCCGCCACCTCACGCTTCACATTCGCCTCGACGCCGGCATTCCCGGCATCGCCATTCGCCTGCAAACCATCGAGCACTTCGGCGATGAGCTTGCCGACTTTCTTGAACTCGGCCTGGCCGAAGCCGCGCGTCGTCGCCGCCGGGCTACCCAGGCGCACGCCCGATGTCACCGTGGGCTTTTCTGGGTCAAAAGGTATGCCGTTCTTGTTGCAGGTGATGCCGGCGCGCTCGAGCGCGATTTCGGCCGCCTTGCCGGTGGCCTTCTTCGGCCGCACATCCACCAGCATCAAATGCGTGTCGGTGCCGCCCGAGACGATATCGAGACCGCGCTCGACGAGCGAGGCCGCAAGCGTCTTGGCGTTGTCGGCAACCGCTTTGGCATAGAGCTTGAATTCGGGCTGCAACGCCTCGCCGAGCATGACCGCTTTGCCGGCAATGACGTGCATCAGCGGACCGCCTTGCAGGCCAGGGAAAATCGCGCTGTTGATCTTCTTGCCGATATCCTCGTCGTTCGCGAGGATCATGCCGCCGCGCGGACCTCTTAGGGTTTTGTGAGTCGTTGTCGTCACGACGTGCGCATGCGGCAGCGGGCTCGGATGCACGCCACCCGCGACGAGACCCGCGAAATGCGCCATGTCGACCATGAAATAGGCGCCAATCGAATCCGCGATCTGGCGGAAGCGCGCGAAATCGATGATGCGCGGATAGGCCGATCCGCCGGCGATGATGAGCTTCGGCTTCTCCGTTTTGGCAAGACGCTCGACCTCGTCGAAATCGATGCGCGCGTCTTCTGGCCGCACGCCGTATTGCACGGCGCGGAACCATTTGCCCGAGAGATTGGGCGGTGCGCCATGCGTCAGATGCCCGCCCGCGGCGAGCGACATGCCCATGATCGTGTCGCCCGGCTTGAGCAGCGCGAGCAGTACCGCTTGATTGGCCTGCGAGCCGGAATTCGGCTGCACATTGGCGAATTTGCAATCGAAGAGCTTCTTGGCGCGGTCGATCGCGAGCTGCTCGGCGATGTCGACGAATTCGCAGCCGCCGTAATAGCGCCGTCCGGGATAGCCCTCGGCGTATTTATTGGTCAGCACCGAGCCTTGCGCTTCGAGCACGGCGCGCGAGACGATGTTCTCCGACGCGATCAGCTCGATCTGGCTGCGCTGACGGCCGAGCTCTTTGTCGATGGCGATGGTGAGCTCGGGATCGATTTCGGCGAGCGAGGCGGTGAAGAAACGGTCGGCGTTGGACTGCGTATTTGTCGGCACGGACATCGATCGAGATACCTTCAGGATAATTGAACAACACGGCGGGCGTGACGCCCGCCTTCGAAAGCGGTCGTGAAGAACGTTCGGACGCAAGCCTTGGCGACTTCGAGGCCGATCACACGGGCGCCGAGCGCGAGGACGTTCGCATCATTGTGCTGGCGCGCGAGTTGCGCCGTCGTCACGTCATGCGCGAGCGCGCAGCGGATATGGCGGTGGCGGTTGGCGGCGATGCTGATGCCGATGCCGGTGCCGCAGATGACCATGCCGCGCTGTGCCCGCCCCCCCGCCATCACTTCGGCGACGGCATTGGCGAAATTCGGATAATCGACGGAATCAGCGCTGTCCGTGCCGAGATCGAGCACCGCGAAGCCGAGCGCCTTCAATTCCGGCAAGAGCGCGGCTTTAAGCTCATAACCGCCGTGATCCGCGGCGACGGCAACGATGTCGGGCATGCTTTCGCTAAGCTAAGAGGGCGAGCCCGACTCTACCAGATGTCGCGGCTTCCCGCCAGCCGCCTACTATCCCTCGCGGGTGCGGCCCATCTATTGAAATTCGCTCGGAAATCGGCCGCCCCAACCCGTCGAATACCACCTATTCGAGCTTGTCGAGCGCGCGCAACGGCGGGAATACCTTCATCCAGAGCAGCGCGACGACGATCGTCCCGACACCGCCGATCAGCACCGAGGGCACGGCGCCGAACAGCGCCGCCGTGACGCCGCTCTCGAAACCGCCGAGCTGATAGGACGCGTTGACGAAGAGGAAATTCACCGCGCCAACGCGGCCGCGCATGTCGTCCGGCGTGGCGAGCTGCACCAAGGCGATGCGGATCACCATGCTGACCGTATCGGCGGCGCCCGCGATCGCGAGCGCGAGGAACGACAACCACATCTGATGCGAGACCGCGAAGACGAGCGTCGCCAGGCCGTAGACGATGATGGCCTGGAACAGCCGCATGCCGGTCTTGCGCTGGATCGCGTAGTGGCTCAGCACGGCGGTCATCAGCAGCGCACCGACCGACGGCGCCGCGCGCAGCACGCCCATTCCCCAAGCATCCGTGTGGAGAATGTCGCGCGCATAGATCGGCAGCAGCGTCGACGCACCGCCGAGCAGGACGGTGAAAAGGTCGAGCGAGATCGCGCCGAGGATGACGGGATTGCGGCGGACAAAGGTCCAGCCGGCGAAGATGGCGCCGGGTGTCGGCGCCGGCCGATCCGCCGCGAGCGGGCGCTCCAATTGGATCGCGCCCATCAGTAACCCGCCGAGAAACCACAGCACCGCGATCGCGATATATCCGACACCCGGCGAGATGCCGTAGGCGAAACCGCCGAGCGCCGGCCCGGCAATCGTCGCCACCTCGAACGTGCCGGTCGCCAGCGCCGTTGTTTTCTGCAGCATGCCTCCGGGGCTGACACCGGTCATCAAGGCCGCGCTGGCCGGGCTGGAAAAAGCCGTGCCGACGCCGAAGACCAGCACGATCGCGAACATCTCCTCGACTGTCAGCCAGCCGCCGATGCTGCCCCAAGCAAGGAACACCGCGCCGACCGCCTCGCCAAACTGGCAAAGCTGCACGACACGTTTGCGGTCGTAACGATCGGCGGCATGCCCGGCGATGAAGATCAGCAGCGCCGTCGGAATGAACTGCACAAGGCCGATCATGCCGAGCAGGAAGGCGCTGTTGGTCAGCTCATAGAGCTGCCAGGCGACGATGACGCCGACCATCTGCGACGCGAAGGCAGCGAACGCGCGGCCTCCGAGATAAAGCTGGAGCGGTCGATGGCGGATCAGGGACGCGGTTGAAGGTGCGGACATCGATCTAGTTTAGACAAATATGTTCCGGTGAGCGGTCTATTTCAGCGAGGGATCGCGACGATGGACATCGGCAGGGTTGAGAGGCTGCTCCATCGCGTTCCAGGTCGAGGCGCCGATCACCAAGGTCCAGATCAGCAACGCTATCACGGCTGAAACGCGGCGAAGCGTCTGATAACGCATCGCCGGCATGCGCTCGATGCCGTAAGCATGGACGAGCCCAAACGCGATGAGCAGCAGCTTCGGCAGGAACATCGTATGCAGGCCGACACCGATCGGATCGTAGAGGAATAGCGCCAGGCCCGACAAAAGCGTCACCGCGAACGCCGTGTTCATCAAGGTCAGCATCGGAATGCGCGCGTCGCGGATCGAGGCGTCGCGAAAGAAGCCGAGCCGCTTCACCTCGATCAGCAGCAGCATGCCGAGAAACCCCGCCATGCCGAGAAGATGAAAGAAGCGGAACACGCCATGGACCGACCGCAGCCCGTAGACCCAGAGGCGCAGAGGGCTGGTCGCGAGCCACACCAATAACTCGACGGGCAGATGCGGCATCCAGCCCGCACCGTAAACATCCGGCATCGACAATCCTCTCCGCAGCCCCGCCTACGGCCGAGCTTGTCATGAACTTGCAATAACCACCCCAAGGATGATATTAATAATCATTCGCAATGAAAAGGCTCAAAGTTATGCGTCTCCTGATGGGATTGCTCGCCGCGGCGGCGATGGCGAGCGCCGCCAGCGCCGCTCCGCTGATCCTGGCTCGTCCTGCCGCGGCGCCGGCCTTGGTTCAGCCGGTGGCCGACATGCCGGCCGACAAGAACGCGGACGATACCGATTTCCTCTTCCGCCTCGGCATGATGGAAGGCCATCTGATCATCGGTCACGAACTGCTGGTCAACAATGAGACGGCGCTCGCGCTGCCCCATTTCGGTCATCCGGTGCGCGAGTTGTACGACGATGTCGGGCCTTATCTCGACAGGCATCATTTCCCCGGCTTCGATAAGCAGCTCATCGCGCTCGAAGCCGCGGTAATGGCAGCGCCGGCGGCCAAAGATACGGAGGATCAGTACCTGGCAATGATCGCGACGCTTCACAAAGCGCGCGATCTGGCGCCGGCGAGGCTTCGCGCCTCGGTGCCCGAGATGATCCAGATCTGCTCCGACACGATCGACGCCGCGTCCGGCGAATTCGGTGAATCGCTCCAGCAGGGAAAAATCTCGTCCCTCGTTGAATATCACGATAGCCGCGGCTTCCTCGAATATGTGGCCGAGGAAGTGAAGGGCCTGGCCGCAACGCATGGCGATGCCGCGTCGCAAGCGCTGATCGATCGGTTCAAACCCATTCTGGCAAAGGCGCAGTATATCGTTGCCGATCTCATTCCCGCGCCGACGCCGCGCGCTTCGGTGACCGACTATCGCGCGATCGCCGCTCAGGCCGAAGGTGTTGGCAAGAGCAGCAATGATTGAGAACGAGTTGGAAAGACGAGTGATGATGAACTTGCTTCGTGCCGTGCCGCTCTGTCTTGGTCTGGTCCTGATCAGCGTCGCACCGGTGCGCGCCGACGATCCAGCGCCGATCGAGCTGACGGTGAAGGATCACAAATTCACGCCGCCCGAGATCCATGTGAAGGCGGGTCAGCCCGCGATCATCAACATGCACAATCAGGATTCGACCGCGGAAGAATTCGATTCCGATTCACTCGGCGTCGAAAAAGTGATCGCCGGCGGACGCAGCGGCCTCGTGCATCTGCACGCGCTCTCGCCCGGTAAGTATACGTTCATGGGCGAATATCATTCCGACACCGCTCAGGGCGTCGTGATCGCCGAATAGCGCGGCGCGATCTATCCGGAAACGACGACGCTTTGCGCCGTTGCCGACTTGTATTCGCCTATGACCGAGTAGCGCCCCGGTCCATGAGGCCGCAGCATCCTATTCATTGCCCTGCCGCTCGGTCGGCCAGCGGCCGCGAGGCCGCCGGCTCCGCTACTGCAGGCCCGGAATACGGATGTTGTCCGGCGGACCGCCAGGACCGTCGCCCCGTTCCCAGATGTCGAAATCGACCTCGAAACCTTTGTTCTGCGACAGGTCGAAGCGGTTTTGGTCGGGATCGAGTGCCTGGAACTCGGCCATGTTGCCGGTGCCGCCGCTCATATCGAGCGACTCGCCCGGCAACTGCCTCAAAAGCCCCGTCATGTCGGGAACGACCCAGCCGAAATGCTGGACCGCCCATTTGTGCTCGGTCTGGCGTTGGCTCATCACCTTCGGGTGGACGTGATCGAACGGCAGGAAGGTGACATTGATCACGCCGTCGCCGAGCATGCGAATGGCGAATTTGCTGCCGGCGTCGCGGATCTTCTTGCTGCAATTGATCTCGCGCAGACCGAAGACATCGCTCATCCACAGCATCTGACGATGCGTCTCTCCGACCGAGAGTTCGGCGTGGCGGATGCGCGGGATCCCGAAAGGCTGGGGCGCGCCGCCGCGCATGCCGAAATCGCTGGTCGAGATCGACCACGGCATGCCGTGCGGATCGAGGACATAGTAATCGCCATGGAAATCGCCGCCGCGGTCGCGCCCGATCTCCGCATGCGAGCCGAATTGCTTCAGCCGCGCCCGCAGCTCGTCGAGGCTGTCGACGGCGATACCGTAATGGCTCATCCCCGCGATCTCGTCGTCCGGCCAATGCGCGAGAAGGCAGAGCTTGAACCAGCCGTCGCAGAGCGCGATGTCGCCCTCCGCCGACCGCATCACCTCGGTGAGGCCGAAATACGTCTTGTAGTAGGCGGCCATGGCCTCCGGCTGCGCGGTGTTGACAGCAAGATAACGGACGAAGGCTTGCATGGCTCACCCTTCTCGAATGATGGTCCTGCCGATTACTTATTCGTGCCGGGCAGCACGTCGCCAATCTGCTCGTACTTGCCCTTGCTCCATTCGAACATGACATAGCCCGGGCCCTTGATGTCGCCCTTTTCGTCGAAACCGACCTTGCCGAGCACGGTGTCGAACTGGTTGCTGTGCATCACCTTCGACACTTTGTCGATATCGGTCGACTTCGCTTGCGCCGCAGCCTGCGTATAAATCTGCACGGCTGCGTAGGTGTAAAGCGTGTAGCCTTCCGGGTCGTAGCCCTGCTTCTGGAATTCCGCGACGATCGGTGCCGCGGCTGCGACCTTGCGCGGATCGGGCGAGAAGGTCATCAGTGTCCCCTCGCCCGCAGCGCCGGTGATGGTCCAGTATTCCGTCGTCACCAGCGCGTCACCGCCGATCAGAGGCGCTTTCAGGCCCTGATCGCGCGACTGGCGCACGATCAGTCCAGCCTCGGTGTAGTAGCCGCCGAAATAGATCACGGCGATATTCGCCTGCTTCATGCGGCTGACCAGGGCCGAGAAATCCTTGTCGCCCTGGTTGATCGATTCATTAATCGCGGCGTCGATGCCATGCGCTTTAAGCGCCTTGCGGGTTTCGCCCGCGAGGCCAGCGCCGTAGGTCGTCTTGTCGTCAATGATCGCGACCGGTTTACCTTTGAAATGCTCGGCGATGTAATCGCCCGCGACCTTACCCTGCACGTCGTCGCGCCCGCACACACGGAAGACGTTGTCCCAGCCCTTCTTGAAAGGATCGTCGGTATAGGCCGGGTTGGTCGAAGCCGGCGAAATTTCGAGGATGCCGGCATCGGCGTAAACCGCCGAGGCCGGGATCGAGGTGCTGGAGCAATAATGGCCGGCGACGAAAGAGACGCCGCTCACCGCAAATTTATTGGCGACGGCGACTGCCTGTTTCGGATCGCAGGCGTCGTCGCCGATCGACAGATTGATCTGCTTGCCGAGGAGCCCGCCTTTCGCGTTGATGTCGTGCACCGCCTGCGCGCCGCCGCGGCGCATCTGTTCGCCGATTGCGGCATCGGAGCCCGTGATCGGCCCGGCGACGGCGATCTTGATGTCGTCAGCGCGCGCGATGCTGGCGGCCATGCCGATCGCCGACATCAGCGCAATTGCAAAAAGCTTCTTCATTTCTCGTCGGTTCCTTTGTTGACGTCTGTTTTTGTCGATGGCGTTTTGCTCGCTGCCGGCGCCGCGTCATCGGACGCTCCCGTGACGTAATGCTGGAGGAGCGCGAGCGACTCAAGCTGAATCTCGGTCATCATGCGCCCGGTTTCCTGCATGGCGTTGCGGGCATGGTCGAAGATGCGCTCGATACTGTCGCCGCGGAGCGGCGGCTTGTCCTCGGTCGATGGACGCTGCGTCAGGCTCGTGCTCTGATCGATCAGCCGCGCCAATTCGAGCACCATCGCCTGCTCGTGCGAGAACACCGACTGCATGCGCTCGGCAAGACGCTTATGCGCGTCCATATGAGCCGAGACATTGCGATGCATGCGGAACAGCATGCGCGAGATGTCGGCATAGACCAGCATGTTGGGCGCAAGATCCGGCGCGATGGCGGCATCGGAACGCGTGCCGGAGGACGATGTCCGCGGCGGATTCTCCGCGCCAGATTCGCCAGCCTCCGGTTTTCTCTCGGCCATGATCGCCTCCCCGCGAGCGGGATTCGAGCCCTGTTGCCGGCATCATATACCCAACCGCGGATTTTGCCCAAGCCGGGCTCGGCATAGAGGCGAGCCCGCTCGCCAGCGCCTGGATCCGATGTCGATCGGCCTGGCGATGATCTGCGCAGCGCTGCACCGCGCCCGGTGTGTGGGCTTGGCACCAGTCGCGGAGGCGGCCGCTTAGGGGCTATGATGCGCGATAAGCCCGTGACGAAACGGTTGTTTGGGGAGGATGCAGAGCGCTATGAGTGTTGAGACCATGACCGCTGCCGGCGGCATCGATTCTGTTCCGGCGGCGACGTTGAATGCGCAGCGCGGCGACGTCATCGCGCGGCTCGAGAGGCTGCCCTTCTCGCGCCTGCATCTGCGCCTCGCCGCCATCCTGTCGATCGGCACGTTCTTCGACGCCTTCGATGCGATCTGCATCGCCGTCGCCCTCACCGTCATCTTCACGACGCTGCATATCGGCTTTTTCAGCGCCGGGCTGGTCTTCGGCTCGGCCTATGCCGGCCAGTTCGCCGGCGCCTGGGGCTTCGGCTTCCTCAGCGAGCGCTACGGCCGCAAGAACGCGTTCATCTGGGCCTTGCTGCTCTATGGCATCCTCAGTATGGCAACGGCCCTTGCCTGGAACCTCGAAAGCCTCGTCACCATCCGCGTCGTCCAAGGTCTCGGCCTCGGCGGCGAAATTCCCGCGGCCGCGGTGCTGATCAACGAGATGCTGCGCAGCCAGAAGCGCGGCAAGATCAGCATGATCTATCAGACCGTGTTCCAATGGGGCGCGCTGCTGACGCCGATCATCGGCCTTTTGTTCTTCAACCTCTTCGGCCAGGAATTGGGCTGGCGTCTGATGTTCGTGTTCGGCGGCATCCCCGCCCTCGCCGCGATCTATGCCTGGTTCGTGCTGCCGGAATCGCCGCGCTGGCTCGCGGATCGCGGCCGCTACGATGAGGCGAATACCGTTCTTCGCGAGATGGAAAATCAAAACTGGCCCGAGCCGCTGCCAGCAGCGCAGCCGGTCACGCCGCCCCCGCTCGAGCAGACGTGCTTCGCCGAATTGTTCAGCGGTATGTATCTCCGCCGGACCCTCATGGTATGGACCGCGTGGCTTTGCGCGTTCTTCGTCGCCTACGGCTTCAGCCTGTGGCTGCCGACGCTCTACGTGAAGATCGGCGGCCTGCCGGTGAACAAGGCGCTCGCGCTCTCGATCGTGCCTTGGATCGTCAACATGTCGTTCATGTATCTGAGCGCGCTCGTTGTCGATCGCGTCGGCCGCAAGCCGATCTTCGTCTTCGGCTTCCTCTCCGTGATCGTCGCCGGTTTCGGCGGCGCCTTCGTGGTCGACACCTGGCATACGACCAGCTGGCAAGTCCTCTTCACCATCGGCCTGCTGCTCGGTATCGGCACGTCGCTCTGCACGACGATCCTCTTCACCTACACCTCGGAGCTCTATCCGACGCGCATGCGCGGGCTCGGCGTCGCGGCGGGCAGCGGCATGCTGAGGCTCGCGGCGATGATCGCGCCGCTCGCGGTCGGTGCGTTGCTGGGCTCCGGTTTCGGCATCGACAGCGTCTTCGCCATGTTCGGCGTCGCCGGCTTGATCGGCGCCGTGGTCCTCGCGTTCTTCGGGATCGAGACAAAGCAGCAGAACCTGGAAACGCTAGCGCCTTAAGATCGGACGCGCGCGGCGGCGATCGCGCGCCAGACCTTCTCGGGCGTGGCCGGCATGTCGATATGGACGATGCCGAGTGGCGCCAACGCGTCGACGACCGCGTTCATGATGCAGGCGAGCGCGCCGACATTGCCCGCTTCGCCCGCGCCTTTGACGCCGAGCGGGTTCTTCTTCGTCGGCACCGGATTGTTCTCGCATTCGAACGAGCACATATCGTCGGCACGCGGCATGCCGTAATCGAGGAACGAGCCGCTTAGCAGCTGGCCCTGCTCGTCGTAGATGATGGCCTCACTGAAAGCCTGGCCGACGCCCTGGCCGATGCCGCCATGGATCTGGCCTTCGAGCGTCAGCTTGTTGATCACCGTGCCGACATCGTCGACGACGCAATAGCGCACGATCTCCGTCACGCCGGTATCGGGATCGATCTCGACCTCGCAGACCTGACAGCCATTCGGAAAAGTCGGCGTCGGCGGATGCGGATGAAACACGCCGGTCTCGAAGATCCCGATCTCAAGCCCGGGCGCTTGCTTACGCGGATCGAAAGACGCCCGCACCACGTCCTTCAGCGCGATCGTCCGATCGGTGCCGGTGACTCGGAAAGCACCGGCTTTGAATTCGAGATCGGCTTCGGCGGCTTCCAGGAGATGCGCCGCCGTCCGTTTCGCCTTGTTGATGACCTTGTCCGAGGCGACGACCGCCGCGGCGCTACCGAGCGCCGCGGAGCGCGACGAGTACGTGCCCCAGCCGTAAGGGATCGCATCGGTGTCGCCGGTCACGACGCGGATGTCGTCGGCATCGATGCCGAGGCGATCGGAGATGAGGACTTTGTACATCGTCTCATGGCCCTGTCCTTGAGGGACCGAGCCGACAGCGACGGTGACGCAGCCCGATGCATCGAATTTGAGGCTGACGACTTCGCCATCGGCCTGGCCGGTCTGCTCGACGAAATTGGCAATGCCGATGCCGCGCAAGCGGCCGCGCGCTTTTGCTTCCGCGCGCCGTGTCTCAAAACTCGGATAGTCGGCCGTTTCGAGCGCCTGACTCATGTTGCGCTCGAACTCGCCGCAATCATAGGTGAAGGTAAGCCCGGTCTTGAACGGCATCGCGCTCGGCGGAATGAGATTCCGCTTCCGTATCTCGGCGCGGTCGATGCCCATTTCGCGCGCCGCGGTATCGATCAGCCGCTCGACGCAATAGGTCGCCTCCGGCCGGCCGGCGCCGCGATAAGGCCCGATCGGCGCGGTGTTGGTGAAGACGGCCGAGGCTTCGACATAGATCGCCGGCGTGGTGTAAAGCCCGGCCAGGCCGCCGAGATGGTTCGAGGGCGAGACCGGCGCGCCGCCGCCGAGATACGCCCCGACACCGCACACATTGTCGAAGCGCATCGCGAGAAACCGGCCCTCCGCGTCGAGCGCGAGCGCGGCTTCCGTCGTCTGATCGCGGTCGTGGCTATCGCTGAGCAGGCCTTCGCTACGCTCGCACACCCATTTGACCGGATGGCCGGTCCGCGCCGAGCCCCAGAGGCAGGCGAGATATTCGGGATAGCCGCCGGTCTTCATCCCGAAACTGCCGCCGATATCGCCGGTGATCACCCGGACTTTGTGCTCCGGCACCTTGAACACATTCTCGGCGAGGATATGGCGCAAGCCCCAGGCGCGCTGCGTTCCGCCGTAGAGCGTGTAGCGCCCCTCTGCCGAAGCGTAATCGCCGACACAGGCGCGCGGCTCCATCGTGTTCGCGGTAACGCGGTTGACCTTGAGCTTTAGCCGCGTGACATGCGCGGCTTTCGCGAACGCGGCCTCGACCGCTTGTCGGTTGCCTGCAACGAAGAAAAAGCTTTCGTTATCGCGGCACGCGTCATGCAGCACCGGCGCGTCCGGGGACCGTGCGCGTGTCGCGTCGGTCAACACCGGCAACGGCTCGTATTCGACCGCGACACGCTCGGCCGCGTCCTTGGCCGCGTCGAGTGTTTCGGCGATCACCATGGCAACCGGATCGCCCACCATGCGGGCACGATCGGGAACCAGGGCCGGTCGCGGCGGCTGATAGAGCGGCGAGCCGTCGCGGCGGTTGCGCGGATAGCCGGGCGGCGCGTCGCCATAGCCTTCATCGAGCCAATCCTTGCCGGTCAGCACCGCGATGACGCCGGGCATCTGCTGCGCCGCGCGCACGTCGATGCTGGCGATTTTGGCGTGACCATGCGGCGAGCGCACGAAGAACGCGTGCGCCATTTTCGGTAGAAAGAAATCGGCGGCGTAGCGACCGCCGCCGCGCAAGAGGCGCGGATCCTCGGTGCGCGGCACCGACTGACTGAGTGCGAATTGGCCCATGAACGCGTTCCTTCCCTGGCGCCAATCCTCGCCGTGCGAAGCATGGCCGTCAAGAAAACGTCGCGAGGAAAGTGGGCAGACTTAGGTGTTCGCGCCGGCTTCGAGGTAAGCGGCCCGCACATGCTCGTCGGCGAGCAACTCGGCACCGGTACCGGTTAGCGTGATATGACCGGTCTGCATGACATAGCCGCGATGGGCAAGGCGCAGCGCGTGATGCGCGTTCTGCTCGACCAGGAAGACGGTGATCTTCTGCTCACGGTTGATCGTGCGGATGACATCGAAAATCTGCTTCACGATGAGCGGCGCCAAACCGAGCGACGGCTCGTCGAGCAGCAGCAATTTCGGCCGGCTCATCAGCGCGCGGGCGATGGCCAGCATCTGCTGCTCGCCCCCCGAAAGCGTGCCGCCGCGCTGATCCTGACGCGTTTTGAGGATCGGAAAGAGCGTCAGCACGCGATCGAGATCGATCGCAAAATATTGCGGGTCGGCAACGACGGCGCCCATCTGGAGATTTTCCAGCACCGTCATGCGCGGGAAGATGTGCCGGCCCTCGGGCGCGTGCGAGATCCCGCGCCGCATGATCTCGTAGGTCGGCAGGTGGGTGATGTCGTCGCCCGCGAAAGTGACGTTGCCTTGCGCCGCCTGCGGTCGGCCGCAGATCGTCATCAGGAGAGTCGATTTACCGGCGCCATTCGCGCCGATCAGCGTGACGATCTCGCCCTCTTCAACGACCAGATCGACGCCCTTCAGCGCTTCGATGTTGCCGTAGAAGGTGTGGACGCCGTTGACGGAGAGAACCGCGCTCATGTTTCCGGCTCGCCGAGATAGGCTTTGATGACCGCCGCGTCGCTGCGGATATCTTGCGGCGTGCCGTCGGCGATCTTCTTGCCGTAATCGAGCACGACGACGCGATCGGAAATTCCCATTACCACGTTCATGTCATGCTCGATCAGGAGGATCGCGATGCGATAGCGGTCGCGGATCGAGAGCAGCAGCCGGTTGAGCTCATGCGATTCATGCGGATTGAGCCCCGCCGCCGGCTCGTCGAGACAAAGCAACACAGGATCGGTGCACATCGCGCGCGCGATCTCGAGCCGCCGCTGATCGCCATAGGGCAACGTGCCGGCGTTCTGGTCCGCGCGATCGGTGAGGTTGATGCGATCAAGCCATTCGCGCGCACGCTCGACCGCCGCCTTCTCCGCGTTGCGATAGCGCGCGAGCCCGAGCAGCCCCGCGAGGCTCCACGCGCTCGCGCGCATCAGCTTAGTGTGCTGCGCGATGATCAGATTTTCCAGCACCGTCATGCCGGCGAAGAGCCGAATGTTCTGGAAGGTGCGCGCGATGCCGGCATCGCGCGCGATGCGCCAGCCCTCCATGCGCTCGAGCCGCAGCTTCTTGCTTTCGTGCTGCAAGGCCAGACTCCCGCTCGTCGGGCGATAGAAGCCGGTGAGGCAGTTGAAGACCGTCGTCTTGCCCGCGCCGTTCGGACCGATCACCGCAGTGATCTTTTCGCGATCGGCGGCGAAGCTCAGATGATCGATCGCCACCAACCCGCCGAAGCGCATGGTGAGATTATCGACTTGCAGCAGCGCACCATTGCTCATTTCGGCGGCTTGCTCAATTGCGGCTTGCCGAGATGAATGGACGGCGTGCGGATCGAAAACAACCCGCGTGGCCGCCAGATCATGATGCCGACCATAGCTGCCCCGAAGAGCAACATGCGGAACTGCGCCAAGTCGCGGCCGAATTCCGGCAAGGTCACGAGAATGATCGCCGCAATGGCGATTCCGAGTTGGCTTCCCATGCCGCCGAGCACGACGATCGCGAGCACGGTCGCCGATTCCTGGAAGTTGAAGCTTTCCGGGCTGACGAAACCCTGCCGTGTGGCGAAGAACACGCCGGCGAAACCGGCAAGGAGCGCGCCGACCGCGAAGGCCGAGAGCTTCGCACTGACCGGGTTGATGCCGAGGGCGCGCGTCGCGATCTCATCCTCGCGCAGCGCTTCCCAGGCCCGGCCAACCGGCAGGCGGCGCAAGCGCCGGATGAAGAAATTGACCAGCAGCGCGAGCGCCAACGTCGCGAAATAGATGAAGATGTATCGCTGCACCAAATTGAAATCGATGCCGAGGAACTGCGCGAAGGTCTTGCCGCCACCCGGCGCGCGCGCCGCGAGCGGCAGGCCGAAGAAGGTGGGACGCGGTAGCCCGTTCACGCCGTTCGGTCCGTAAGTGAAGGATTGCCAATTGATGAGGATGATGCGGATGATCTCGCCGAAGCCGAGCGTGACGATGGCCAGGTAATCACCGCGCAGACGCAGGACCGGCAGGGCGAGGAGAACACCCACGGCGGCGGAGACCACGCCGGCGATCGGCAACGCCTCCCAGAAACCGAGTCCCCAATAGGCCGAGGTCAAAGCGAGCGTGTAAGCGCCGACAGCATAGAACGCCGCGTAGCCGAGGTTGAGCAAGCCGGCGAGACCGACCACCACGCCCAGACCCCAACCGAGCATCATGTAGATCAGCACCGCCGTCGCAAGGTCGAGCGAGTATTGCGAGGCGAAGGGCATGAACGGCCATACGATGGCGACGCCGAGACCGACCCAGCCGAGGACACGCTGATGCTTCGTCAGGAACAAGGTTACGACCGGTGGCCGGTCACCGCGACGGCGCTGTGGCAGCAAACCGATGGCGAGACGCCCGACGAAAACCGCGACGACGGCGATGGCGACCCAAGAGGGCCGGATCGCGATCCCTGCTCCGGCCTTGTTGGTCGAGAACCCGGCCAGCGGGATTGCCAGAATCAACGCGACAAACGCCGCGAGCGCGGAATCCTTCGCCAGCCGGCCGAAATCCATCAGACTTTCTCGATCTCGGGCCGGCCAAGCAAGCCGGACGGACGGAAGATGAGGACGAGGATCAGGACGCCAAACACGGCGACGTCCTTATAGGCGGAGGAGAAATATCCCGACCAGAACGCCTCGATAATGCCGATGAGAAAGCCGCCCAGCACCGCGCCCGGCAGCGAGCCGATGCCACCGAGCACCGCAGCGGTGAAGGCCTTCATTCCCGCGAGGAAGCCGATGAAGAAATCGATCACGCCGTAATACATCGTCACCATCATTCCCGCGACGGCGGCAAGCGCCGCACCGATGAGGAAGGTGGTCGAAATGGTGCTATCGACGTCAACGCCGAGCAGCGCCGCCATGGTCATATCCTGCTCGCAGGCGCGCTGCGCGCGGCCGAGCGGCGTTGCGGCGATCATCACGCTGAACCCCGCCATCAGCGCGATGGTCACCAGCACGATGATGATCTGCAGATAGGAGAGCTGGACCGCGAAGCCGCCCGATTCCATCAGCCGGAAGCCGCCGGTCACGACCGGTGGCAGCGATTTGACCTGTGCGCCTTGCAGCAGCTGCACGTAATTCTGCAGGAAGATCGACATGCCGATGGCCGAGATCAGCGGCGCCAGACGGAACGAGCCGCGCAGCGGCCGGTAGGCCACCCGCTCCACCGTCCAGCCATAGGCCGAGGTGAAGAACATGGCCGAGAGCAAAACCAGCACCAAAGCCAGCGGCACCCATGTAACCCCGACCACCCCCAGGGCGAAGAAGGTGATGAGAGAAACGAACGCCCCGATCATGTAAATCTCGCCATGCGCGAAATTGATCATGCCGATGATGCCGTAAACCATCGTGTAGCCGATGGCGATCAAGGCATAGATCGCGCCCAGGGTCAGGCCGTTAATGAGCTGCTGTAGGAAATAAGCCATGGATGCCCAAACTATTCGGACGACACGCTCACGGCAAGGCTGGGACTCGCCGAAACGTGATGGGATTTCCGGGGCCAAACCTTTAGAAAGACCGGCAATGAACGTCCGCAACCTGCCCTGGTACGATTACAGCGCGCGCTTCTCGCCGCTGAAGGCGGCCGTCTTTGCCAGTCTTTTCGTCCCGGTGCTGTGGACGGCGGTGTCCTATTGGATGGATCGGCTGGGTGCGCGGCCGCTGACCGAATCGATCCACCAGATCGGCGACTGGACGATCCGGCTGATTTTCATCGCGCTGGTCATCTCGCCGGCGCGCGTGGTGCTGCAATGGCCGAAGCTGCTCGAATTGCGGCGCATGATCGGCGTCGCCGCCTGCCTCTATGCGCTCACGCATCTGTCTCTCTATATCGTCGACGAGGCCTTCTCCCTACCGCTCGTCGTCTCCGAGATCGTTCTTCGCATCTATCTCACCATCGGCTTCACCGCGCTGACCGGGCTGATCGTCCTCGCCTGGACCTCGACCGATGGCTGGCAGCGGCGCTTGGGCGCGCGGCGCTGGCAGAAGCTGCATCGCATCGTCTATCTCATCGGCACCCTCGCCGTGATCCATTTCTTTTTGCAGTCGAAGCTCGACGAATGGGAGCCGACCGTGATGGCCGGGATCTTCGTCTGGCTGATGAGCTGCCGCCTGGCGAGCTGGCGCTTCGGCCGCGGCAAGCTGCCGCTCTGGACCGTCGCCAGCCTCAGCCTCGGCGCCGGTGTCCTCACGGCGCTGTGCGAGGCGGGCTATTACTGGTGGTCGCTCGGCGCGCCGCTCGATCTCGTGCTGCAGGCGAATCTCACCTTCGATACGGGCGTGCGTCCCGCGGTCGTGGTCTTCGCCTCGACCTTCGCGATCGCGCTCGTGGGCGTGATCCGCGCGACCGTCTGGCGGCCAAGCAAGGCGCGCAAGCCGAAACCGGCGTAAACTCCGGCCGGGATGATCCAGAAGAACGACTACGACCGCTTCGCGCGCGTCTACAGCGACGACGCCGAAAGCAACGCTTACAACGCGCTCTACGAGCGCCCGGAATCGCTGCGCCTGATGGACGATGTCGCCGGCCTCAGGGTGCTCGACGCCGGCTGCGGCAGCGGCGCGCATGCCGCGGCGCTGATCGCGCGCGGGGCGATCGTCACCGGCATCGACAAAAGCAGCGGCATGCTGGCGCTCGCCCGCGAGCGGCTCGGCAGCGGCGTTACCTTGCGCGAGGCCGATCTCGCCGCGCCCTTGCCTTTCGACGATGGCGCTTTCGATCGCGTGCTCTCGGCGCTGGCCTTGCATTACATCGAGGATTGGCGCGGGCCGCTCGGCGAGTTTCGCCGCGTGCTGGTGCCCGGCGGCAAGCTCGTGATCTCGACGCATCATCCTTTCTGCGACCATCTGCTCGCCGGGGGACAGGATTATTTCGCCACCTTCCAGCTCGACGATCGCTGGGAAAAAGCTGGCGAGATCATGGAAATGCGCTATTGGCGCCGGCCGCTGAGCGCGATGGCCCAAGCGTTCACGGCGGCGGGCTTCATCATCGATGCAATCACCGAGCCGCTGCCTCTGCCCGAGGCGCGCGAGCGCTTCCCGGCCGATTATCAGCGTCTATCGACCCAGCCGCAATTCCTGTTTTTCGCCGCGCATCGCGCGGATGCCGCCGATTTGCCTTAAAACAGGCAACCATCGCCCCTAGGCTTTGGGCATGAACGGGCCCTGGCGGCGCATGGTTGCCGCGTTGCGCAAAGCCATTTCGAAGGACACGCTCCGGCGCGGCGTTTATCTGGCTCGATATCCCGCCGTGGCGCCGCCGCCTCATGAAGCGGCTTGATAACCGGGGACCCGAAAAGCGAGCCTAGGCCGGCTTGCGGTTCATCACGTAATCCAGTTTTTGCTTGGCAAGCCGGCGCAGCATTTCCTGGCCGGCATTCGGATCGCCGATCATCGACACCTCTGTGCCCGTTGCGGCATCGACCGCGGTCACTTTCATGGCCGCTCCGACCCGTAGAAACTCAAAGATGACCTCGCGCTCGGCGCTCATGCCGCTAAAATAGCACTTCGACCCGTAAACAGGAGTTTAAGAAATGGCGACCCCGCCGCGTGAAAAAAGGCCCAGCTTCAACTGGCAGGACCCGCTTCTGCTCGACGAGGAGTTGAGCGAAGAAGAAAAGATGGTGCGCGACAGCGCCCGCGACTACGCCCAGGAAAAGCTTCTGCCGCGGGTGCGCGAGGCCTTCCGCGAAGAGAAATTCGACCGCGAGATCATGAACGAGATGGGGAAGCTCGGCTTCCTCGGCGCGACAATCAACGGCTATGGCTGCGCTGGCGTGAATTATGTCTGTTACGGCCTGGTCGCGCGCGAGGTGGAGCGCGTCGATAGCGGCTACCGCTCGGTCTTGAGCGTGCAGTCGTCGCTGGTGATGGGGCCGATCAACGATTTCGGCACTGAGGAGCAGAAGCAGAAATACCTGCCGAAGCTCGCGACCGGCGAGATGATCGGCTGTTTCGGCCTGACCGAGCCCGATCACGGCTCCGATGCCGGCGGGCTCAAGACCCGCGCCAAGAAGGTCGATGGCGGCTACGTCCTCACCGGCAACAAGATGTGGATCAGCAATTCGCCCTTCGCCGACATCATGATCGTCTGGGCGAAGCTCGACGACGTGATCCGCGGCTTCATCTTGGAGCGCGGCATGAAAGGCCTCTCGACGCCGAAGATCGAGGGCAAATTCTCGCTGCGCGCCTCCGTCACCGGCGAGATCGTGATGGATCAGGTCTTCGTGCCCGAGGAAAATATCTTCCCGACCGTCACGGGCCTGCGCGGTCCCTTCACCTGTCTCGACAATGCGCGTTACGGCATCGCCTGGGGCGCGCTCGGCGCGGCGGAGTGCTGCTGGCACGCGGCGCGCGACTACACGCTGTCGCGCCAGGCTTTCGGCAAGCCGCTCGCGGCGACGCAGCTTATCCAGAAGAAGCTCGCCGATATGATGACCGAGATCACGCTCGGCCTGCATGCCTGCTTGCGCCTCGGCCGGCTCAAGGATCAGGGCAAGGCGACGCCCGAGATGGTCTCGATCCTCAAGCGCAACTCGACCGGCAAAGCGCTCGATATCGCCCGCGCCGCGCGCGACATGCATGGCGGCAACGGCATCATGGATGAGTATCCGGTGATCCGTCACATGATGAATCTCGAGACGGTCAATACCTATGAGGGTACGCACGACATCCATGCCCTCATCCTCGGCCGCGCCCAGACGGGGATCGCCGCGTTCTGAACCTTCGTTCTTCGACAGGAGAATCCGATGGATACGCTCACGCCAACTCGCCGGAGCAACGTCGATTCACTCTTCTCCGAGAATGCTGAAGCGGGGATCTTCCGCTTCAGCCCGAAGGTCTATTGCGATCCCGATCTCTTCCGCGATGAGCGGAAGCGCATCTTCGACCGATGCTGGCTCTATGCCGGGCATGAGAGCGAGCTCGAAAAGCCGGGCGATTTCCTGACGCGGCGGGTCGGCGGGCGGCCCTTGTTGATGGTTCGCGGCGCGGACGATCGCATCCGCCTCTTCCACAATGCCTGCCGGCATCGTGGCGCCATGGTGTGCCGCGAGCGCGGCGGCAACGCCAAGCACTTCACCTGCTTTTATCACTATTGGACCTACGACAACGACGGCAAGCTGAGCGGCGTGCCGGAGGCCGGGTCCTATGGACCGGGTTTCGATCAGAGCACGATGGGACTCTATCCCGTTCGTTTCGAGAGCTATCGCGGCTGGATCTTCGTCTGCTTCAGCCGCAACACGATGGGCCTGGTCGAATATCTCGCCGAGGCGCGCGACATGCTCGACATGATCCTCGACCAGGACGAAGACGGCAGCGTCATCCTGCCCGGTGCGCATGAATATTCGATGCGGGCGAACTGGAAGATGCTGATGGAGAACACCGTCGACATCTATCATCTCAATTCGACGCATAGCCGCTTCATGCGCGACTATCTGCCGAATGTCCTCGGCCTCAAGACGCCCGATCCGCGCACGGCGAATGACGGCGCGACGAGCCCGCGCGGCCTCGGCAACGGCCATGCGGTGATCGAATACAAGAAATTCAGCGGCGTCGCCGACGAGGCGAAACGCAAGGCATGGCAGGCGAAGTTCGGTGTCGAGCGCGCCAATCGCATGCTCGATTACACGCGCACCCTCGTCCTTTTCCCGAACACGCTCTTCATCGAGCAGCGCCGCGTCATCCGCACAACCTTCCCGACCGCGCCCGACCGGACGGAGATCACAGGCTTCCCGCTGATGCCGGCGATCGACGATCCGGAGATCCGCAAGCAGCGGCTCGACATCTACCTCTCGTTCCTGGGCCCGGCCGGCTTTGCGACGCCCGACGACAACGAGGTGATGGAACTGATTCAGAAGAACTGCGCCGGCCTGCCCGACGAAGCGATGATCGATTGTTCGCGCGGCATGACCAGCGACCATCCGAAACCGCAGGACGAGGCACAGATGCGCGCCTTCTGGCGGCAATGGCGCGAGACGATGGGTGCGGCTTGATGGCGAACGCCGCGCTGCGCGCCGAGATCGAGGCCTTCCTTTATGAGGAGGCCGAGCTGCTCGACAATTGGCAGCTGATGGAATGGGCCGCGCTCTTCACCGACGACGCGATCTATCAGGCGCCGGCGCTCGACGATCCGACGCGCGATCCCGGCAACAGCATCTTCCTCATCAACGACGATCTGCCGCGCATTCAGTCGCGCGCGCGTCAGCTTCTCGGCGACACCGCCTGGGCCGAGAACCCGCGCTCGCTGACGCGGCGGCTCATCACCAATGTGCGGGTGACGGCGGTGGACGGCGCGACGATCCGCGCGACCGCGAATTTCTTCATCCAGCGCAGCCGCATGGAGCGCACCGTCTCTTATGTCGGCCAGTATCGCTACAAGCTGGTCCGCGCCGGCGGCAGCTTCAAATTCGCCGAGCGCATCGTCATCCTCGCGCAGGACACGCTGCGCGCGCAGGGTGTGATGAGCATTATCGTGTGAGAGGGAGGTGGTGAGATGGCGCGTTTGGTCGTGATGTACAAGACACCGCAGGACAAAGCGACTTTCGACAAGCACTACGCCGAAAAGCACATCCCTTTGGCGAAGACGATCCCCGGCGTGCGCCGCTACGAAGTCAGCCAGGGGCCGATCATGACGCCGGCCGGTCCCGCGAGCTATCACCTCATCGCGACCCTGCATTTCGACGACATGGCGGCGCTGCAAAGTGCGCTCGGCAGCGCGCAAGGCCAAGCCGCCGCGGCCGACGTTCAAGGCTTCGCGACCGGCGGCGTCGAAATGTATGTCTTCGACAATAAAGACGTCTAGCGCAGATACTGGTCGGTGAAGAGGTCCTTGTACGAGGACCGCGCCTGATCCGGCTGCATGAAGCCGGCGTCGATGTTCATCTTGTCGGAATTGGCGATCGATTTCTCGGTGATGACCGGCGATTGCGCCAGCACCTTCTCGACATCGTCGAACGCCCTCGACAGCAGCTTGTCGTCGAATTTGGGGAAATGCGCCTTGAGGATGCCGTAGGCCGCGTTGCGGTCCTCGTGCACGTATTTCAAAGCCGCCGCCAAAGCGTGCGCCATGCGCTTGCAAGTGTCGGGGCGATCGGCGCAGAATTTCGGCCGCGTCATCAGCATGGTGAGCGCGATCGGCGACAAGCCGGGCGGCTCGTTATCGAACGCGCTGGCGACCGCGACGCCGTCAGCCGTGAGAATGCCCATCTCGGTGAAAGGCGCGTTGCCGACATAACCGTCGAGACCTTTGCGCTCGATCACCGCGACCGCGTCCTGGGGCTGGGTCGGGTTGATCGGCACGGCATCCGGATCGATGCCGCCGGCCTTCTCGAGCACGCGCAGATAAGCATGGGCGAGTGAGCTTACCGTGTCGATCGCGAAACTATGGCCTTTGAGAATCTGCATGCGCTCTTTGAGCGGCGCCTTGAGATCGATGCCGGAAGCCACAACCACATCCTTGCGCATCACCAGCGTCCAGCCCGGCTTGTCGCTCATGCTCGCGATCGCCAGCATGTTCTGGCCATGAGCGGCGGCGCGCGTCAAAGAGACGCCGTTCGAGATGCCGAAATCGGCCGCGCCCGAAATCACCGCGTTGGTCGTGCCGACACCCGCCAAATAGAGCGTCTTGACCGCGAGGCCTTCCTTTTCGAAGAAATGCGCGTCCTGCGCGGCATAGATCGGCAGAAAGGTCACACCCTCGCCGGGCAGCGACAAAGTCGTGTTATCGGGTTCGGCGCAAGCCGATCCCGTGAACATTGCCAAGCCGAGAGCTGCGATCGCCGCCCCGCCGCGCAGAAGTTTTTGTCGATATTTTTTCATGGGCCCCTCCCTGACGGGAGCGAGTTTACCAGGTAGCGAACAGGGCGACAGCAACCGCGCACATCACCGCGGTTGCGATCCAGCCCATGACAGCCAGCGAGCGCGGCAAGACGAATTTTCCCATCACCTTCGGCCGGCTCGCCATCAGCATGGTCATGACCATGATCGGCACCGCGACCACGCCGTTGATGACCGCCGTCCAGAACAGCGCCTTGATCGGGTCGAGGGGCAGGATGTTGAAGAGCATGCCGAGGCCCGTCGCAAAAGCGATCGTGCCATAGAATGCTTTCGCCGCTTTCGGCTTGCGCGCGAGGCCGCCGGGCCAATTCAATGCCTCGGCGAGCGCATAGGCCGCCGATCCCGCGAGCACCGGCACGGCGAGCATGCCGGTGCCGGCAATGCCGAGGGCGAAGAGCAGAAAAGCGAATTGTCCCGCGATCGGCTTCAGTGCCTCGGCCGCCTGCGAGGCGGTCTGAATGTCCTTGATGCCGTGCGCGTTGAGCGTCGCGGCCACGGTGACGATGATAAACCAGCCGATCGAGTTGGAGACGAACATGCCGATATAGGTGTCGAGGCGGATGCGGCGGAACTCTTCGGGCGCCTGGCGCGGCGCTTGTTTCAGGGGCTTGGCTTTCGGGTCCTCGCGGACCTCTTCGGCTTCCTGCGAGGATTGCCAGAAAAAGAGATAGGGACTGATCGTCGTGCCCAGCACCGCGACGATCGCGAGGATGTATTTGGTCTCGAATTGCAGCGATGGCACCAGCGTGTTGAGGGCCACCTCGCGCCAGGGAATATCGATCGCGAGCGCCGTCGCGACGTAGGCAAGCAGCGTCACCGCGATCCATTTGAGGATGCTGACGTAGCTCTTATAGTTGGTGAATATCTGCAAAGCGGCGGAAAGCGCGCCGAAGAACATGGCATAGAGCAGCGCCGGCCCGCCGACGAGCATCGTCACGACGCTACCCATGGCGCCGAGATCGGCACCGAGATTGATGATGTTGGCGATCAGCAGCATGCCGACGATCACCCGCAGCAGCCAGAGCGGGTAATGCCGGCGGATGTTGCCGGCGATCCCCTCGCCCGTCGCGCGGCCGATTCGTGCGCAAGTCTCCTGGATCGCCGTCATCAGCGGAAAGCTGAACAGCATGATCCAGCCGAGACCGAAGCCGAATTGCGCCCCAACCTGCGAATAGGTCGCAATGCCGCTCGGGTCATCGTCGGATGCGCCGGTAATGAGTCCCGGTCCCAGAATCTGGAACGCACGGCGGGTCGATGCCGGGGCTTCAGTCGCGGCAGGACGGGTTCTGTTGTTTGGTGTCCTGGTGCTCATGGGGCCGAGATAGAACGGAACAGCATCGGCCACGGTTCATCAGAAAAAGCAAAAACGCCGGCAGGCCGTGAAGCCTGCCGGCGTCGTTTTGGCGAGAGACTCGCCTTGCGGCGAGAAAGAAGGCTTAGGCGGCGGGTGGGAAAGCCGCGGCGCGCGAGCCGAGCTCGACCGCGTGCGTCCAGAACCGCTCGAGACGGCGCAACGTGCGATGCGCGGAGACCATGTCTTCGCCTTGCACCACGCCCTGCGCCAGCGAGGCCATGTGGCGCTCGTGCATGCGCTTCAGCTTCTGATGCAGCGCCATGCCCTTGTCCGAGAGACGGACGCGGACCGAGCGACGATCATGCGAAGAGCGCTCTTGCACGATGTAACCGTTCTCCAGCATCTTCTTCACGTTGTAAGAGACGTTGGAGCCGAGATAGCAGCCGCGGAGCGTAAGCTCGCCAACCGTCATCTCGAGGTCGCCGATGTTGTAGAGAATCATCGCCTGCACGTTGTTGATGTCGTGCACAGCGTTGGTGTCCAGTTCCAGTTTGACGACTTCGAGGAACTGCCGATGAAGGCGCTCCACCAAAGCGATCAAGTCGAGATAAGCGGACTGCATGAGTTCCTCGCCAAGTAAAACTTGGCACGAACTTTAAAGTCCTCTCTCTTAAAATAAGATTGATGGAACAAGGAACATTCGAGGCAGAAATAAGCCAAAGTTATGGCAAATATCTCATTCACCATAATGCGCTGCCGGCAGATCGCCAAAGCGCCGAGCGGGTGTTCCTCATCCGAAGGTACGACGCGATCCGTTAAAGTACTTAGTCCCGCCCAGCAACTCTGCCCGACTGCCTCCAATTCCGAATGACGGAGCGAGAATTCGTTCCGAAACGTGTCGAAATTCGGGCACGACGCGCGGCAATATTAAGGCGGCGCTGCCTTGACGATAATGCGCCGGTAACGCGGCGTCTCGGCTAAGGAAGTGCCACCGAGCGAGGCGCCAGAGTAAGCACGCCGCCGCTCGCGTCGTCGCTGAGACGCACGTAGCGGATATCGCGCCAGGACGTCAGCAGATCTTCGTAGTGGGAAGAGAGGATGTTGCCGGACTGCCCCGGCGCGACCATGAACCGGGCGGCAGCCGGATCGGCCATGTCCACGATCATCCGCATCGAGGTACCGTGGACGGCGGTGTAAGGTTGCGCCTCGCCGCCGGCAAACATGGTGGCGTTGTCGATCGTGTCGAAGCTGCCGTCGTCCGGAATGGCGACACTGAGCCATCCGCCGATCAGCGGCAGGCGCGACCAGATGGGGTGCGTGAAGCTCGCCGGATGAACGTCGCCCCAATGCCAGGTCGAAATATTGCCGCCGTAGCGCCGGCTCAGCCCGTCGAGCGCCCGATCGAGCGCCGCGCCGAGCTGCTGTGGGCAGGTCTCGACCTCGCGCGTCTCGCGATTGTCGCACCATTCCGGATGGTTGGTGAGGATGTTCCGGATCACGTCGGGATGCAGCGCCCAATAGGCATCGAAGAGTGGGCCCAGCTTGTCCGCGAGGATCTGGCGGTTGAATTCGCGCAGCCAGGCAATGAAGAGCAACGGCTCGACCTTGTCGCGACTCATATTCTGATCCCACGCCCTGAGCCGGCGTAAGGCGTCTCTCCCTGCCTCGGATTGCGACGTCGCGTTCAACATCAGCGGCAGCAATTGTCGCGCCGCGGTCGAATCGATATCGGCTTGCATTGTCGCGGCCGTGTCGGGCGTCTGGATCGGCGTCCCGTCGAGCATCTCGGCGATGCGCTGCGCGCGATACGGGAGCTCCCAATTCTTGGTGATCATGTAGGGATAGGAATCCGCCACGATCTTGTTGTTCGCCGCGACGAAGCGGCCGCTCGGTGGATCGAAACCTTGCGGTAATTGATCGAACGGCACCGTGCCGGTCCATTCGTTCTCGCCGGTCCAGCCTGGCACCGGCGCCGTTCCATCGCCTTGTGCGCGGATCGGCACCGTCGCCGGCGCGAAGAAGCCGATATGGCCGTCGACATCGGCATAGGTGATGTTCTGCTCGGGCGCGACCGCGTTCTTGAACGCGTTCTTGAAATCGTCCCAGTCATGTGCGTGGCTCGCATCCCAGAGTGCTTGCGGCGTCCGGTCGTCGCCTTGCAGCCAGGTCGCCGAGAGCGCGAAGACCTGCCCGTTGCCCGCGTCGTTGATCACCGGTCCGTGCCGGGTGGCGCGCACGGTCAGCGTCACCGGACTACCGCCTTTGACGAAGATCTTCTCATCGCGGGTCTCGAAAGCCAGCGAGCCGTCCGGCGTCAGATAGTGCGTCGGATCGGCAGGATCGGTCTTCTCGACGAACAGATCCTCGACATCGCCGCCGGTCGTGGTGAAGCCCCAAGCGATATGCGTGTTGTGGCCGAGTACGATCATCGGCTCGCCCGGCGACGTTGCACCGGCAACCGTCTCTTGCGGCGTCTCGATCCGCGCGAGGTACCAGACGCCCGGCGTCGCGAAACCAAGATGTGGATCGTTGGCAAGGATCGGCTTGCCCGATTGCGAATGTTTGCCGTCGACCACCCATTCATTCGAGGCCGGCAGCACCGGCGGCAGACCCGGCAAGATCCCGTCGAGATCGATAGCGCCGAGCGTTACCGGCGCCTTCGGATCGTAGTCCGGATAGAGCACGGCGAGATCGTCCGGCTTCAGGCGTTGCGCGAGCTTGGCGCGCAGCAATTCCTGGCGATAATTGCCGGTGAGCTGCAAATCCATCAGCTTGCCCCAGACCAAGGAATCGACAGGCTTCCAAGCCTCGACCCCGACCCGCAGCACCTGATATTCCGGCGGCAAGGCGCCGCGTCGGGTCGCGAGGTAGGTGTTGACGCCGGCGGCATAGGCATCGAACACCGCGCGCAATTCCGGCGAGAGCAGCGCATATTGTGCTGCGGCGGCGCGATAGAGGCCGAGGGTGCGCATCGATTTATCGGCATCGAGCGCGAGCGGACCGAACAACTCGCTCAGCCGCCCAGCGCCGTAATGCCGCATCAGATCCATCTGAAACAGCCGGTCTTGTGCCTCGACATAGCCGAGGCCGAAAGCCGCATCGGGGTCATTCTGCGCTTTGATCGTCGGGATGCCATGTGCATCGCGCGTGATGGTGACCGCGGCCTTCACCCCTTGCACCGCGATCGTGCCGTCGGTTTGGGGCAACGACGAGCGCAGCCACAGATAGCCGCCGGCGACAACGGCTGCGGCAAGAATCAAAATTGTCAGAAAGATTCGCCCGACCACCCGCATGGCCCGCACTATACGCGGCCGGGCGCTGAGCGCTATCCTCTTGCACAAAGAAGGAGGCCGAGATGCCCCTCAGAGCCGAGGAACTCCACCCCGTCTTCGCCGCTCGTGTCACCGGTCTCGATATGACGAAGCCGTTGACACAAGCCGAGGTCGCGGATGTGCGCGCATTGATGGATCGCTACGCGGTCTGCGTCTATCCAAACGAAACGCCGCTGACAAACGATCAGCATATTGCTTTCGCCCGCACGCTCGGACCGATGCAGCGCGGCCGCGTGCTGACCGTCACCGGCCGGCGCGAGCGACTGGAGGATTGGCCAGAGCTGGTCGATGTCGGCAATCTCGACGTTGACGGCAAGATACGGCCGGCCGAGAGTCGCGCCCGCGCCTTCAACAACGCCAATCGGCTCTGGCACACGGATATGTCGTTTCATCCGAACCGCGCGACCTATTCGCTGCTGAACGGTCATCTCATTCCGGTCAATGGCGAGGGCGACACTGAATTCGCCGACGAACGCGCCGCCTATGATGCGCTGTCGCCGGCAATGAAAGAGATGATCGACGATCTCACCGCGTCGCATTCGATCTGGTATTCGCGTCAGGTCTCGGGCTTTCCCGAGCCGACGCCGGAAGAGCTGAAATCGCGCCCGCCGGCTGAGCACAAGGTCGCGCAGACGCATCCGACCTCCGGCCGCAAGACGCTCTATCTTGCCTCGCATGCCTCGCACATCATCGGCCTGCCCATCGACGAGGGCCGCGCACTGCTGAAAGAGCTGACCGATTTCGCGACGCAGCCGCGTTTCGTCTACCGCCATAAATGGACGCGCGGCGATATTGTCATATGGGACAATCGCTGCACCATGCATCGCGCGACGCCCTTCGACGATCTCGCTTATCCGCGCGATATGCGCCGCGCGACTTGCCGCGAGAATGAGATCGTCGAGCCGTTCATTCATTGATGGCTTCGTACGTATCGGCGGCCCGGGGTCGATTAAAGGCGCCGCGATAAAGCCACGAAGTTCCTGCGTCCTGCCGAAATCGCCGCTAAATCTCCGCAGCTCGCGTGAAAAGCCGCAAAATCGTCTTGCCGATGCGGAAACTCGCCCGCGGCGCTTTTCCTTTCATCAGCGTAACCCCCGGTGGGAGACCGATCATGCTGATGGAATCGCGAACTCTGTCCTCTTTCGATCGCGCCTATACGATCGAACGGCTGAAGCGCCAGGCGCGCAGCATGCGCCTCGAATCCGCGCGGGCCACCTCTGTCCTCGCGGCACAACTCCGCGACCTTGCCGCGACGTTCGAGGCCGAAGCCGAGGCGCTCGAATTCAAGGCCGGGGAGCGGTCGCTCGCGTGAAGCTTTCTCGCCGCTTCCCGACCGTAAATCCGTAAAACCCCTTAAGTAGCGACCCTGACTGGTGGCAGCGCCCGGACAATGGCACCTTTAGCTTCGCTGTCATCCGGCCTTCGGGGGAAGCATGGACAATATTCAGACGACGGCTCTGCCGTCGGATCGCCGCCGGACTATCGATTATCTGCGCCGCAAAGCGCGGAGCGTCGAGCTGCAAGCCGCACGTGCCGCACCGGTAGTCGCCGCTCAGCTCAAATCTCTAGCTCGGCTGATGCAGGTCGAGGCCGAGCAACTCGAGCGTGAGGGTGCCGCCTAGCCGGCAAACATTACAGTTTTGAAACTTTTCCGCCGCCCCGATTGTTGATTGCGCCAGCACAACATCGGAGACAGCGATGCTTCTTCTACTGTTGATAATCCTCATTCTGATGTTCAGCGGCGGCGGCTATTACGGCTATCGCCGCGAATATTACGGCGGCGGCGGACTTGGCCTCATCGGCCTCATCGTTGTGCTGCTGTTGATCTTCACGCTGCTCGGCGGCCCTTACGGCTGGTATTGAGCCGAGTGGTCACCGGTATCGAGAACGGCGCGGTCCTACCGCGCCGTTCTGCTTTCGGCATCGCGAATCGGCGCAACTTCCCTCTCGAGCATAAGCTCGATCACAACTCCCGGTCAGTCGACACGCAAAAAAAATACCCGCAACGCGATTGGCCCCGAGTCTCGTACGCAACTTTCATTCAAGCAGACGACCGCTTCGAAAAAACCTGTGGACGATTCATCCTGCCACAGAAAAACCACACCATGCGGCGTAGCGTCATCATACCGACTCAGATAAAGAGAATTTCGTGAAAATGCATCGTGCATGAGTGATGAATAGTACGACGCGAGTGGATGTGAGCGACAATACGCAGCGCGCGAGCGTTGCGCCGTTTCAGGTTCGAGGCCGCTTCTTCACGGCGATCGTATTGCAGATGGCGCACGCCCCCGATGCGGCCTTCTACGACGCCGTCGATACGATGTTGCGGCAAACGCCGCATTTTTATGCCAACGCACCTTTCGTGCTCGACCTCGATCGCGCGGAGGATATCGGCCCCTCCTTCGACTTCGTCGGCCTTGCCCGCGAGTTGCGCAACCGTAAGGTCACGCTCATCGGCGTCCAGAACGGCTCGATCGAGCAGAACAAGGCCGCCCTTCATGCCGGCCTCATTACCCTGCCGAGCGGCACCGACGTGTTGCCCGACAGCCGCAAGCAAAATGCGGCACCAAAAGAAGACAAGCCGAATCCGGATCACGCCATCAACGAGAACAAAAGGCACAAAGAGAGCGGCCCCAAGGAGCCGCAGATCCGTCAAGCGCCGGTCGCGGCTTATTCGAGCGCGACGTCGCTGCTCGTTACCGAGCCCGTCCGGTCCGGGCAGCAGATCTTTGCCGAGCGCGGCGATCTCGTGGTTATCGCTTCCGTCAGCCCCGGTGCCGAGCTCATCGCCCGCGGCAATATCCATGTTTACGGCGCGCTGCGCGGGCGAGCGCTCGCCGGCGTCCACGGCGATAATGCAGCACGCATCTTCTGCGAGGCACTCGACGCCGAGTTGATCGCAATTGCCGGTCTCTACAAGCCCAGCGAGGCCATCGATCCATCGCTGCGCCGCCGGCGGGTTCAGGCGTTCCTCGACGATGGCACGTTGTGCGTCGAGCCTCTCAAATAGCTTTTACGAATGAAAGGAGAGATCGGGGCGTGGCAAAAGTCATAGTCATCACATCCGGTAAGGGCGGCGTCGGCAAGACGACGTCGACCGCGGCGCTCGGCGCAGGATTGGCCCTGCGCGGCAAGAAGACCGTCGTTATCGATTTCGACGTCGGATTGCGCAACCTCGATATGGTGATGGGATGCGAGCGCCGTGTGGTGTTCGATTTCATCAACGTCATCCAGGGCGACGCCAAGCTCAATCAGGCGCTGATCACCGATCGCCGGCTCGAAAATCTTTCCGTTCTGCCGACATCGCAGACGCGCGACAAAGATGCGCTCACCCGCGACGGCGTCGAGAAGGTGATCGGCGATTTGCGCAACGAATTCGATTACATCCTTTGCGATAGCCCCGCCGGGATCGAGCGCGGCGCGCATCTCGCGATGTACTTCGCCGACGAAGCGGTCGTCGTGACCAATCCCGAAGTCTCCTCGGTGCGCGACAGCGACCGCGTCCTCGGCCTGCTCAGCAGCAAGACGCGCCGCGCCGAAAAAGGCGAAGGCCCGGTCAAGGCGCATCTCTTGCTGACACGCTACGATCCGGCGCGTGTTGCCAAAGGCGAAATGCTGAAGGTCGAAGACGTGCTCGATATCCTCTCCATTCCGCTGCTCGGCATCGTACCCGAGAGCCCGACTGTCCTCAGCGCATCGAATGTCGGCACGCCGGTCGTTCTCAACAAGGAATCGAACGCGGGCTCGGCCTATGCCGATGCCGTGTCGCGGCTCATGGGCGAGCAAACCGAGATGCGCGTGCTGGGTCCGGAGCGCCGTAGCTTCTTTCAACGGCTGTGGAGGACGGCATGAAGCTTTTCGACTACTTCGTTCGCCCGAAGCAGCCAAGCTCCGCACAGCAAGCGAAGGACCGGCTCCAAATACTGCTCGCGCATGAGCGGCAAGATCGCTCGCAGCCGGAATACCTGCCCCTGTTGCAACGCGACATCCTCGATGTCATTCGCAAATACATCGATGTCGCGAGCGACAATGTCGAAGTCAGGTTGGAACGCGGCGAGCGGATGTCGACGCTTGAGATCGGGATCGAGCTGCCGGCACCGCGAATGAAGCTGAAGCCGGCGCGCGCGGCCGCGAGCTAAATCTCAGCCGAGGCCGAGCTCTTTCAGGATCGCGGTGCGATTGGCGTCGAGATCGGGTGCCGCATCGCGCGTCGTCGGGTCCTCGAAAGCCGACATCTTCAGCGGATTGCCGGAGACTTGGAGCGTGCCCCCCTCGCCATCCGGCACGGTCACCAGCATGTTGCGCGCGGCGACCTGGGGATGCTGCAGCGCCTGAGCGATGTTGTTGATCGGCCCGCACGGCACGCCGGCATCGCCGATAATCTTGATCCACTCTGCCGTCGTCTTGTCGGCGAGGATCGCTTCGATCTCCGCCTCCAGCCGCTTCTGGTTCTTCCGTCGCAGATCGTTGGTCAGATAATCGGGATCAAGCCCCATGCCCGGCTTGCCGAGCCCGTTGCACAGCCGGACGAACAAGCTGTCATTGCCGGCGGCAATGATGATGTTGCCGTCCTTGGTCTCGAAGGCCTGAAACGGCGTGATCGTCGCGTGGCGCGAGCCAACCGGGCCGGGAATAACGCCCTCAGCGGTGTAGCGCACGACCACGCCTTCGAGCAGCGCGATCTGGCAATCGAACATCGAGATATCGACTTTGGTGGCCTCGCCCGTGCGAAAGCGATGCAGCAGCGCCGCGTTGACCGCGACCGCGGTGTAAATGCCCGAGCCGACATCGCCGATAGACATGCCGACGCGTGTCGGCTCACCGCCCGGGAAACCGGTGACGCTCATGATGCCTCCCATGCCCTGGACGACCATGTCGTAGGCCGGATCTTTCGAATTAGGGCCGGTATGGCCGAAACCCGAGGCAGAAGCGTAGATCAATCGCGGATAGCGCTGGTGCAGCGTCTCCCAGCCATAGCCGAGCTTTTCCATCGTGCCCGGGCGGAAATTCTCGACGACGACATCCGCTTTCTCGAGCAGCTTCTCGAAGATTTTCTTATCCGCATCGACCTTGAGATCGAGCGCGATCGATTCCTTACCGCGATTGATCGAGGCGAAATAGGCGGAGTGGTGTTTGACGAAGGGGCCGTAAGCGCGCGCGTCGTCGCCGCCTTTGGGCGGCTCGACCTTGATCACCCGCGCCCCCATCTCGGCCATCAGCATAGTGCAATAAGGGCCGGCCAGAATGCGCGACAGGTCGACGACGGTAATGCCCGAAAGCGGGCCGCGTTGCGGCATGATGTTACTCCGATATATGCGCGAGCTCCCTCACCCCAACCCTCTCCCCGCCGGGGAGAGGGAGGGACCCATCGCGTCAGCGCTGGGAGGGCGAGGGGGAATTTCCCCAGGGTTTAGCGGAGTGGCTAAAGCCCAGCAACGCTTGATCCCCTGCTCCGTGCGCGCCAAGGTCGCGGCATGATCGAGCGTACGCTGACCTGCATCGGCCCGCATGGCTTCCACCGCCTCGCTTACACCGAATGGCCCGGCCCGAAGCCGGATGCGCCGGTGCTGCTCTGCGTTCACGGGCTGACACGCAACAGCCGCGACTTCGATGTATTGGCTGCTGCGCTGTCAACGCATTACCGCGTCGTCTGCCCCGATATGCCGGGCCGCGGCAAAAGCGAATGGCTGAGTGTGGCCGCCGATTATGGCTATCCGGTATATCTCGGCGACATCACCACGCTGATCGCGCGGCTCGATGTTCCGCGCGTCGATTGGGTCGGCACATCGATGGGTGGGATCGTCGGCATGATCTGCGCGTCGCTTCCCAACGCGCCGATCGGCAAGCTGGTCCTCAACGACGTCGGCGCGCTGGTGCCCAAGGCCGGCATCGAGCGCATCGCCGCCTATACCGGACTCGATCCCAGCTTTGCCGATCTCGCCGCGTTCGAGGCAGCCCTGCGCCGCATTCATGCGCCCTTTGGTCCGCTGAGCGACGCGCAATGGCGTCATCTCGCGACCCATTCCGCGCGCCGCAAGCCAGATGGCGGCATCGGCTTCAACTACGATCCGAAGATCGCCGAGCCGATGAAACAAGGCCCGATCGCCGATGTCGCCCTCTGGCCGACCTGGGACGCAATCAAAGCGCCGGTTCTCGTCCTGCGCGGCGAGCAATCGGACATTCTTCTGGCAAGCGATGCCGTCGCGATGACGCAGCGCGGTCCGAAAACGAAGCTGGTCGAATTCGCCGGCATCGGCCACGCGCCGGCGTTGATGGCCGACGACCAGATCGCCGCGATCCGCGATTTCCTGCTTGGCTGACGATGCTCTTTCTCCGTCATGCCCGCGAAAGCGGGCATCGGCTCTGCTGCCCTGGACTCCTGCTTTCGCGGGAGTGACAAGCGATGAACACATCGACAAAAATCACGGGTTATCTCGCACCGGAAGGATTTGTTTCCGAACTTCTGCACGAGCTCGGCGACACGGCGATCGAAACGCATGGACGATTGGTGCTCGCCGAAGGACCACTGCGCGATGTCGCATGGGTGGCGAATGTCTGGCGCAACCCGCAACGCCTGACGATTGCGTCGATCGGCGATGCGGCCAAGCAACTCCGCGCCATCCAGCGCAACTGGGCGCATTACTCGCACGCGCATCACCGCCGCGCGACGCTGATCGTCGAGAAACTGCCGAAGGTCTCGGCCAAGCCCCTCGCCTTCGGCGATGCCGCGCCGACCGCGCCGCTCGGTTCATGGACGTTGCTCGACAACGAGACGCTGCTTGCCGCGTCCGACTGCTCGAGCCCGTTCCCGAACGGCGAAGCCAATTTCATCGAAGACAAAGCGCCGCCGAGCCGCGCCTATCTGAAGCTCTGGGAAGCCTTCACCTTGCTCGGCATCCGGCCCAAGCCCGGCGAGACCTGCCTCGATCTCGGCGCCTGCCCCGGCGGCTGGACCTATGTGCTCGGCAAGCTCGGCGCGCGCGTCATCGCCATCGACAAGGCGCCACTCGATCCGAAAGTGTTGGCGCTACCCGGCGTCGAGCAGCGCCTGGAAAGCGCGTTTGCGCTGGCCCCGCGCGACATCGGCCCAGTCGATTGGCTGTTCTCGGATGTGATCTGCTATCCGGCGCGGCTGCTGACGCTGATCGAGAAATTCATTGCTGCCGGCACGGTGAAGAATTTTCTCTGCACCATCAAATTCCAAGGCGACACCGATTTCGAAACGCAAGCGCGTTTCGCTGCCATCCCCGGCTCACGCCTCATGCATCTCCACGTCAACAAGCACGAGCTGACATGGGTGCGACTCAACCGGCCTTGAGCTTCTTCGCCGCTTCGACCGCGGCGTAGGTGAGCACGCCGTCGGCGCCGGCGCGCTTGATCGACATCAGCGATTCCAGCATCACCGATTCATCGAGCCAGCCGCGCTCGATCGCGCCTTTGAGCATCGCGTATTCACCGCTCACCTGATAGGCGAAGGTCGGCATGCCGAAGCGGTCTTTGACGCGGCGCACGATATCGAGATAGGGCAGCGCCGGCTTCACCATCACCATGTCCGCGCCCTCGGCGATATCGAGCGCAACTTCGCGCAAAGCTTCGTCGCTATTCGCCGGGTCCATCTGGTAGCCGCGCTTGTCGGCCTTGCCGAGCGAGGATTTGGAGCCGATCGCGTCGCGAAACGGCCCGTAGAAGCCCGAGGCATATTTTGCCGCGTAAGCGAGGATGCGGACCTGGGTGAAGCCCTTGGCGTCGAGCGCATCGCGGATCGCGCCGACGCGGCCATCCATCATATCCGACGGCGCGATGAGGTCGCAGCCGGCTTCGGCCTGGACCACCGCCTGGCGGCACAGGATCTCGACCGTCGCGTCATTATCGACCTCGCCGTGGCGCAGCACACCGTCATGGCCGTGGGTGGTGAACGGGTCGAGCGCCACATCGCACATGACGCCGAGCTCCGGTAACGCTTTCTTCACCGCGCGGATCGAGCGGCAGACGATATTCTCGGGATTGAGCGCTTCATCGCCCTCGGCGTTCTTGCGCTCGGCCGGGGTCGCCGGGAACAGGGCGATCACCGGGATGCCGAGGGCATGGGCCTCGCCGGCCGCATCG
>DASZLU010000063.1:0-1922 GCA_035552195.1 Allostellaceae bacterium | reverse complement strand
CCATCCAGCAAATCCGCCCCGCCGACGATAAGGAAAAAGCCATGCTGCTGGAGCGCGCTTCGAGCGCCGCTTACATGGCCTATCAGCGCGCCAGCGATCACAACCAGGAGGCGGCCGATCTCGCCTTCCTCGGCACGGTATCGGGTCAGCGTCAGGAATGGCGGCCGGCGCTCGACGCTTTGCGGCTGTCGCTCGAACTGCGCGAGGTCGCCGATGTGCGCGGCCAATACGAGCGGATGCGCGATCAATATGGCTTCCGCGTGCTCGATTACACCATCGACGCCGACACCGCGTCGCCGCGCGCTTGTTTTCAATTCTCGGAAGACGTTCCCGCGCGCACCGACTTCGCGCCCTTTGTCGCGGTTGCCGGCATCGACAAGCCGGCGCTGTCGGTTGCTGAAAAGCAGCTTTGCGTCGAAGGCCTGACGCATGGCGAGCATTACAGCGTGACGCTGCGCGCCGGCCTGCCGTCGGTGGTGCATGAGACGCTGTCGAAATCCGGCGACTATTCCATCTATGTGCGTGACCGCAAACCTTTCGTGCGATTTTCGACCTCGGCCTATGTGCTGCCGCGCACCGGCCAGCGCGGCATTCCGGTCATCAGCGTCAATACCCGATCGGTCGCCGTCGAGGTCTATCGCATCAGCGACCGCAACCTGATCGATACGATCGAGGGCGTCGGCTATGCCGGCGCCGACTTCCAGACCAGTCTCAACCGCTCCGATCTCGATCGGCTTAAAGACTCGCGCGGCAGCGTGGTGTGGAAGGGCGATCTCGCCGTCGCCACCGGCGCGCTCAACGCCGAAGTGACGACCGCATTTCCGGTCGACCAGGCGATCGGCGATCTCAAGCCCGGCGTCTATGTCATGGTGGCGCAGCCGCAGGAGATGAAGAACCTCGACAATAATTACGAGTCGCTGGCGACCCAGTGGTTCATCGTCTCCGATCTCGGCTTGACCGCGTTTACCGGCAACGACGGCATCCACGTCTTCGTCAATTCGCTGGCGACGACCGACGCCAAGAACAATATCGAGCTGCGCCTGGTGTCGCGCGGCAATGAAGTTTTGGCGACCCGCCGCACCGACGCCGCCGGCCAGGCGCTGTTCGAGACCGGGCTCGCCAACGGAGAGGGCGGTGCGGCGCCCGCTTTGCTGGCCGCGGCCGATCCGCAAGGCGATTACGCTTTCCTCAATTTGCGCAGCCCGGCTTTCGATCTGACCGATCGCGGCGTCGGCGGCCGTCCGGCGCCGAAGGGCCTCGACGCTTTTGTCTATGCCGAGCGCGGCGTCTATCGCTCCGGCGAAACGGTGCATCTCACCGCGCTGCTGCGCGACCCGCAGGGCGCCGCCGCGCTCAATGCGCCGCTGACATTCGTCGTCGAACGGCCCGATGGCGTCGAGTTCAAGCGTACGCAGGTGGCGGACGAGGGCCTCGGCGGCCATTCGCTATCGATGCCGATCAGTGCCTCGGCGCCGACCGGCACCTGGCACGTGCGCGCCTTCACCGATCCGAAGCGCCCGGCGATCGGCGAGACGACGTTTCTTGTTGAAGACTACGTGCCCGACCGCATCGAATTCGATCTGAATTCGGCCTCGACGCAGATTTCGCATACCGCGCCGGCCCAGGTCACGGTTGCCGGGCGTTTCCTCTATGGCGCGCCGGCGGCGAACCTCGATCTCGAAGGCGAGATGACGATCGCAACCGCGCCGGAGCGTGCCGGCTTTGCCGGTTATCAGTTCGGGCTTGCCGAAGAAGAGACCGATGCTTCCCAGCAAACGCTCGACGATCTGCCGTCGACCGACGACGCCGGCAACGCGAAATTTGCCGTCAGCCTCGACAAGGCCCCGTCGAGCACGCATCCGCTGCAGGCGCAGATCGCGGTGCGGATGGCCGAGCCGGGCGGCCGCGCGGTGGAACGCAAG
>DASZLU010000062.1:0-2478 GCA_035552195.1 Allostellaceae bacterium | reverse complement strand
TCAACCAGGTGTTCTGCGTCGGCTACGCGCATCATGGCGATAAAGTTTCGCTCTATGCCGGCACCGAGCCCGCCTCGATGTTCCGCAGCGACGATTACGGCAAGAGCTGGATCGAGCAGCCCGGCGTCAAAGAGACCAAGGGCCGCGATAAATGGTCCTTCCCGAGCCCGCCGCATCAGGCGCATGTGAAGACCATGACGATGGATCCGCGCGACCCGAACGTCATCTATGCCGGCGTCGAGCAAGGCGATCTCTTGAAGACGACGGACGGCGGCGCGAACTGGTTCGTTCTCGACGATTACTCGAAGCCGACGGATTGGACCTACCGCGACATCCATCTCGTCGTCGTCCATCCCGAAAATTCTGCCGAGCTCTATATGACCACCGGCATGGGGCTTTACCGCAGCTATGACGCCGGCAAGACCTGGACGCTGATCGTCGATAACAGCTTCGCGATCGGCTATCCCGATCACATCATCGTCTCGCCGCGCGACGGCAACACGATGTTCATGGCCGGCGCCGGCGAGAATCCCGGCACCTGGCGCGAATCGAAGAACGCGCGCGCCACCATCGCCCGCTCGACCGATCGCGGCGTCACCTGGGTCGATGCCAGCAAAGGCCTGCCGGCCGATCGCCGCCCCAATATCGAGGCGATGAGCATGGCCGCGTATAACGACGGCTTCACGCTGTTCGCCGGCGATACCGACGGCATCGTCTACGCCAGCGAGGACGGCGCGGAAACGTGGACGCGGATCGCCGGCGGACTCGCGCCGGTGACCAAAGGCAATCACTACCGACCGCTGCAACTCGCGTCGTAAGGACGAAGCAAGTGCCGCTCGTCCTTGGCCTCGCCTCCTCGCACGCGCCGTCGATGTTCGTCGACGCTGCGCATTGGCCGGAGGTCTATCGCGGCCTTGCCGGTAAAGCGCCGGCTCCGCCCGAGCTGGCGCAAGAAACGCCGGCGGTGCTGCAAGATTACGCGCGCCGCGTCGGCCAAGGCTTCGCCGCTTTGCGCGCGCAGCTCGACGCGGCCAAGCCCGATGCGCTCTTCATCATCGGCGACGATCAGAACGAGCTCTTCTCGAAAGCGCTGATCCCGAGCTTCGCCATGTTCGTCGGCGATGAAGCGGAAGGCACCACCGCCATCACCTGGATCGGCGAGAAGGTGCCGGAGAAGCGCATCACCCTGCCCTGTCACAGCGCGATTGCGAAAATCGCGCTCGCCGGGCTGGTCGAGCGCGGCTTCGATCTCGGCTTCGTCGAGAAAATGACCCCACTGGCGCGGCCGGAGATCGGCCTGGGCCATGCTTTCACGCGCATCGGCCAGGTAATGCATCTTGTCGAGAGCGGCATTCCGATCATCCCGATCTTCACCAACGCCTATCATCCGCCGCAGCCGAGCGCCGCGCGCTGCTATGCATTGGGTCAGGCGCTGCGCGACGTCTTCGCCGACCGGCCCGAGCGCGTCGCGATCTATGGCTCGGGCGGGCTCTCGCACGATCCGCGCGGGCCGCGCGCCGGCGAAGTCGACGAGAATCTCGACCGCTTCGTGCTCGATCGTATCGCTGCGGCCGATGGCGCGGTGCTGAAGCGCCTCTTCACGCCCGCGATCGCGAGCTTCGGCGCCGGCACCGGCGAGATCCGCAACTGGGTCGCGGTCGCGGGCGCGTATGAAGGCGTCAAAGCGACGGTGGTCGATTACATCCCGGCGCGCCACGCGGTGACCGGGCTCGGCTTCGCCTATTGGAAGAGCTGATGCGCATCATCGCGATCGAAGAGCATTTTTCCGACCCTTCCTATCGTCAAAAGACCGGTGCCAACGAGGCACGCAGCTACTACATGAGCTCGCGCAGCGAGAAGCTCGGCCACGATATCGGCAAGGAGATCGACGATCTCGGCGAGAGCCGGTTGAAGCAGATGGACGCGAACGGCATCGATATGCAGGTGCTGTCCTTCAACGCGCCGGTCGCGCACGGCTTCACGCCGGATGAAGCGATAGCCATGACGCGGCGCCTCAACGACCGCGTTGGCGCCGCGATGAAAGCGCATCGGACGCGCTTCGCCGGGTTCGCCGCGCTGCCGATGAACGCACCGGAAGCCGCGGCCGACGAGCTCGCGCGCTGCGTCGAAGATCACCGTTTCGTCGGCGCGATGATCCATGGCCATAGCAACGGCCGCTTCCTCGACGACAAGAGCTTCTGGCCGATCTTCGCGCGCGCCGAGCAGCTCAACGTGCCGATCTTCCTCCACCCCGCTTTGCCCAATCCCGATGTGATGAAAGGCTATTTCCAGGGCTTCGAGGATCTGATTGCGCGCCCCGGCTGGGGCTTTGCCGTCGACACCAGCATCCATTTCCTGCGTGTACTTTTTGCCGGCGTCTTCGACGCGTACCCGAAGTTGCAATTCGTCATGGGGCATTTGGGCGAAGGCCTGCCCTTCGCGATGCATCGCCTCAACGATCACACGCATCTCGTCGCC
>DASZLU010000061.1:0-2741 GCA_035552195.1 Allostellaceae bacterium | reverse complement strand
CACCGTCTGCTTGAAATCGTGCGAGTAGATCCGGATGCTCTTGTCGCTACGCCGGCGCAACGTTGCATGCGCATACATGGCGATTGTCGCGTTGATGACCGCGCCGCCATCATTGTCGACGAAATAATGGGTGAGGTCGGTACCGCCGCCGGAAAAGCTGACCCGGACCGGCGAGCGTGCCCGCGCGAACACTTCGCTCTCTTCGTCGAGCTGGAACAGGTCGCGGCTGAAGACATCGACGAGACGGTGTTCGGTATCGAGGATCGGGACGACATGGACGCGCTGATCGAGCAGCTTCAGAATTTGCTCGCGAGGCCCGCCGGCGAGAGCCCAGACGAATTTGCGGTTAACGCAGGTCGCGACCTGCTCGCGAATGGAACTGCCGTCGAGCAGCTTCCTGCGGATATCTCCATCGGTAACAGCGCCGACCACACGCCCGCCGGCATCCTCGGCAAACAGGATGCCGAGCATGTTGACGTTGAGTCGCCGAAACGCTTCCTCAATGGTCTCTGTCTCGGCGATGGTAACGAGCGTGCGATCCAGCAATGTTCGCGTCCAAAACGGCCGATCCGGCCTCGGTTGAGGGGTAAGTAGCCGCGCTCGGAAGCATGGCGCCGGTGGCCTGCAGCTAGATACGGCAGCCGTCCGGGTCGTGCAAGTTGCTCAATTATGCCGATATTTCGGGCCCGGGACACAACTTCAGGCCTCGACCGAGAGGGCCGTAGAGGGTGATCAGCCCGGTTTCCAGCCCATTGCGACCAGCTTGGCCGGCGAGGCCACCAAGGGGCGGCCGAGCCGCTGCCATGTCGCGTCCTGGCCGGTCGCCTTCAGGAGCAGTTCAAGCCATTTTTCGGGCACCGGTATCAACCCGGGAGAGCGGCCGAGCCCGGCGCGGTAACGCGCCACGAGCTCGGGGACGGTGACCGGCGAGGGGTCGGAAAGGATGAAGGTCTCGCCGACCATCCGCGGATTGCCCAGCACCGCCGCGATCGCCGAACAGAAATTCCCGATCGACAGGATCGACCGCCGCGCGGTCAGCGCGCCGATCGGCAGGGGCAGCGGCAGCCGCGCGATTTTGTGCACGGTGGCGAAGTTTCCCTTCTCGCCTTCGCCGTAGATCACGACCGGGCGGACGATCGTGAAGGGAACGCCGGCCGCGCGAACGGCGGCTTCGGCGGCAAGTTTCGAGCGGCCATAGGCATTGACCGGATTCGGCGGCGAATCTTCGGTCAGTTCGTGATCAGAGGAAACACCGGATTGCGCGGCGATCGATGAGACGAAGATCAAATGTTTGATGCCCGTGCTGGCGGCGGCGCGGGCGAGTTCCGCGGTTGCCAGGTGATTGACGCGGTCATGGAGCTCGTCCGGCACGGTTTTATGGGCGATGCCTGCCAAATGGACCACCGCATCGCATCCTTGCAGCAGCGGGCGCCAATCGAACGGCTGCGACAGGTCCGGCAACGCTGCGCCGGTGACGCCGGGATCTTCGAACTTCACTCCCGTTCGCGAAGCGGCGATCACGCGAAAATCGCGCTCGGCGAGGTACCGCACGAGATGCCGTCCGACGAAACCGCCGGCACCCGTCACCAGCACGGGGCCATCGTAATGCTCGCTCATGCTGTTCCCTGCGGTCCCGGGCCGATTGCGCTTGGTCTTTTACATGATATCAGACGGCTTCCATTGGTGCTGGAAGCCTCTCTAGGGAACGCAATGCCTGACATGGATGCCGCGAAGGCAGCAAATGGGCCTGGTTCAGGCGATATTGTCGCCAAACTGAAGGCCCGGATGATCGACCAGGCGTTTCCGTTATGGTCGGCGGAGGGCTGGGATAGCACGAGCGGCGGCTTCATCGATCGTCTGACTCCGGACGGCGGCGCTGACCGTCAGGCGCCGCGGCGGGTATTTGTCCAGGCCCGGCAAATCTACTGCTTTGCCAAGGGCGCCGAGTTGGGATGGTACCCGCAAGGCCGCGAGATCGCGCTGAAGGGGCTGGGGCATCTGCTGTCCAAGGCCAAAAGCCCCGACGGTCGGCCGGGCTTTGTCCATACGCTTGCGCCCGATGGCACTGTGCTGGATCCGCTGCGCGACACCTATGATCACGCGTTCATTCTGCTGGCGCTGGCGAGCGCCTTCGCGCTCGATCGCGATGCGCAGATTCGCGGCGAGATCGATGCGTTGTGTGCCTATCTCGATGCCGAACTGCGTTCACCCTATGGGGGATTTCTCGAAGGCAAGCCGGCCTCGATGCCACGGCGGCAAAATCCGCAGATGCATCTGTTCGAGGCGATGATCGCAGCGTTCGACGCGACCCACGACCCCGTGTTCCAGAATCGCGCCGGCGATTTCTTCGCGCTATTTTTGGCGAACCTCTACGACAAGCAGAAGCAGGTGCTCGGTGAATATTTCGAGGACGATTGGTCGAAGATCGAGCCAGTCAGTGTCGAGCCGGGGCATCAGGCCGAGTGGGTCTGGCTGTTGAAGGGGTTCGAGCGCATCACCGGCTGCCCGACCGGCCGCTATCGCGGCGAGCTTTTGAATTCAGCGCTGCGCTATCGCGACGAATCCGGCTGCCTGGTCGATGAGGGTGACGCCAGCGGCAACATCAGGCGGCGCAGCCGGCGCTGTTGGCCGCAGACCGAAATCGCCAAAGCCTGGATCGCCCAGGCCGAAGCGGGCGAGGCGGGCGCTCCCCACGAGGCGCGCGAGGCACTGGCGCGACTCGATCGGCACTATCTCAGCCA
>DASZLU010000060.1:0-1587 GCA_035552195.1 Allostellaceae bacterium | reverse complement strand
GACCGCACGCTCGATGCGTTCGCCGGCTTCTGCCGCGCCCTCGAGGCCGTGCTTGTCGGCGAGCCAGTCCAGCATCATCGCCGCCGAGAGGATCATCGCGGTCGGATTGGCCTTGCCCTGCCCCATGATGTCGGGCGCGGTCCCATGACACGGCTGAAACACGGCGTGGCGGTCGCCAATATCGGCCGACGGCGCCATGCCCATGCCACCGATCAGGCCGGCGGTCATGTCGGAGAGGATGTCGCCGAACATGTTCTCCATCACCATGACGTCGAAATCCCAGGGACGCTTGACCAGCAGCGCCGAGCAGGCGTCGACATAGAGTCGGTCGGTTTTCACATCGGGATGGCGCTTGGCGGCTTCATCGAACATCTCGCGAAAGAACGCGAACGCCTTAAACACGTTCGCCTTGTCGACGCAGGTTAATCCGCCATTGGCGCGTCCGCGCGCCTTGCGGCGCTCCGCCAGCCGGAACGAGAACTCGAACAGCCGCTCCGAGGTCTTGCGCGTGATCACCAAAGTTTCGCGCGCCTCGGTGTCGGTGACGACGCCCTTGCCCATCGAGGCGAACAGGCCTTCGGTGGATTCCCGGATCACGACCAGATCGATGCCGCGCTGGTCGGCGCCGACGATCGGGCTCGGCACACCCGGAATCAGCCGCGCCGGGCGCACGCCGGCATAGAGATCGAAGTGGAAGCGCAACTCGACCTGCGGCATGATCTCGGTATTGTCGGGGTAGCGCACCGACGGCAGGCCGCAGGCGCCGAGCAGGATCGCATCCGCCTCGTCGCACAGCCGCACGGTGCTCTCCGGCATCGACTTGCCGGTCTCGCGATAATGGTTGGCGCCGGCTGGCGCGTCGGTGAAGCGGAATTTGAGCCCCGCTTTGCTTTCGACCTTGCGCAGGACTTCGAGCGCCGGCGCCATCACTTCGGGGCCGATGCCGTCGCCGCCGAGTACGGCGATGTGGAAGGAGTCGTTGGCTGACATGGTAGTTCCTTAAGGCTTTGAATAGTTAGATTCGTCATTGCGAGCGAAGCGAAGCAATCCAGTGCGATAAGGAAAAGACTGGATTGCTTCGTCGCTGCGCTCCTCGCAATGACGGCGTGGACACTATCTTACGGTGTCAAAATCGCACGGCCGACCAGTTTGCCCTTCTGCAAATCCATCAGCGCCTCATTGGCTTTGGCGAGTGGCATTGGCGTCACCGGGATCGGCGCGACCTTTTTGGTGCGGACGAGATCGAGCAATTCGGCCGTCTCGCGCAGATTGCCGACATAGCTGCCCTGGATGGTGACGGCCTTCATCGCAATCAGCGGCAGCGCCCATGTCGCACCGCCGCCGAACAGGCCGACGATCACGAGCTTGCCGCCCTTGGTCAGGCAGTCGAACCCCAATTGCGTGGTCGCGGCGTTGCCGACGAGATCGATCACCGCGCGGATCGGGCCGCCGGCTTTCTTCGCGAGCTGCTCGAGCGCATCGGGCGCCTGGCCGTCGACGGTGGCGAGCGCACCGGCGGCTTCGGCCGCTTCGCGCTTGCGTGCGTCGATATCGACGACGATGGCGCCCTTGCCGCCCATCGCCTTC
>DASZLU010000059.1:0-38600 GCA_035552195.1 Allostellaceae bacterium | reverse complement strand
TCGCGATCGCGGCTTTCTCGCTGTCGGACAAGGCAAAGAAGCGGCGGCTGGCGCGATCGAGCTCGGTAAAGGCATCGTCCGGGATGCCGTGACCGGTGACGTAGAAGAAACCGGTATCGCGGCAAGCAGCTTCGATCGCCTTCGCGGTCTCCCGCCGCGCTGCCATCGTGCCGCGCTCGAAAAGCGGGGCGATATCGATCGTGTGAATCGTTGTGGCCGAGCTCATGTCGCCGCGCTCCGAAGCCTCATTCCGCGGCGCTCGGCTTCTGGCGCGCCAATTGCTCACCAGGCCGGCGGTCGCCGGGAAGACGCTCGTCCCTGAGGCGGATTTCGTATTGCGCGAAGGGTATTTCAATCCCATCGGCGACGAGTGCATCGTAAAGCGCGATCAACACCTCGCCCTTGATATTGGTCACCCCGTTCTCGGCATCGGAAATCCAGAAGCGCAGCACGAAGTCGATTGCGCTGGCGCCGAAGCCGGTCGCGTGACAGACCGGCGCCGGTGCTTTGACGACGCGCGCCGGCGTTTGTGCCGCGGCGACGGCAATCGCGCGCACGTGGTGCAAATCGCTGCCATAGGCCACGCCAAACGGCAGGTCGAGCCGCACGTGGGGGCTGGAATAGGTCCAGTTGACGACGCGGCTGGTGATGAGCTCTTCGTTCGGCAGCAGATAATCCTTGCCGTCGCGGCTGCGCACCGAGACATAGCGCGCCGCCATTGAGGTGATGCGGCCGAAAGTCTCGCCGATCTCGATGACGTCGCCGGGCTTGATCGAGCGATCGAGCAGCAGGATCACGCCGCTGACGAAATTCGACACCACTTTCTGCAGGCCAAGGCCGACGCCGACGCCGACGGCGCCGCTGAAGAGCGCCAGCGCCGTGAGATCGATGCCGACGGTATCGAGCGCGATCACCACGGCGAGCACGACGAGAATGATCTTCAGCGTGTTGCCGATCAGCACCTGCACCGACGGCGTCAGGCTGGTGATGCGGTTGATGCGCGATTGCGCCAGGCGCGACGCCGCGAAGGCCGCCCAGACAAGGAGAAACAACAGCAGCGCCGCCTCGATCACCGTCAGCAGCGAAAGCCGCAGGCTGCCGATGGTCAGCGCGAAATTGTCGAGCGTCGTGGTGAGCGCGGCGCGCAGGCCGAGAATATCGATCGCGGCGAGAAACCAGACGATGACGGCGATGGTGTGCGACAGGGCGGCGTCGCGCACCAGCGCGGTGGTGGCGCGGATGACGATCCAGGCGAGCAACAGGCTGGCCGCGATATGCGCGAGGTTGCTGGGATAGCCGGCGACGTTCAGCGCGAAGACGGCGAGGATAATCGTCGCCCACCACAGCAGGGGCAGGGCGAGCGATTGCGTCGCCGAGATCAAACGCGGATTGCGCAGCCGATCGTCGACCCGCTCGACCAGCGACGCGGCGCGCGCGCGCGTCAGCCGCCGCAGCAGAATGGCGACGAGCAGCCCTGCCGCGATGAGCGCGAGCTGAACGGCCGCCGCGACGATGGCCGCGCGCGTCAGATCAGCGTGGGTGTTGAGCCAGTCTACCGGCTCCGCGATGAAGCCATCCAATGTTCCGCTTCCATCCAAGCCAAAGCAGGGCCGTCGCGACACAAACCCGCCGGCCCGGGCTGCGGTTGCTCGCTTTGGGCGCGGCTTTGCCTTCTCCTTGCCACAATCACGTTGAAGGCTCAGCCCTGTTCGCGAAGTACGAGCCCCGTGACCGAGCAGACAAAGACCATCGGTATCCTGACGAGCGGCGGCGATTGCGCCGGCCTCAACGCGGTGATCCGCGCCGTCGTGTCGCGCGCGATTCTCGGCTATGGCTGGCGCGTCTACGGCATCCGGCAAGGCACCCAGGGCCTGCTCAAGCGGCCGGTGGAATACGAAGCGCTCGATCTGCGCGCCGCAAGCTGCAATTTGCTGCGCCTCGGCGGCACGATCCTCGGCACGACGAACAAGGGCGATCCGTTCGATTTTCCGATGAGCGACGGCGCGCGCAAGGATCGCTCGGCCGAGATCATCGAGGGGCTGAACCTGCTCGGCATCGAGGCGCTGATCGGTGTCGGCGGCGATGGCAGCCTCACCATCTTGCGGCGTCTTGCCCAGCAAGGCGGCATCAATTTCATCGGTATCCCGAAGACGATCGACAACGACGTCGGCGCGACCGAAGCCTCGATCGGCTACGACACCGCGGTGGCGGTCGCGACCGAAGCTCTCGACCGCCTGCAGCCGACCGCAGCGAGCCACGATCGCGTGATGATCCTCGAGGTGATGGGGCGCGATGCCGGACATATCGCACTCGCTGCGGGCATTGCCGGCGGCGCCGATATCATCCTCATTCCCGAGATTCCCTATCGCATGGATGTTGTCGCCGCGCATATCGACGCGGTGCGGCGCAGCGACCGCAATTTCGCGCTCGTCGTCGTCGCCGAAGCCGTGGCTGATCGCACGGGTCAGATTATTCGCCGCGAGCAAGGGGGCGGCGCCACGACCTATGGCGGCATCGGCCAGATCCTCGGCCACGCAATCGCCGAGCGCACCGGCGCTGAAACACGGGTCACCGTCCTCGGTCATGTTCAGCGCGGCGGTCAGCCGAATTGGGACGATCGCATTCTCGGCTCGGCTTTCGGCGTGCACGCGGTCGATCTCATCGCCGAGGGCAAATTCGATCGCATGCTGACCTGGCAAAACCGACGCGTCGTCGATGTTCCGTTGGCGGAAGCGATCGCCCGGCCGCAACTCGTCGATCCCGACGGCTCGCTGGTGCGCACGGCGCGCGGTCTCGGGATTTGCCTTGGCGATCGCTAAGACGGGACGATCGCTCGATATTTCAAATCGTTAGCCCCGGTCATTTGACCGGTCCCGAGAATCGGCTAGCCTTGCCCGCGCAGGGAAGACGATCGCGAGCGGCCATACCATGAACGACGACGCGAAGGATTTACGTGAGAAAGCCAAGCAAGCGCGCCGTGCGGCGAGTGTCCGCACCGTGAGCGGGCAGGCGGCCGACCGGCAATTGCTGGCCATGGCCGTCCGGCTCGAGCACCAAGCCGACGAGGCCGAGAAGCACGAAGCGATCCTCTCCAAGCTTCGCCCCTAGTCCGTGAAGCAAATTTGGCGCCGCCGGGCGCCGTTCTGGAGCTTGGCGACCGTCGTTTTGCTGCTGAGCGCTGGGTCGCCGGCTTTCGCGCAAACGCCGGCGGGATGCGCTGCGCCGCTGCCGCCAACAGCTTGGGCGGCCCAAGCGCCGGCGGGCAGTCTCGCACGCCTCAAGCAACAGCTCATCCGCTATCGCTGCACGCGCTACGACGCCGATATCGCCGTTGTCGATCATCAAGCGGCGGCATGGATCGCGCGCCGTGCGCGGCATGTCATGCGCCCGGCTCTGGTGCTCGATATCGACGAAACGTCGCTGTCGAACTGGCCGGTGATGGTTCACAACGACTTCGCTTATTTTCGCGATGGCGATTGCGATCTGAACGCGCCGCGCGCGTGCGGCCAGGCAGCCTGGGAGAAAAGCGCGGCGGCGCCGGCGATCGCGCCCACCCTCGCGCTCTTCAATGCGGCGAGGGCAGAGGGCGTTGCGGTGTTCTTCGTCACCGGCCGGCGCGAGACGGCTGAAGAAAGCAAAGCGACGGAGACCAATCTGCGCAGCGCCGGCTACGATGGCTGGGCCGGGATCTTTTTGCGGCCGCCGGCTTCACACGAAACCTCCGTCTCGGTCTTTAAAGCCAGCGCGCGAGCGCAGATCGAAGCGCAGGGCTATCACATCATTGCCAATGTCGGCGATCAGCAAAGCGACGTGTCGGGCGGCCATGCCGAGCGCAGCTTCAAGCTGCCGAACCCGTTCTATTACGTGCCCTGAGAACCGCGCAAACAAAGGCGGCAGCGTTTCCGCTGCCGCCTCTTTCGCGAACAAATGCTCGGCCGTGCTTTAGCGGTGCCCGTGGCCGCCACCGCCATGCCAATCGCGGTCGTGATCGCCATGCCAGCCGCCACCGAAGCCAAAGCCGATGCCGAAGGTGGGGCCGACCACGACCGGGGGCGGCGCGTAATAGGTCGGCGGCGCGTAGACAACGGGCGGGGGCGCCACCTGGTAGGGATAGCAATAGCCGTTGGCGTAGTAGTAGCCGGCCGCACAAACGGGGGCGTAGCCTTGCGCCGATGCCGGGGTCGAGCCGATGCCGAGGGTCAGCATCCCCACCCCTGCGATGCCAAACATTGCACCTAAGAACTTGCCGCGTGTCATGGCTCAACTCCTGAATTCCACAGAGGCAAACGCGCCTCTCTCATTATAACGATATAGGCATGCTTATCATTCCGTCGATAATCGATCGCGCGCCTACCATCGATTTAATCTTACAACGAGTCGCGCGCTGTGGCTTGAGCAATTCGCGCAAAAGAAAACGGCGCCGCGATGACGCAGCGCCGTTTCTCAATTCTCAACTCAGCAGTTTAGCGGTGCCAGTGATGGCCGCCGCCGAAGCCGATGCCGATGCCGAAGCTCGGCCCCACAACCACCGGGGCCGGCGGGGCATAGTAAGCGGGCGGGTAATAGTAGCGCGGGTAGTCGTAATAAGGCCGCGCGTTCGGATAGCAGTAGCCGCCGACCCAGTGATAGCCCGGGCCGCAATAAGGATCGGCCGAAGCCGGGGTCGAGGCCGCACCGAGGGCGACCATGCCGATGCCCGCGAACCCCAACGCTGCGGCCAAAATCTTGCCACGTTTCATGGCTCTCTCCTTGAACTCATCGAGGCTAGCGGCCTCTGACTTCACAACGATATAGGCGGGCTTATCATTCCCATCCACGATTGCGGCCCAAATGCCATCGATGTAACGAGAGCGTGGCGGGGAAGATGAAATCCGTGAAAGGTTGCGTGGCATGAACGCGGAGCAGCGAATTCTGATCGCCGGCGGCGGGCCGGTCGGGCTTTTCTCCGCGCTGCTGTTGGGGCGTGCCGGGCTGAAGGTGCGGCTGTTCGACGAGAACCTGGCGCCGCAGGAAGATCCGCGCGCCGCGACGACGCATCCGGCCACGCTCGAGGTATTGGCGCAAGCGGGGCTGGTCGAGGATATGGCGCGGGCCGGGCTGGTCTGCCCGATCTTCCAATTCTGGGACCGGCCGAGCGGCGAGAAGATCGCCGAGTTCGATCACGCGCTGCTCGCCAACGACACCGGCCAGCCGCTCGTCATTCAATGCGAGCAATTCAAGACCGCGCAGGTCATTCTCGAGCGCCTGCGCGCGTTGCCCAATGTCGAGGTGATGTGGGGCCATCGGGTTGCCGCGCTCATGCAGGATGGGAGCGGCGTCGACGTGAAGGTCGAGCGCGGCGGCAAGGAAACGATCCATCGCGGCGCTTACCTCGTCGGTGCGGATGGCGGGCGCAGCGTCGTGCGCAAAGCCTGCAACATCGAATTCGAAGGCTTCACCTGGCCCGAGCGGTTCATCGTGCTGACGACGCCGTTCGATTTCGAGGCCGAACGGGGCTATTGCCCGCGCAGCTATTTCGCCGATCCCGACGAATGGTGCAATTGCTTCAAGGTCTCGGCGAACGGCCCGCCGGGCCTATGGCGCACGGTCTATCCGACCGACCCCAATTTGAGCGAAGACGCACTGATGAACGATGATGCCGTGCAGGCGCGGCTGCAGAAATTCTTTCCCGCGCCCGCGCCGTACGCGATCGTGCATCGCAATCTCTACGTCACGCATCAACGCGTCGCGTCGCGTTTCCGCAAAGGCCGCGTGCTTCTCGCGGGCGATGCGGCGCATGTGAACAATCCGATCGGCGGCATGGGGCTCAATGGCGGTTTGCAGGACGCCGCCAATCTCGCCGCGAAGCTGATCCGTGTCGTCGTGGGCGACGAGACCGAGCGGCTGCTCGATCTCTACGACTGGCAGCGCCGCACGGTGATGAGCGAATTCGTGCAGCAGCAATCGATCGCCAACAAGCAGCGTCTCGAAGCCAAAGATCCCGAGACGCGCCGGCGCAATCTCGACGAGCTGCGCCGCATCGCGGAGGACCCGGCGCGCGCGAGGCAATTCCTCTTGCGTTCCTCGATGCTCGAAAGCCAGCGCCGCGCCGACGCGCTGACCTTGGAGGATGTACCGGCATGAAAATCGCGCTGCCCGATCTGATCTCGAATTCCTACTTTCCCGCGGCCGCGGCTTCGGCGCTCGGCTTCTTCAAGGCGGAAGGTCTCGATCTCGCGCATGAGCTGGTGTTTCCGGTCGATCGTGCCTATCGCGATTTGCGCGACGGCAAGGTCGATTTCGTCGCCGGCTCGGCGCACTCGGCGCTCGCTGCATTTCCCGACTGGAAAGGCGTGAAGCTGCTCTGCGCCCAGGCGCAGGGCATGTACTGGTTCCTCGTCATGCATCGCCGCTTCGATCCCGAGCGCGGCAAGCTCGATGTCGTGAAGGGCAAGCGGATCGGCGCGGCGCCCTGGGTCGACATGGGGCTGCAGCGGCTGCTGATCGAAGCCGGCTACGATCTCGCGCGCGATGACATCAAGATCGCGCCGGTGCCGGGTGCCGCGGCGGGCAGCAGCCCGACGGTGAATTTCGGCCTGACCGCGGCGAAGGCGCTGGAAGAGGGCACGATCGATGGGTTCTGGGCGAACGGTATGGGCGCCGAAGTCGCGGTCACGCGCCGCATCGGCACGATCGTGCTCGACATCCGCCGCGGCGATGGACCGAAGCCGTGCTTCAACTACACGATGGCCTCCGTCGCGACGACCGATGCGCTGATCGCGCGCGCGCCGGCGACCGCGGCGGCGGTCGTGCGGGCGATTGTCAAGACGCAGCGCGCGCTGGCCGCCGATCCGGCGCTGGCGACGAAAGCGGGAACGATGCTCTTTCCGCCGGCGGAGGCCGCGCTGATCGGCGAGCTCATTCGCCGCGACGTGCCCTATTACGATGCCGGCATCAGTCCCGATTTCGTGGCCGGGATGAATCAGTTCGCGCGCGATCTCGGCATAGTGAAGGGCGCGCCGGCTTATGAAGAGGTCGTTGCGACGCAATTCGCGCCGCTGTGGCGCGGCGGATAACCGTACCCTTTTAGATCGTCATTCCCGCGAGAGCGGGAATCCATGGGACCCGTCGATCTGTTTCGATGGACCCCCGCTTTCGCGGGAGTGACGGAGTAGGGTAAGGACGATCGCGGCTGGGGAGTGAAAGGCGATGTTCGAAAATCTTTTCCGTCTCGATAATAAAATCGCGGTCGTCACCGGCGCGGGCAACGGGCTCGGGCGGTCCTTTGCGCTGGGGCTCGCGGCGTTTGGCGCCAACGTGATCTGCGCCGATCGCAATCTCGACGGCGCCGAGGAGACGGCGTCGCTCGCCAAGCAATCGCGGCTGCAGGCGCAGGCGATGCATAACGATGTCGCCGATGAAGGCTCGGTCGATGCGCTCTGGGACGCGCTCAAATCGCGTTACGGCCGTGTCGATATCCTCGTCAACAACGCCGGCATCTCGACGGCGAGCGGCCGCACGCATGAATTCAGCACCGCCGATTGGGATCGGCTGATGGCGATCAATCTGCGCGGAGTCTTCCTGACAACGCGCCGGGCGTTGCAGCTGATGCTGCCGGGGCCAGGCTCGATCATCAACATCGCCTCGGTCGCGGCGCTGCGCGGCTATTACCCCGGTTTCGTCGCGCTGCAGGTGAATTATTCGACGGCGAAAGCCGGGGTGATCGGCTTCACCCGCCAGGTCGCGGCCGAATATGCGAAAGAGAAGATCCGCGTCAACGCGATCGCGCCGGGTTGGCACGGCGGCACCGCGCTCGGCGCCGATCGGCGCGCCATCTCAACGCCGGAGCAGGTGGCGCAATTCGAGAAGGCGTTGCACGAGCGCATCCCGATGAAGCATCGCGGCGTGCCCGACGATCTCGTCGGCCTCGCGGTCTATCTCGCCAGCGACGCGTCGCATTACGTCACCGGCCAGGTGATCGCGCACGATGGCGGCTGGGACGCCGCCATCGCCTAATCCAGATGCCGACCATGCTCGGGCGATCATGGTCGGGGTGGCGGCTGGGACGCCGCCATCGCCTAATTCGAATGCCGACCGATCGTGATCATGTGATCACGATCGAGCGGCGGCGATCATCGGTCGGGGACGGCCATCTGCCCGTTCGGCAGGATGATCACGTCATTGGGCAGCGGCGCGCCGCCGTCGTGATCGGACGGTGCGTAATACCGCGTCGCAGGCGGTCGCGAAGGGGCCGGCATCGCCGGTACAGCCGGCGGCATCGGGGCATCGCTGCTCGCGTCTTGCGGCTGGCCGGCGAGCGTGCCGAGCGAATGCGGTTCCTGGCCACTCACATAGGTCACGCCGTCGACCGTGACCGTATCCGGCGAACCCGGTTGCGGCGATCCGTCGTTCGGCGCCGCCCCGTAATTCGGCGCCCGAGTGTATTGGCCGCCGTTATCCGGCGCGAGATTTGCCGGCGGTGAGCGCGTGGCGAAATTGGGCGGCGGCTGCTGCGGCTGTTGCTGGAACTGTTGCGGTGGCGGTGGCGGATAGGCGGCCGGCGCGTTGTTGCGGTTGAGTTGTTGCGGCTGTCCCGACGCTTGCGGTCGGTACCGGCGCGGCGGCGCCGCGGTCAACGCCGGCGCGGCGGCAGGCTGCGTCGCCGCCGGCGGCGCGACGTCTTGCGGCGCGAAATCTTGCTGAACGGGGGCCGGCGCTGGTTTCGGCGGCGTGATCGCGGCCTCTCGGCGCGGCGCCTCCCGCTTCGGCGGCTCGCGCTTGGGCGGGGGCGTCACGACGGGCGCCGGCGCGACGGCCGGCTGCGTCGCTGTCGGCGGCGGAGTCACGGGGGGACCAAGATTGCCGGGATTGGCCGCGGCTTCCGAGATCGTCTTTTTCGGCTGCGGTGGCGGCTCGGCTGGAATGTCTTTCGGCTGCGGTGCGACCGCGACATCGCGCGTCGGCGGGGTTGTGACCGGCGGCGTCGAAGGCGACGGCGCGGGCGCTGAACCGGGGGAGGGCGTCGAAGCGGTCGAACCGGCGTTCAAGCCGGCGCTGGCCGCGTTATCGGCAGAGTCGGTCGGCTGCGCCGGCGTCGTGTAGCCGGTGCTGGGGCCGCGCGAGGCGATGCTCGGCGTGTCGAACATATTTCCCGGCGCGGGCCGCGCCATGAAATTGTGCCAGGCGTAAGCGCCGCCGACGATGAGGATGACGACCGAGCCGAGGGCTGCTGCCCAGCCAAAACCGTGACCGCGCTTGTCCGCGTCGTCGAAGAGATGATGATAAAGCGGCCGATCGGCGGCGGGCGTGCGCGGCTCCATCGCTTTCTCGCGCGGCGCACGCGGGTTGAAGCCCTCGTCGTGCCGCTCGACGTCGAACTCCTCCGCATCGTCGCGATCGACGCGCGGTCCCGGCTCCCTGCCGCGCATGAACGAGGGGATCGGATCGCGCTGCGCATCGCGTCCGGAACGTGCGCCGAACCCGGCCGCATCGGCGCGGCCGACGCGCGGCGCCGAAGGCGGCGTGCGCGTGACCGAGGAATCGGCGCCGGCTTGCGCGTCGCGTGCGCCGGGGCGCTTGGGATTGAAGGACAGCGACGGCTCGGAGCGCAGATCGTCACTTTGCTCGCCGGTACGCCGGCCGAAGCGATTATTCGAGGATGACATGGTTCTATTCCTTACTCGCGCGAAGCTTTACGCTCCGTTTAGTCCGATCGCCCCTAATTAAGCTTCTATGTCCGGTTGCGTTGGGCGAAGTCGTTGACCCCCGCCTTCACCTTCGCCAGCAGGTTGAAAATCACCGGCCGTGGGTCTTTCTCATAGTCGCTATAAAGGTAATAGGAAACAAGCCGGCCGTTAACGGCCGTCAGCGCCATGACGCAAGCCTGCGTGAAAGCGCCTTCCGCGCCTTGGGCTTTGGACAAATAAGCAAAATAAACGGCCTGCGGGTCGCTATCGATCGAGCCCAGCGCCGAGAAGCTTTGCAGGGCGAGTTTGCTCTCGGCCCCGGCGAGTCGTTGATCGAGCGTCGCCTTGATGCTCGTCTGGTCCTGCATCGCGCCGGCCATCCGATTGATCATCGCGCGATCGACGCGCTGATCGAGATCGGCTTTCGGCGTCATCAGCAGACCGAAATCGCGGATGCGTGTTTGATTGGCGACGGTGTTGCGCAACTGCCCGCAATCGCCGAAAGCGCCATCGATGACGTTGTCGGGGTTGAGCTTGCCCTGCTGCAATCGTACGGCTTCCAGCAGCGCCGCGGGATAGAGACATGTCCCTTGCGGCGGCGCGAAAGTGAGCGTTACGCCGCCGATATCGAATGACGCGGGGCTTGTCTCGGTCTGCGGCGTCGTATCGGAAACCGTCGGCGCGTCGTTCGTTGCGGTCGCGGGCGGCGCGATCGGCAGCGGCCGATGCTGATAGCCGACGATGGTGTAGAAGGCGGTCGCGAAAACAACGATCGCGACGCGCACGGGCCAGGGCCGCGCGAGCAGCGGGACGTGAGGCCCCGCCGGCACCGCTGCCGCGGCCGGACCGCGCATCAAGCGAAAGCTCAACTCGAGCGCAAGGGCGGCCGCAATGCCGATGACGGCGCCGGTGCCGATCGAGAAAACCCATCGCATCGAATCCATTCCTCCAGCCTACGAAGAAACCCGGCAGCTTTGTGGCAGCGATGCTGCAAAAGCGCGGACTCAACCGTTAGCGACAACGGACGAGGCGGCAATTTTCAGCCGCCGCCAAACGTAAATTCCCGGCAAGAATTGCCGCCTCGCGCCGATTTCCGCGCAAAACGCCGGTTTTCGGGGGCTTCGCGCTGGCACGGCGCTTGCGGAAGCACGACCATGAAACGCTTTTTCGTGCTCGGCGGTTTTGCGGCCGCGACAATTTTCGCCCGCCTGCCAATGGCTCAGGCCGAGTTATTCAGCCTCGACGGCCGTTTTCAGTGCCTCGAAAGCGGCGCCAAGATATGTGGCGATGCGCAGCTTGTGGTGAAGCCCCGTCCGGCGCCGGTGGTTGCGGAACCTCTTGTCGTGGCAGAGCCCGTTTCCGCTGCGCCGGTTGCAGCGCCCGCGCCGGCTGCCGTGGCGGAGCAGGCTTCGGTCGCGGCGCGCCCGATCGATCCGCTGCAAGTGGTCGCCGCGCGCGTCCAAGCACGCCGCCCCAGCCGCAATGATCTCGCCTGGCTGGCGCAAGCCGCGCGCAGTGGCGATGCGCGTGCGATCGAATTGCTGGCCTGGTGCAAGCTCAATGCGATCGGCATGGCGCGCGATCCGGTCGAGGCCTATCTGCTTTACGGCGCGGCCGGCAACGCGGCGCTGCCGAATGCGCGGGACAATCAGCGCCTGATTTACGAGCGCGACCTCAATTCCGATCAGCGCCAGCAAGTGCTCGATCTGAGCAATGAAGGCGCGTCGCTGGCGCAGATCGTGCCGACTGCGCAGTAGCGGCCCTCCTTTTCGGTGCCATTGCGCTGGAGCGGCATCTGGGCGATTCTATCCCCATGCCCGCGATGCCACCCACGCCGAATCCGCCGCGCCCGAAAGAGCGCGAGCTCACGCAATGGAACGAACGCTTCGATCGCGCCGATTACTGGTTCGGCACCGAGCCGACGCCGTTCCTCCAGGACCAAGCGCAGCGCCTGAAGCCGGGCATGGCCGCGCTTGCGATCGCCGACGGTGAGGGACGCAACGGCGTGTGGCTGGCGCGGCAAAGGCTCAAGGTCACCACGGTCGATCTCTCGCCCAAAGGCATCGCCAAAGCGCAGCGCCTGGCGAAGCGTTTCGATGTGACCATCGAGACGATCTGCGCCGATCTCGAAAGCTGGGATTGGGGCGCGCCGCGTTTCGATCTGGTCGTCGGCATCCTGTTTCAATTCGCCGGACCGGCGTGGCGCGACGGTATCTTCCGGCAGATGAAAGACGTGCTGAAGCCGGGTGGCCTCGTCATGATCCAGGGCTATCGCCCGGAGCAGGTCGGCTACGGCACCGGCGGCCCGCCTTTCGTCGAAAACATGTACACGGCCGAACTGCTGCGCGCCGCCTTCGCCGAATACGACATCCTGCAACTCGACGAATACGACCGCGAGCAGCCCGAGGGCATGCAGCATCGCGGCGGCATGTGCGCGCTGATCGATATGGTGGCGCGCAAGCGCTGAGATCAGGAGCCGCAAACTCCGAATTTGCGCGAAATTTAGGGGGTTTTGTCGCGCGGCGCGGCTCTGTTTTCGGCCTAAATTAACCTTTCCCGCCGAGCCTGTTCACGGACGCGCAATGCGGCGCGCCCCGCTATTTGCGAGCAGGTGAACGGAAGATCGCTTGAACCGCTTACGGAAAACGCCGGCGGCATTGCTCGTCGTTGGAGCGGCTGCGCTTCTTTTTGGCGTGCTCGGCCTGACGAGCTGGCGCCTCTTGGATGCGCGCGCCATGACGATCGACAGCGCCTATCAGGTGTCGCAGAATCTCTCCTCGACGCTCGAGGTGGAGATTCGGCGCGACCTCGAAACCTATGCGCTGTCGCTCGAAGCGGTGGCCAACGGGCTGAAGATGCCCGAGCTCGCGACGCTGAGCCCCAAGCTGCGCGACGCGATGCTCTTCGACAATTCCGCCCGCGCGCCGCAATACGGCTCGATCCTCGTGATCGGCGAGAACGGTAAGCTGAAGTTCGCCTCGACCGCACGGCTTCAGCCTGGAACCGATTTTTCCGACCGCGAATTCTTCACGCGGCATCGGGACGATCCCGATCTCGGCATCCGGATTTCCGCGCCGTACTACCAGGCCCTCGACGGCGACGCGCTGCTCGTGCTCAGCCGCCGTCTCAATCATCCGGACGGCAGTTTCGCCGGTGTGGTCACCGGCGCGTTGCGCCTCAAATACGTCGAGCAGCTCTTCAACAGCATCAAGAGCGACAACGGAACGTGGATCACGCTGTCGATGACCGATGGCACGATCATCGCGCGTGCACCGCATCGCGACGGCGATATCGGCCATAGCATCAAGAATTCGTCGGTCTTCGCGCATTTCGTGAGCGCGCGCGCCGGACAATTCGAAAGCCCAAGCGGGCAGAACCCGGACCCGCGCCTTTACGTCTACAAGCAGGTCGGCGATATGCCGCTCCTCATTTGGGTCAGCGTGCTCAAAGGCGAGGTGCTGGTCGATTGGTGGCACAAGGCCCTTATCGTTTGCGCGCTCGTCGCGTGTTTCGTGGTTCTGGTCGGCGCGATCGGCTGGATGCTCCAGTGCGAGCTGGCCCGCCGGGCGCGTGCCGAGCGGCTGGCGCGCGAGAACCAAGAGCGTTATCGGCTCCTGGCGGATAATTCGTCCGATCTCATCGCCCTGACACGCGACGGCGAGACCGTCTATGTGTCGCCGGCGGCGCGGCGTCTCTATGGCTGCGAGCCGGAAGAGCTGCTGGGCACCAGGATCGAGGATCGCGTTCATCCGGACGATCTGCCGGCGCTCGAAGCGGCGGCCGAGGAAGTGCGCGCCAAGGGCGAGGCGCTCGTCGTCTATCGTTGCCGCAACAAGAAGGGTGAGCTGATTTCGGTCGAGGCGAGCTGGCGCAGCTCGCCGGGCTCCGCGGGACAATCGTCCGGCCTCGTCATCGTCGCGCGCGACGTGACGCAGCGCGTCCGGAACGAGGAAGCGCTGCGCGCCGCCAAGGAACACGCCGATGCGGCGAACCGCGCCAAATCGAGCTTCCTCGCGCATATGAGCCACGAGATCCGGACGCCGATGAACGGCATCCTCGGCATGAACCATCTGCTGATGGCGACCGGCCTCGACCCCGAGCAGCACGATTATGCGCGGACGATCGGCGATTCCGCGTCGCTGCTGCTGCGGATCATCGACGACATCCTCGATGAATCGAAGCTCGAAGCCGGCAAGGTCGAGATCGAATATGCCGATTTCGATCTCGACAAGACGCTCGACGATGTCGTTTCCATCCTGCGTCCGCGCGCGGCGCAGAAGGACGTGCCGCTGGGCATGACGGTCGATCCGAGCGCCTGCGGCTGGTTCCGCGGCGACGCCGTGCGGCTGCGCCAGGTGCTGCTCAACATCGCCGGCAACGCGGTCAAATTCACCGATCGCGGCCGCGTCGACATCAAGGTCACCGTGCCGCGTGCATTGGGCGACACCGCCGTGCTGCGCTTCGAGGTCGCGGATACCGGGATCGGCATCGCGCCGGATGCGCAATCCTCGCTGTTCGAGAAATTCACCCAAGCCGATGTCTCGATCAGCCGTCGCTTTGGCGGCACGGGGCTGGGCCTCGCTATCTCTAAGCAGCTTGTCGAGCTCATGGGCGGCATGATCGGTTTCTCGAGCGTGCCGGGCGAGGGCAGCCTCTTCTGTTTCGAGATCCCGCTGGAGCGGGTGGAAGCGCAGGCCAAAGTATCGGAGGCGGCGACCGGGCTGACCGCCGGCGCGCTGCTGGGTGCGCTCGACGTGCTGATCGCCGAGGACAACAAGGTCAATCAGCAGGTCGCACACCTGATCATCTCACATGCCGGCCATCGCGCCGATCTGGTCGACAACGGCCGCCAGGCGGTCGAGGCCGCGCAAGCGAAGGATTACGACGTCATCCTCATGGATCTGCAGATGCCGGAGCTCGACGGCATCGCCGCCGCGAAGGAAATCCGCAATCTGCCGGGCCGCGCCGGGCAAGTGCCGATCATCGCGCTGACCTCCCATGCCATGTCGGGAATGCGCGAGGAGGTGCTCGCCGCGGGCATGGATGATTATGTCTCGAAGCCTTTCGACGCCGCGACGTTGGTCGCGAAGCTGCAGCACGTCGCGGCGTTCCGGGCCGCGGGCGAAGAAGGCCGGCGGCAACCGCTGGCGGAGCGCGGCGAAGGCAAAGGCGACCCCCGCTTCGATCGCGGCAAGCTCGACCACCTGAGTGCCGCCACCAACAGCGCGACCTTCCTGCCGCTGCTGTCGAGCTTGATCGAGGCGATCGAGCAACGTGTCGCGGTCGTGGTCGATCTCGTGGCGGCCACCTCGCTGACGCAGGCGGGACGCGAAGCGCATGATCTCGTCGGCATCGCCGGCAATATCGGCGGGATGCGGCTGAGCGCGCTGGCGCGGCAGTTGCAGCATGCCTGCAACAGCGGCGATGCGCAGAAATGCCGCGAAGTAACGGCAGAGCTCGATGCCGAGGCCGCGGCGTTGCTGCCGCTGATGCGCGACTACTACGCGGCCGTGGCGGCCTAACGGCTGGACGAAGAGCGGAGAATCGAGATGTCTGGCGTCATCACGATGGAGAAACCGGTCGTCGTCGCGGTCGATGATTCGCGTGAGATGCTCGACATCCTGAAGAGCGTCATCGCCGGTGCGGGTTATCGCTTCTTCGGCGCCGGCAACGCGGCCCAATGCATGCGGCTGGTGCGCGATGTCGAGCCGGCTCTGATCCTGCTCGATGTCCAGATGCCGGAAACCGATGGCTTCGAGCTTTGCCGGCAACTCCGCGCCGTCGAGGCGTTCCGGACGGTCCCGATTGCGTTCGTCACCGCGCGACGCACGGCGCAGGACGTGAAGGCGGGCATCGCGGCGGGCGGCAACGACTTCATCACCAAGCCCTTCGACGCCAAGAGCCTGATGCAGCGCGTCGATCGCTGGGTGAACCTCAAACAGGTCTGAGCCCCAGCCGGGTTTGAGGCCCAGCCAGGTTTGAGGCCCAGCCAGGTTTGAGGCCCAACCAGGTTTGAGCCGGGCGGCGGCGACAGAACCAACGTGCTTTCCTATAGTCGGCGCTTCCAGGGCAACTGCTGCCGGAGCGTCAACCCCCCGTGTCTCGCGATAGGCCCGAGCTCGAGAAGAAATACCGCCAGCCGCGCGTCTTCGGCGCAGTGCCCGGACCGCGTAACGTGCCGCTCGACAAGCGGAACCTGCCCGACAACATGACCGTCGTCACCGTCGCGGGATCGGCGCTGACCGAGGCGACGGCGCTTGCCGAGCTGTTGCCGCCGCGGTGCCGGCTGCATGGCGATCCGATGCTCACCGTCAGCATCGCTTATCTACGCAATATCGGCTGGCTCGCCGGGCGCGGCTACAACATCGTCAGCGTCGAATTTCCGATCGTCTTCGATGGCGAGGACGGGCGGCTCACCGGCAAGTTCACACCGGTGCTGTGGGAGAACCTCGCCGATCCGATAGTCACCGGCCGCGAGGAGCTCGGCTTCGCCAAGCTCTATGCGCAGATCCCCGAGCCGATCATTCTCGGCAACGCCTATCGGGCCAGCGCGAGCTGGGAAGGGTTCCGCTTCTTCGAGCTGGACGCCACCGATCTGAGCGAGGCACCGCTGAAAGCCCAAGCGCCGGTGCTCGACGGCGCCTTTCATTATCGCTTCATGCCGAAAGTCGGCGCGCAAGGCGAAGCCGATGCCGAATACATGGCCTTCATTCCGGGCGCGAATAGCGGCCCCGGCGCCAATGGCGTGACCAAGCGCCTTGCGGGCAAGGGCGTGTTTCGGTTCCTGCCGGCGCGGTGGGAAGACGTGCCGACGCAATACCCGATCATCAACGCGTTGGCGGAATTGCCGCTGCGTGAATTTCGCGGCGCGAGCGTCACCTTCGCGACGGCGACGGGCAGTATCGGCGGCGGTCTCGGCGGTGCGCGGCCGGTTAAATAGATAAAGCGTGGAGGGGACAATGAGCGGCGTGCGGCGGATCGTGACCGGCCATCGCGGCGACGGGCTGGCGATCGTCAAATCGGACAGCGTCGTCGAGCCGCAGCCCGTGCCGAGCGGCGATGCGGCTTTCGCAAAGCTCTGGGTGACGCAGACCAGCCCGGCGGATAACACCGACGAGCGCGACGGCGCGACCTTGCCCAGCGGCCTCACCTGCATGGACGGCACCGTGCTGCGCATCGTCGATTTTCAGCCGGGCAAGGTCTCGCCGATGCACAAGACCAATTCGGTCGATTACGGCATCGTGCTCGTCGGCGACATGGAGATGCGCTTGGATAGCGGCGAGGCGACGCGGTTGAAACCGGGCGACATCGTCGTCCAGCGCGGCACCAACCACGCTTGGGCGAATGTCGGCGCGGGCGTCGCGCGCATGGCGTTCATCCTGATCGACGCGCTGCCGCTCGGCGACGGCACCGGCGTCACGCCGTAGCGCTCACGCCTTCTTGTTGAAGCGCGGGAAGAGCGGCAGCGCGTTCTCGCGATCGACGGCGGCGCGCAGCGCCGGGGGAAGATGCAGCGCTTTGAGGCCGGCATCGGCATCGGGGATCTTCACATAAGGATCGTCGGTGCCGAAGAGGATGTGCTTTGGCCCCGACAGCGCCGCGACGCCCGCCCAGGACCAGGGAAAGAACGCGCTTGCCGTGTCGACATAAACCTTCTGCAACTCGTAGATCGGGCCTTTCGGCGCGCGTGCCTGCATCTTCGGGTTGCGGAAGCTGCCAGAGATGCGGCCGGCGAGCATCGGCAAGGTGCCGCCGCCATGCGAGAATATCCATTTGATGTCGGGGTATTTCGCGAATTGGCCGCTATAGAGCAGGCTGACGATGGTGCGCATCGTATCGAAGGGGAATTCGACGATCGCGGAGGCGACATCCGGCATCATCTGGCCGCAGCATTGCGGCTGCGTCGGATGGACGAAGGCGACGGCCTTGCGCTGGTTGAGCTCGGCCATGACCGGATCGAACGCGACATCGCCGAGATACTTGCCGTCATAGGATGGCGCAAAACGCACACCGTCGCTCTTGAGCGTGTCGAGCACATACGTGATCTCGGCGAGGGTCGCGTCGATCTTCGGCAGCGGCATCATGCCGAAACAGCCGAAGCGGCCGGGATGATCGACGGTGAGCTTGGCGAGCCACTCGTTGCAGCTGCGCACCACGCCGGTGAAATCGCCGGGCAGGCGGCCGTTGAGGTCGGGGCTCGATACGATCGCGGTCTCGATACCGTATTTGTCCATCTCGCCGAGCGCGCCCTCGAGCGACCAAGTGCCGGTGTCGAGCGGCGAATGAAAGGTCGCGTTGCCCTGCGCCATCCAATCGATATAGGCCGGCGGCGGCACGTGATGATGCACATCGATGCGCCGCGGCTTATAGGGCGCGGCCAGCGCGTCGCTAACAAGCGCCGACGGCACGAGCGTCGTCGCGCCGGCGGCGCCGAGCGCCGTGAGAAATTGCCGCCGCTGCAGGGCCGTGGTCCCGATCATCTTGCGTTCCCCCAACGATTCGTTTGGGGGAACTTACCACGGTTACGGCGAGCTAGGCGAAGATGTAATCGCCGGAATGGATCGCGCTCGGGTCGACGTGATCGAGCGTCGTCACGGTGATCGGAATCTGGGTCGCGGGTCCTTGCGGATTGACGATCACTTGCGTGTCGCCTTGTCCGTCGGAGTTGAAGGCGAGATAGCCGTCGGCAACCGGGTTACCGCCGGTGTAGCCGATCGCGGCGAAGATGCCTTTGAGGTTGAGGACATCAGCGGCGGTGTTGAAATCGGTGATCGAGCCTGCATTCCATGGCGCGTACTGGAAGACGAACTGATCGGCGCCGCCGTCGCCGGTCATCACCACGGAATTATGCCCGGCATAGAACGTATCGTCGTTGGGCGTGCCGGTGAGTTGCTGGCCGGCGGTGTCGTTGGCGGTCAGTGTCTCGCCCGTCGTGCCGCCGCCGGTACCGCCGCCGCCCGATCCGGCTGTCCCGAGCGTGTTGGCGGCGGTGAGGCCGGTCGGCGCGATGCCGTCGAGCGTGGTGATGAGGCTCGGCCAGGATTGCGACGCATCATGCGGATTGAAGTATACGTTCGTGTCGCCGCTGCCGTCTGAGGCGAAGGTGACGTAGCCGTCGGCCACTGGATCGTTGCCGCTATAACCGGCGGCGGTGAGCAGGGCCGAGAGATCGAGCTTGTCGTTGCCCGGCGTGAAATCGGTGATCGAGCCTGCATTCCACGGCTCGTACTGAAAGACGAACGTGTCGGCGCCGCCATCGCCTGTCATCACCACGGAGTTATGCCCCGCATAGAAAATATCGTCGTTCGGCGTGCCGGTGAGATGCTGGCCGGCGGTGTCGTTGGCGGTCAGCGTCTCGCCCGTCGTGCCGCCGCCGCCCGAGCTCGTCGGGACGAAGCCGGTGTTGGTGATCTCGAAGACGGTGCCATCACTATTTGCGCCACCGCCAGTGCTGGTACCAAACAGATCGCCAGCGGAATCGGTCGCGTGAGAGAGGGTCGAACCCGGATTCTGAAAGGCATATAGATTCAGCGGCGTATTGCTGTATCCGGTGCCGGTCTTGGCCAGTTCGAAGAGACCGCCATAGCCATCAGCATCGCCCGAATTGGTGGTGCCGAAGATATTTCCAGCGCCATCCATCTCGAGAATACCCGTCGGCGCGCCACCGACGCCCGTGCCGTCGAAATTGGCGAGCACCGTCGGTGTGCTCGCATAGCTGCTTCCGTTGTAGGCGATCTCGAACAGCGTGCCTTCGCCACCGGCGCCGCCGGTGGTTGTCGTGCCGTAGAGATTGCCGGCGGAGTCGACGACCAAGAAGCCAGAAGGTATGCCTTCGAGCGAATGACTCTCGATCGTTGTCAAGACCGCCGAATAACCGCTGGCAGTTTTCGCGATCTCGAACACGGTCTCGCCGTTACCCGTCACACCGAAGAGATCGCCCGCAGCGTCCATCGCCAGTCCAGGGTATGGGTCGCCGTTGCCACCTTTCGACGCGAAGCTTTCGGACACCGTTGATAGACTCGCATAGCCATCCCCGGATTTGGCCAGCTCGAAGACGGTGCCGCTGTCATTATTCGGCTCACCGCCTAAGTAGGTCGTACCGAAGATATCGCCATTTGCGTCCGTGATAAGGTGTCCTTGCGGCTCGCTGCCATTCGTACCGTCGAAATTTGTAAGGATGGTTGGTTCTGAATAGCCATTTGCGGTCTTGACCAACTCGAAGATCGTGCCGTCGTTATTGGCACCGCCAGCGGCCGCGGAGCCGATGATGTCGCTGGCACTGTCGATGATGAAACCGCCATCGGGGGAAGCGCCGTTGGTGCCATCGAAACTGGCGAGTGTGGTCGGGGTGCCTGCGTAGCCATCGGCTGTCTTAGCGATCTCGAAGATTGTCCCGCCGCCAGCACCGCCGCCGGTTTCGGTGGCGCCAAAAAGATTGCCGGCGTTGTCCATCGTCACGCCGTCCGGACGGGTGCCATTCGTTCCGTCAAAACCGGCGAGAGTTGTCAGCGTCGCACCATTGCCGCCGCCGCTATTCGAGCCATAGCCGTAATCGGCCGGCGTGATGCTCGAAGGCGAAACATGGTCGAGTGTCGTGATCAGGTTGGGATAGGACCCCGATACATGCGAATTGAGATAGACCTGGGTGTCGCCCTTGCCATCGTCGGTAAATTGCAGATAGCCATCGGCGACCGGATTGCTGCCGGTGTAGCCGGCCGCACTGAGCAAGGCGCTGAGATCGAGCGTGTCGGCCGAGGTGTTGAAATCGGTGATCGAGCCGGCATTCCACGGCTCGTACTGAAAGACGAACGTGTCGTCGCCGCCATTGCCGGTCATCACCACCGAGTTATGCCCGGCATAGAAGGTGTCGTCGTAAGGGGTACCGGTGAGATGCTGACCGGCGGTATCGTTGGCCGTGAGCGTCTCGCCGATGGTGCCGCCGCCGCCAGATGCGGTCACCGTGATTATGACGTCGTCACCCTGGGCGCTCGACAGCGTGTGGCCGTCATCAGCCTGCAAGGAAGCGTTGTCCGTGCCGGCGCTGAGCGCCTGATAGGTTAGCTGCGACAGATCGCTTGCAGAGACCTGGCCGCTGATGGGCTGACCATTGAGATGCCATTGGCCGACGCTCGTATCGCTGTCGCCAAGAATATAAAATAGAATCGTGTCGCCATCCGCGTCTGTCGCGGGGTCGAACAGGCTCGCGGCGCTGACGTTCGCGCCGACCGCCAGGCTGGCGCTGGCGGTGATCGGCATCTCGACCGGCGCGCGATCAATCGCGATCTGGGACGTACCGGTGAGATTCTGAGTCCCGTCATTCACGGTCCAGGTGACCGTGCGCTCCGGATGACTGCCCGTGCTCGGATCGGTGCCCGTGTCTTGATATGTCACATCGCTGAGAAGCGTGTCGTAGGTTTGCAGCGAAGCGGCGCCCGATAGCGTCAGTGTGTTCGTGCTCGCATTCCAGCTCGCGGTGATGCCGGCGGCGGCATTACCGTCCTGAATACCGTTGACGAAGAGCTCGTCGCCGGCGACCGGATTGCCGTGCGCGTCGGCAATGGTGACGGTTGCAGAGCTGATCGCGTTGCTGGTCTGGTCGCCAATCGCGACGCTACCCAGCCCAACAACCGCTCCGCCTTCAATCGCGAAGGAGTTGGTGCCCGAGGGACTCACACCGTTCGCCGAGACTGTCTGATAGCCGAGCGTATTGAGTTCGGCGATGTCCGCTTGCGAAATTGAAAGCTGGGTATCCGCCGGCATGAAAGCCGCGAACACGTCGTTGCCTCCGGCCCAGTCGCCGAGATCGACGCCCGGGGACGTGTTGAAGTACATGTATTCCGTGTTGCCGCCGTCGGGCGAAAAATAATTGGGTTGGGTTCCGGTATAAGTATTCACGCCCGGCGACGTGTAGTGAAACATGTCGAGCAGCGTGTAGACGCTGCCTTGGTCGGAGATTCCTTCGTTGCCGAATAAACTGATGCGGCCCAGGACTTCGGTGATCTCGTGCTCGGCGACGCCGATGAAATCGTACGCGCCGGGGACGGCACGAGCGTTCGGATCGTAGGTGAAAGTCATGTTCTGATTGAATCCGATCGTGCCGTCGATTCCGCTTCCGGCGACGTAGATCGGATCCGTGAGGCCCAGCACGGCTGCTTCGGCGCTGCCGACCCAGAGCGTGCTGCTCCCGGCGACAGGATCGCTCGCCGGCATGTGCGCGGCCGCGGTCGGGTCGACATTGGCCAGCGCGTTCTTGACCTCCGTGTAGCTGAACTCCTCGAGCGAACCGTCGCTAACGCCGAGGTTGGATGGCGCCGTGATGCCGTAGAAGACGGAAATGTCGACGGTGACCGGCGAGGTGATGATGCTCTCGATCTGCTGTGCCGCGTAATTGAGCGCCGCCACGAAGCCCGAAGGCAGCGTGCTTGGATCTTGCTGATAGGTAAAATTGATTTGGAGGCCAGAGCCGGCGGTGGTGGTTGCCATGTGCGCGCTTCCTTATGAATTAGAGAATTTGTGCTTGGCCGAAAGTACGTGCGGTCGAAAAGAGAAACGGCGCGCGGTGAGGCGCGCCGCATCATCGAAGATCATGCGAAGAGATAGTCGCCGGAATGGACGGCGCTCGGGTCGACGTGATCGAGTGTGGTCACGGTGATCGGAATCTGCGTCGCGGGGCCTTGCGGATTGACGATCACCTGCGTGTCGCCTTGTCCGTCGGAGTTGAAGGCGAGATAGCCGTCGGCGACGGGGTTGCTGCCGGTATAGCCGATCGAAGCGAAGATGCCTTTGAGGTTGAGGACATCAGCGGCGGTGTTGAAATCGGTGATCGAGCCGGCATTCCATGGCTCGTATTGGAAGACGAACGTGTCGGCGCCGCCGTCGCCGGTCATCACCACGGAATTATGCCCGGCATAGAACGTATCGTCGTTGGGCGTGCCGGCGAGTTGCTGGCCGGCCGTGTCGTTCGCGGTCAGCGTCTCGCCCGTCGTGCCGCCGCCGGTACCGCCGCCGCCCGATCCGGCTGTCCCGAGCGTGTTGGCGGCGGTGAGGCCAGTCGGCGCGATGCCGTCGAGCGTGGTGATGAGGCTCGGCCATTGCTGCGTGGCGTCGTGCGGATTGAAGTAGACGTTCGTGTCGCCGCTGCCGTCGGACGAGAAAGTGACAAAGCCGTCGGCCACTGGATCGTTGCCGCTATAACCGGCGGCGGTGAGCAGGGCCGAGAGATCGAGCTTGTCGTTGCCCGGCGTGAAATCGGTGATCGAGCCTGCATTCCACGGCTCGTACTGAAAGACGAACGTATCGGCGCCGCCATCGCCGGTCATCACCACCGAGTTGTGGCCGGCGTAGAAAATGTCGTCGTTCGGCGTGCCGGTGAGATGCTGGCCCGCGCTGTCGTCCGCGGTCAGCGTCTCGCCGGTCGTGCCGCCGCCGCCCGAACTCGTCGGGACGAAGCCGCTGTTGGTGATCTCGTAGACCGTGCTGTTGGGAGCGGATTCTTGCTGCGGCGCGTTGCCGCTCGCCGTGCCGAAGAGATGACCAGCGGAATCGGCGGCGAGACCGGACATTGGGCTGTTACCGCCGCCGTCCAGGCTGGTGACCGCGGTCAGCGTGCTCGCATAGCCGCTGTCGGTCTTGGCAAGTTCGAAGAGTTCGCCGCCGGTGGCGCCGCCGCTCGGCAGCGTCTGCGCGAAAAGATCGCCCGCGCCGTCGATCATTAAGGCGCCCGCATGATTGTTTTCGCTCGGGAAGCTGGCCAAAACCGTCGGGCTGCTGGCGTAGCCGCTCGCGGTCATTGCGATCTCGAATATCTCGCCCGAGCTATTCGCACCGCCGCCGTTCGTTAAGCCGAAGAGGTCGCCGTTGGCATCGGCCACCAAGGCGCCGGAGGGGGTTCCGTCGGCGATGCCGAGCGTCGCCAAGGTCGTGGTCGTCGTGGCGTAGCCGCTCGCCGTGTTGGCGATCTCGAACACCGAGCCGGTGCTGGGGCCGCTCTTGGAGAGAGCGACGCCGAAGAGGTCGCCATGGGCATCGATGGCCAACGGGCTCGGCGTGTTCGGCGTGTCGAACGTGGCCAGCGTGGTTGGCGCGGTGGCATAGCCGCCGGCGGTTTTCGCCAGTTCGAAGACTGTCGCGTTAAAGGGGCCGTTTTCCGTTATGCCGAAGAGATCGCCGGCGGCATCCATGACGAGCTGGTTCGCGGGGCCCACGGCGCCACTGTCGAAACTGGCCAGAAGTGTTGGCGTCGCGGCATAGCCGTCGGCCGTCTTGGCGAGCTCGAAAATCGCGCCGTCGCCGTTCGCGCCGCCTTTTTCCGTGACGCCGAAGAGATTGCCGGCGCTGTCGGCGATCAGGCCGGCAGCCGGCAGCTGACCGTCGGCGCCATCGAAGCTGGCCAGTATCGTCGGGGTGCCGGCATAGCCGCTTCCCGTATTGGCCACCTCGAAGATGGCGCCATCGCTATTGGTGCCGCCGCTTTGGGTCGTGCCGAATAGATTCCCGGCAGTATCGACAGCCAGCGTGCCGTTCGGTTCCGGATCGCTGCTGAACGTCGAAATGACCGACACCGTCGCGCCGCCGCCGGAACTCGAGCCGTAGCCGTAATCCGCCGGGGTGATGCTTGCCGGGGCGACGTGATCGAGGGTCGTGATCAAGCTCGGATAGGGATCCGAGGCGCTGTGCGAATTGAGATAGACCTGGGTGTCGCCCTTGCCATCGTCGGCGAATTGCAGATAGCCGTCGCCGACCGGATTGCTGCCGGTGTAGCCGGCCGCACTGAGCAACGCGCTGAGATCGAGCTTGTCGTCGGCGGTGTTGAAATCGGTGATCGACCCGGCGCTCCACGGCACGTATGGGAAGATGAACGTGTCGGCGCCGCCATTGCCGGTCATCACGACCGAACTATGCCCCGCATAGAACGTGTCGTTGTAAGGCGTGCCGACGAGCTGCTGGCCGGCGGTGTCGTTCGCGGTGAGTGTCTCGCCCGTCGTGCCGCCACTGCCACTGGGGACGACGAAGCCCGTGTTGCTCAATTCGAAAGCAGTCCCGTCGTTCAGGTACGTGCCGGTGTACGTCACATCGAGAAGGTTCCCGTTACTGTCCGCCAGCAATGGTTGGTCGGTCGGAGCGTCACTGATGATCGTTGGCGTGGCGGCGTAGCCACCTGCCTCCTTAGGAAGCTCAAAGATTCCGGTTCTTGAGGTTCCCCACAAATTGCCAGCGCCATCGATGGTCACGCCCGACCAAGGAACGAAGCCGGTCGCGAGTGTCGTCGACGTGCTCTCATAGCCGCTGGCGGTCTTGGCGATTTCGAAAATCGTCCCGGAGGTGGGACCATTGTCCATCGGGGCTGGCGCCGGATTGTACACGGCTGTTCCGAAAAGATTGCCGGAAGCATCGATACTGAGGCCGGTTACCGCTTCGCTGTAGCCGCTCGGCGCAGTATTGGCGATGGCCGCCACGGTGACAGGCGCGCTGGCGTACCCCTGTGCGGTATGGGCAAGCTCGAAGACGATGTTGTTGCCGTTGCTGCCGGCGGCGATGCCGAAAATGTCGCCCGACGAATCGAAAACCAGATGAGACGGCGCAGTGCCGTTTGTTCCGTCGAAACTCGCCAGCGTTGTCGGCGTGCTGGCGTAGCCGCTTGCGCTGTTAACGATCTCGAAGATCGAGCCGTCGCCGTTCGCGCCTCCGCCCCCAGTAGCGCCGATGAGATCGCCCGACGAATCCATAATCAGCGCGCTAGGGCTCGAAGCGAAAGTCGCCAACGTCGTCGGCGCGGCGGCATAGCCGCTCGCCGTCTTGGCAAGCTCGAAAACTGCGCCGCCGGAGGTCGTACCGAAAAGATCGCCGGCGGAATCGACGACCAAAGGTGAGTTCGGCCGGCCGTTGGGGTCCTGGGCGAAGTTATAAAGCACGGTGGCCCCCGGTCCGTATCCGTCCGCGGTCTGGGCGATTTCGTAAATGACGCCCGGCGCGTTCCCGTTTGGGCTCCCGGGCGCGCCGCCGAAATACGTCGTCCCGAAGAGATCGCCGGCGGCATCCGAAGTCAGCGGAGAATTGGGATAGGCCCCATTGTCGCCTGTGAAGGCGGCAATCGTTGTCAGCATCGGTTCCGAATTCACCGTGCCCGTTCCGCTTCCGGACGTAGGATTCAATTCGTAGATGGTGCCGTCGTTGTTGGCGCCGCCCGAAGCGGTCGTGCCGTACAGATTGCCGGCGGCGTCGGCCAACACGGCGCTCGACGGCGTTTGGCCATCGGAACCGCCGAAATTCCAGAGGGTGGTCGGGGTCGTCGCATAACCACTGGCAGCGTGCGCGATCTCGAACACGCTGCCCATACCGTTGACGCCGCCCGCGGGCGTCGTGCCGTAGATGTTGCCGCTTGCATCGAGCGAAATGGGGCCGATCTGATTCGCGTTGTCGAATGTCGCCAACGTCGTCAGATCGCCATAGCCACCGGCGGTTTTTGCGATCTCGAAAACCGTCGCCGAGCCGACCGTGCTGCCGGGCGACGTCGTGCCGAACAAATCGCCGGCAGAATCCATCGCGATTGCGCCGGGGTATAGACCGTTCGCGCCATCGAAATTCGCCAGCGTGACGATGCTTCCATAACCGCTTGCGGTATGCGGAATCTCGAAGACGGTGCCGTCGCCGTTGGCGCCACCTTTGACCGTCGTACCGAAAATATCGCCAGCGGCGTCCACGACAACGGGACCCGTCGGCGCGATGCCGTTGCTGCCGTTGAATGAAGCGAGAATTTGCGGTCCGTTATAGTTGCCTGAGCCCGCGCTGGGCAGTTCAAATACCGCACCATCACCGTATGCGCCCGCCTGGCTCTCGGAGCTAAAAAGATCGCCGGCGGAATCGATGGCAAGGCCGCCGGTCGGCGATGTGATGTCGTTGGCGGAATAGGAGAATGTCCAAAGCGTCGCCGCCGGCGCGTAGCCGCTGGCGGTTTTTTGAATCTCGAAGATGGAACCGTTGTCGTTAGAATCGGTACCGACCGTTTCGCCAAAGATCGTTCCGGCCGAGTTGGTCACGAGGGGGCCGACCGGCGCGTAGATACCATCGCTGTTGCTGAATGACGCGAGAATTGTCGGCTGAGCGGCATAGGCGCCATTGGCGTAAACGATCTCGAAGACCGTGCCGCCGCCATTGGGGCCGCCGCCGGCGGACGTTCCGAACAGATCGCCCTGCGAGTCCGCAATCAATTCGCCCTGCGGATCAGACCCGTCAGCGCCATTGAAACCAACGAGTGAGGTGAGTGTCGGCATTTGTGCCTCCTGGTTTAGCGCGTGGACCGATAGCGGCGCCGCCGACGCGGAGCCGCTATTTCGCCGTTATGCGAAGATGTAATCGCCCGCATGGATCGCGCTCGGATCGACATGATCGAGCGTCGTCACGGTGATCGGAATCTGGGTCGCGGGGCCTTGCGGATTGACGATCACCTGCGTGTCGCCTTGGCCATCCGACTGGAAGGCGAGATAACCATCGGCAACCGGGTTACTGCCGGTGTAGCCGATCGCGGCGAAGATGCCTTTGAGGTTGAGGACATCAGCGGCGGTGTTGAAATCGGTGATCGAGCCGGCATTCCACGGCTCGTACTGGAAGACGAACGTGTCGGCGCCGCCATCGCCGGTCATCACCACGGAATTGTGGCCGGCATAGAAAATGTCGTCGTTGGGCGTGCCGGTAAGTTGCTGGCCGGCCGTGTCGTTCGCGGTCAGCGTCTCGCCGGTGCCGCCGCCCGATCCGGCTGTCCCGAGCGTGTTGGCCGCGGTGAGGCCGGTCGGCGCGATGCCGTCGAGCGTGGTGATGAGGCTGGGCCAGGATTGCGACGCATCATGCGGATTGAAGTAGACGTTCGTGTCGCCGCTGCCGTCCGACGAGAAGGTGACGTAGCCGTCGGCGACCGGATCGCTGCCGGTGTAACGGGCGGCGCTTAGCAGCGCTGAAAGATCAAGCTTGTCGTTGCCCGGCGTGAAATCGGTGATCGAGCCCGCATTCCACGGCTCGTATTGGAAGACGAACGTATCGGCGCCGCCATCGCCGGTCATCACCACGGAGTTATGCCCCGCATAGAAGATATCGTCGTTCGGCGTGCCGGTGAGTTGCTGGCCGGCGCTGTCGTCCGCGGTCAGCGTCACACCGGTCGTGCCCGCGGCGGTCGCCGTCGTGACGACGCTGGTATTGCTGTTGGTGGCGCTGGCGCCGGCAGAATCGGTGTCGCTGATCGTAAAGCTGGTGGTGACGGTATCGCCCGCCGCGACCTGATGCTCGGTCGGGGCGAAGACGAGGTTATCGAGCGCTGCGGCGACCTGGGCCACCGTGCCGGTATCGGTGTAGACGCCGGTTGTGGCGTCGTAGCTGCCGCCGCCGAGATTGGAGAGCTGGCCGTTCGCGGCATTGGAGAGGGTGACGGTGAGGGTCTCCGTCGCGCCGCTGTTCGTATCGGCGAGGCTCACGCCGGTGAACGGCGAGATCGAGTGATCGTCCTGCGTTGCCTGATCCGCGACGGTGCCGCTGATCGTGATCGTGCCATTGCCGCCGCTATTCGAGCCATAGCCGTAATCGGCCGGCGTGATGCTCGCAGGCGAAACATGATCGAGCGTCGTGATCAGGCTCGGGTAGGGATCCGAGGCGCTGTGCGAATTGAGATAGACCTGGGTGTCGCCCCTGCCATCGTCGGCGAATTGCAAATAGCCGTCGGCGACCGGATTGCTGCCGGTGTAGCCGGCGGCACTGAGCAACGCGCTGAGATCGAGCGCGTCGTCGGCGGTGTTGAAATCGGTGATCGAGCCGGCGCTCCACGGCACGTATGGGAAGATGAACGTGTCGGCGCCGCCATTGCCGGTCATCACGACGGAACTATGTCCCGCATAGAACGTGTCGTTGTAAGGCGTGCCGACGAGCTGTTGGCCGGCCGTGTCGTTCGCGGTGAGTGTCTCGCCGGTCGTGCCGCCGGAGGTCGTTACGGTGATTGCGACACTGCTGTTCTGCGCGCTCGAGAGGGTGAAGCCGTCATTGGCCTGCAAGGTGGCGTTGTCGGTTCCGGCGCTGAGCGCCCGATAGAGCACCTGCGACAACTGGCTTTCGTTGATCTGGCCGCTGACCGGCTGGCCGTTGAGATACCATTGCCCGACGCTTGGATTGCTGTCGCCGAGCACATAGGTCTGAATCTGGTCGCGATCGGCGTCGGTCGCGGGGTTGAACAGGCTCGCGGCGCTGACGCTTGCGCCGACCGCCAGGCTGGTGCTGGCGGCGGCCGGCATCTCGACCGGCGCACGATCGATCTCGATCTGCGATGTGCCGCTGAGATGGTTGGTGCCGTCATCCGCGCTCCAGCTGATGGTGCGCTGGGGGTGGCCGCTGGTGCTCGTATCCGTGCCCGTATCTTGAAACGACACCTCGCTCAGAAGCGTATCGTAGGTTTGGAGCGAAGCAGTACCCGAGAGGGTCAGCGTGCTCGTGCTCGCATTCCAGCTTGCGGTGACGCCGTTGCCGAGGGCGCCGTTCTGGATGCCGTTGACGAAGAGCTCGTCGCCCGTCATCGGATTGCCGTTCACGTCGGCAATGGTGATGCTCGCCGCGTTGAGCGAGGTGCTGCCATTATCCACCACCGCGACTTTGCCTAACGCGTTCGTCGCGCCGCCTTCGATGGCGGTGGGCACGTTGCCCGTGACATTTACATAACCCGGCGGGGGCGACGGCGGCATGCCCGTGGTCGTGTAACCGAGCGCATTGAGCAAGGCGACGTCCGAGGGCGAAAACCCGAGCTGGATGCCGGTGGTGCCGAAAGCCGCGAAAGCATCGGTGCTTCCATTCGCCCAGTCGTTGAGATCGCCGGCGGAACTCGTGTTGAAACTGGCGTCGACGGTATGGCCGCCATCGGGCGAGAAATAATTGGCTTGCGTGCCGGTATAGGTATTCGTCCCCGGCGCCGTGTAATGGAACATGTCGAGCAGGGTGTAGAGATTGCCCCAGCCGGTGTTGCTTTGGGTGCCGAAGATGTCGGCACGGCCGAGCGCTTCGGTGATCTCGTGCTCGGCGAGGCCGATAAAATCATACGCGCCCGCGACGGCGCGATTGTTCGGGTCGAAAGTGAACGGCATCGAACTGTTGAAGCCGATATCGTCGAACTGGCCGAAATCGCCCTCGGTATAGGCCGGGTTGTTGGTGAGGCCCAACGCGGCGGCTTGCGGCGCGGCGAGCCAGAGCATGTTGTTGCTGCCCGCGATCGGATCGGTGGCCGGCATGCTCGCTGCCGCCGACGGATCGATATTGGCGAGCGCCGCCTTGACGGCGCCGTAGTCGAAGCCGGCGAATGGCGGCTGGCTCCAGGCGATCACTGAGCTATTGAAGGGGACCTCATAGTCGACATTGAGGGTGACGCTGATCGGCGTGGTGATGACGCTCTCGATCTGCTGCGCCGCGTAATTGAGCGCGTCGACGAAGCCCGCGGGGAGCGTGCTCGGATTCTCAGCGTAAGTGAAATTGATCTGGAGGCCGGAACCAGTCGTGCCCGTCGTCATGTGCGCGCTCCCTCTGAAGTAGCAAGCTCAAGCTCGGCCGAAGGTGCGATCGTGCATATGCAGAAGGCCGCGCCATAAACGCGCGACGTTTCTTTTCGATACGCGAGCCGCGAAATTTTTTTCGCGCGTGCAGTGCACCAATCGTCCGACGATGAAGCTTGGCCTTATCGCGGTGCGCGGGCGCGCGTTATACTCGCGCGCATAAGAACGAGCGGGGGAAGATGATGACTGTTCTGTTGCGCGCGTCGTGCGCCGCGTTCGCCATTCTGCTGGCACTGCATGATGCGCGCGCCAACGAAGCGGTTCATGTCGGCAAGGCGCAGGGCACGGCGTGGACATTCCTGCCGGTCGATATCGGCATCGAGCAGGGCATCTTCGGCAAGCTCGGCCTCGATCTCGACAGCGCCAATCTCGGCGGCGACGCCAAGGTGCAGCAGGCGCTGGTCGCCGGCAGCGTCGATTTCGGTCTCGGCAGCGGCCCCGGTCTGGCGCTCGCATCGAAAGGCGGCGCGGCGGTCGGCGTCGCGCAATTCGCCGGCCCGCCGCGCAATATCTCGGCGATCGTGCTGGAAGATTCGCCGATCAAGACCGTCGCCGATCTCAAAGGCAAGATGATCGCGGTCTCGACCTCAGGCTCGCTCAGCGATTGGCTGGCCAAGCAGATGGCCATTCAAGAGGGCTGGGGCCAGGACGGGATCAAGGCTGTGCCGCTGGGCGCGGTCGAGGCGTCGATCGCGGCGCTGAAGGCGCATCAGATCGATGCCGTCGTGCTCTCGACGGAAGCCGGCTTCGCTCTCGAGGAACGTCACGAAGGCCGCATGCTGATCTCGATGGATCACTATGCGCCGCATTTCATCACCCATGTGGTGTTCGCGCCGAAAAAGCTGGTCGCGGAGAAGCCGCAGATCGTCGAACGGTTCCTCAAAGGCTTCTTTGCCTCGATCGCTTATATGAAAACGCATCGCGACGAAACCTCGGCGCTGGCGCAGAAGGTGCTGCGCCAGGATCGCAGCGTCGTCGACAAGGATTACGATTTCGAAGGGCCGATGTTCACTGACGATGGCATTTTCGATCCGCAGGCGGTCGCGGTGTTGAAGAAATCCTTCGTCGATATGGGCTCCCTGCCGAGCGAGCCGCCCGACAGCGCGCTCTTCACGACGCAGTTCGTGCCGGTGAAATACTGATTGACCACGGAGGCACGGAGATCACAGAGAAGAGGTGTTGCGCGCGACGCGCACAAAAACCTTCTCCCTTGAGTCTCCGTGGTGAAAGTTTAGTCGTCGCTCGTCGCTGCCGCTGCGGCGGCGCGGGCGGCGATGCGTTTGGTGCCGCCGGTCATCGCGAGCATCACCAGCGGCGGGATCGCCAAAACGATCGCCATCAACCCGGCGCCCGTCGTTCCGACCCAGGCAATGAGCGGCCCGGTTGCGAGCGCGATCAGCACCGAGATGCCGGCGGCGCAGGTGTCGTTGAAGCCGAGGGCGCGGCCGCGCGTCGCGGTCACGTAATGATCGGCGATCAGCGCCGTCGCCGAGACATTCGCCGCCGCCCAACCGATGCCGACAAGGAACGCGCCGAAGGTGATCGGAAAATAAGAATGGGTGTAGGCGACGAGACCCGCGCCGGCGAGCGCGGTGGCGACGCCGGGGAACATCACCGCGTCGCGGCCGTAGCGGTCGGTCAACTTGCCGAGCGGAATGGTGAAAGCGAACATGCCGGCCGAATGGCACATGCTGGAGATGGCGATGCCGGTGAGGCTGGTGCCGCAATCCTTCAGCACCAGCGAGTTTAGCACCATCACGATCGACATGTTCCCCTGCACCGAGCAGTTGGAGACGATCGCGAGGCGGATGATTGGCCGGCGCAGCAGGCTCATCGCGCTGAACGCGGCCGCTTCCTCGTGGTGCCGCGCTTGCGTGACGACGCCCGGGTAATAGAGGTGTAGATTCTGTCCGATATGCTTCGGATCGGGCCGCACGAAGAAGATCATCGCAATGCCCGGCAGGATCAGGCAGGGCAGGAGATACCAGCCGAGGCCGAGCGGATCGGCGCCGGTGCGGTCGGCGATTTTTTGCGACACGCTGATGACCAGCGGGCTCATGACGAGGCCGAAGAGCGAGCCGGTCGCGAGGTAGCCGAGCGCGGTGGCGCGATGGCTCGGCGGGAACATGTCGGTCGCGGCGACGCGCAGCTGCTGCGATGCGTTCATGCCCATGCCGAAGATCAGAATGCCGATGACGAAGAGGGCGAAGCTCGACCAGCTCATCGACGCCGCGACCACGAGCGTCCCGGTGAGGGCAAGGCAAAGCCCCAACAGGATGCCGGGCTTGCGGCCATAGGTGTCGGTGATCTTGCCCGCGGGGTAGGCGACGAAGAAGCGGCTGAGGCCGACGAGCCCCACGGAGACGCCGACGAGATCCGGCGCGCCGGTCAAGGTCAGCACCATCAGCGGCCCGAAACTATAGGTGAAGGACATGCCGACGCCGGTGAAGGTCTGCGACAGCGCGAACAATATCATGTTGCGCTTGATGACCGACGGGACGCGGAAGGCGGCGGGCGATGTGCTGGAGAGGCTCACGGGGATAAAGAGTAGCAGAAGAGATCCGCTCAACAATCCGCAATACTGGTCGACCTGCCCGGTGTTTTTCGCATCTTCGCGGGTGCGAGAAGGGCGCCACGTTTGCTCTTTTATCGTCTTCCCCGCGAAAGCGGGGATCCAGGGACAGAGCTCGTTGCAGCCTGGATTCCCGCTTACGCGGGAATGACGGAATGTCTAAAAGAGTGCCCAAAGGGGAGGAACCAGAATGCCCACCAACACCACGCCAGCCGTCAATCCCAACGTCACGCGCTCGCGTCTCGTTCTGGAGATCGCGTCGGAGATGTGCGGCGGCACGGAAGAGCATCCGGTACCGCAATGGTTCCAGCCCAAGGTCATTCTGCGCAACGCCGCCGGCGGCAAGCCGGTGACCTTGTTCGCGGTGAGCTCGTCCGAGGGCATCTTCGCCGTCGCCAAGGGCGAGGCCGATCTCGCGATCATCAATCCGGCTTGCGTGTTGTCGGTGGCGCTGAAGGGCAAGGGCATCTTCAAGGAGCCGCTGCCACTGCGCGCCGTGACGGTCATCCCGTCCTGGGACCAGTTCGTCTTCGCGGTGCGGCCCGAGACCGGCATCGAACGGTTCGAGGACATCGCGGCGAAGAAGCCGAAGCTCAAAATCATGATGCGCGGCGCGCTCGATCACACCTTGCATCACATGTTCGACGACGTTGCCGCGGCCGCCGGCTTCTCGCGCGAAGATATCGCGGCTTGGGGCGGTGAGGTGATGAAGAAGGGCAGCGTGCCCTGGCCGCACACGCCGACCTTCAAGGCGCTGATCAACGGCGAGGTCGATGCCTTGTTTGATGAGGCCGCCCACTCATGGGTGCCGCAGGCGCTCGATGCCGGCATGCGCATCTTGTCGCTCAGTGAGCCGACGGTGAAGAAGCTCGAGGACATGGGCTACCGCCGCGCCGTGCTGCCGCAATCGGCCTATCCGAAGCTGCCGGCCGACGTGCTCACGATCGATTTCAGCGGCTGGACGGTGTTCGTGCGCGAAGATGCCGACGATAGGCTCGTCGAGCAAATCTGCGCCGGGCTCGCCGCGCGCAACATGAACATCCCATGGGAAGAGCCGGGCGATCTGCCGGTCGATCGCATGGCGAAAGAGGGGATCGACACGCCGCAATGCGTGCCGCTTCACCCTGCCGCCGCGCGCTACTGGAAAAGCCGCGGCTGGCTCTAGGACAGCGCAGCGATCGCGCGCGCGGCGTCGAAGAAGGAGGCGGCCGGGGCCCGCCCCTTTATTTAACCGTTGCGTTAATAACAAACCCGTGGCTATGCTTCTGCAGGATGCAAAGCGCTTCCCGAAGCGCAAAACGGTAACGCGCTCGCGCGAGACTACGTAGCGCATCTGCGCCGCTATCTCGAACGCACAACAGGAGGAATGACCATGCCGGCACCGCGCGGAAAGTTCATCTGGTACGACGTGATGGTCAACGACACGAAGACGGCGAGCGATTTCTATAAAGCCGTCGTCGGGTGGAATGCCGCCGAATTCCCGATGGCGGATGGCAGCAACTACATCGTCTTCAGCCAGGGCGAGACGATGGTCGGCGGCTTGATGAAGATTCCGCCCGAGGCCAGCGCGATGGGCGCCAGGCCGTGCTGGTCGGGCTATATCGCGGTCGACGATGTCGATGCCGACGCCAAGCGCATCGTCGATGCCGGCGGCAAGATCATGCGGCCGCCGACCGATATCCCGAATGTCGGCCGCTTCGCCGTCGTCGCCGATACCGGCGGCGCCATGTTCATGATCTTCAAGCCGGGCACCGATGAGACGCCGGCCGCGCATCCAGCGATGGCGCCGGGCTTTGTCGGCTGGCACGAGCTCTATGCCGAGAACCTCGATCGCGAATGGGATTTCTATTCGACGATCTTCGGCTGGAAAAAAGAGCGGTCGATGGATATGGGCGAGATGGGGCTCTACCAGACCTTCGCCGTCAACGGTGTCGAAACCGGCGGCATGATGAAGCGGCCGTCGCAGGTGCCGATGCCGTTCTGGAATTACTATCTCGGCGTCGACAGCGTGACCGCGGCGATCGAGCGGACGACGAAGAACGGCGGCAAGGTGATGATGGGACCGCAGGACGTACCGGGCGGTGCGTGGATCATGCAGGGGCTGGATCCAGAGGGTGCTTTCTTTTCGGTGATCAGCACAACGAAGTAACCCGTTGAAATAAGCCCCGGGCGGTGCCGCAGAACGAAACTGCGGCGCCGCATCGCGATGGCGAGGAGCCCGGCATAGGCGGTTGCAAACTTAAGCGTGACCGAGCAATATCCTCCTGCTTTCGGGAACTTCTCTTTTTGTGGGGGACTATCCGTGAATATTACTCGCAAGCTCATGACGCTCGGCGTGGCCGGCGCGGCTCTCGGCTTCATCCATGTCGGCGGTGCGCAAGCCGCGGGTCCGGCTATGGTGATTCAATCCGACATGGTGCACGGCTTCATTCAAGGCATGAAAACGCCGCCTTGCGTCATGGGCAGCCAGTTCCATCACAAGGATCTGGTCGTGTTCCGGGTTCGCGTCATCGACACGAAGACCGGCAAGCAGTTGGACAATACGGCTCTCAAGAGCCTCACGGTCGAACTGCCCGACGGCAAGAAGTTCCCGGCCCATTTCGGCAAGCATCCGCCGCAGGATCCGGTAGCCTTTTACTGGACCTATGGCTGGTCGGTTCCGGCGGATTATCCGACGGGCAGCCTCACCTATAAGGTCGTCGCGGTCGATAAACATGGCCACACCGCCACGTTCGAACCGTTCGAAGCGAAGGAATCGCAGCTCACTGTCGTTGCCGACAGCAATAGCTGAGTTCCGGTCGGTCCATGATAAGGTCGCGCGGCGCCGCTTTCGCGGCCCTGACTCTCATCGCGGTTGCGTCATCGGCGAGCGTTGCGCGCGCCGATGACGGGCCGACGGTGTTCAACGACAATTGCGCCGTTTGCCATTCGACGGAGGCCGGCGTCGACAAGCTCGGCCCGTCGCTGGCCGGCGTCGTCGGCCGGCCCTCGGCAAGCCTCAAGGAATATCCCTATTCCGACGCGATGCAGAAGGCCGGCGTCACCTGGACGAAGCTCGTCCTCGACAAATATCTCACCGATCCGCAGGCGATGGTGAAGGGCACGAAGATGCTCTTCACCGGCGTCAAGAACGGCAAGGATCGCAAGGCCCTTATCGACTATCTTGCGACGCTGAAGAACTAAGGCGCGCGCCGCCGCGGCGCCTGGCGCACTCACAAAAAAACGGCGGCGATCATCTACAGCGGAGTAACGCGATGTCTCACATCGGAAGTTGCTTTTGTGGCGCGGTGACGATCGAGGCCACGGGTTCGCCCGCGGCGATGGGCTATTGCCATTGCCGCTCCTGCCGTTCGTGGTCGGCGGGGCCGGTCAACGCCTTCACGCTGTGGAAGCCGGATGCGGTCAAGGTCGTTGCCGGCGCCGAGTTGATCGGCATGTTCCAGAAAACCGAATTCAGCCAGCGCCGCTTTTGCACGCGCTGCGGCGGTCATCTCATGGCCAACCATCCGACGATCGGCCTCGTCGATGTCTTCGCGGCGACGTTGCCGACCCTCGCTTTCGAGCCTGGGGTGCATGTGAACTATGCGGAGACGGTGCTGCGGATCCGCGACGGTTTGCCGAAGCTCAAGGATTTCCCGGCCGAGTTCGGCGGCTCGGGCGAGGTCGTGGCCGAATAACGCGAGATCGCGCGGCGGATTCCTTCGGCGATGGGGCGCGCGGCAGGTTGCGCCGCGCGCGCCATCGAGCGCGCGTGGATTACGGCGCGCTTGCCTGCTGCTTTTGCAGCGATTGCGCCATTTGCAGATGCTTCTTCAGGGTCGGAAGCTGCTGCTGCGCCATGTCGCTGACCGGGCCGGATTTGGCGTCGGCCGCTTTCTGGAATTTCGCGATGTCTTTCTCATGGTCTTCAACCGACATGCGCGCGAATTCCTTATCGAACGCGGCGCCTTTTAGCTTCGCGAGCTTGTCGTAGTCTCGCCGCTGCTCGCTGTTCGGTTCTTCTTTCACCGTGACCCCGACCTCTTTCGCCGTGGCTTTCACTTGATCGCCCGCTTTGGTGTGATCGGTGACGAGCATCTTGCCGAAATCCTTCATCTGCGCGCTGCCGCCGTTCTTCTCGGCGAGCTCGCCCAGTTTGACCTCGGCCGCATCGCCCTGAATTGCGTCGGCGAGAAAGTCTTTGTCCGTCGCGCTCGCCGGGGCAGAAGCCGGCGCCGGGCTCGGTGCAGAGCGAGTGGGCGCACTCTGGGCGAAGCTCGCGGCTGGAAGGGCGATCAGCAGCGCGGCGATAGCGGTGAAGGCGAAGCTCTTGTGCATTGAATACTCCTTCTTGCGGAAACGGTGTGTCGTTCCCTCAAGAACCGGAGCTTGCGGCGATGGTTCCGATTGCCGCGGGCCGGAGTCCCGGCCGGCGGATTTTCAATCGCGGATTTCATCCGGGGCTGGCGCTGAGCACCTCGGTCGCGTCGCTCTCGCTGCCTTTCGGATAGCGATACTTGCCGAGCGGCAGGAACAGCGCGGCCGCGACCACCAGCAGCCCGAGAAACAGCTCGAGGATCGGATCGTAGTTCTTGAAGCGGTCGTAGCCGAAGCCGAGAAACGCCGGGCCGATGCCGACGCCGGTCGTGAAGGCGCCGAAGACCAGGCCATAGAGCGTGCCGAAGGAGCGGCGGCCGAAATAGCGGCTGACGAAGAAGCCGAGCATGTCGACCTCGGCGCCGATCGCGAGACCGAGGAGGATCGCGACGAAGAATGGCGCCGCTCCGCCGGCATGGCTGAGCAGCAGTCCGACGCCGATGGCCGGGAGCAGCATGACGATCGCCGAGAAGATCGGGCCGTGGATTACATCGAGGCCCAAGCCGACGACAATGCGCATCGCCATCGCCGCAAGACCGGAGACGCCGAGCAGCGCGGCGGCGGTTTCCGCCGAGTAGCCGCGATCGTGCAAGAGCGGGACGAAATTGCCGCTGAGGATGCCGTTGCAGGCGGTTCCCTCGAGCAGAAAGATCGCGGCGAGCAACCAGAATTGCCGCGTCTTGGCAGCTTCGCCGGTCGAGATCCCAAGAGGCTGGGCGGCTTGCCCCTTCTGGCTTTGCACCGCGCGCATGCGTTGGACATAGCCGGGCGGCTCGCGGACGAAGAGCGCGACCATCGAGAAGGCGAGCACGAAGGTGGTTATGCCGATCGCCAGGTAGCCGGCGCGCCAGCCGAAGGAGCGGATGACGTAGGTGCCGAGCTCGGGCAGCAGCAGCGTGCCGAGCCCGACGCCGCAGCAGGCGATGCCGAGCGCGAGGCCGCGCTCTTTATCGAACCACGCGGCGATCGATTTGGAATAGACGATCGGCCCGAGACAGGCGCCGAAGCCGGAGGAGCAGGCGATCATCGGGAAGAGCAGCCAGTAGGAGCCCGAGCTCAGCAACGCCAGGCTGCAGAGCGACAGGGCGTAGAGCACGGTCGCGGGTAACGCGACGCGGCGGATGCCGTAGCGGTCCATCAGATAGCCGAACATCGCGGTCATCACCGGCGAGGCGACGGCGCTGGCCAAGAGCCCGGCCGAGAACATGCCGCGCGTCCAGCCGAGGCTGGTCGTGACCGGCACCATGAAGACGTTGACGGTGAAGATGACCGCGGGTCCCGGCCCAACGATATTGCCGATCAGCGATGCGGCAACGATCCACCACCGGTTCGAAAAGAGCGGCCGACTTTGCGCGATCTCGATGCTTGCCACGAAAGCCTCCTCTGTCTGTCAGCCGCTGTTGTGATGCGCAGGAGAGGAAGCGCAGGGCGGCTCAT
>DASZLU010000058.1:0-29179 GCA_035552195.1 Allostellaceae bacterium | reverse complement strand
CGGCAACGGCGGCAACGTCGCGGTCTGGTCGAACCAGTCGACCAGCGTCGACGGCACGATCACCGCTCAGGGCGGCGCCAATGGCGGCAATGGCGGCCAGGTCGAGACCTCGGGCGCACAACTCTCGGTCGGCAGCGACACGGTTGTCGATGCGTCCGCGGCCAACGGCACCGCCGGTACCTGGGATCTCGATCCGTCAGGCAACCTCTATCTCAATTCAACCAATACCGTCCCGACAGGTGCGCCGGTCGGTTCGAGCTCGGCCTCGACGACCACGATCGCGAGCACGCTGAACAGCGGCACGAACGTCACCGAAAACGCGAATCAGGACCTCTACGTTACGTCGGGGATTTCGTGGACGACGAACGCCCATCTTTCGCTGACGGCGACGAACAGCATCTACATTGAAGCGCCGATCACCGCGACCGGCGCCACTGCAGAGCTCGATTTGAGCTACAACGGCAATTCTGATCCTTGGGCGACCCTCGCCACGAATCTGACCCAGGGGCGTCTCTTCATCCTTCCGTCAGCCTTCGGGAATGTCGCCGGCGGCGTCAACCTCGCGGGGACGGATACGCTCAAGATCAATGGCACCTCTTACACCCTCATTACGAACAACACCGACTTCACCACGATGGGTCTCGGTGCGGTCGGCGGCCATTACGCCCTCGTTTCGGATCTCAATGCGCCGTCGGTCGCGGCCGATTGGAGCGGGACCTTCAACGGTGTGTTTGAAGGTCTTGGCCATTCCATCACGAATGAATCGATTACGGTAGCCACCGGTGGCGCGACCAACAATGTCGGCTTGTTCGGCATGCTCGCCGCGAACTCCGTGGTCAACGATCTCGGTTTCGTCTCGCCCAGCGTGACGACCACCGGTACGGCGACCGTCAATATGGGCGCGCTCATCGGCACCAATGACGGCATCGTTGCGAATTCCTGGGTCACTAATTCGACGATCACCAGCAATCCGACGACGGTCCCGAACCAGACCTATGAAGGCGCTGGCGGTCTTATCGGCGTCAACAACGGCCTGCTGATCTCCTCGTTTGCCAACGGAACGACGGTCACGTCGGCGGCCAAGGGCGCAGGTTCCGGCTCCGGCCACGCGTATGGTTTGGGTGGCGTCGTCGGTGTGAACGGAGCCACCGGTTCGATCGTGGGCTCTTACTCAGAGAGCGCTACGCTGAATTCGACCAACAGCAGCGGCGTGGGCACCTACCTCGGCGGCTTTGTCGGCTATAACAGTGGCAAAATCCTTGCCGACATCTATTTCGGCACGCCGCTTTCGGCGTCCGGCCATAACATTGCTACCGGCGACTTCGCCGCCGGCGGAACCTGCATAACGAGTGACGCGTCGTGCACCAGCAGCGCGATCACCGTGAGTGAGTCGGGCTCGTTCTCGAAAGTCTATGACGGCACCACCAGCGCCTCGGGTGCGGTGACGGGGTCGGGCCTGAAGACCGGCGACACGTTCGTCGATCTCTCGGCCGCTTTCCCGAACGCGAATGTGGGCAGCTACACGCTCTCGGTCGACGGGCTCGTCATCAATTACGGTTCCGGGGTATCGACGAACTACTACTACACGGTCAATCTTACGGCGGCGACCGGCAGCATCACGCCGGCGCCGCTGACGATCACGGCGAGCAACGTCTCGACGCAATACGGCACAACGCCCGTCTCCCTGACCGGCTTCACGCCCAGCGGTCTCGTCAATGGCGAGACGATCACCTCGGTGACGGAGACGAGCACGGATAACGTCGCCGCGCAGAATGCGGGGACCTACGCCGGCAACATCCTGATCACGGCAGGGAGCGAGGTTGGCGGCAACGGCTTCCTGGCAGGGAACTACTCGATCACGCTCAACCCGGGCACGTTGACGATCACGCCGTCGACGACGCCGGTGGTGATCACGGCCGACAATCAGACGACCCAGTACGGCACGACGGTCTCGCTGACCGGCGCCCCGTCGCAGTTCTCGGTGACCGGCCTGGTTGCCGGCAACCAGATCGGGTCGGTGACGCTGACCAGCACGGATAACGTGGTGGGGACGAACGCGGGCACCTACGCCGGCAACATCCTCGCCTCGAACGCGGTTGCGGGCGGCGGCACGGGCTTCCTGGCCTCCAACTACAGCAGCGTGACCTACAATCCCGGCACGTTGACGATCACGCCGTCGACCTCGCCGGTGGTGATCACGGCGGCCAACGAGTCGACGACCTACGGCGCGACGCCGATTTCCTTGACCGGTTTGCCGCCGCAGTTCTCGGTGACGGGCTTGGTTGCGGGCAACCAGATCGGGTCGGTGACGTTGGCGAGCTCGGCTAACGTCTCGGGTGAGAATGCCGGTGTGTACGCTGGCAACATCCTCGCCTCGAACGCGGTCGCTGGCGGCGGCACGGGCTTCCTGGCCTCCAACTACAGCAACGTGAGCTACCTGCCTGGCACGTTGACGATCTCGCCGTCGCCGACGCCAGTGGTGATCACCGCGGCCGATCAGAGCCAGACTGTTGGCCAACCCTTCGTCTTCACGGGCTTGCCGCCGCAATTCTCGGTTACGGGTCTGGTCGCGGGGAACACCATCACCTCGGTCAATCTGACGAGCGCTGGTGACACGGCGACTGCGGCGGCTGGGACTTACGCGATCGTTCCCACGGGCGGCACCGGTAATTTCAACCCGAACAATTACCTGCATGTCACCTACGTGGACGGTACGCTCACGGTTGTCGGCGGGACGCTGGTCTGCGCCGCGACCTTCCCCCAGTGCACCGTGCCTCTCAACGTCATTAACCTGACGGCGACGTCCAACCCGAGCCAGTCGTTCCTCCCGAACGTCAACCCGGCGGCCGGCGGTGCCAATGTTGAGAACATCAACCCGACAGCGGGCGGCGGTGCGGCCGGCGGTATCTGCGAGCAGCTCCCCAACGACGAACGCAAGGACGAGTGCTTCGACAAGCTGGCGATCGCGGGCGCGATGCAAGAGAGCGTCCAGAACGGCAACAAGTTCCTCGGCGGTCGTCCGTAAGGATGGTATAGTCTCGCGGGTGACGGGCTTCGGCTCGGGATCCGCGAGACAATTTCTAGACCCGCGTCCCACGCTTCCCGTGGGGCGCGGGTTTTTTTTGGTCGAATTAACCTTTTCAAAGAAAAAGTCGGGCACAATGTGAGCGCCTAATGCGCAAAAAGGGGAACGACTATTCCGAGCGAACCAGTAAACGGTAAGGCCGAAACCGGATCGAGCGTCGAGGCGGCCGCTGTGCCGCTGCTCTACAAGAATCCGCAATTCATCGACGCCGCGCGCCACGCCAAGGCAGGGTTGCGCGAATCCTCCGACTATGGCTTCGCACGCGAAACCAACTCGGTACCGCTCGGCGCCGACGAGGTTCTCTTGATGCAAGCGCATTGTCCCATCGTGTTCACCGCGAGCGATCCGGCGATGCCGGTTGCGGTTCTGGGCGTCGGCACCAACACCAACAATTTCATCGAGGCTGATGGACGCTGGCGGGCCGGCGTGCCCATTCCGGCCTATATTCGGCGCTATCCGTTCATCGCCGCTGTCGATCCTGCGGCCCAGCGCATCGTTTTGGCGATCGACGAAGCCTCGCCGAATTTCCTGATGGAGGGCGGGCGCCCGTTGTTCGAGAACGGGGCGCCGTCGGAGCTCGCAAAAGCCGCTTTGCAATTCTGCGTCGCTTTTCAGCAGCAATTCGATCTCGCGCGCGCCGTCGGGGAAGCCCTCGCGGCTGCGGAGCTGTTGGTCGTGCGGGCGGTGAATATTCGCTCGGCCAGCGGGCACAGCATGACCCTCGACGGCTTCCGGCTCATCGACGAGGCAAAGTTCAACGCCTTGCCCGATGAGACATTCCTCGCCTGGCGCAAGAACGGTTGGCTCGGCGTGATTTATGCGCAGATGCTGTCGATGCGCCGATGGGAAGTGTTCGCGAGTTCATCGCCCGCGACATGATCGCTCTCTGATGTCGTTTGCGGTGGCACGGGTCACGGCTTTGTGCTCGAGCATCGGAACGACTGTCGTGGCGGCGATCGCCTTCGTCGGGTTATCCGCTTCGGTCGATGCGGCAGGCGCCAAGGACGCCCGGCACGATGGGCGTTATTGGGTGCAGAGCGGCGCGTTCCAAAGCGCGGCCAACGCCAACGCGCGGTGCGATCTTCTGAGGAAGCGCGGCTATCGATTTGCGGTGCGCAGCGGTCCGGACAGAAAAGGCGACACGCTCTTTTTCTGTCGCTCAGCTCAGGCCCTGCCTTATGAGAAAGCGGTGGCCCTCGTAAAGCGGCTGCGACTGAAGGCCCCGAGCGATGCCGTGCTCGTGCTGCGGCGCCCGGGGGGAGCCTCGGTCGCCGTCGCCGAGCAGGCCGCCAAGCAACCGCCCGTCGATCTCGCGGGCTTCAGCGGCAAATGGTGCGGCGACCCCGCCGTTTACGGGAATGATCCGCTCCAGATATGGACCGTGAAGAAAAGCGGGACGGTGACCCTGCAGATAGCAGCGCACCGCAGCCCGGATGGGCAACCGGAGCAGCTCCAAGGAAGCATCGAGAAGCTGTCCGATAACCTCATCAAGCTTACGGGCGAAACGGCACATTCTCGACTCGAGGCCGTCTATGGCATCGATGCAAGCGGCTTGCGGGGTGTCAGCTTGCGTCAGGAGACCAAGGATAACGGCGCCTCCATGACGGCGATCCCGGACAGCCTGCATCGCTGTCCTTGATACGAAAGCGTTCGTCTGGAACGTCCAAACTGTTCGCTTCCCGAAGGTTCACGCGTGCCCTATAGCTTGTGCGTGTTTTTCTTGATCGGAGGAATATCGGTGTTCCGCCTCTCGCTTCTCGTTGCGCTAGCCCTCATGGGTTTCCAATCCGGTGCTTTCGCGCAGACACCCCAAAGCACGACCGCGACTTTCGGAGATTGGGTCGTGCACTGTGAGCGGATCGATCAAGGCGCCGCGTGCGAGACGACCCAGACGACGCTGGTGAAAGAGACCAACCAGGTTGCCTCCGTGATCGCGATCGCAGCAGGAAGAGGGAATGGGCCGACGAAAGTCGTCTTTCAGACTGCCGTCAATATCTGGCTGCAAACCGGCATAACATTAGCGAGCCGTGATGGCCAAATCGCTATTGCGGCCAATTTCCTGCGCTGCGTCCCGACCGGGTGCTTCGCGGAAACCGAAATCAGCCCAAATGTCATGCAAAAGCTGCGCGCCATGAGGGATCCAGGCAGCCTTCGCTTCAAGGATGCGAGCCAGAACGACGTGGCGATCGCGGTGTCCTTTAACGGCTTCGGTCAGGCCTATGACGCCTTGTCGAAAGCAAGCACCGGGCGCTAGCCGTCCAGTGTTCCGGTCTTCTAGAATGATTCTAAACTGTTGCAGAAATGCAACATGCATCAGCCAATATTCGACCTGCCGTTTGCGGATTTCGCAACGGCGGCACAATATGGCATTGTTTCTACGACACGCAAATTTCGGAGGAATTCATGGCTCTCCTACGCGGCGCGTTGATTGGCAGTCTCCTGCTCATTGCCGCGGTCTCGAATAGCTACGCGCAACGTGGCTTCTCCTGGGTCCCAACGGGGCTCTATCTCCGCGGCGACGTCGGCGGAGCATTCGGGAACGACGTAACGTTCAAGGATACGAGCACGACGGGGTCGTGCTTGCTTTGCACAGCAACGGAGCGCTCCTCCACGAACAATTCGGTCATCTTCGGTGGCGGCATCGGTTATCGTTTCGCGCCGATGTTTCGCGCCGACTTGACCCTTGATTTCATGCCGTCGTTCAAAGGACGTGGCAGCACGACGCCAGCGGGAATCACCTCGTCCGCCGAAGTGAACTCGCTCGTCGGACTGGCGAACGGGTATCTCGATTTCAACGGCTTCGCTCCCCGGCTTTTTGGGAAGTTCCAGCCGTACATCGATGCCGGCGTTGGTTTCGCGCACAATAATCTCGAATCGACGACCGGAAACATCGCAACCATTCCGCCCACGGCGATTACCCTGACGGGTTCATCGCGCACCAATTTCGCGTGGGGCGCGGGTGCTGGGCTGGCCTACGCGTTCACGCCGAACTGGGCCATCGATGTGGCGTACAAGTATCTTGATCTCGGACGCCTTCAGACGGGCAATAGACTGACTGTCGCCGGCGCGCCGTTCTCTATCAGCGCCCTCAGGTCCGATGATTTCACGGTTCACACCGTGACCGTCGGCTTCCGCTATACCTTTGCGCCGCCGCCGCCGCCGCCGGCCCCGGTGCTTACACCGCCGGCGCGACCGGCCGCGGTTGTGCCGCAGCGTCAGCAGACGTTCATCGTTTTCTTCGAGTTCGACAAATCGTCGCTGACGCCCGATGGCAAGAAGGTTGTCGACGCGGCGGCCGCGGCCTTCAAGTCGGGCACATCGAGTGTTGCGATCGCCGGATACACCGATCTCGCCGGCACCCAGCAATACAATCTCGCGCTGTCGAAGCGCCGCGCCGACACGGTGAAAGCCGCGCTGGTGCGTGATGGCGTGCCGGCCGGCGCGATCAACGAGACCTGGCACGGCAAAGACAATCCGCGCGTGCCGACGGCTGACGGTGTGCGCGAGCCGCAAAATCGACGCGTCGAAATCAATATGTGATTTCGTCGTCGTGTTCGAACGACAGTCGATCCGGCCCGAACCTCCGTGTTCGGGCCGGAGCCATTTTGGGCACCTGCCATCGATATGAATTGAGACGCCGCGCCGCGGCTGCGTTCCAGCGCCAGCGGCGCTGATCTTATTTTCCGGCAGCTGGTTCGGCGAAGACGAGATGCACGCCGTTCCAAAGTTCGAACCCGGCCGTCAATCCTTTGTCCGCATAAAGGCGACGCGCCGTCGCGATCGCTTCATCATCGCTGGCGGCAGCAAAATCCTGCCGCGACTCGAAACGCCCGGTCACGCCGCGGAAATAACACCGATACAATGCCATTCTGGCATTTCCCCCAACGCGATCGCGTGAAAAGCGATCGTCACCACCCCCACGCTCATTCTAAACGCGCCCGCTCGGGTGTGATTTTTCAATGTCATACGATTGGATGAAGACTCGGGCCGCATGATTACGCGCGCCTGCTCAGCGCAGACGCGCAGCGGTCGGGTGCGAGCGGTCGCCTTGCTAAAGGGTCTCAGCGGATTTGGACTTGTACCAGGGAGCAGCTGCTTTTGCCGAAAGCGTCGGGTCTTCCCACCATCGCGCGATGCCGGATGCAAGAATGTCATCAAGATCGTAAGGCGGCCACGTCGATACGCACGTGTAGGAAGTGCGTTCTTCTTCTGGAGCGAGCGGTACGGTCAGGCCGGGCCTTACAAAAATTGCGCTGTCGATCGGCCGACTACGCGGCGCGGTCAGCACCAGCATCCCGAAGGTTTGACGCTTATTGGGAGCTATCGGCCACCGAAGAAAGTCGAGTTGTCTCGCTTCGACTTCACAAGGCATCCGGTTTTCCGTCCATTTTTGCAACCGGACGGCGGGCCCTCTGACTTTCAGCGATATCGTGCGGCGGAATGCGATGACCTTCATGAGCGCAAGGCGGCCGTTGGGAAGTGCACGGCCGATGATTTCGCCGATTCGAAACTCCGCCAATTGGACCGGCCAGGGAGGCGGAATGGGCCGCGATACGGGCTGCGGACCCTGCAACTGAGCTTTAAGTCCCTCGAGGACGGCAGCTCGTTTGCGCGCTTCCGCTTTCGACCATCTCTCCGCGTCCACCCCAACGGCGATCAAGCGCATCGCGGCGGCATGCACGCGCTTATCAAGCCAGCCCGACCGCCATTGGGTCAGCGCGAGCGCAAGCCAGAATCCCGTATTGTTTTGCGGTGCCTCGAAGGAGGCGCCGAAATCGAGCGCGATTGCGTCGGTTGCAGCTGCGATGCTTTGGGTGTCAGCGACGTAGTGTTTGAAGTCGCCGCGAACGTCGGCGGCATCGTCGTCCGCGAAAATTCCCGTGCCCCAGGTCCCCATGCGTTCCCCGTGTTGATCTCGTCTCCGAGATCAACCGACCGCTCGCGCTCAGCGGCGCCACATGCTGCGAATGGCTCGGCGATGCGCAGTACTTTCGCGCGCGTCGATCGCCCAGGCGATCAGGCCGCAAACGGCGATCGCCGCGCCGGCAATCATCAATCCTGCACCGCCGGCCACATCCATGACGATAAGGCCGAGTAGAGATCCGCAAACGATCGTGACGAAAGCTTCCGCTGCGCTCATCGGCAACCCTCCCAACCGACGCTCTTTTCGAGCTTGGGAACATCCTCGCACCTGGAGATCACAGGCGGAAGTCCAAAACGCGAGAATTGAGACCTTCCTTCGTTTCGACCGACCGACGGGGCTAAAGCTACACTTTTAGGATTCGATAAGAGCTCGTTAGGGAAAAGCGGTCAGGATTGCCCTCTCTCGTCGAAACGTTTCCGGTCTTGGGAGGGGCGATGCGATGTGCAATTTAATGGGTCGGTTGCTGCGTGACGACACCGGCGCGACGGCGATCGAGTACGGCCTGATCGCCGCATTCATCGCGCTGGCCATCATTGGTGGCGCGACGAGCATTGGCGGCAATCTCTCGACAATCTTCGGAAACGTCGGCTCGGCGCTCTGAGGCGTAAGGGCGCGAAGGCCTATCTGGCGGGCGAACGCGACCGGCGGGGATGTGTTGTCCTTGCCGGATGTATCCGGCTTGCGGCCGATCTCGCCCGATTTAGGCGGCCATGACGGCTTTGATCGCCGCTTCGCGCGTTTCGTAAACCGGAATCAAGCGATCGATGCCGGCCGTGTGCAAGACCCCGGCAACGGCGGGTTGCGGGCGGAGCAGGGCCATCTTACCGTGTCGCGCCGCGATCTCTTTGCCGACAGCGAGCAACATGCGTATGCCCAGCGAGGACACGTAATCGACAGCGGTGATATCGACAACCAACGCCGTTCGCGAACTCGCGGTCGCATTGAATTCGAGCTGGATCGCGGCGGCCCCCTGAATATCGAGACGCCCGCGCAGCTCGATCAACGTTACACCGCCCTCAATCTGCGTGGCGCTCAGTTCCAAGCGATCCTCCTCATGCCCGTGCGGATAAAGCGATGATACGCGGGATCGTGCGAAGTTAAAGTCCGATGCGGTAGGGCCCGTGTCGCCGCCGGCGCCCCCATCGGTGCATCTTTATTTCTATCACTTTCGGACATTACGCGTGAGCCCTAGTTTGGCGCGATTTTTTATCCCGGCGGCCGAGGCTCGGAGCCTCGCCTTTGCGAGGCGAGCGGCGAGCGCTTATAACGGGGCTGCTTGGAGCATGTTGGGGGCCTTATGAAGCGCCTCGCACTTTGTTTGGTCTTGGCGACGATCTTTGCGCAATCGGCGAGCGCAAAAGATATTATCTGCAGCTGGCACAACGTGGCCGGGCAGTATCGCGATTTCACCTGCCATATCGCTGGCGAACGCGGCAGCCCGAGCGTCGGGGTGCCGGTCGAGGAACTGAGGCCGACACCCGCGATCGTGCAGCTCGTCGAGCGGATCGTGCACGGCAGCGAAATCGACCCTCGGCTCGTACTTGCTGTCATCGCGGCGGAATCCGCTTTCGATCGCCAAGCCGTGTCGCCGAAAAATGCGATGGGCCTGATGCAGCTGATGCCCGCGACCGTGGCGCGGTTCGGCGTGCAGAATCCGTTCGATCCCGAAGAAAACGTCCGCGCGGGCGCGTCCTACCTGCAGTTTCTCCTGAAGAAATACGGGGACCTGAAACTTGCCCTCGCCGCTTATAACGCCGGCGAAGGTCCGGTCCTCTCCTATGGAACGGTACCTCCCTATGCGGAGACGACGGAATACGTCGCCCGCGTGCTGCGCCTTTATGAGCGATACAAACTTACCCCCGGCGACCGCGGCGAGCCGGCTCGAGTCGTCTCCATCGCGCCGTCCGCGAAAGCCAAGAGCATCGGCACGTGCGGTCTGATCTGTCGGGGCAATACGCTCGCCGCTCGCCTCGACGATATCAGCGGGCGGATGCCGGCGGTGCAGAGCGCCCCTGGCGTCGCGCATTTTGGGTCGGTCCCCGTTCAAACAGTGCCGGCGAAATAAGTCCGCTTCGGCTTTGCGAGGGGCGCGGGCTAAGAGCCATTGACGGTGGTGCGCAGCGCGTCCCATCGCGGCTGGAGCAAGTCTTTCGTGATGATATTCACCGGCGCGGGAGCAAGCCCCAATCCGGCGCCGGCGCTCCAGCCAATCCATCCGGCGGTAAAGACGAGCTGGAACCAGGCGAAGAGCAATGCCGCCACGACGGCGAGGGGTCGGTAGGGCGGTCGGTTCCACCCCTTTCTTGCACGCCAAACCGCGACGGCGCACAGGATGGCAAAGGTGAGCTTCCGCCAGGGCGACGAGAGCGAACCCGAACCAGCCGATTGCGCCAGCCTCCTGGCGTGCCGGCAAATCGAGAATGTAATCGCCCACGATCGAGCCGAATAAAGCGCTCACCCCGCCAAGAGCATAGGCCGCCTCGTACATGCTCAGCTCGCCGTGCCAGATCCGGGCCAGGCCCCGGACGAGCGACGCCGCCGCTTCCGCCATCGCGTCGCCGGGCGCCCATCGACGACGCCGGCGATCGAGCTTTGGGTCCGAGGGGTTCAAGGCAGGGATCGCTCTTCGCCGGTATACCGGGCGCGAGTATGGGCATAAGCAGGAATATGGAACAGAGCGGACCGTTATTTCTTTGCTCTACTACGGGATGCTCCCTGTCCCTCTGTCCGGGAGGTCCAAATTTGTCGGACAAAGCGCCTGCCTTTTGGATCCCTCTGTCCGGGAGGGCCAAATTTGTCGGACAAAGCGCCTGCCTTTTGGAAATGCTGAAACAGTCGTAGGATCGGCAGGTTGAGAACAAGGAAGACCTCGGAGGCGCCCGGGCGCCTGGCGCGGATCGGCATCCATGGTCTTGTCCCGCGCGCCGGGATCAAAAGAGAGGATCAAAAGAGAATTGAAGGCGAGATCGACTGGTGAGAGAGTAATTTCATGACGAGCGTCAAACCGGGACAACACTTCACGGATGTGCATCCGACCGCTTTTGGCCACGCCGCGCAGAGCCTGACGGTGCTTCGGGTCTTTGTCGGGACCGATGGTTATGAGTATGCGGAGCTCAGTTCAGGATCCAACGGCAGGGATCGGCGCACGCTCTCGACCGCAATTCTCAGGGACAAGCGCCGGTTTGTCGAGGTGAGTCCGCAGGGCGCCTAGCATTTCGGCGCGCCCGCAAGAACAGGGATCGATCAGGACTCGGTTCGCCGGCGCTCTTCCGCGTCGATGACACCGAAGGCGGCGTTGACCAGCGCCGCCATTGTTGGGGCATGGATCACCAAACGCGGGCTGCTCTGTCCCTTCGGGACGAGATCGGCCACCCAGCGATCCGCGTGCCGTGACAAGAACAGATGCCAGCCCTTATAGGGAATTCGGTCTTCCATGGCCGGACGGGCCCGCCTTTAAACGGTGGAATCGCAACGAACGGACCTTCGCTTTAGGAATCGGGCCTGGCGCCCGCCCAAGAGGCTTTTTATCCTACACTTACCGGATACGGTAACGGTTTCTCCAAATCCGCTCGCGCAAAGCCGGGGGGCCAGTAATACTAAGTAATTCCACGGACCCGCAATTAATCTTGACCGACAGGACCACAGATGGACTATCTTGGGTTGGGGGCGTAGCGCGACCAGTTCGCGTGATAAGTGGTTCGGGGCAAGCATGTTTCACCTCATCACCAAAGATGAATCCGGCGTATCGGGGGCCGAATATGCGGTCCTTTTGCTTTTGCTCGTGGGCGGCATTGTCGCTGGGGTAAACGCGCTTAGCAACGCGACCACGGGCGTGTTCAACAATACTGCGAATTCGATCAGCGATGCCGGAGCATCGCCTACGAGCGCTACAATTGTGGCGGCGGCATCGGACCCGACTTCGTCCTCGATAGTGGCTGCCTCGGATACGACCGGGTCGTCCTCGACCGCAGCAGCATCGTCGTCACCCCCGACCCCGGCGATCAGCTCGCCGGGCAATTCAGCAGGCGCGCCGGGTCAGGAAAAACAGCAGCAAGGCGCATCAAACGCGAAGCCCTTCGCGAAGGGACAAAATAAATAAGCTGAGTGCGACAATCGCTTGGTCGCGCTCGGCAACAGCGCAGGCGGATTGCCATCGATGCGCCAACACGGTTCGTCTCCTTCTGCGTGGCGACCACCCAAAAATAGCGCTAACGACCGAAGGCGTGGCCGACGCCGTCCATGAGGCCGGTTACGGCGGCGCCGGTTTGCTGAACCGATTGCCCGACAGGGCGCTGCATGCCGGCCGGCGAAATCTCGGCCCAGAACGCGGAGAGTTTGTCCGTGATGTCCGTGCGATGGATCGCAAGGAACACGATCACCGCGCCGATCGCAAAAAGCTTGAGAAGCGAACGCATGGTTACTCCCCACTCGAGCGATTTTCTTGTGTACCGAGCAAACGACGGTTCAAATTTTACGCGAGAACGGACGCGCTGTCGAAAGCCGGCCGGCCTAGGTTCGACGCGCTAAGCCTCGTACAACTCGCCGTTATGCAGATAGCCGTGGAATTTTCCGCACTGGATCGAGCCGTTTCCGGCCGAACACGTATTGCCGTCTTTGTCGACATGGAGGTTTTCGCCGATCGTCCCGTGCCGGATCCAACAGCGATGCGCAAAATCCGTTGATCTTTCGCAATTGCCGGCCCGTGAATCGATGTACCACGGACCGCTTGGCGTGACGCAGACCACATTGAGACCGTCCGCTCCTTTGCACTCCCATCCATCCGCGAGAGTTCGCGCTGGAGCAACGTAAAGCGCGCCGGCGGGGAGCCTGCCGTAAAATCGCTCGCCCGTATCGAGCCGGCGATAACCGAGCAGCAATTTTTTGACCCAGAAGCAGCGGACGCGCATTGAACCGACCTAATGCCGGTCGAACATCGCGTCCAGCCGGAATCCTCTGGATATTAGCGCGCCGGTGGGCCCCAGTCCTGTTGGACAAAGGACGCGACGAGCTGCTCGGCCATGGCCTTTGCCATGCGCTCGCTGTCGGCTTCGACATCGCCGCTCATCGCAGCGCCGGACACCGACCGCGGCGGGACTCGGCAAGGCCGCGTTCGCACGCGGGCAAGGCCGGCTCTCATTCTGCATCAGGCACTGCACGGGTGCCGGGGGAACCGTCGAACTGCTAAGTCGCTTTGTTCGCGTCGCGCGCCGCTTAGGCGGGCGACGCGAACATCGGCTCGCATGAGGAAAGCCCCGCCGAAGCGGGGCTTTTTTTGTTGGTGCAGCGCTGGTGCGATCAGGGCGTGCTGAATGCCTGCGGGTCATATGCCCAAAAGACATCGAAATCGTCGCCGGCGTCGGGCTCTGAGGGAACGGCGATTTGTCCCCATGGATCCGCCATCGCAATGCCGTTATCCGCAAAGGTCAGGATCGGTGCGGTGCCATTGGCACCGGCAGTGCCGAAGGGCGCGACGCCGAAATTCGCGAGCGGCAGCACGCCGCCGATGACCGGCGCTTCCTCGATCCATTCGACCGAGAGCTGCGAGGAGGTGTAGGGGAAGCTATCCGACCAGCTTTTGCCGCTGCTGAGATTGGTCATGCTGAGCGTCCACGCCTGCTTTTTTTCGGAGCAGCGCGCCGTGCATTGCAGCGAAGCGGTGACCACGTCGCCCGCATGGATCTTGATCGGGATGGCGACCGGCGGTTTCGGCAGCATCTCCAACCATGCGGAATACGTCGCCACACCGTCCGCGGTGACTTCCGATTGAGTACCCAGTTGGATCAACGAAGGATCACCGGTGGTGCATGAGGCATTGGTGCAATAGCCCCCGATGCCGACCCAGCTGGCAGCGTATTCGTCGCTATCCTCGGACAAGGTTTGTCCGAAGCTGATCGGCGCGACTTGCCAGGTCAGGGTGGCTGCGTGGTAGGTCTGACCGGTCTGAAAGTTCGCGACCGCATAACCCGCCCAATTAGAGCTCAGCAGCGTGAAATGCGGGCCGCTCTTGAGGCTCCCGTCGTTGTTGCGACGAGGTTGGATTGGACCGTGTTGCCGCGCGGGGTCCGCCACGGCGGGCGCGGCGAGCGTAAGGCCGATAATGGCCGCAGCCGCGAGCGCAGCGGCCGGCGTGAAGCGCACGTGGTTCATCATGACCCCCGATGTGAAAAGGAACGGATGGTGTGAAAAGCGGCGAAACTTTTGTCCTGTGCGCGGAAACATAAATACAAGTCAGCGGCGACAAAAGAAGTAACGCCGACAACAAGGATCAAATTGAAAACAACTTTTCGAACGCCGACGGCTTCGGGAAATCCCTCTTTCACCGCATCGCTGCGGTGAAAGAGGATCCGATTTGCCGGCGACTTACGGAACCTGGCCGAGCAGCGTATTGGCTTGGTCGATGAGCTGCTGGGCTTGGGTCGGGTCGATCGGCGTATTGTCGAATTCCGCCGCTTCGATCATGTCGATCATCTGCCCGGCGATCGTGTTGCGCTGCGCCGTGATCTGGTTGATCGTCGCCTCGGTCACGCTGTAGGTCGCGTTATCCGCGGCCAGGCCGGTCGTCGACAGGTTCAGCGTCTTGCGGCCGAGTTCGCCGCGCGGCGCGTTGATCTGCTTATAGGCCTGGCCGAGCGCGGCCACGAGGTCTTGGCGCTGGCGCAGCGATTGCGGCAGGGCATCCTGCTTGATCACCTCGGTCAGCACGCGGCCGTCATGCGCGTAATCGTCGGTGAGACCGACAAGGTTGATGATCGTCGGACGCACATCCGTGTGATCGCTGAACATCCCGTCGAAGCGGCCGAGATTCTGGACGCCGGGCCCGACCATGCCGAGCCATGTGCGGGTGATCTGGGTCTGGAAATCGCCGTGGTTCCAGGCAAAGCCCGGTCCCTCGGCGAAGCAGCTCGCTGCATCGCCCGCCGGCGTGCAAAGCGGCGAGGTTTTGCCTGACGCGCTGAGGAAATAATCGTCGTTGCCGAAGAGGATGAAGTTCGGCGTGCGATTGGGATCGACGGTGATCATGTGCAGAAAGGACTGCTCCGCCTGATCGGCCATGCGGAGAGTGACATGATTGGTGCCGCCGAGGCCGTTATTGGCGACGGTATCGAAGCCGGTCATCGCGCCGGCTTGCTGCTCGAGCGTGCGCGTCAGCGGGTCGGTTTGGCCGGGATTGCCGTTGATATAGAAGGTCGGCGCATCGTCGCTGTGAACGCGGAACGGCGTCGTGTTGTTGAATTCCGTCGCATAGACGAGGCTCAGATCGGCGTCGATCTCGCCTTTCTTGGCGTAAGTGCACGGCACGTTGACGCCGTCACAAGTCGCGGGCGAGGGCGGGCCGCCTACGAAATGATCGTTCTCGTCAGCGGTGACGACGAAGAGCGTATTGTCTTTGGTGATGCCGTCCTTGGCGAGCCGGTCGAAGAACTGGCCAAAGGCTTTGTCATAGGCTTTGAGCCCGGCGACATAACCGGCCTCGCCCGGCCCGAAAGTCTGCTCGACCGAAGAGGATACGCCCGAGAGAGCCGGATCGTTGTCGTGTGCATCTTCGATGTAGAAATAGACGACGGGCACGCCGGCCTCGAGCATGGTCGCTACGTAGCCGAGCGACTGCGCGGGACGCGGATCGAAGCCGGGGAAGCCGGGATTGCCGTGGCTGTCGGCCACCGGATTGCCGTCCAGATCGTTGACCGAGGCCGCACCGTTGTTGATGGCCGGCGCGACATTGACGTTGCCGTAGAGGGCCTGGAAACCGTCATAGCCGCCGGGCTCGTCCGGCAGGAGATCCGGTGCGCCGTTCTTTGCGCAGAGCGCGCTGCCTTTCGCGCAGTGAACGGTGATGCCCTCGAAATCGGCGATCGCCTTGGTCGAATTGGTGCTGGCCTCCTGCGCCTGCGGCGAGCCCGCTCCGAAGACGTTGGTGATATCGCTGGTGACGTTCTCGAATTCCAAATTGGCGAGGGAGAAGGCGCCGACGTCGCAGCCCGCGCGCGTGAACGGCACCCAAGGCGCCGGCGCGTTTTTGCCGCCCTGGTCCACCATCTCATAGAGTCCGTCGGACAGCTTGTCCGTCCAATAGGTGAAGGACGACGGGAAGGATGCGACGCCGGCGCTGTTGAAGAGACCGAAGCTGTTGCCGATCGAGACGCCGAATTTCTCGCCATAGACACCGGTTAGCGCGGTCACGATATCGACCGAGGTGTGTGAGATCAGCGGCGTGAAGTGGTTGCCGAGCATCGTGCCGTTGTCCTGCAGGAAGTTCAGGAGATTCGGCATTTGCTCGAGATCGGATGGGACGTTCGGGTTATCGCGGCGGAGATGCACGTTGTCGAATTGCAGATAGACGACGTGCTGAATGCGATTGTTCTTCGACAGCAGCTTGCAGCTTGGACTGCCGCTTTGCGGCGTCTGCGGCGTATTGCTTTGACCGGCGAACGCCGCTGGTACCGTGCCCAACGACAGCGCTGCGGCGATCGCAAGGGAGCTGTAGGTCATCCTGCGCATAGAATCCCCTTTCAAATCGGCTGATTTGTGAAAAACCGGCGTGCTCCTCCAGCGCGGCGGCAGCGGTGAAGGTAAACAGGATTGATTACGGCTAAGGGTCGTCAACGTTGCGTCGGCGTGAAGGAATCGCGGCGGCATCGTGGCGCGTGACCGGTATTCGCGTTGTTGCGCGTCTCGCCGCGACTGCCAGCCGTGAAAGAAAGCAAAACGACTTCATTGACTCGGACCGGCAAGCGAGGCTGAATAACCCTTGCTTCAATCGGGGACCGGGAAAAGCGCGATCGATCAATCGCGAGCGGGCCGGCGACTGCTCGTCGGATGGTGTTCAGTGAACTTGAATTGGCCGGACAAATAGGGGAGCGAGAATTACGATGAGCTTTACAGCCGACGTTCCGCAGAACGAAAAATTATCGCTGAAAGAAGGGTCGCTGAAGCCCAAGAAGATCGATAAGCTGCCGCCCTCGCAGCGCAAATGGTCCGACAATGTTCTGCGCGTCCTCAAAATACCGAGCAAGAGCTCTCAGTCGCGTATTCTCGCGGACAGCATCGCGATCACGGAGCAGATGCGCCAGGAAAAGCACGCGGACGTAAAACAGGCGGAAGAACTGTGCAAGATCGTCGTCGGTGCCGGCACGCCGCCTTGGAAGGATACCAAGAAAGCCATGGCGGCCGGGGATGCCAAGGTCAAACTGGATCTGCTCAGCCTGCCGGCGGATAAATGCACGTTGGAAAAGCTGGATCCCGACAGTAAGGGGGTTAACCAGGCATTCTGGATCAATCGCAAGGATCCGACGGCCACCGATGGGCTCGCGCGTTCCTTTCTGTGCAAGCCGGCGACCCAGCGCCCGGGCCTTGGGGCGATCGCTGGGCTGCCAAGCCGCGGCGAAGTCGCGCGCGAGGCCTTGGCGGGCCGCGCTGCACAACTCCTCTCCAAACAAACCGGCATCGACATCGGAATGCCCGAGACACATGTCGTCAGCGTCGGATCCGACAAGTTGCCCCCGGACGTCAGGCCGCAAGGTGGCGGCGATCTCACTTGCTCGGTGCAGGAAGCGCGCCCCAACGTTGGTGCGATTAAAAAGCTGGGGCCGATGGCGGCGGCGGCGGTCAGTTCCGATCAGGTGGCCGGCTTGGCCATCTTCGACACGATCACCCTGAATACCGATCGGCATAGCGGGAATGTTCTCGTCGATGCCCAGAACAATCTGATCCCGATCGATCATGGCGCCAGCATGCTGGAGCCTGTCGAGCTTAAAGATGCGGAAGACAATGTGTTATACGACTCCGGCCTCGCGCGGGTTGAGAAAGCCATGGCTGGTCCTCACAACGCCCTATTGAGCTTGCCCGGGGCGCATGCGCCGATGAGCGGCAAGATGCTCAAGAGCCTGAAAACCCTCGATCCTGACGCACTCGCCAATCAGATGGCGAAGGACAGGAACGAGATTGCCTCGGCGCATCCCGAAATGAAGGACACCGTCAGCGATCATGCGATCGCTGCCTCCCGGCGCTCCGCAATGTTCGTGAAGCTCTGTGCCGCGAACAAGCCGCCGCTGTCGCCTGCCACGATGCAGATTGCCCTCGGTACCTATGCAAAGGACTTGCTGCAACCGGCCCGCCCCGACAAGGACTTCACCAAACTGGCGAAACAAATCATCGCCAGATATGTGCCGCAGCAGGAAGCCATCAAAAATGTCTGCACCGCCTCGGACGGCGAATATGCGGAACTCCGCGCCCAGGCGGAAGCCCTAGGCTGGTCGGTTGATCGTCGCGGGACGGGTCTGGGAGGAGGGATCGTCGATCCGGTTATGCTGGTGACGATCCTCGGCCGCACGCCTCCGGTCAAATTCGCAAAAGCGGAGCAGATCTCTACGTTAAAATTGGATGGTGAGGAAAAGACGAGGGCCGTAAAAGCAAATCAGGAGGCGAGGAAAAAAGCAGCCGAAGCGAATCAACGAGCGATTGCGGATATGTTGGCGAAACCGATCGATCCGGTAGCCGCGGCTGATGCGTTGTTGAAGGTCAAGAAATCCGCAGTTGCCAAGTTGCTTCCGCTGTTGCCCGACGCGCTGAAGGCTCAGAACGCAAATCAGGTCCGCACCATTCTGGCACGTCCACCGACCGATCAGCTGCACGACTTGTCGCGCTTGCTTGAAAGCGTGACGATCAATGTTCGTGAGCATCAGACGGCTCAATTCAGAGCCCTGAACGATGAATACGCGATCAACGCAACCACGGCTCGCCTCACCGAGCAGGCGATCACTGTTGGCGAATTCGTGGAAGCACAGAAATTGCTGGCGGATTGCAAGAACGAATCGCCAAAGAAGGCTTGATCGAGCGCTGTACCGCGCGCCGCCACCAGACGCCCATTTGACGGGAGCATGACATGGAACACGGACCCAAAGCCGCCAAGGCCTTCGTAAACCTCATCAAGCAGACTCTCCCGAAGGACGGTAAGCCGGGCAAGAACCGCTCGTTGATTGTGGCCAAGACGCCGGCCCAGCCCGTTCTCTTGGTTTCGCCGAAGAAATCCGCGAATGCGCTTTCGGAACTGAAGACGATGTCGAAATCGCTCGGCATATTCACGCCGATCGCTGTCGGCCAAGTCGTCTTCGAGAAAGGCGAGGTCCATCTGAAACTGTTAAAGCCCGCCACCGAAGCGATCGTGCGCGCGGCCTTTCTCGACTATTTCAAACGCTACAAGGTCAATCCGCCAAGCCAGAAAGTGAAGCTGATCCAACCCGACGAGTGGGACGCGGTCGAATTCGAGGAGTCACCGCACGACGAGGCTGACGAAGCCGAGGCCGCCGGCGACGAGGATGATACCGACGAAGAAGCTGCCGGCGAGGACGACGACAGCGATGAGGACGAGGATGAGGAGAGCGAAGCCGGCTCGGACGATCGTGCGGGCGCGCTTTCCGCTCGCATCGATACTGAAACGGCGCAGCTGAAGAAGATCGCCGGTTTGCTCGCCGCGCACCCGGAGATCCGCCCGGCTCTCCTCAAGGCGACGACGAGCCTGACCGATGCCCGCAAGCAGCTGGGGGCCAAAGCGCTCGACGAGGTGGAGACGCTGCTGCACGCCGCGCAAGCGGCGATGACCGAAGTGGCTCACTTGATCAAGGGCGGCGCAGGCCCGATCGAAACGGGCGAGGAAGACGAAGACGAGGAAGACGAGGCGCCGCCGCAGCTGAAAGCGCCGACCAAGCCTCTGCTGCCGATCTGGGTAGAGGCGAAAGAGGCGGCGGACGCCGAAATCGGCAAGCTGCAGGAAAAGCTGCGCGCCTCGGGCGACGAAGATTTGGAGCAGATCGCCGAATACGGCCTCTACGGCGCAACCACGGGCCAAGCCGTCAAACTCATGGCCGCCCTGCGCGATGCCGACAACAGCAAGAGCCCGGACGCGCTGAAAAAGCTTTATGTCGCGGTGAACAGCTATGCCGACTACATGGACGGTGCCGGATCGGAGATGTTCGATCTGATCGAGCAAAACGAATTCCACGGCGTCCCGCTCCGTAAGATCCTAGGTCCCGCTCTGAACGCCATCACCAAAGAACTGGGGGCCTAACCGGATCGGCTCGTCGCTCGCTCGATGCCAGAGCAAGCGCGTTTCGCGGGCGGTTGCTCTGGCCACCGCTGTCGGCATCGTCGCCGAGGTTGACCGCGAGCAAGACCGCATCATGAAAATTGTCGGTCTGCCACACCGACCATAACGCGGCCTCCAACGTGTGCATGACATATCCGCTCGACTTGATCTCGCGGCATTTGTCTTTTCGCCCCCGACGCGTCGGGCCTCGGAATGGTCGCCATCAGCCCATTTCCGCCGGGTTGCTATTCTTGTCGCCCGTGAAGAGACTGCGACCCGCTGGATCGCCGAAGCCGATCCGGCGGTAAGAGGGACGAGCGGCCGCGGCCGGCGATCCGCCGCCTCCCAAGACACCTGAGGAGGAACCATGCGTGCCTGGTCAATTGCTCTGCTCTTGCTGATGACTGCGATGCCGTCCGCTTCCCGGGCGCAAGCGCCTGCGACGCAAATGCCCCCGACGCAAACGCCCGCGACGCGAGCGGAGGCGGCGATGAAGACCTTCGCGTCTTCGGCCGAGATCGCGGACCTCATCGCCAAGGCAAAGGCCGAGCGCAAAGACGGGCAGGCCGTGGTGTTCGAGCCGATTCTCTCGCTCGCTCCCTACCACGCAACGCTCGAATACCGCGCCGGCAACGCACCCGCCGCGGTCCATGAAAAAGATGCCGAGCTGATGGTGGTGCTCGACGGCGCGGGCACGATCACGACCGGCGGCACGCTCGTCGATGAGAAACGCGTCAACCCGACCAATCTCTCAGGCACCGGCATCGCGGGCGGCACGGCGCAAGCGCTGAAGAAGGGCGATGTCCTCATCGTGCCGGAAACGGTGCCGCATCAAACCAAGCCCGCCGATGGCCAGGTCATCGTGCTGATGACTTTCCACGTGCCGCGGCCGGTCGCCTGGCGCTGAAAGGATCGCTGGATCATGAATTGGCTTTGGCTCCTATCCTACTTCTTTGCCGGGGCCTTCACCGGAAACGCCATTCCACATGTCGTCTCGGGGGTCACGGGGCGCCGGTTCCAAACCCCGTTTGCAAAGCCGCCTGGCAAGGGGCTTTCTTCATCGACCGTCAATGTGGTGTGGGGGTTCTTCAACCTCGCCGTTGCGTATCTTCTGGCCGCGCATGTCGGATCGTTTGAATGGCGGACGACAACCCATATCGTCGCGTTCGGCTTGGGTTTTCTGCTCATGGGAATCGGTTCGGCGCGCAGCTTCGGCCGATTCCATGGAGGGAATACGCCGAACTCCGCGTGAAGAGTTCACGCCAAATTGCCTCGCCCGCTGACGCACTCATTTTCCCTCGCGGCGGTTTCCCCGCCGCGCTTCTTTTCGTGCACCATCTTTCGAATCAATGCGCTCAAAGCTATCGGCGATTTCGTCAAACGTCCGCGCCGTGCCGAGCGAATGATGCTCGCCGCGCGCGGTTTCCGTCTTTTCGGCGTGGCCTCGCATTTGTTTGGCGAGGCGTCGAAACTGTCGAGCTTGCTTTACCTTGTCCATCCAAAACGAACACATGCCTTGCGAGGCAGTTCCGGCGCCTATCCGACCAGGCGCTGTGGCGTAAAGGCCGCGCTTCAGCTGGACTCTTTCTTTTCGCAGATCCAGTTGAACAAATGTGACGCTTTCGGGTTGATCGCATAACACCCGTAAAGGGGAAGGTCACACGCAAAGGAGACGAAATGAAGCAAGTCATGACGGCTACAATGGTGCTCGCGCTGTTGGCGGCATGCAGCCCAAACGGCGATCGCGCCAATAGTCCCTATTCGCCGCCGATGAGATCGCAGAATGCGCAGTCGCCGAACACACCGTTCAGCAATGGGCTGCGGACGAACCAAGCGCAACCGACAAACTGCTCGCCGGCGGATTCGACATGCGGCAGCGGCGTCGGCAATCCGGCGGTGCAATCACCCATTCAGAAGCGCGAAGAGGACATCGGCCCTGGCCAGTGATCCTTCGCTCCGTGCCTATTTCCTAAATTGGCCCCGCTTCGGCGGGGCTTTTCTTTTGGCTTTGGCGCAGGCTTGGCGTTTCGAGCACGAACGCGCTAGGCTGATTTTTTGCGGCGACGGTGCGGTCGAGACCGTGAAATCGCCACGCTTGAGCTCGTCGGCGTATTCGGCCGAATACAGCAGCATCGCGCGCGAGGGGGAACAGCATGACCACCGAAGAGATCAACGCCGACATGCTTGCCTTCTGGAACGGGAAAGGCGGCCAGACCTGGGTGGCTCGACAGGCGCACACCGACATCACGCTCGCGCCCGTGACGGATGCCTTGCTTGCCTTTGCGCGGCCGCGCGCGGGCGAACGGGTGTTGGATATCGGCTGCGGCTGTGGTGCGTCGACGCTGGAGTTTGCGCGCGCCGTCGGTCCCTCTGGCCGTGTGGTCGCGTTGGATATCTCCGGGCCGATGTTGGCCGAGGGCGAGAGGCGCGCGCGCGCCGCCGGTATCGCCAACGTCGATTGGCGGCAGGCCGACGCCGCCACAACCGTGCTGGGCGAGTATGATTTGCTGATCTCGGCCTTTGGCGTGATGTTTTTCGGCGACAGGGTGGCGGCCCTCGCCAATATGCGCCGCAGCGCCGCGCCCGATGCGCGCATGGCGCTCGTATGCTGGCGCACGCTGGCCGAAAATCCATGGATGGAGGTGCCGATGACCGCGGTCGCGAAGCATCTGCCGCCGCGGCCGAAGCCGATGCCGAACGCTCCCGGAATGTTTGCGTTCGCCGATCCAGAGCATGTCACCCAGGTGCTTGCCGCCGCCGGGTGGACGTCGCCGCGCTTCGAGAAGCTCGACATCGCCTTCGATATTGCCGCCGGCCTTGGGCTGGAAGAGGCGGTGGTTCAGTCGACGGAAATCGGCGCCGTGAATAGTTGGCTGCGCAATCAGCCGGAAAGTATCGTCTCGGCCTCGGTCGCGTCGTTTCGCGAGGAGCTGAAACCCTACGCAGACGGTACGAGGGTGCGCCTGGGCGGCGCGGTGTGGCTGATCAGCAGCACGCCCGCTTGAGCGCGCACTGACGTCCGAAAATTTTTCGCCGATTGTCGAGATGCGATGCGCAAAGGCATCAGCTGCAACATCGCATCGCGCTACGCGCTCAATTCGGGATGTATTGAAGCCGCCGCTGCCACGAATCTCTCGTGCGCCACCCATCGAATCGAAGGAACCCGTCCGTGCCGTCTCAGCGCCGAGACCGCGCCGGCCTCAGGACGACGCTCGCGAACGTGGTGAACCGCGTGCCCAAGCCTTTCCGAATCGCTGCTGAAGGGCGGTGGGACCTGACTTGCGCCATGGCCGGTGCATTGGCTTCGGCGCTGGGTTCACCGGCGCGCGCCTCGGTGACCGACAGCGTGCAGCGCAGCGCCGGTTGTTGTTGCCGGCGGTTTCTTGTGACACGATCCCAGGATCGGGTTTGACGATATATGGATGGCTATGCCGCGTCGGAAATATGCTTGGGAGAAGCTGTCGGACGAGCAGTTGCTCAAGCAACGCCTCAGCAGTCTGAGGGTTAAGGTCGAAGGCACCTGGCTCGAGGATTGTCTCGGCGCGCTGCACGAAGAGTTTGAGGCGCGGGGCATCCGGCTGCGGCCACATGCATGGATATCGAGCGAATGGTTCAGTCCGGCCGATGTGCCCGGTATCGCCATCCCGTTCTACCTCGCCCATCCCCGCTTGATGAAACTCGAGAAGAAGATGATGCTCGAGGTCGAGGGCGGTACCTGGTCCGAGTGCATGGCCATTCTCCGCCATGAGGCAGGCCATGCCGTGCAGCACGCCTATCAGCTGCAACGCCGGCGGCGCTGGCAACAGTTGTTCGGGCCGTCATCGAAACACTACCCGCTCTATTACCGGCCCAATCCGGCCAGCCGACGCTATGTCCAGCATCTTCGGCGCTGGTACGCGCAGAGCCATCCGGACGAGGATTTCGCCGAGACCTTCGCGGTATGGTTGCGGCCGCGGTCGATCTGGCGGACACGCTATGCAGGCTGGCCGGCGCTCAAGAAACTCGAATACGTCGACGAACTGATGCACGAGATCGCCGGAAAGCGGCCGCCGGCCATCACACGCGAGCGCGTCGATCCACTGTCTACGCTCAGCCAAACGCTGGGCGAGCACTACCAGAAAAAGCAGGCGTTCTACGCTTTCGAGGCACCAAAGACGTATGACCGCGACCTCTCGCATCTTTTCTCCGCCGATCAACGACATCGACGCGCGCAGCCGGCGGCGGTCTTCATCCGGCGGCACCGCGCGCAAGTCAGGCATATGGTTTCGCGATGGACGGGCGAGAACCAGTTGACGCTCGATGCCGTTCTCGACGACATGATCCTGCGCTGCCGTGAACTCGATCTCCGCGCCCCTGGCTCCGAACGGAAACTTGTGATGAACTTCACCATCCTGTTGACCGCAAAGACCATGCACGCGCTGTTCGGCCCATCGCGGCGCAAATGGATCGCCCTATGAGACGCCTGCGCATTCTCGTACTGATGCATCCGGACTGTGTGCCTCCAGACTCGACCGAGGGCTACAGCGCGCGCGAGATCCACGGATGGAAAACGGAATTCGACGTGGTGAGCACCTTACGTGCCGCCGGCCATGATGTTCGCCCGCTCGGCGTGCAGGAGGAAATCAAGCCGGTGCGCGACGAGATCGACAGCTTCAAGCCGCATGTGGTCTACACGTTGCTCGAGGAGTTCCACTATACGTCCGCCTATGATCAGCACATCGCGAGCTATCTCGAGCTGATGAAAGTCCCCTACACGGGCTGTAACCCGCGCGGCCTGATTCTGGCGCGCGGCAAGGATCTGTCCAAAACGCTGGTACATAATCGCCGGATCGCGGTGCCGGCTTTCGCGGTGTTTCCGATGCGCCGCAAGGCCAAACGGCCTGCGCGCCTTGCCCTGCCGCTGATCGTCAAGAGCTTGAGCGAGGACGGATCCTACGGTATCTCGCAAGCGTCGATCGTCGATACGGACGAGAAGTTCGCCGAGCGCGTCGCCTTCGTTCACGAACGGCTCGGGACCGCGGCCATCGCCGAACAGTATATCGAGGGACGCGAGCTTTATGTCGGCGTGCTCGGCAACAACCGGCTGCGCGTTCTGCCGGTATGGGAATTGAAATTCGGCAGCTTGGGCGGTCAGGGTGCGCGGCAGATCGCCACCGAAAAGGCCAAGCACGATATCGATTATCAGGAACGCGTCGGTATTGTCGACGGGCCCGCCAAAGACCTCGCGCCGGAGATACGCGCCCGCATCCAGCGGACAGCGAAACGCATCTACCGAATACTCGGGCTCGACGGATATGCGCGCATCGACTTTCGTCTCGCCGCCGACGGCACGGCCTATTTCATCGAAGCCAATCCCAATCCCGAAATAGCGAAAAGCGAAGAATTCGCCACGGCAGCTCGCTACGACGGACTTAATTATCAAAACCTGCTGCAGCGCATCGTGGCACTCGGCATAAGCCGAGCAAAGGCTGGTGCATCGGTCGGCTGAACGCGAAACGGCATGCGCCGTCATTCGGCCTTTCGCCGCGACCGGTCTCGGCGACGCAGCGGCGCCCCTAGCGCAGCCGGAAGAAATCGACCGCGTTCTGCACGGTCATCTTGTGCACCTCGTTCGCGGGCACGTCCTTGAAGTTGTGCTCCAGCACCTTGTTCGATTCCGGCCAGTCGGATTCCTGGTGCGGGAAGTCGTTCGCCCAGATCAGGCGATCGACGTTCAGATGATGGCGATTGTCGATGCCGGCGCGGTCGCGTTGGAAGCCCCAATAGAAATATTCGTTGATCAGCTCGCTGGGCTTGCCCGGCAGCGGCTTCACGCCGTCGTAGCGCTTCGCCCAGCCGATATGGCGGTCGTAGCGCGTGTCGGCCACTTCCATGAAGTTCGGAATCCAGCCGATCGAATTCTCGGCGAAGAAGATGCGGAGCTTCGGATAGCGCTCGAACACGCCCGACAAGAGTAGTTGCACCGCGTTGAAAGCACCGTTGCGCGCGAAACGCGTCATCTGGCCGGCGAGGTCGGTGCGCAGATTCTTCTCGTGCTTCGGATAATCGAGCAGCTTGCCGTTGAAGCTCGTATCCGTGTGCTCGACCGCGAAGTGGATCGTGACCGGCATGTCGAGATCGAGCGCCATTGCCCAGAAGCGGTCGTCTTCCGCCTTCGGGATGCCGGTGCCGTTCGGGAAATTGGGGAGCTGAATGGCGGTGAAGCCCAGCTTCTTGCAGTGAAGCAGCTCGGCCAGCGAATCCTCGATCGTCGTCGCGGTAATGCAGCCGACGCCGAAGATGCGGCCTTTGGCGTCCGAATCCGAGAGATATTCCTCGGCGAACCAATCGTTCCAGCCGCGGATAACGGCCTTCTGGAGGCCGGGATCTTTCGTCTTGAGCCACATCGAGGGGCCGGCGACGACCGCCGGGAACATGATCTCCGCATCGATGCCGTCGACGTCCTGCTCCTTGATTCGCTGCGCCGGCGAGCCGGTGCCCGGACACGTCTCGTATCTCTGGTCGGCGGGATACCAATTGCTGCCGTCGCGGCCCTGGCCGCCATAAATGTCGAACGTGTTCTGGCGCGGCGGCAAGCCTTCGAACACGGTGGCGTCCGCGCCGCCCTCGAGCCGGATCGTGCGCGGCGCCCGCTCGCGGTATTGCTTGTCGACCCGATGGGTCCAGCGTTCGTTGGGGATTTCCAGATGCGTATCGCCGGAAACGCACTTGTAGATCTGCGACATGAGGGCCTCCGCAATTTTATGGCTACCTCATACATCATCGGCCGGCCGCCGACGAGTTCGCGCATTTCGGCGATTTAGGCGATCTTTCCGGCGTTCTCTCGCTCAAGAAATCCCGCCAGTCGAACCTGCCAGGCAAGCGGGCTTTCGGCGCCATAGGCTGACGAAAAATCGACGCCCTGCGCGAGCGAACCCGGCCAATAGATATGGTCCGGGCGCTGGTAGAGCGGCGGCGCGAGCGGATTGCCGCCGCGCCAAATCCGTTCGCTGCTTTCGTGCGCGATTTCGAGAACCGTGAGATTGCCGACGCGCAGCAGCAACGCGACCTGATCCGGCCGGCCACCCAAACGGCCATGCGCGATTTGGTCGGCGCCGCGCGCGTCATGCGCGCCCATCAATAGCCAAGCGCCGCCGATCATGTCCAAGCGGGACGTCCAGAATTCCTGCCGTTCGTCCAGCCTCGTCCGCTCGACTGACTTGGATCGGCGAGCCAACCGGAAATAAGTGGCGACCGTCTCTTCCGTCAGCCAGCGATGCATGACGGCAATCGCCGATTGGTGCAGCGCGCGCCAGCGCTGCGGCGCGACGCGCATATCGCCGTAGTGGCGAAGCAGGAAGGTCAATATCGGCGCTTTGACTTCGGGCGGCGGCGGCGCGATTTGCCAGGCCAAAAGCAGCGCTTCGGCGAGCTGTATTTGCAGATCGGCGCGGCGCGCGGTCGCGTGCGATGCGGCCGCGGGCTCGAACGCGCCGATCGCAAGAGCGAGATCGCAAAGCCGCAGCGCGAGGCCCGGCGTCTGGGCGGCTTGCGCTTCGACCGTCGCGGCCACGCCGGCAAGCATTTCGGCGCCCAGTCCGCCACGAACGGCGTTCGTGGGGAGGTGGGCGGCGCTGAAAAACGCGGCCGCGGTCGCGTGTCCTTGCAGAAACGCCTCGGCCAGGGCCGCGGGCGCGTGGTCGATCGAGAAGAGCGGGAAGCGCTCGGCGAGGCTGCGCCAAGGATCCGCAAGCCACGTCCGATGCGATGTCAGCCAGTCGCCGGCAATCCGGATGCTGGGCAGGCGGGGATCGAATGCCGCCGCCCAGGCATTCGCAAGCCGCGCCACTTGGTAGCGATGATGCGGTGTCTCCAGCCAGTCGAGGAACCGATGCAGGAACGCGCTGTGCTCGGCCGGCGGCTGCGCGCCCGACCACAGAACCCACACGACCTCGAGCCGGTCGGCAGGTTCGACCTTTTCCCAATCGAAGCGCACGCAGCGCAGGCGATCGAGCAGCGATTCGAGTTCGGCCGCCGATTTGCGGCACTTCTGGCCTTCGCCATAGCGCTCGACAAGCCGTCTTGCGATTTCCGCGGTCTTTGCCGACGGCGGCACGAAGGTCGGCGCGAAGCCCGATTGTTCGGCTCTCAGCGCGGAACGCAGCATCAGGGTGCCCTTGCCACGTTGACGCGTGCGACCAGGCCCGCAACGAGCGGAGCGCTTGGCGTCGCCATGATGAAGCGCAGCTCGATGCGCCGATTGCGCCGCAGCCCTTCCGGGGTGCCCGTTGTGTCCACCGGTCGATATTCGCCGTAGCCGCTGACGCCGATCAGCATCGCGGCCTGATCATTCTTGAGGCCGGCGAGGGACGGACTGCCCGCCACCAATTGCGCGAAAGTCTGCGACGCGCGCGCCGCCGACAAATCCCAATTGCTTTGAAAGCGTGCGGTGTGAATCGGCGTGGCGTCGGTATGGCCTTCGATATAGACGGCGTCGAGCCTGGCTTTGTGACGGTTGTCGCAGCTTGGCGCGGCGCCGATATTGGCTGAAACCGCATAGCAGGGCAGAACCTTGGCGAGCGCCGCCGCGAGGATGCGCAATTTGGGCAGCGCCGCGGGATAAGGATCGGCCGAGGCCGTCGGGAAAAGGACATCGCCGCCGAGCTGCAGCGTGCCGTTTTCCTCGTCGATGGTGACGGGAAGCGCGCCGTCGAGGTTCTTTGCGATATCGCGAAGCAAATCGCGCCGGGCCAGATTCGCCTCGGTCAGATCGGACACGATCGGCGCCGCCGGCTGCGCCGCGGCGGCCTCGACCACTTGAGGGGGGCGAATATCGCCCGCCACAACCATCAGAATGACGATGAAGATAAACACGAGGCCGAGCATCATGTCGGTCATCGACGCGAAATAATCGTGCGCGGCGCCGGCATTCTGGTGACCGGCCAGCCGCCGGCGATCGATCGCGATGTTCCGGCGCATCTCAGGCGGCCTTCGCATCGCCGTTGATCACGAACATTTGCGCGATTTCGCGCAGCTCTTCCGTGCCGAGCGAGAAAGCCTGCATGCCGTTGGCAAGGCTCGTATCGAGCTTGGCGACGAAATCCATGAT
>DASZLU010000057.1:0-91110 GCA_035552195.1 Allostellaceae bacterium | reverse complement strand
TGTGGGTCGGGTGTTCGAGTCACCCCGGGGACACCAATTTCGGATTTCCCCGAGCCGGCCGCTGTTACTGCAACACGTCGAGCGACGGCTCGGCATCGAGCAGTTGCTTTTGCCTGTTGCAGCCGCTCGAATTCCGGATCCAAGGTCGCGTCCGGATTTTCCGCGGCGAGATTGATGGCTTCCTGCAAAAGAGCCTGGACGAGACCGATCAGGTGATAGCCCGAGAGGTGGCTGAACTTCAGCGCGACATCGAGCGTGTCATCCGCGAGACGATCGACCGCGGCCACGACAATGCCGGCGCTCGGACGTTCCTTGAGCAAATCTTCCAGCGCTTGTCGTGCGCCGTCGTCATCGTCGGGGTCACGCATAAGCGAGGAACTCTCTGGAAAGCCGAGAGTTCCTGACGGGCCGCGAACAGCGGGCCCGCTTCATGCGTTGGCGAAGGCAGGCGATACGGGGGCCGTTGCTTTGGCGCGGCCATCCGCCAGCGCCCGCGACAGGCGGCGGGCGGTGAACTGCGCGCCGACCGCAAAGCGCATCACCGGTCCAAAGCTGACGGCCGCGGGAAGGCCGACGAAAAAGAGTCCGGCCGCGCTCGTTTCGAAATTGCGCGAGAGGATGGGCGAGCCCTCATAGGTTTTGATCTCGGACGCGAAATTCGCTTCGAAGAACGGAAGCCTCGCGACCTCAGGGACGAAGCCGGTGGCGGCGACCAGATGATCGACGACCAATGTCCTTGTCCCGCTGACACCCGCGAGTTCCAGCGTGAGCTTGTCGCCTGAATAATTCGCCCCGGCGACGTGATAGCCGAGGTGCATCGGAATCTGGGACTCGATACGCTTGCGCACGAACCAGGCCGGCGCCGGCCCGAGCGCGGTGCGCACATGATGGACGCGGACCGTCGGCGGCAGATAGCGAAAGAGATTGGGCGTCCGCCAATAGAAGTAGTTCCACAATCCCGGTCCGACGCCCGTCGTCGGATAGCGCAGTTTGGTCCAGAGCGATCGTGTCTCGCGCGGCGGCGAATGAAATTCGATATGCGGGTTGCGGGAAATCAGTTGGACATCGGCGCCGGCTTCGTGTGCGAGCATCGCGAGATCGAGCGCCGACGCGCCGCGGCCGAGGATGGCGATCTTGCGGCCGCGCAGGGCGCTGGGATCCCGATGCTCTTTGCTGTGGCTGAGAGCGTCCGGCGGCAAGTGCCGGAGTTCCACGGGAATATGAGCGTAGGAGTGGACGCCTGCTGCGATCACCACGCGCTTGGCGCTGATCCTGGCGCCATCGCTGAGTTCGAGATCGAAGCCGGTTGGCGTGCGGCCGACCCGAGCGACCATGCGCTCGTCGAGATGCGGCACCAATTGCTTTTGAAATTCGAGGCCGTAAGCGGTGAACGTCTCGAGCGACACCGGCACGCCGAGATCGGCATAAGGCAAATTTCGCGCCGCGCAATAATCGCGCAGCGTAAGCTTGCCTTCGGGATGGTAGAGCGAGGATGCAAACCCGTCCGATTTGAGGTGCATGCCGCGCGGCATGGTCTCGCGCCACGCCCCCATCGGCGAGCCGAAGATCACATGGTCGATGCCAAGGGTCCGAAAATGAGCGGCGCAGGACAAGCCGTATGGCCCAGCACCAATGATCGCGACATCCGCCGTATGCGCCACGCATCTCTCCATGGCTAGAACGCAACGGCTCAGGAACGCATGGGATTAGCACTTGTTCCGGGAGCGCTCGGTCGATGGGATGAGATCGCCGCTTCTTGCGGAACGGCTTCGCCGCGCCCAAGGCAAGCTCACGCCGGGCGGCCGATCGGCGCAGGCGAGGATCCGATCAGGCCTACGTTTATGATGCATCGGTTAAAACACTTTATTGTTGTACTCCGGCTCTCCCGCAGTGCAATGTCGAGTACGCAACACCTGCGCCGACACAACTTTGGTCTCTATCGCGAATGCCGTACCCGATTCTGCTTTGCTCGGCATAACGCGGCTTCGGCATGCCGCGTTCGACCCAGAGGTTGCACGACATGCCGACAAGTCTGTCGAAGCGCCTCGCGACGGCCGTTCCGCTTGCCTAGCGTGCTTCTTCGTCGTGGCCGCGCATGGTCGCGGTCATCCAAACGGAGATCACCGAGACGAGGGCGAGATACCAGGCCGGCGAAAGCACATTGCCGGTCCTGGCGATGAGATAGACCGCGACCATCGGCAGCGTGCCGCCGAAGATCGACATGGCGAGGTTGTAGCCGACCGAGAGGCCGGAGCAGCGCACATGTTTGGGAAAGGCTTCGACCATGAAGGCGGGACCTGCGCCGGCGAAACAGCCGACGAAGATCGCGAAGCCGAATTGACCGGTGACGATCGAGAAGACCGTGCCGTGACTGACCCAGCCGAGCAACGGAATCGAGCACAGGATCAACCCGATACCGCCGATGAAGAGCACGATCTTGCGGCCGACACGATCGGATAGCGCGCCGAGGAACGGGGTCATCACCATCATGATGCCGAGGCTGAGGCTGTTGAGCAGCAAGGCGATCGGCCCCGGCACGCCCGCAACCTGATGTAGCCAGGTCGTCGTGTAGACGAAGCAGAGATAGAAACCGACGGCGGTTGAGAGATTGAAGCCGATGACTTGCAGCATCGCTTTCTTCTGCGTGCGGAATGCGTCGAGCAGCGGCGCGGTCTCGGTCTTCGGCGCGGTGATCACCGGCTCATGCGGCAATTGCCGGCGGATGAAGAAGACGATGATGCCGATCGCCATGCCGGCGACGAAAGCGGCGCGCCAGCCCCAGATTGCCGCTTGCTCCGGCGTGATCGAATCGGTGATGGCCCAGCCGATCGCCGAGCCGAGCAGCAGGCCGCCGAACGCGCCGAACGGCGCATAGCTGCCGACGCGGCCGCGCCGGCTGGGCAGAGCGTGCTCGACGAGCATCACCATCGATGTCGTAAATTCGCCGCCGACGGCGAGGCCTTGGGCGAGGCGCAACAGGATCAGCAGGGCCGGCGCGAGCAAGCCGATTTGCGCGTAGGTCGGCAGCACAGCCATGAGGCAGGTCGGCACCGTCATCGACACGACGGAGCTGATGACGGCGGTGCGCCGTCCCAGCTTGTCGCCGATATTGCCGAAGACCATCGCGCCCAGCGGCCGCGCCAGGAAGCCGATGGCGAAGACGCCGAACGAGGCGATCAGCGAAACGGTGGGATCATGGGCCGGGAAGAACTGCGACCCGATGGCGGCGGCGAAGAAGCCGTAAACGCCGAAATCGTACCATTCGAGGATATTGCCGGCGAGACCGGCGAGTACGGTCTTGCGCTCGGCCGCGCGGAATTCGATGTTGAGTTGCTGCGCCGCCAGGGCGATCTGCGCGCCGATGAGATCGAGGCGGCAAAGCTGCTGGATGCGGTATTTGACCTTGGCGAGTTCGCCCGGCGCGAGGATGCGCTCGAACACGAAGCACGCATCGGCCATGGCGATGAGCGCGACGTCTTCCGGCGAAGGGATGTTGTCGCTGAACAGCAGACCGAAGATCCGCCGCTTGGTCTGGTGCGCGGCGCTGGCCGCGGTCCACAGATAGCGGGGGCCTTCTTTGCGCAGCACGCCGCGATCGCAAAGCCGGCTGATCGCTTCCTCGCGCATCGTCATCGCCTGGGCCGAGAGGCGAACGATCCAGGCGCGCGGATCGAGCCGCTTCGATTCGCCGGCGATTTCAGCCAGCACGCCGTCGAGCACCGCGTCGCCGGTCGGCGACGAGTCGATCGCCCAGACGCCGTTCAAATCCGAATCGAGCTTGTTGCGAAGGGAAAGATCGATGAGGGCGCCCCCGGCAATGCCGCAAACCAGGAACGCCTCGGGAACACGATCGAACTCGCCACCGCGATCCTCGAGCGTCAGGAGCAATAGCTCCTCAATCAGGCTAAATTTTTCCACCACTACCCCCCGAAATTAACCATGTGCTTAACGCCGTTAACCTTTTGTTAACCATATTCGCCGATTCTGTGGGCCTGACGCTAGCGCAAGCCTCCCTGCTAGCGATCCCAAGGAAACTTCTAGCGCGCCTCACTGGCGCGCTTTTTTTCTGTACTGTCCCCCTCTTTGTATTTTGGGGCCACAAGGGGCAGTCATGGCAAGGCAATTCAAATTCGGTTGGGCAGCGGCGCTGGGCTTTGTCGGGCTGGCGCTGGCTTTCGCCTCTCATTCGGCGAAGGCCGCGGAAAAACTCGTGGTCGCGCGCAGCTCGACCACCGGTTTCACGTTCGACGCGCTCAATATCGGTATCGACAAGGGCATCTACGCCAAGGACGGGCTCGATGTGCAGATGTCGGTGCTCGAAGGCAGCGCCAAGCTGCATCAGGCGATGCTCGCCGGCGCGCTCGATATCGGCCTCGGCGCCGGTACCGATCTCGCCTTCCTCGTCAAAGGCTCGCCCGAGACCGCCGTCGGCGCGGTCATGGTCGGGGCCGGCATCTATGGGCTGGTGATCGGACCGGATTCTCAGATTCGCACCATCGCCGATCTGAAGGGCAGGAAGATCGGCATCTCGACCGTCGGCTCGGTGACCCAGTGGCTGGTGCTGCGTCTCGCGCAACAGCAGGGCTGGAAGCGCGAGGATATCACCATGGTGACGGTCGGCTCCGATTCGACGGCGCAAACCGCGGCGCTCGAAACCCGTCAGATCGACGCGGTGATGGGCAATGCCGCGCTCGGTTGGCAGCTCGAGACGCAGAACCGCGGCAAGCTGCTGGTCCCGGCCGCGCAAATCGTCAGCAACTTTCTGATGAACGCGGCTTATGCTTCGAACAAGCTCGTCGCCGAACGGCCCGGCGCGCTGCGCGCCTTCCTCAAAGGGTGGTACGAGACGATCGCCTGGATGGGTGCCAATCGCGACGAGACGATCGCGCTTGCGCGCAAGATCGACGGCTTCTCGCAAACCGTCGAAGAGCGCAATTACGATGGCGTGATGCCGTCGCTGTCTAAGGACGGAAAATTCCCCGCCGCCGGCCTCGAAGGCGTCAGCCGCTCTTTCGTCGACCTCAACCTCCTGCCCGAAGCGCCCGACCTCTCGAAATACGTGACCGAGAAATTTTTGCCCGACGCGAAGTAGCTCGTCTAAATGGGCGAGGCGGCTCCTGCATGCTACGGTCGGCGAAAGCGCGGCCCTAGCGCCGCGCTGCGCCTTTGTGAGGGGGAACATGCCGCGTATCGATACGCACCATCATCTCGCCGCGCCGGCTTGTCTCGGGCCGTTGCAGGAGGTCGGCATCATCGCCAAGCACGATGCCGATGCGATGAATGCGAGCCGTGCGCTCGAGGATATGGACCGCGGCGGCGTCACGCTGGCGATCAATTCGACGCCGGCGCCGCCGCGTTTCGCAATCGAGGATGCCGCGCGCGGCGCGGCCTGGGCGCGTGAGAACAATCAATACCTTGCGCGGCTGGTCGCGGATCACCCGGGGCGCTTCGGCATGTTCACGGCGCTGCCGATGCCGCATGTCGATGCGACGCTCAAAGAGATCGAATACGGTCTCGACGTGCTGAAGGCCGACGGCGTCTATCTGATGACGAGCTACGCCGACAACTGGCTCGGCGATACGAAATTTGCGCCCGTATTCGAAGAGCTCAATCGTCGTAAGGCACTGATCTACACCCACCCGCATTCGCCTTATTGCTGCACCCGGCCGCTGAAAGAGGTCGTGATGCCGGATGCGATGATCGAATACGGCACCGATACGACGCGTGCGATCGCCAATATGGTCTTCACTGGCACGGCGCAGCGCTGCGGCGATCTCAAGATCATCTGGTCGCATGCCGGCGGGACGATGCCGTTCCTGATCTATCGCTTGCTCAAAACGGCGACTATCCCGGCGAACGCCAAGCTTTTCCCGCACGGCATCGTCGCCGAACTGAAGAGATTCTATTACGACACGGCGCAGGCGATGCATCCGGCGATGCTCACCATGCTGCGCAGCGTCATCGGGCTCGAACACACGGTCTTCGGCTCGGATTATCCCTGGGGCGAATCGGGCAAATGCTGGGATGAGCTCAAAGCCACCGGCGTGCTGAGCGATTCCGAGCTCAGCGCGATCGAATACCGCACCATCGCGCCGCTGCTGCCGCGCTTTAAGTTTTAGGAGATCGTTTATGGCCCGTATCGACGTTCATCATCATCTCGTCGCGCCGAAACACATTCCGCAATTGCGCGAATGGGGCGTGCTCACGCCGCATCTCGCCTCGATTATGAACGAGAAGGACGCGCTCGAGGACATGGATCGGGGCGGCGTCACGCTGGCCATCAATTCCGCGACCTTGCCCGAGCAGGCGAAGGGCGAGGCGCGCCGCGCCTATTCGCGCGAGAACAACGAGTACATGGCGCGGCTGGTCAAGGATTATCCCGGCCGCTTCGGGCATTTTGCCAGCCTGCCGCTGCCGGATGTCGACGGCGCATTGAAAGAGATCGAATACGCTTTCGACGTCCTCAAATGCGACGGCGCGCATCTCATCACCAGCTATGAAAATCACTGGCTCGGCGACAAGATATTCGCGCCGGTATTCGACGAGCTCAATCGCCGCAAGGCGGTGGTTTATACCCACCCGCACGGCCCGATGTGCACGCAGGGCATCCTCAAAGAGATCGTGATTCGCGATTCATCGATCGAATACGGCACCGACACGACGCGCGCGCTGGTCAACATGCTCTTCGGCGGCACGTTCCAGCGCTGCCCCGATATCAAGATCATCTGGTCGCATGGCGGCGGCACGATGCCGTTCCTGGTCGAACGCTTCATCCGCATGGGCAAGGAAGCGCGCTACAAAGAGCTGGTGCCGCAAGGCTTCGTCGCCGAGGCGAAGAAATTCTTCTACGACACGGCGCAGGTGCTGCACGGCGCGCCGCTCTTGGCGCTGAAGCATCTCGTGCCGCTGGCGCAGATCTGCTTCGGCACCGATTATCCGTGGCGCTATTCCGACGAATGCGTGAACGGCTTGCTGGCCAGCGGCGCGTTCACCGCGGAAGAGCTGGAAGCGATCGACAACAACGCCGCTTCGCTGTTCCCGCGCTTCCGCTGAATAAAAAGCCCGCTGCTCCTTGCGAGAGCAGCGGGCTTATCTTTCGTTCAGAAAGTCAGTGCGCGATCACGACCTCGCCGGGGGCGAGGGCTTCGACGGTGCGCAGCCGGCGGCTGAGGACGAACATCGAGAGCGCGGCGACCAGGGCCGGGATCGCGATCATGAAGAACATGCTGCGCGCCGGGACATGCGCGGCGATCAGCATGCCACCGACCACCGGGCCGATGATCGCACCGACGCGGCCGACGCCCAGCGCCCAGCCGACGCCGGTCGAGCGCACGGCGGTCGGGTAGACGACAGCCGAGAGCACGTTGATGAAGCTCTGCCCGCCGATCACACACATGCCGGCGCCGGTGATGGTGACCGCCAGCAGCGCAACATTCGCGCCCGAAAGGCCTATCGCAAAGACGAAGGCGGCTGCCAGCACATAAAGCACCGTGCAGACTCGCGGCGCGCCGAGCCTGTCGACCACGGGGCCAAGGATCAGTGTGCTGACAATCCCCGACCAGCTGCTCAAGCTGCCGAGGCGGAGTGCGGAGTCGAGCGGCACGCCCGAATCGCGCATCACCAGCGGCAGCCAGCTGGCGAGATAGTAGATGACCAGCAGGTTGCTGAAGAAGGTGATCCAGAGCAGCACGGTGTTGAAGGCACGGCCTTGGGTCAGCAGGTGCTTCACCGCGAAACCGGGCAGATGTACATCGGTCGGCATCGTGAAGTGCTCGTTGCCGTCGAAATTATGCTGGCCGGAAAGGCGGTTGAGCAGCGCCGCGATGGTGTTCGGCCGGTTGCCGCGATTGACGAGGAAGCGGATCGATTCCGGCAGCGCGAAGATCGCGAACGGCAGCAGAATCAGCGGCGCGAGGCCGCCGAGAACGAACATGCCCTGCCAGCCGAAGCTCGGCATGACCGCCGGACCAACCCAGCCGGGCGCGCCGGCGCCAAGGGGAAAGCCCAGGAACATAATGGCGACGACCGTCGCGCGGATGCGCTTCGGCGCGTATTCGGCCGTCAGCGCGATCGAATTCGGCATCAAGCCGCCGACGCCGATGCCGGTGAGGAAACGCAGCATCCAGAGCTGGTCGATCGAATGCACCAGCGACGTCGCCAGCGCGAAAACCGAAAAGATCAACGTCGAGGTGAGCAGGACGAGCTTGCGCCCGAACCGGTCGGCGAGCGGCCCTGACGACAACGCGCCGATCATCAGCCCGAAGAGCCCGGCGCCGAAGACCGAGGCGAAGCTCGGCATGGCGACGCCCCATTCCTTTACGATCACCGGCGCGGCGAAATTGACCGCGCCGTTGTCGAACCCGTCGAGCGTGACGAGCACGAAGCACCAGATCCCGACCATCCACTGAAAGCGGCCAAAACGTCCGCCGTCGATCACCTGCGAGACGTCGACGGTCCGCCCCTGTCCTGGCGTATTAGGCGCCATATCGTCCTCCCTGTTCGCTGCCGGTTATCGGGTTTTTCTTTTGAGTATGCGCCCGATCGCCCCGGCCCGGGGAGAGAAAATTGCGGATGGCTACCTAATTCTGGACGGCCGCCGGCGTGCTGCTTTCTGTTGGCCTTCGATGCATACGGCGGCCCAGCAGCAGGATGGCGACCGCGGCGATCGCGGCAGGAACAGCGGTGCTGTAGAGGATAGCGGCCGGCGCCACCTTGGCCGCGAGCATCAAGCTGCCGACGATCGGTCCCAACATGGTCCCGGCGCGGCCGATGCCCAGCGCCCAGGCGATGCCGGTGGAGCGCATCGTCGTCGGATAAAGCGCCGCCGCGAGGATGTTGCAGAAGCTCTGCCCGGCAGTGACGCAGCCGCCGGCGACGATGATGGTGGCGGCGAGCAACGGCACGCTCCCGCCGGACCAGCCGATGCCGATTACGGCGATCGCCGCGATCAGGAAAAGACAAGTGACGACGGTGGTGGCGCCGAGGCGATCGACGATCGGGCCGAGCAGCAAGATCGCGATCACGCCGCCGGCGCTGAACGCACCCGTCAGGCGGAAGGTGGTGCCGAGTTCGACGCCGGTCTCTTTCAGCACGGTCGGCAGCCAGGCGTTGATCGAATAGATGATCAGCAGGTTGCAGAAGAACGCGACCCAGAGCAGCGTCGTGTCGACGCCGCGGCCTTCGGCGAAAAGCTGTTTTACCGAGAAGCCGCGCGTGCGCTCTTCGGCGATGGTGTAGCTGTCGCTCGCCGCGTAGTCGCCGCGGCCCGTCAGCTTGTTGAGGAGGCGCGCGACCTCGCCGGGACGATCGCCGCGCACGACGAGGAAGCGGATGGACTCCGGCAGCGCCATCGCCGCAAAAGGCAATAGCAGCAAGGGTATCGCGCCGCCGATCACGAACATCGATTGCCAGCCGAAACGATGGATGATCTCGGCCGCGATGAAGCCGCCGGTGCCGACACCGATCGGAAAGCCGAGATACATGATCGCGGTCATCGTCGTGCGGATACGCTGCGGCGCGTATTCCGCGGTCAGCGCGATCGAGATCGGCATCAGCGCGCCGATGCCGAGCCCGGTCAAAAAGCGCACGACGATAAACGGCGTGATCGCACCGACGAGCAATGTCGCGAGCTCGAAGACACCGAAAGTCGCGACCGCGCCGAGTGCGACGCGCTTGCGGCCGAAGCGATCGGCCAGCGGTCCCGCCGCCAAAGTGCCGAAGAGCACGCCGATCAAGGTTGAGAGAAAGACCGGCGCGAAGCCGGCCGGGCTGACATTCCACAACGGCGCCATCACCGGTACGACATAAGCGGTCGTGCCGATATCGAAACCGTCGATGATGACGAGGAAACCGCACCACAGCGCGACAAGGAATTGGAATCGCCCGAAGCCGCGTCCGTCGATCAGTTCGGTGACGTTGATGCTGCGGCCCGGCATGTATCTCCCTCCGCGCTTATAAGCGCCAAAGGAACCGCTGCAAAGTTCGGCGTGTTTCCGGGGCGACGACGCTCTTCATCGTCGCGCGAAACCAACCCGAGTGTCCGCCATGCCTGTCGTGAAATACCGGCTCTACGAACCGCGTCTCAATCCGCGCCGGACGCGGGTCGAAGTCCCGGGCTGGGGCGGCCGGCAAGAGCCGCGTCGCGACGGCTCGCATGAATATGCGTGGCATTGCGTGCCGTTCGTCGAGGGCGCGCAATACGGCATCGAATTGTTCTACCCCTTCGACAACGAACTGAGCGTCACCAAGCGCGATGGCCAGGTGGTGTTGGAAAGCGATTGGGGCCCGGATCCCGGGACCGGCACCAACTGGCCGCCGTTCCGCACGTTCGGCGAGGAATATTATACCTATCAAATCCTCATCGACCTGCAGGTGCCCGACGACATGGCCGTGCGCACCGAGCCGCATCCGCGTTACTACACCGCGTCGGCGGACGACGTGCCGCTCGCGGTCCCGGCCCTGTTGCGGACGAGTTGGTGGCCGATGATCTCGTTCGTCGTGTTCAAGGCGCCGCCGGAAGGCCGCGTTCATGTCTTCCGTTCGGGCGAGCCGTTTATGCAAATGCTCTTCGTGCCGGCCGAGCCGCATTTCGAACTCGAGCCGATGACCGAGGAAGAAGCGGCCGAGCGCGAGATGCGCGGCCGGCGCATTCACGCCAGCCGCGACACACTCGGCAAAGATTCGAGCTGGACCTCGGCGACGGACACGGTCTTTGATGGGACCTACCGCCGTATCCTCGGCGCTGCGCGCGCCAAAGCGAAGAAGGCGCGCGCCGAATAGGCCGCTAATGCAGGCTAATGCAGAGAGATACGGCCGCTACCGCCGATAATACTCATGGTGGTGGTGATGATGGTGATGGTGGTGATGATGATAGTAGCGCCGCCGCGGGGGCGGGTATCCGTATCCATAGGGATAGCCGAATTGGACGGAAACCCCGGCGACGGGTTGTACGCCCTCGAGCGGCGCGGACGGCGATGATTGAGCCTGGGCCGCATCATCGGCGCGGACCAATTCGACGGCGTTCGGGATCGGCGCCAAAAGATCGGCGTAAGAGGATGCCTGCAGCGCCTCCGCTTGATGGGCGGGCGCTGGAGCGGCTTCGGCGGCACCGATGGTTGAGAGTCCGGCGACGGCACCGAGAAGCCCGACGATTTTCTTATCCATGCAAGTCTCCAACTATTCGATCGGTCCAAGCGTTGCTGTAACGTGGAGTGGACCTTCCTTATCGAACACGACGGGTATTTTGCGGTTCCCGGGTTGGACTCGCGGCGCGACAAGCTGTCCCGCCGAAAACGCAATGGGGAACGATGATGGCCGGCGGCGGTTTTGTCTGGGTCGCTAGCCCTCGTGGGGCCAGCGCAGGCGCTCTGAACGCAACGTTGCTCGACGACGGTGCTCGGGGCGAAGACCTGCAAACCAAGGAGAAACCTATGCTGAAGCTTTCAACCGCTTTCGCGGCGTCGGCGCTGCTGATGGCGCTCTCTGCACCGAGCTTTGCGGCGGATGTCGGTAGCTCGTCGCCGCGCGGCTCCAGCGCGACCATTCAAAATCAGAATGATCTGAACGCGGGAGCGAGTACCTCGAAGTCTGGCGCGAACGCGCAGATGAACGACAAGGACACGATCAGCGGCTCGACCTCGCGCGGCAGCACGATGGACCGCGACCAGTCGGCTCAGTTGCCGAAGGCGAATCAGGATAACGACACGAGCGGGCCCGGTCGCTCCGGCACGTCGCCGGGCCATGAGATGCAGGAGCACGGGCCGGTGCCGGGCTCGCCGGGTGCGTCAGGCTATGCGCCGGGTCATACCGACGTTAAGTAAGCAGCGCGCGTAAAATGAAAGGGCCCCGCTTTGGCGGGGCCCTTTTGCATGGCGGCGATCGCCGATGGCGAACTCAGCCCCACACCTCGCGCGACACGTCGAGGATCAGCTTCAATTTCGCGACCTCGTCGGCGACGGTGAGCTTGTTGCCTTCGAGCACGCTGGCGAAGCCGCATTGCGGAGACAGCGCTAATTGATCGAGAGGACAGTACTTCGCCGCTTCCTCGATCTTGCGAATGAGGTCTTCCTTCTTCTCGAGCTCCGCCGTCTTGGTGGTGACGAGACCCAGAACGATGGTCTTGCCTTTCGGCACGAAACGCAGCGGGGCGAAGTCGCCGGCGCGGGGGCTGTCGTATTCGAGGAAGTAACCGTCGACATTGACCTCGTTGAACAGAACCTCGGCCACCGGCTCGTACCCGCCCTCGGCGATCCAGGCGCTGCGCGAATTGCCGCGGCAGAGATGCATCGCGACGACCATATCCTTGGGCTTGCCCTTGATGACCGAGTTGAGCAGCTTCGCGTAGGTCTGCGGCAGGGTCGCCGGATCTTCGCCGATCGCTTTGACCTGCTCGCGCAGCGACGGATCGCACAGATAGGCGAAGTTCACCTCATCGAGCTGGACATAGCGGCAGCCTTCCTCGGCGAGACCGGCGATCTCTTCGCGATAGACCTGGGCGAGATCGTCGAAGAAATCGCTCATCTGCGGATAGGCTTCCTCGCTCACCATCTGACGGCCGCCGCGGAAGTGGAGGTTGCTGGGGCTCGGGATCGTGATCTTCGGCGTCGTCTTGCAAACCGATTTCAGGAACTTGAAATGCTCGACGAAGATCGGCTTGGGACGGAAGACCTTGCCCTCGATGCGGAAGCCCGGCGGCGTCATCTCGGTGTCGCCCTCATGCGTGTGGAAACGCATCTTGAGGTTGTTCTCGACCATCTTGACGTTGCCGATCTGCTGCAAGAAGTCGCGATGCCAGGACGAGCGCTGATACTCGCCGTCGGTCGCGACCTGTAGGCCGAGATCTTCCTGCAACTTCACCACGCCGCGCACCGCCTCATGCTCGACGCGCTTCAGCTCGGCGGCGTCGATCTCCTTCGCCTGGAAGCGCTTCCACGCCTCGATCAGCTCGGGCGGGCGCAGCAGGCTGCCGACGTGATCGGCGCGGAACGGCGGTTTGGTGCGTTGTGCCATAACGATGCTCTCCAGGTTTTGATTATCCGGTCAGGCACGCACATAGGGTTGGTGTGGCGGCTATAGGCGTGCCCGCCAAAAAGAATTCCGCATCCTGTTGGTGGGCAATCGCAAATTCAAGCCGTGGGCGGTGCCTGCGCTGGAATTTCGCAGCAGAAGAGCTAATTTCCTCTCCTCATCAATCCGGCCAAAGCCAATAAGGGAGCTGCTCATGCCGTTCGTCCGCGCCGGCGATATCACCCTCCATTATGTCCTCGAAGGACCGGCCGGCGCGCCGGTGGTGATGCTCTCGAATTCGCTCGGCACCAGCCTCGAAATGTGGGAGGCGCAGGCGGCGGCGCTGCGCGGCCAATACCGGGTGCTGCGCTATGACACGCGCGGCCATGGCCTCAGCGACGCGCCCGATGCCGGCGTGGCCGGCTACACGATGGATATGCTGGCCGACGACGCGGCTTCGCTGGCCAAGGCGCTGGGCATTTCCCGCTTCCATTTCTGCGGCATTTCGCTCGGCGGCATGGCCGGGCAGCGCCTGGCGGCGAAGGCGCCGGCGCTCGTCGCCTCGCTGACGCTCTGCGACACGGCGGCCAACATGGTGGCCTCGGTCTGGGACGAGCGCATGGCGGCGATCCGCAAGGCCGGCAGCATCGATGTCACCACCGCCGGCACGATGGAGCGCTGGTTCACCAAGGCCTATCGCGAGCGGGAAGCCGCGACGATGGCGGGCATCGGCAACATGTATCGCCGCACCCCCTTCGACGGCTATCTCGGCTGCGCAACCGCGATCCGCAATATGGATTTGCGCGAAGATGGACCGAAGATTGCCTGTCCGACCCTGATCATTGTCGGCGAAGAAGATCCCTCGACGCCCGTCGCCTCGGCGGAGGCGCTCAACAAATCGATCAGGGGCTCGATCCTCAAGGTCGTTCCGCAAGCCGCGCATATCTCGCCCATCGAGCAGGCGGACAAGGTGACGCGCGCGCTCAGCGAGTTCCTCGCTTCGCAAAAGGGCTAAGCCATGGTCGACAAGAACAGCGAGATATTCAAGCGCGGCGTCGAGACGCGCAAATGGCTGATGGGCGAGCAGTACGAGCCGGCGATGCGCCGCCGTACCGAATTCACCGAGGAGTGGATGGATTTCGTCAATCAATACGCCTTCGGCGAGGTCTGGGCGCGGCCCGGCCTCGACAAGAAGACGCGCCACATGCTGACCATCGCGATGCTGACCGCGCTCGGCCGCTACGACGAGCTCACGACGCATTTGAGCCTGACGCCGAATACCGGCGTCAGCCGCGACGAGGTGAAGGAAGTTCTGTTGCAGGCGTCGATCTATGCCGGCGTGCCGGCGGCGATGTCGGCTTTCAATCGCGCCAACGAGGTGTTCGCCGAGATGGATGCCAAAGCCCGTGAGGAAAAGAAGTAATGGCTGATTTCGACTCCTATTGTCTCAACCCCACCAAGCCGAAATTCGTGCCGCCGCCTGGCGCGGTCGACGCGCATTGCCATGTCTTCGGCCCGGCGGCGAAATTCCCCTTCGCACCCGAGCGCAAATACACGCCCTATGATGCGCCGAAGGAAGAGCTCTTCAAGCTGCGCGACTTCCTCGGCTTCTCGCGCAACGTCATTGTCCAGGCGAGTTGCCACGGCACCGACAACACCGCGACCATCGATGCGATGGTCAATTCCAACGGCAAGGCGCGCGGCATCGCCGTGGTGAAATCGTCGATCGATGTCGGCGAGCTGAAGGACATGGACAAGGCCGGGATGCGCGGCGTGCGCTTCAACTTCCTGCCGCGTCTCGTCGATGCAACGCCGCACGAGGTATTCCTCGGTGTCGCCAAGAAGATCGAGCCGCTCGGCTGGCACACGGTGGTTTATTTCGAGGCGCCGAGCCTGCCGACCATCACGCCCTTCATCGAGGCGCTGCCGACCGCCGTCGTGCTCGACCACATGTCGATCCCCGACGTGTCGAAGGGTGTCGACCATGCCGACTTCCAGGCCTATTTGAAGCTTCTCGACCGGAACCCGAAGATCTATGTGAAGGTGACGGGGCCGGAGCGCATCTCGAAGAAGGGCCCGCCTTACGACGACGTCGTGCCCTATGCGCGCGCCATCGCCGAGCGGTTCCCCGATCGCATCCTCTGGGGCACGGATTGGCCCCATCCCAACATGACGACGCATATGCCGGATGACGGTATCCTGACCGATATGATCCCGAAATTCGCGCCGACAGCCGAGCTGCAGAAGAAGCTGCTGGTCGACAATCCGATGCGGCTTTATTGGAGCAACTAATGTCCGACCACACGCAGCCTTACGACGACATCCCCGGCACGCAGGTCTTCGATGCGCAGGCCTCCCGGCAGGGCTATTGGCTCAACATGTTCTGCATGTCGCTGATGAAGGACGAGAACCGCAAGGCCTTCAAGGCCGACGAACCGAAATATATCGACGAGCGTTTTCCGCATATGGCGGCGGACCAGCGCGAGGCGGTGTTGAAGCGGCAATGGAACCGGATGCTCGAGCTCGGCGGCAACATCTATTACACCTCGAAGCTCGGCGCGACCGACGGGTTGTCGTTCCAGAATCTCGCCGCGCTGATGACCGGCTCGACGCAAGAGCAATATGCGGCGATGATGCTCGCCGGCGGCCGTTCGCCCAACGGCAATCGCAGCAAATCGGAATGGAAGAACCGTGGCTAAACTCATCGCAGGCGTCACCACCTCGCACGTGCCGGCGATCGGCGCGGCGCTCGACAACGGCAAAAGCGGCGAGCCCTACTGGCAGCGCGTCTTCGGCGGCTATGAATTTTCCAAGAAATGGATCGCCGAGCTGAAGCCCGATGTCGTGTTCCTCGTTTACAACGATCACGCCTCGGCCTTCTCGCTCGAGGTGATCCCGACCTTCGCGCTGGGCTGCGCCGAGGAATTTCCCATCGCCGATGAGGGCTGGGGACCGCGGCCGGTGCCGATGGTGAAGGGCCATCCCGATCTCGCCTGGCATATCGCGCAATCGACCATCCTCGACGAATTCGACATGACCATCGTCAACAAGATGGAAGTCGATCACGGCCTGACCGTGCCGTTGTCGCTGATGACCGGCCAGCCGAAGGAGTGGCCGTTCAAGGTCATTCCGCTCTGCGTCAACGTGATCCAATATCCGCCGCCGACCGGGCATCGCTGCTACATGCTCGGCAAGGCGATCCGCAAGGCGATCGACAGCTACCCTGAGGATCTGCGCGTCGTGATTTTCGGCACCGGCGGCATGTCGCATCAATTGCAGGGGCCGCGCGCCGGCTTCATCAATTCGGAATTCGACAATCGCTTTCTCGACCAATTCGTCGCCGATCCGGTGGCGCTGACCAAGATCCCGCATGTCGATTATATCCGCGAGGCCGGCTCGGAAGGGATTGAGCTGGTGATGTGGCTGATCGCACGCGGCGCGCTCGACGAGCAGGTGAAGCAGGTGCACCGCTTCTATACCGTCCCGGCCTCGAACACCGCGGTCGGTCATCTCATTCTCGAAAACACGCACTAAGAGGCAGAAGACATGAAAATCGCGCTCGCCGGCCAAGGCGCCTTCGGCATCAAGCATCTCGAGGCGATCCAGAACATTCCCGGCATCGAGGTGGTCTCGCTCGCCGGCGGCCGTCCCGCCGGCACCGAGGAAGTCGCCAAGAAGTGGAAGATCCCGCATTGGACCAGCGACTACAGCGAGATGCTGAAGCAGCCGGGCATCGAGGCGGTGATCATCGCCAGCCCGACCCAGATCCATGCCGAGCAGGCGATCCAGGCGATGCGCGCCGGCAAGCATGTGCTGATCGAGATTCCGATCGCCGACACCCTCGCCGACAGCGAAGAGATCCTGCATGTCGCGCAACAGACCGGGGTCGTCGCGATGGCGGGCCATGTCCGCCGCTTCAACCCCAGCCACCAATACGTCCATAACAAGATCACGGCGGGCGAGCTGAAGATCCAGCAGATGGACGTGCAGACCTATTTCTTCCGCCGCACCAACATGAACGCGGCCGGCCAGGCGCGCACCTGGACCGATCATCTGCTGTGGCATCACGCCTGTCACACCGTCGATCTCTTCCAGTGGCAGACCGGCGAGCTGCCCTCGGCCGCTTATGCGGTCGAAGGTCCGCACCATCCCGACCTCAAGATCGCGATGGATATGGGCATCCTCTTGAAGGCGCCGAAGTCGGGCTCGATCCTTACCCTGTCATTGTCCTTCAACAACAATGCGCAGCAAGGCTCGTTCTTCCGCTACATCGGCGATAACGGCACCTACAAGGCTTATTACGACGATCTGTCGGACGGCAAGGACAATGTGATCGACCTGACGAAGGTCGACGTCTCGATGAACGGCATCGAGCTCGAAGACCGTGAATTCTTCGCCGCGATCAAAGAGAAGCGCCAGCCGAAATCGAGCGTCAAAGACTGCCTCGAAGCGATGCGCACGCTCGATCGCCTCGAAAAGGTGATGAACTCGCAGAAGTAACGCTCGCGCGCCGGCTTCAGTCCAATCGAGAAAGGCCCCGGGTTACCGGGGCCTTTTGTTTCGGGCGGCGGGGGCGACGAGCGCTAACGCGCTTCCGCCGCGATCATCTCCGCCATCATGCGCGTTGCCTGCACGCCGCCCCAATCCGCGTTGACGTTGACCGTCGGCGCCGAAGGATCCAGCGAGATCACGCGCTGCTGCGCTTCCAGCATGTCCTTGTCTTCGTTGAAAGCGGTGGTGACGGTCTTCAGGAAGAAGTCGGAGCGCGCCTGGTTCGCCTGATCGAAATCGCGCGCATTGACCCAGAAATAATGGCAGCTCGTATCGGTCTCGGGTGTGATCGCGTTGAGGATCATGACGCGGCGCTGCATCGGCTCGTTGCGGCCTTCGACCGGCACGGCGTCGCGCGTCGGGATATCGATCCAGACGTTGGAGCCGGGCGTGAAAGTGATGATCTTCGTCTGATCGACCACCGGCGCAAATCCTAAGCTCTTCATAGAGGGTGGGCACGAGATGCCGGGCGCATCGCGGATGACGCGTACGAAATCGTCGCCGCGTTCGAGCTTCAGCTTCGCGTTGGTGTCCTCGGTCGAGCCGATGGTCGAGGAATGAACGAAGGCGACATGCGACAGGTCGATCAGATTCTCGACCAGCAGCAGGTAATTCGCCTCGACATGCAGATTGGCGCCGACCGCGGCCCAGTTGGGATCGTCGTTCTGCGAGAAATCGGGGATCCTCGCCGGATCGGCTTTATCCTTCTCGCCCATCCAGATCCAGACATAGCGATGACGCTCGACGACCGGATAGCCGCGCACCGCGACGCTCGGCGGCACCCGATCCTGGCCCGGAATGGCGACGCAGGCGCCGGTCGTATCGAAGGTGAAGCCGTGATAGCCGCATTGCAGCGTGTCGCCGATCACCTTGCCCTTATGCAAGGGCGCGCGGCGATGGCAGCAGCGGTCTTCCAGCGCGACCGGCGTGCCGTCCTCGCGGCGATAGAGCGCGACCGGCTCGCCTAGCAGCACGCGGCCCAGCGGTGCGCGGCTCACCTCGCGCGCTTCGGCGGCGATGTACCAGCAATTCTTGAGGAACATGGCGTCTCTCCCTGGTCGTGGCAGAACTATAGCATGGCTCGGCGCGAGCCATGCTATTTTGACCGAAAGGGAGGGCGCGATGAAGCAACGGGTTTTCGCAGCCGCGATCATGTCGGCGGCGATGCTTCTGGCGGTATCGGGCGTGCGCGCGGATACGACGCTGCGTCTCGGCCAAGTGCCGTCGACGATGAAAAGTATCGGCGCGGTGCCCTATGCCATCGCCGCACAGCACGGCTTTTTTACCCGCGAACATCTCAACGTGCAGCTCGTGCCGCTCGAGGGCGGCACCGATCAGATGGTGAAGCGTCTCGATGCCGGCGACGTCGAGATCAGCTCGACGGCAACGCCCTATTTCATTCAGGCGGTGGCGGAGGGCCACTCGCAGGCGGTGGCTGTCGCGGCGGAGAACGCCAATCCGATCTACAGCCTCATCGCCAAGCCGGAGATCAAGAGCTTCGCCGATCTCAAAGGCCGCACCATCGGCTTGTCGCTCGATGTCGATACGATCTCGATCTCGACGCGCAAGCTCCTGGCGCTGCGCGGCCTCAAGGCGAACGACTATCGAGTGAAGACCCTGGTCGGCACGCCGGTGCGCTTCGATTGCCTGAAGCATGGCGAATGCGATGCGGTGCCTCTCGGCCAGCCCGAGGATTTCGCTGCGGTCGACCAAGGTTTCAGGCGGCTTGGGCTTTCCACCGACGCGGTGCGGCATTTCGAATTCAAACTGCTGATCGTGCGGCCGGATTGGGCGAAGCAGAATCGCGCGGCGCTGATCGGATTTCTGCGCGGCTTTGCGGCGTCGCTCGACTATTTCCGCGATCCCGCGCATCAGGGTGACGTGGCGAAGACCATCGTCGCGACGACCGGCGTTTCCGAGAAGGTCGCGCGCGAAACCGTCGCGCTTTATTTTCAGCCCGATCGCGGCGTCATCCCGCGCGCCGGCGAACTCGATCTGAAAGGTCTGGCGCAAGTGATCGCGTTCATGGGCGAGGCGGGCGTGCTGAAAACGCCGCTGCCAAAGCCGGCGCGCTTCGTCGATGCGCGTTATTTGCGCGCGGCGGGCGTCCGCTAAGCGCGGACTTCCTGGCGCTGGAAGACGACATAAGCGGCGACGAAGAGCACGATCACGCCGGCGATGAGGCTCGTTACCTGCGGCCAGACGAGCAGAAGGCTCTGGCCGAGCGGCAGCGGATTGCCCATCACAGCGCCTTGTAACTGCTCCATGAACACCGGGCCGAGGGCGCGGGTCGATGGATGCATGATGCCCAAGAGCGATTCGGCATAGAGCGTGTTCGGCGAGAGCCGCGCCAGGGTCTGCTGCAGCATGAGCTGCTCGTAGCTCGGGCCCATGATGAGGTTGAGCTGCGTCGTCGGGAAGATCGCGCTGGTGATGAATTGCGAGAGCAGCGGCCACAGCACGCTCATCATCAGCCAGATGCCGAGCGCGACCAGCGCCGAGGTTGCGGCGGCGCGGAAGATCACCGAGCACAGCATTGCCACGGCGAGCCAAAGCCCGCCATAGGCAAGCGAGACGATGAGAAAGCCGATGCCGCGGAACACTTCCTCGCCGGTCGGCGGCACGCCGAGGGTGAGTAGGCCAAGACCGATGATCAGGAGCCACAGCGTCACCAGCGCCACGCCGAGCGTCGCGATGCCGGCGAAGAATTTGCCGAGCAGCAGCGCGTCGCGATAGACCGGCTGCGCCAGGATGCGGCTCATGGTGCGACGGTTGAATTCGCCGTTCACCGCATCGAAGCCGAGGCCGATCGCGACCAGCGGAATAAGGAAGCCCAGCACCGCCATGAAAGACGGCAGCGGGTCGTGCGCGTCGGTGAAGAGGCGCAGGAAGAGAAACGGGTCCTGCGAGGTCGTGTTCTTCAGATCCTGGATCGCGGTGTAGACCGCGCCGATCCCGGTGAGCAGCACCAGCCATTCGAGCACGCGCATGCGGCCGCTGCCGAGGTGATCGGCGAATTCCTTCATGAAGACCGTGCCGCAGCCGGTCCAGACCGAGCCGCTACGCCGCGCCATGCTGACCCTCTGCTGCTTTCTGGCCTTCGAAATAATGGCGATAGACGACATCGAGGCTGGGCTCGACATGGTCGAGACGCATCAGCACACCGCCCGACGCGACGATCGCGGCGCCCAGCTCGGCGCGGATATCGCGCGATGCGACGAGACTGTATTTGCCGTTGCCTGCGTCGTTGACCCGCAGCACGCCGCTGATGCTGCCGAAGACCTTGGTGAGATTGCTGCCGCTGGCTTCGATCTCGACGCCATAGCCGCCGCCCAGCACTTGTCCCGTCAGGGCATCGACCGTGCCTTCGATCGCGATCTTGCCGCGATTGAACAGCGCGACGCGATCGCACACCGCCTGCACCTGATCGAGCAGATGCGAGGACAGCAGCACGGCGACACGATCGGCCTTGAGGCCGCGGATCATGTCGAGGAATTCGAAGGTCGCTTGCGGATCGAGGCCCGACGTCGGCTCGTCGAGGATCGCGACCGCGGCGCGTTTCATGATCACCTCGGCCAGACCGAGGCGCCGCTTCATGCCGTGCGAGAACGTGCCGACGCGATTGTCGCCGACATCGAGGAGGCGCACGCGCTTCAGGCCGTCGCTGATGCGATCCTCGATCTCCTCGCGCGGAATGCCGGCGAGTTTCGCGGTGTAGCGCAGATTCTGCTTCGCGGTGAGATTGTCGTAGAAGCCGACCGAATCCGGCAGATAGCCGACCTGGCGCTTCACCGCGAGCGGCTCGCGCATCGGATTGCAGCCGCCGACGGTCACCGTGCCGCTCGTTGCCTCGGTGAGGCCCAAGAGCATCAGGATGGTGGTTGTCTTGCCGGCGCCGTTCGGGCCGAGCAGCCCGAAAATCTCGCCGCGCCGGATGGTGAGATCGATGCCGTCGACCGCGACGGCGCGGCCGTAGAGCTTCCTCAGCCCCGTGGCCGAAATGATGATGTCGCTGCTGCCGGAATCGGCCATGGCTGTCAGCCTGGTCCCTAGTTGGAGGGGCGCGCGATCAGCGGCGGCCGAAGCGCGCGACCGCGCCGACCGCGATCAGCAGCGCGAGCGCGACGATGGCGACGCCGAAGATGCCCCACATGGTCGAGGTCGAGACCGTGACGCGGATATCGGCCGAGCTCGACGCGCTGCCCGTGCCGTTGGCGCTGAAGGTCGTCATGTAATCGCCGGCGATCGCCTTCGACGACGGCGTCAATTGCGCCTGCACGTCGATCTTCTGGCCGGGTGCGAGCTGTGCAACCTTGTCGGGCTGGAAGGTCACTTTCCAATCCGTCGGCGGCGAGGAGGTGAGCGAGACATCGTTCGCCGGCGCGCTGCCGTCGTTGCTCAGGGTGAGCGACACGGGCGACTCGGTCCCCGCCGTGGCCGTCGTCGAGAGGCGACCGTCCTGACCGGTCAGCTTCAATTGCGCCGCGCCGGTGATCTGCATCACCATCTGGCCGTCGGCGGTCGTGTCTTCGGCCTGGACTTGAACCGCAACCGGGTAATCGCCGGCCTTCGTGTCGGAAGGCGGCGTGACTTTGACCTTCAGGTCCTTGTCCTTGCCGGCCTCGATCGGAATCGAAGCGATGTCCTGCGTGCCATAAGCTTCCTGGAACGCGGTCTGGAAGCCTTGCGGCGCACGGGCGGCAAATTTCACCGTGAGGTCGCGGTCGCTCTGATTGGCGACGTTGAACTGGAATTCGAAGCTGGTCTTCGCCGTGCCGATGAGCGACGGGTTCTTCGGCTTGAGCACCAGCTTGGCCGGCAGCACCTGGCCGACGCTGACATCGATCGGCAAGGCGGCATTCGCGTCGGCCGCCTTGGCGTGCAGGGTCACGGTCTGCGTGCCACTGGCAACGCCGCTCGGGATGTCGAGGCGCAGCGAGATCGGCACATTGTCGTCGGTTGCCGGCATCGCCGCGGTGACCGGGGCGCCGCCGCCGAGGACCGTCGCGGTCCAGCCTTGCGGTACGCCATCGACCGACAGCGCGACGCGCTCGGGCGGCAGGCCATAATTCTGCAGCTTGATTTTGACGGTGGTGCTGTCGCCGGCGCGTGCCGTGACGGATGGGTAATCGGTGGTGAGCCACAGCCCCTTGGGATGGCCCGCATTCGTGTCGGCGGCGAAGCCAGGTGCCGCGAGCGCGAACAACAGGCCGATGGCAAAAGCAAAGGAGCGTAACATGGCGATCGATTCCCCGCGGCGTTTTTTTATTCGTCGAGCACGAGCCCCCTGGCACGTGCTTGCAAAGGCGCGAAAAAATACCGCCCGGGGCTCCGCGTCAACAGTTAAATCGATGTAAGTCGCTCCCCAGTGACGGGTGGAGGTGGTGAATGGGTATGGTTGGCCAGCGGTCCACCGCCCTTTATGTTTCCGATTTCCATGCCGCCACCCTCGTCACGCAGCGCCAATTCCAGCCGCCACCGGAATAAAAGTCGGGGCAACGACCGCGCCGGCGACCGCTCGCCCCGGCCGGTTTTCGGGCGAAAGGTCGAGCGCCGCCGGCCGCGAGGGCGGCGCCTGTTGCGGCTCGCGGCTTATGTCCTGCTGATCGGCTTGCTGCTGCCGGTGCCGTTTGTCGTCGCCTATCGCTTCGTGCCGCCGCCGATCACCATGCTGCAGGCGATCCGCTCGCTCGGCGGCGCGGCTCTCGACAAGCATTGGGTGCCCCTCGATCGCATCTCGCCGGCGTTGCCGCGCGCCGTGATCGCGAGCGAGGACGAAAAGTTCTGCACCCATCACGGCTTCGATTGGGTGGCGATGAACAACGCCTATCGCGCCTGGCGGGCCGGGCGCGAGCCGAAAGGCGCCAGCACCATCACCATGCAGGTGGCGAAGAATCTTTTCCTCTGGCCCGGACGCAGCGTCGTCCGCAAAGGCTTCGAGGCGTATTTGACCGTGCTGCTCGAATTCTTCTGGGACAAGCACCGCGTCATGGAGGTCTATCTCAACGTCATCGAATGGGGTGACGGGATTTACGGCGCCGATGCGGCGGCGCATCACTATTTCAACAAGCCGTCCTCGGCGCTGACGGCCCAGGAAGCGGCGTTGCTTGCGGCGGTGCTGCCCAATCCGCGCGACTGGTCGCCGGTCCATCCGACGCAATATATCGGCGAGCGCGCCGCGGCCATTCGCGTCGACATGCCGGCGATGCAAGTGCCGAGCCCGAATGGGTGTCGCTGATTAAAGCAGCGGAAAATCCGGATCGAGGCCCAGGGCGACGCGGCCGTACATCGTGCCGTTGGCGTCCCAGTTGAGACCGATATGGCCTTGCGCGGCGTGCGCATCGCGCAGCGCGCGCTGCAACGGATGGCTGTCGAGGATCGCCGCGCCGCCGGCGCCGGCGAAGAGCAGATCGATCGCTTTGATCGTCATGCGCACGGCGAAAGCGGCGTCGCGCCGCCAGCGCGTTTTCTCGTCCATGCTCGCGAGCTTGCCCGCGTCGGCGATCCGCATCGCCTCGTCGCAATCTTTCAGCATCAAGGTCTCGGCCGCATCGACCTGGGTTGCCGCTTCGGCGACACGCAACTGCATCGTCGCCAGCTCGGCGAGCTGCCGTCCGGTCGCGGTCGCGACGCGCGCGCGCGTCACGGCGATGAATTCCTCGACCGCGCCTTGCGCGATCCCGAGCGCCGTCGCGCCGTTCACGAAACCGAACAGCGCATACCACGGCAATTTATAGAGCGCGCCGGGATTTTCCTTGCTGCCCGGATGCGGCCCGCCTTTGCCGTCGGCGGCGGACAGGGTGCGATGCTCGGGTACGAAGATGTTGTCGACGACGACGTCCTTGCTGCCGGTGCCGGCAAGCCCCATCGCATGCCAATTATCGATCGCGCGATAATCGCTTTTCGGCACGACGAAGAAACGCGGCTCGGGCGCTTTGCCGTCGGCGCTATTTACGGGCGCCGCCAGCATCATCCAGCTCGAGGCATCGATGCCGCTGGAGAACGGCCATTTGCCGGAGAGGCGATAGCCGCCGGCGGCCCTCTCGGCGCGGCCGCCCGGGAAGACGAAGGACGAGCCGATCAGCGCTTGCGGATCGGCATTCCAGATCTCGTCCTGCATCTGGGCCGGCCAATAGCCGAGCATCCAATTATGGACGACGAGATTATTATAGACCCACGAGGTCGAGCCGCAGCCGCGACCGAGCGTGCCGCCGATATCGATGAATGCGCGGAGCGGCGCTTCGGTGCCGCCACAGCGTGCCGGTTGGAACAGCCGGAAGAGCCCGGCCTCTTGCAGATCGGCGACGGTTGCATCGGGCAAGCGGCGCAGTTTCTCGGTTTCGGCGGCGCGTTGGCGCAAGACCGGCACCAAGAGCCGCGCCCGCGTCACCAGCTCGGAAAGATTGTTTTGCGTCATTCCCATCGCGCAGTGCAGGCAAGCTGAAGCGGCGGTCTCTGTCAATCGCTCCGGTTCTGTCTTTGCGCTATCGTTGCCGCCTTCTGTGCGTGAAGAGTTAGAGCCGTGCCCGAATCTGCGACGCCGCTTGAAGCGGCGGATATTTCCGGTCTTTCGACGGCGCGCCGCCGCTGGATCGTCGCCGGCTGCTGCGTCGCCATCTTCATGGTGTCGGTCGAATCCTCGATCGTCGCCACCGCGACGCCGTCGGTGGTCGCGTCGCTGGGTGGTTTCGAATATGTGAGCTGGGTGTTCGCCGCCTATCTGCTGGCGCAGGCGGTGGCAATACCGATCTACGGCCGGCTCGCCGATCTCTGGGGCCGCAAATGGCTCTTCGTTGCGTCGACCGTCGGGTTTCTGATCGGCACGCTCTTGTGCAGTGCTGCGTGGGGCATGATCCCGCTGGTGATCTTTCGCTTCGTGCAGGGATTCGGCGGCGGCGGGCTGCAGCCGCTCGCGCTGACCATCATCGGCGACATCTATCCGCCGGTCGAGCGCGTGAAGGTGCAGGGCAATCTCAACGCGATCTGGGGCATCTCGGCATTGTCGGGGCCGCTGATCGGCGCGCTGCTTACCTCCACCTTGGGCTGGCGCTCGGTCTTCTGGATCAACGTGCCGCCCGGTCTCGCGATGATCGCTATACTGTGGTTCTTCTATCACGAGCATCGCCATTACCGCGATCATCGCGTCGACTATCTCGGCTCGCTGTTGCTGGTGATCGGCGTCGGCGCCTTGCTGCTGGCGTTGGTGCAATTCGCAGAGCTCGGCAATGCGACGATCGCCATCCTGCTCGCGGTCGCTTTCGTCGGGTTGGGGCTGCTCGCGTTTTGGGAAGTGCGCGCGCCCGAGCCGATCGTGCCGCTGGAGCTATGGCGCAATCCGACGATCTCGACCACCAATCTCGGCTCGCTCGCTATCGGCATGGTGATGATGGGCGTGATCGTTTTCGTGCCGCCCTATGTGCAAGGCGTGATGGGAAAAAGCCCGGTCGTCGCCGGTTTCACGCTGGTCAGCCAATCGCTCGGCTGGACGGTCATCGGCGCCTTTGCCGGGCGACTCTTGGTGAGCATTACCTATCGCACCATGGCGATCACCGGCGGCATGCTGCTGGTCGGCGGCGCAGCGATGTTGGTGATGCTCGATGTCGAGCGCGGGCCGCTCTGGGCCTTCATCAGCGGCGGTTTGATCGGCTTCGGGATCGGGTTTTGCAACACCACGTTCCTCGTCGCGGCGCAGAACGCGGTGGAATATCGGCAGCGCGGCGCCGCGACCTCCGGCAATCTCTTCATGCGCCAAGTCGGCGCGTCCTTCGGCTCCGCGCTTTTGGGCGGCGTCATCAATTGGGCGTTGGCGCAGCGCGTTCCCGAAGGCCGCGATGCGATCGATCAGCTGATGGATCCGGGATTGCGCGCGGCGATGCCGCCGGACACGCTGTCGCGTCTCTCCGCGGCGATCGCGTCGTCGCTCACCACGGTCTACATCGTCGTGCTGATTCTGGCCGTGATCTCTTGCGCGCTGTGTTTTCTCATTCCCGCCGGCCAGCGTACCCAGCGTTAGAGGCACGCGACGGTCGATGTCCTCAGAGGGTGCCGAGCACCGCTTCGATCTTCTTCTTCAACGTGTCGGCGTTGAAGGGCTTGACGATGTAGTTGCTGACGCCGGCGGCCTTCGCCGCGACGACCTTCTCGGTCTTGCTTTCGGCGGTGATCATGATGAACGGTGTCTCTTTGAGGAGCGCGTCGTTGCGCACTTCTTTCAGGAATTCGAGGCCCGACATCGGCGCCATGATCCAATCGGAAATCACCAGACCGAAACTGCGCTCGCGCATTTTCTTGAGCGCGCCGGCCCCGTCTTCGGCTTCCTCGACATTGGCAAAGCCGATCTGACCCAACAGGTTGCGCAGGATTCTACGCATCGTGTTGTAGTCATCAACGATCAGCACTTGCCGGTCGGCGTTACGCATTCCTCGAATCTCCACCCTCGCCTTCGGCAAGCCTTGGGCGACCCGTGCCAGAGATAGCAAAGGAGGGTTGAGTGTCCGTTAACGGCGGTTAACTGGTCGGCAGCCTTAATTGAACACGGCCTTGGCCGGCTGCGTATTATTCGAAAAGATGAGAGACCCCCTTCCATGCGGATAGCCGTTTTGCTGTTGTTCGCCGGGCTGGCTGCGGCCACGGCGCTGATCGCCTGGTTCGACGCAGGCTCGATTCTGGCGACGCTGGAGGCGGTCGGCTGGGGCGGCTTCCTCCTGGTCTGCGCCTTTCACTTTTGCCTGATCGCGCTGAACGGTGTCGCCTGGCAGGTGCTGACGCCGGACGAGCCGGCGAGGCGCTGGCCGGTCTTCATCTGGGCGCGGCTGGTGCGGACCGCGGCGGCCGAAGTGCTGCCGCTCTCACAACTCGGCGGGCCGGCGGCCGGCATCCGCCTCGCGATCCTGCACGACGTTCCCGCGGCGCTCGCGGCTGCCTCGGTGATCGTCGATGTGGCGCTCGAATTCCTGACGCAGCTTATCTACGCGATGATCGGCATCGTGCTGCTGATCACGGCGCGACCGGCGACCGATCTCGTGCTGCCCGCGGTCGCGTGGCTCTTCGTGGCCGTGGGGCTTTGCGTCGCGTTCTTCGTGGTGCAGCGGCGCGGCAGCCATTTGCTCGAGCGTTTCGAGCCGCTGATCGCGCGGCATTTCTCGAATGCGCTGCCGGGCAAGGTCGAATCGATCACCGAGGCCATCGCGCGCATTCATGCAGAGCACGGCCGTCTCGCTTTCGCGGCTTTGTTGCATCTTCTTGAATGGCTCGCGACCGGCGCCGAAGCATGGTTCGCGCTCTGGTTGATGAATGTTCCTCTATCGTTTGCCGCAGCTACCGGTATCGAAGGCTTGCTCTATGCAGTGCGGAGCGCGGCTTTTATGGTACCGATGGCCGCCGGCGTTCAGGAAGGCGGCTATTTGCTGGTCGGTGCGGCGTTCGGCTTGTCGCCCGATCAGGCCCTGGCGCTCTCACTGCTGAAGCGCGGCCGCGATTTGGCGTTGGGTGTGCCGCCCTTGTTGGGATGGCAAATACTGGAGGGTGGTCAGTTGTGGCGGGGGCGCGGTACGGCGCCGCGCCGGTCGGAACCCCAGGAACGGGGAAAGGGTACCGGGGATTAGGACGGTGGATGTCGCATAAGCACATTAGGGCGAAGGGAGCAGCACTGTGGAGTTCGGCTCAAGCCAAGCAACCATCGGCCCGTCCGAACTCGGCACGCCGCCGCTGCTGTTGCGCGCCGCCGATTGGCTTTCGGATGCGGCAGGGTTTCTGCGTCGCCCCCTGGTCGCGGACGAGCTGGTCGAAACCGCGCAACGCCACACCGGGTTGGACGATTTCGGCCAGTGGCAGTTCCTCCCGTCGCTGCACGTCCTGCTGCAATCGTGCGAGAGTGAAGCCGCGCTCGGCGCTTTCGGCCGCTTCGCGCTGCGCTGGGATGTGTTGCGCTTTCTTGAAAATTTGCTGCAGCTGCGCGCTGCCGAGAAAGCGAGCCCCGCGCCCGCGCCGACGGTCGAGCGGCCGATCTTCGTCACGGGGCTGCCGCGCAGCGGCACGACCTTCCTTCATAGTTTGCTGATGGCGGATCAGGCCAACGTGGTGCCGCGCTGCTGGCAGACGATCGATCCGGCGACTGTCGGCAATGCGGCGGGTGAGATGCGCGCGATCAAACGGGTCGATCGCCAGCTCAAGCTGTTTCGCTGGATCGCGCCCGATTTCGGCTCCATGCATCCCATCACCGCAACGGCGCCGCAAGAATGCAGCGAGATCACCGCGCATGTCTTTGCCAGCCTGCGCTTCGATACGACGCATCGCGTGCCGTCCTATCGCGCCTGGCTCGACAGCGCCGGCCATCTCGAAGCCTATCGCTTCCATCGCTATTTCCTCGAGCATCTGGCGCGTCCCGCTCCGGCGGGTCAGCGCTGGGTGCTGAAATGCCCCGATCATGTCTTCGCGCTCGATGCGATTCAGCAGGTCTATCCGGATGCGCGGTTCGTTTTCGTGCATCGCGATCCGACGCGCGTGCTCGCCTCGGTCGCGCATCTGACCGAAGTGCTGCGCCAGCCTTTCACGCGGCATCTCGACCGCGCCGCGATCGGCCGCCAGGTCTGCGATCGCTGGGCCGAAGGCGCCGAGCGCATCATCGCGGCGGACGAAACGCTGCCGGCAGATCGCGTCGTCCATGTTCGCTATCGCGATCTCACGGGCGATCCGGCGGGCACGGTGGAAGCGATCTATGCGAAGCTCGGACTACCGTTCGATGAGGCGTTCGATCGGCAGATCAGAGCTTACGTCGACGAGAAGCCGAATGGCGGTTATGGCGGGCAGCGCCGCCGGCTCGATGATTACGGGATCGATCCGGCACGCGAACGGCGGCGGTTTTCCGATTACGTCGAAACGTTCGATGTCGCGCCGGAGCGGCAACAGCGAGTGGCCGAAGAAGCGGCTTAGAAGGTCGCGCGGGTTACGGCGCCAGGATGCTGAGCGGCATCGAGAACATCATCATCAAATTCTCTTCGCCCGGATTCTTCTTGCCGATTCCGGCGTTGGAGATGTGATCGAAGGCCGGGCCCACGCGCATGCCATTCTCGAAGACGAGATCGACCTCGACGCCCGTCTTGAATTCGATATGCGAGCCGAGATCCTTGCCGCCGCCTTTTTCGTAATCGCCGACCGCAGCGATCGGTAGGATCAGGACATGCTTGCCGACAGGAAATTCGAGGCGGAAGCCACCATAGGTATAAACCGAGCCGCGATTGGTGAACATCGTGCCGACCAGCGGGTGCCAAAAAAATAGGCTTTGCGCGAAGCGGAATTCGAGCCGGCCTTCGGCGGCGGTGTAGTTATGGAGGACGTCGAAAACACCGAGACCGGCGGTGACGTAGCCGAACTCGGCCCTGGCCGGCGTGTTCCCCATTGTGACCGCGCCCGTGAGCACACTCGCAAAAGCGATACGGCGCCACCATCCCCGCATGCAGTCCCCCAACTCGCTTCCAAGCCTACGCGCATCTTCCGGGAAAGCCGCCGGACAGGCAAGGCGAAAGCGGCGACAAGCGGCCGCCTTCAACAAAGGCCTAGCGCAGCGCTTTCAATCGTTCGGTTGCCGCGACAAGTTGCACCCGGATGCCGGGCTCCATGGCCGAATGACCGGCATCCGGGACGACGATATATTCCGCCGCATTCCACGAGCGTGCCAGCTCATCGGCGTTGACGATCGGGCAGACCATGTCATAGCGGCCCTGAACGATCGTCCCCGGGATGCTTTGGATGCGCTTGATGCGCGCGATCAGATCGTCTTCCGTCTTGAAGACATTGTAGAGGAAGTAGTGCGCCTCGATGCGCGCGAGGCCCAGCGCCATGCGGTCCTCGCCGAAAGCCGCGACCGTGTCGGGACTCGGCAACAACGTCGAGCAGGCGCCTTCATAAGTGCTCCAGGCGCGCGCCGCCGGCATATGCACCGCGGGGTTGGGATCGCAAAGACGGCGGTAATAGGCGCCCAAGAGATCTTTGCGCTCGGTTTCGGGGATATAGCCTGCGAAATTGCGCCACGCCTCCGGGAATACGGTGCGCATGCCATAGAGGAACCAGTCGATCTCGCTCTGCCGGCAGAGGAAGATGCCGCGGAGCACCAAAGCGGTCGCGCGCTCGGGGTACGCTTCGGCATAGGCCAGCGCGAAGGTCGAGCCCCACGAGCCGCCGAAGACGGCCCAACGCTCGATGCCGAGGAATTGGCGCAGCGCTTCGAGATCGGCGATGAGATGCGGTGTGGTGTTGTCCTCGAGCGAGCCCAAAGGGGTCGAGCGCCCGGCGCCGCGCTGATCGAACACGACGATGCGATAATATTGCGGATCGAAGAAGCGGCGATGCGTCGCCGTCGAACCGGCGCCAGGTCCGCCATGCAGAAAGACGATCGGCTTGCCGTCGGGATTGCCCGATTGCTCCCAATACATCGTATGTATGGCGTTGAGCCGGAGCATGCCGCTGGCATAAGGTTCGATCGGCGGGTAGAGATCTTGGCGGGCAAGCGGCGGGTTGCGATCCATCATATCAGTCTAAAACACGCGCGTTTTTAGGCAACCCCGCGTGCTGTCGCAGGATAGGAACGACGCGCGGCGACGCCTTATTGCCGCCGGATTTAGAGGTTGTAGATAGCGTCCGATGCTTCCGCTGCTCGCGCCCGACGCGGCGCTTTTCCTCGATATCGACGGCACGCTGATCGAGTTCGAAGACCGGCCGGAGGAGGTGCGGATCCCGCCCGCGCTGCTCGCGACGATCGACGCGCTGCGGCAGGCGCTCGGCGGCGCGCTTGCCGTGGTCAGCGGCCGCAACCTTGCCGATATCGATCGTCTGTTCGCGCCGCTCGTCCTCGCGGCCGGCGCGCAGCACGGCGCGGAGGCGCGGCTGACGGCTGGCGGGAAAGACCAGAGCTTCGCGGCGCCGCAAGCGGCGCTCGCGAGCGTGGCGGATCGGCTCGCGGCTTTTCTGGCGGCGCATTCCGGCATTCGCGTCGAGCGCAAAGGGCTCAGCACCGCGTTTCACTATCGCAACGCGGTCGAGCTCGGGCCGGCGCTGCGCGACGAACTGGAGAAAGCCGTTGCGCCCGTCGCGGGGGCGCTCAATCTGCTCGACTCGCATCTGTGCTACGACGTGCGCGCGCGCGACGCCGACAAGGGTAAAGCCGTCGAGCGTTTGATGGCGGTCGCGCCTTTTGCCGGCCGCGTGCCGGTCTATATCGGTGACGACTGGACCGACGAGGACGGATTCACGGCCGCGCTCGCCGCGCAAGGCCGCGCCATTCGCGTGGGAACGGATCGTCCGACGTTGGCAACCGAAAGCGTGAACAATTCCGCCGCCTTGCGCCAGTGGCTGGATCGGTCGCTGACCGCGCTCAGGGGCTAGGCACCGATTCCGCGAGCTTGCCGCGGGCGGACGCGGCGGCACGCGGCTTGAAGCGCAGCGCGCGTTTCTCGACGAGATGCCACGAGAGCAACGCGAATGCCGCCGTGACGGGGAAGGCGATCGCGAACAGCGCCCACCACGCCATCGCGCCACCGTTCAGCCAGGCGATCGACTGCTCGATCGGCCAGCCGTAGATGTAGAGACCATAGGAGAGATCGCCGTAACGCGCGGCCGGGAACGGCTTCAGCCACGGCGCGAAAGCGAGATAGATGACGAGATAGCTGCCGAAGAGCGGGAAGAGGAGGATGAAAGAATTGAGCGGCACGCTGACGGCGAGGCCGAGGCAGGCCATGACCGCAACGCGGCCATTGAGGAAGCCGCTGTCGCGCATGCGGTAAAGCGCCATGCCGCTGGCGAAGAACGAGAGAAGCCAGAGTGCGCTGCCGCTGAAATACTGGCTCGATGCCGTGTCGAACCAGATCGCGCCCATGCCGATGAGGATCAAGAGCGCGATCACGCGCAGATCGATGGCGCGCAGCACGCCGAGCACCAGCACCATGATGTACATCGAAAGCTCGCAGGGCAGCGTCCACAGCGGTCCGTCGATCACACCGCCCGCATCCCATTTGGTGAACCACACGCCCGGCAGCGAGCGCGTCGGATCGATCATGGTGAAGTTGCTGACGACGTAGGCATAGGTGCCGCTATCGGCGAAATAGGCGCGCCACGCCAGCGACGTCGCCCAAGGCCCGAGCGCGAAGCCCGACAGCAGCAGACAGAAGAGCAGGCCCGGATAGATGCGCAGCGCGCGCTTGGCGGCAAAGCGCGGCGCCGAGCGGGTCAGCTCGAAGCTTTGCGTGACGAGATAGCCGCTGATCGTGAAAAAGACGAAGACGCCGACCACGCCCAGGATGGTTTGACCGCCGGTCAACCGCATCAGCGGCTCGCCGTCCTGCCTTCCTTCGCCGATCAGAAAAGCGTGCGAGAAGATGACGCTGATCGCGGCAACGAGGCGCAACGCGTCGAAATTGTTATGCCGCTCCACCAAATCCCCAATCGATATCGGGGGAACAGCATGCGGTCCGGCGCGGTGCTGTCAACCACGCCGGATCGCCGCGGCGTGGTCTCTTGGCCGCGCCGATCCCGCGTTACGCCGCCTTGATCGTGCCGGCGAGGGTCGTGTTCTCGAGATTGGTGCCGTCGAGCCGCGCGCCGACCAGATTGGCGTTGGAGAGATCGGCGCCGCGCAAGACCGCGTCCTTGAGGTCGGCGCCGCGCAGATCGACATTGCGCAGGATGGCGCGGTCGAGCCGGCTGACGACACGCTGACCTTCGTTCATGATCAGCGGCCCGAGCCGGCAGTCGCGCAGATCGCTGTTGGTAAGGCGCGCGCCTTTGAGGCTGACGCCGCGCAGATCGGCGCCGCGCAGATTGCACGAGCGCAGATCGGCGCGATCGAGTTGGGCCGCGGCGAAGACGGTGCCGGCCAGGTTGAGGCCATAGAGCACCGAATCGCTCGCCTTCAGCGCGGCGAGCTCGGCGCCGGCGAGCGGCGGCGCGTTGCGCAGATCGAAGCCGCTGAGATCGAGTTGCGCGCCTTCGCGGCCTTGGGTCTCGACCCAGCGCTCGTGTTTGGCGAGGAGGACCACCAGCGGCTCGTCGAGGTCGTTGATCAACAAGCCGGCCGGCTTGTCGTTGAGCATGCCTTTGAGGTTGGCGCCGATGAAATGCGTGTTCTCCATCACCGCGTCGGTGAGGACGGCGTCATTGAGATCGGCGCCGCGCAGGTCGGCGCCCGAAAGATCGGCACCGCCAAGATCGGCGCCGGCCAGTGTCGCCTTGCGCAGATCGGCGCGCACGAGCCGGGTCCCGCGCAGAACGGCGTCGGAGAAATCGGTGTGCGAGGAAGGGACCGGCTTGCGGACGCCGCCGTCTTCCGGCGGCGTCTGGGCCGGGCCGGTTGCCTCGGGATCGACATGCTGCAATTCGCCCGAGCGTTGCCACATGGTGATGACGCCGTCGCGCAGGTCGGCGTCGAAGAGATCGGCACCGGTGAGGTCGGCGCCGCGCAACACTGCGCCGCGCAGATCGGCGCGCACCAGCTTCGCGCGGCGCAGATTGGCTTTGCAGAGATTGCTCGCGAAGAGAACCGCGGCGGTGAGGTCGGCGCCTTCGAGATTGGCGCCGACGAGGAACGAGCCGGTGAAATCGGCGCCCGACAGATCGCGCTTGCTCAGATTGCAGCCCGAGAGGTCGCGATAGGTGAACAGCGCGCGCTGCCCGCCCGGTTTCGATAGCCGATAGGCCTCGTGCAACCGCAAGGCCCGATCGAGCTCGGTCTGCGATATCGCCGTACGCGCCTGCATTGCCTTTCCCGCCTCGTAAACCATCGACAAAGAGTGCCGGGGCAAGATTAAAGGGCACTTAAATCAAATCCGTGGCGGCTTGCGGCGACGCCCGCACCATGGAACGATGTCAGCAATCGCTTAACCATAATTTCGCGCGGCATTGCGCCGGAGAGGACAATCATGGCACGACCGACGCGCCGCATCGTTACCGGACACGATGCGCAAAACCGCTCGATCATCCTGGCCGACGGGCCGGCGCCGTCGATCTTCGAGCCCAAAGCGCGGCCCGGCGAGGCGATCACCGAGCTCTGGCGCAGCTTCGCGGCGCCGGCGTCCAATCGCGGCAATGACGATCCCTGCGCCACGCCGCCGACCGCGCCGCAATTGATGCCGCCGAAACTCGGCACCGTCTTCCGCATCGTCGACTTCCCGCCCGACGCGCAGGCGCAAGGCGCCGATGCCGGAAAGCTCTTCGCCGAATTCGGCGCGGCGGGCGCGCATGCCAAGGACGGACGGCACGCGATGATGCACAAGACGGCGACGGTCGATTACGCGCTCGTGCTCGAGGGCGAGATTGTCGCGCTGATGGATGTCGGCGAGACGGTGATGCGCGCCGGCGACGTGCTGATCCAGCGCGGCACCAATCACTCCTGGGCCAACCGCAGCGATAAGCCCTGCCGCGTGGCCTTCATCCTGGTCGACGCGGAGCCGCTTTAGCGCTTTTCACCCCTAGTCGCTGGAATCGCGCCGCTTCTTCCTGCACATTTGGCGGCGGAACAAGGGTCATCGAGGCCGGGGTATCGAGGATAATTATGGCGGAGATCGCCGACACGCGCCCCAAGCTCAGCTTGGGACAGCTCTTCATCATTTTCTTCAAGGCAGGATGCGGCTTCGGCGGCGGGCTCGGCGTGTTGGCGCTGCTGCAAGAGCAGCTCGTGACCTTGCGCCGCATTCTGCCCGATAAGGAGCTGATGACGCTCTGGAGCATCGGCCGCTTGATGCCGAGCGGCACGATGACCGCGGTGGCGGTTGCCGTCGGTAATCGGCTTTGCGGCTTTCCCGGCACGGTGGTCGCGCTGATCGCGATGATCGTCCCGGGCTTTATCTGTGTTGTCGGGCTAACGATCGCCTACGGCTATCTCGCCCATGGCGCGGTGCTCGAATACATCGATGCGACGTTGCTGCCGGCGGCGCTCGGTATCGTCGTCGTCTCGGCCGTGCGGCTGGGCAAGCCGCTCTTCCGTTTCTCGCTCGATATGGTCTTCGTCGTCGCCGCGTGCCTGTTGTTGCTCGTGACGCATATGAACCCGGCTTTGATGCTGGTCGCCGGCGGTATCGCCGGCGCGTTCTTCCTGCGCGGTCAACCTGATGAGAAGAAAGCTGGCGAGACCCGGCCCGCGGAGAAGAATCCGTGAGCCTCGGGCAGCTCGTCCTCGTCATCTTCACCTACAATCTGCTGACCTTCGGCAATGGCGGCGCGGTGCTGGCGCTGCTGCAACATCGCCTCGTCGATGGCGACGTCCTCGGCCTCAGCCAGTTCCTCTACGCCTACGCGCTCGGCCGCGTGACGCCGGGGCAGAACAATCTCTATCTCGCCTCGATCGGGTACATGGTTTGCGGTTGGCTCGGCGCGCTCGGCGCGATCGTCGCGATCCAGGTGCCGGGCTATCTCGTGATCCCGGTGCTGAAGGGCTACGAGCGCGTGCGCCATCAGCGCTCGGTGCAGGGCTTCATCCGCGGCCTGACGGCGGCCTCGGTGGGGCTGATGTTCGCCGTCGCCTTCAATATCAGCCAGGAGGCGCTGACCGGCCTCGTGCCATGGATCGTCCTCCTGGTGACGCTGGTGCTGATCTTCATTGCCAGGCGCGGCTTGCTCACCGGCATGGCCGGGGCGGCGGTCCTGGGCGTCGGGCTGAAGTTTATCCTCTCGATTTAAACAGTTTTCCAAGCGCTTAAACTGCGCGTGCATATTATACAAAATATAATTGTTAGATTTTATTATTTGACATAAGAAACGCGGATTTAGATAATGAATTACTTTTTAGGAGTGCGATATGGGCAAAGAGTGGAGCGCGGATTTCTCGCATGTCTCGCGGCAATGGCTTGAGGCGGGCGAAGAGCCGGCCCTGGTCGACCTTCTCGCCGATCCGGTGGTGCATGCCGTGATGCACCGCGACAGCGTGACCATGACCGAGCTCTGCAACCACATCGCGGCGACACGGGCACGGCTCGGCTTTGCCCGTTTCGGCGGCGGACCTTGTCCCTGCGCTGCCTGAAGGCACTGCGCGTACGCCAAAACGATAATTGGGGACATCGATGAGCAAGGTTGAAGCAGATTTCGGCGGTCACGCTGTTCCGCGCAGCAGCAATGGCTGGCGCGAATTGTGGCTCAAGGAAGATTGGTGGGCGGTGTGGCTCGGCCTCGCCATCGTGGTCATCGGCCTGGCGCTCTTCGCGCATGGCGGATCGTGGCGCTGGGTCGCGGTGACGCCGCCGCGCTGGACCAGCTTCGCGCAGCTCGGGACGCATTTCGCCGACGCCTGGCCGCGTTATCTCGTGCAATTCGTGCTTTGGGCGGCGGCTTTCACCGTGGCGCTCGGTGCGCTCGGCCACAAGCCGCGCGACTTTCTCGTGTCCTTCGTCTTTCTCTACGTCCTCTCGGTCGCGGTCTTCGTCTTCGGCCAATGGGACACGGCGAATTACTACAATCTCGAGCCGCCGCTGGTCGCGCTGGTGCTCGGGCTGGTGGTGACCAATGTCGTCGGCCTGCCGCGTTGGCTCGATGCCGGCTTCCGTACCGAGTTCTACATCAAGACCGGCATCATCTTGCTGGGCGCGACCTTGCCGTTCACGCTCATCATCTGGGCCGGGCCGGTCGCGATCCTGCAAGCCTCGATCGTCTCGATCGCCACCTTTCTCGCGATCTATTGGGTCGGCGTGAAGCTGGGCCTCGATCGGCGCTTAGCTGCAACCCTTGGTGCCGGCGGCGCGGTCTGCGGCGTCTCGGCCTCGATCGCCATCGCCGGCGCCGTCGGCGCCAAGAAAGACGATGCGCCGATCGCGATCACGCTGGTGATCCTCTGGGCGATCGTCATGATTTTCGTGCTGCCGATCATCGCGCGCCTGCTCGAATTGCCGAGCGGCGTCGGCGGCGCCTGGATCGGCACGTCCGAATTTGCCGATGCGGCCGGCATCGCCGCGGCGCAGGCTTATGGCGGCTTCGCCGGTCACGGCATCGCCGGCACCCCCGATCAGTCGCTCTTCGCCTTCACCTTGATGAAGGTCGTCGGCCGCGATGTGTGGATCGGCATCTGGGCCTTCATCCTCGCCATCGTCGCGACGACGCGGTGGGAGCAGCGCGAATTGGGCGGCAAGGCGAATGCCGCCGAAATCTGGTGGCGCTTTCCGAAATTCGTGGTTGGCTTCATCATTGCCTCGCTGCTGGTGACCTGGGTTACCGCCGGTTACAGCCTCGCCGATTACAACAAGATCGTCGTGCCGAACCTCGTCGCGCCGATCAAGGATCTGCGCACCTGGGCGTTCATCTTCTGCTTCCTCAGCATCGGCCTCACGACGCGCTTCCGCGATCTCGCTTCGGCGGGGCGCAAGCCCTTCCTCGCGTTCAGCTCGGGCGTGGTGGTGAACGTGGTGCTCGGCTTCATCCTCTCGGCCTGGGTCTTCGCCTCGCATTGGGCGACTCTCGGCCAATGAGGCGCGACATCGTGACGGGACGGTGCCGGGCTTGCGCGCATTTCCGCAACAGCCCCGCCTATCTCGAATCGGTGTTTCCGGGAATGACCGCGATGTCCTCGGCCTGGGGCTCGACCCGGGCCGAGGATGGCATCTGTCTGAAGCATGACCGCTATCTGAGCGCCGATTCCGGCTGCGCGATGTTCACACCGGCGCGCGCTTTTCGCCACGCTGCCGACGCGGCGGCAGAGTAAGCCGCAGCACCGTCCCGATCAGCAGGGCGAGCAGCGCGCCGGTGATGCCCGCCTCGCGGCCCGGCAAATTGATCTCGACGACGCTGCCGAACAGCAGCAACAACGCGACGGCAACGCTCGATCGCCAAAGCGGGAGCCCGGCGAGAACGACGAGGTGCCGAAGACGTAATTGCGGTTCGGCAATCAGCCGTTCCAGTGGCGCACGAAGGCCGACAACTCGGGCTGCGGCAAGGCGGGTTGTACGATCGCCGCCGTGCCGAGATAGAGAAAGCCGACGATCGCGTCGCTCGGCGTCAGGCCCAGCGTCTCTTTGACGAAATCGTCATAGGCCGGCGCACCGGTCTTCCACGCCGCGCCGTAACCGAGGGCATGCGCTGCGACCATGATGTTCTGCGCTGCGGCGCCGGCCGCGAGCAATTGCTCGACGATCGGGATCTTGTGGCCTTCCTTGATCGCGGCGGCGAGCACGACGATCAGCGGCGCGCGCAACGGCTTCTCGCGTTCGCGATCCAGCATATTCGCCGGCGCATCGGGTTCGCGCTTCTTCATCGCCTCGGCCATCACGTCGCCGAAACGTTTGCGCGCGTCGCCGCGCAGCACGATGAAGCGCCACGGCCTCAGCTTGCCGTGATCGGGCGCGCGCATCGCGGCGCCGAGGATTTTGCCAAGGGTCTCGTCATCGGGCGCCGGCTCGGCGAATTGCGCCGCGCTGCGGCGGGTGGTCAGGGCGTCGATCGCATCCATCAGGGCACCGTTCTGAAGCTTTCTCCCTCTTTAGCATGGCGCCGCCGACGGCCAACGCCGAATCGGCCAAAGAAGGGATCGGCGAAACCTATAAGCCGGGAACCCCCAAGAACCGCGCGCCGGTCCCGGGTCCACCTTTCATCCCTTTGTGCGGCCGCTGCGGAAAACATTTCTACCTATTGTGGGGTACCAGGCAGATGACCCCATAGGCGGGATCAGGTGATCTGACGGTCAAAATTAAGAAGCCGCCGAATCTTATTGATTGCATTAGATATTAACCTGTCGTTAACTGTTTTGAGGACGGGCGCCCCGGAAAGGGTGCCGAAAGGTAGAATGGTCGGCCACCCGCAACTAATCGATTTGGTCCAGGACCGGATTGCCGCCGAGCGGAACGCGAAGCCGGCGGAGCAGCTCCTGGCCGAGTTGGTGGGCGCCGGCGACGATCCGGTCCAGGCGGCGCTCGATGCCAATGAATTCAGCGAATTCGACCTGGATTACGATCCCGACGAGAAAATTCTTTTCTGCTATTTCGATTTCGCAGGCCGGCCGTGCTTTACCGAGAACGTTCTGGCGGAGGCGCGGGCGGTTCAACGCATGGCGCGTGGGTTGTTCGGCGAGAGGGCGGAGGCGGAGCCGCCGCTGCGCTATCTCGTGCTCGGCTCGCGTCAGCCGGGGGTTTGGAATCTCGGCGGCGATCTCGAGGTTTTTGCCCAACTGATCCGCGATCGCGACCGCGCCGCTTTGCGCCGTTACGCGCATGCGAGCTGCGAGGTCGGCTTCACCAACGCGACCGGTCTCGGCTTCGATCTGCCGATCATCTCGGTGGCGCTGGTGCAAGGCGACGCGCTGGGCGGCGGGTTCGAAGCGGCGCTGTCGTCGAATGTCATCGTCGCCGAACGCAGCGCGAAATTCGGCCTGCCGGAAATCCTCTTCAATCTCTTCCCCGGCATGGGCGCTTACACGTTCCTGACGCGCCGCGTCGCGCCGGGCTTGGCCGAGCGCATCATCATGAGCGGCGAACTCTATAGCGCCGAGCAATTGCATGCGATGGGCGCCGTCGATGTGCTGGCGCCGGACGGGCAGGGCGTCGCCGCCTTCTATGATTTCATCGGCCGCGGCGGCAAACGCTATGCCGCGCTCCGCGCCCTCTATCGTGCGCGGCGCCTGGTCAACACCGTGACCTTCGAGGAAATGACCCGCATCGCCGATCTCTGGGTCGAGGCGGCGCTGAAGCTCGACGACGCCGGAATCAAGCGCATGCTGCGCCTCGTCGCGGCGCAAGACCGCCGAACCATTCGCCATCGCGGCTGAGCGCCGCCTTATGGCGGCAGCGCGATACTTCGCCACACCGCGATTTCATTCCTGAAACTTAGCTACTCGATTCTGCGTTGTCTCCCAATCCGGGGAATCATGCAGGATCACACCGCCTTCACTGCAGCTGAAGCCCGCACCAGGGCGCGGACCGAAAAGCTGATCCTTTATGACGGACTGGCCAGCGAGGCCATGGGAACGCTGACGACCGGCGTCTTTCTCACCGGCGTCGCCGTGGCGCTCAATGTCAGCAATACCGCGATTGGCGTACTCGCCGCGGTGCCGTTCTTCGTCCAGCTGCTCCAGCTCCCCGCCGCCGTGATTGTCGAGCGCTGGCGCAAGCGACGCACGATCTGCGTTCTCGCCGCCGCCACCGGGCGCTGCTTCCTGCTGGGCTCGGCGCTGCTGCCGTTTCTCGACCCGGTCAAGGCGGTGATCCTCCTCATCCTGATGCTCGCGGTCTATCAGGGGCTGGGCGCCATCGGCGGCTGCGCCTGGAATTCCTGGATGCGGGACCTCGTGCCGGAGACGGAATACGGCCGCTTCTTCGGGCGCCGCACCGTCGCAACCACTGCACTCGCGACCGCGCTCGCACTCGTCGGCAGCGTGTTGGTCGATCGTCTCAACGGGCAATTCTTTCCGGGGCGGCCGGTGATCGGCTATGCGGTCTTGTTCGTCCTGAGCGCATTGATCGGTCTCTACGGCGTCTATCTCCTGTCGATCACGCCGGATCAGCCGATGGCGCCCGTCGAGCAGTCGCTGCATCCGTTGGCGCTGCTCGCGGCGCCGTTCCGCGACACGAATTTCCGGCGTCTCATTGTCTTCCTCGCCTCTTGGGCTTTTGCGGCCAATCTCGCCGCCCCGTTCTTCGCCGTCTATATGATGAAGTCGCTCGGCTATCCGCTGCGCGACGTGATAGCGCTGACGGTCGCGAGCCAACTCAGCAATCTGGGCTCGCTCGGGATCTGGGGCGTACTCATCGATCGCTTCAGCAACAAGGCGGTGCTCGAAATCTCGGCGCCGCTCTTTCTCCTGTGCGTTCTCGGCTGGACCTTCACCGGCCTGTCCTGGGCCGGTAGCTACACCTTCGCGATTCTGTTTGTCATCCATGCGCTCATGGGCATCGCCACCGCCGGCGTCGCGCTCGCTTCCAACAACATCGCCATGAAGTTATCGCCCGGCGGGCAGGCGACGGCCTATCTCGCGGCGAGCAGCGTCGCCACCGCGTCCTGCGCCGCGCTCGCGCCGATCCTCGGCGGCCTCGGTGCCGATTTCTTCGCCGTCCATCAACTCAACGTCGCCGTTAATTGGAGCGGCGGCAAAGGCGCGCTCAGCTTCGAGGTCCTGAGCTTCCATGGCTGGACCTTCTTCTTCGGGATCGCGTGCGTCGCCGGGCTTTATTCGCTTCACCGCCTCTCCTTCATCGAGGAGGAAAGCGGCAGTTCGGACCGTCTCGTCCTGCGCGAATGGTTCTTGGAAGCGCGCCGTTCCCTGCACAGCCTCTCCAGCGCGGCGGGGCTGCTGCGCGTGGTACGCTCGCCGCTCTCGCTGTTGCAGCAAAGAAGCGGCTGAGGCCGGCGGCACCGCCGGCGTTGACAGCGCGTTTTCGCGGCCGACAATCGCATCGTAACCCAAGGGGAGAGAAGCGATGGCGACGGTATTCGCGTTACGCGACAAATGGGCAAAGGGCGAGACGGTCTTCGGCATCTTCGCGTCGCTGCCTTGCGCCTTCGCGTGCGAGGTCGCGACGATCAAAGGCATCGACTATGTCTGCGTCGATCAGCAGCACGGCGTCACCGACTATCGCGACATGATCGAAATGGCGCGCGCCATCGATGCGCGCGGCGCGGTGCCGCTGACCCGGGTGCCGGCCAACGAAGATTGGATCATCGGCAAGAACCTCGATGCCGGCGCGCAAGGCGTCATCATTCCGATGGTGAGCAATCCCGAACAGGCGAAGAAAGCGGTTGCCGCGTGCCGCTACCCGCCCAAGGGCGAACGCTCGAACGGTCCGGCGCGCGCCGCCATCGTGATGGGAACGCGCGATCAAAAGGCGCTCGGCGACGGCGTGCTTTGCCTGCCGATGATCGAGACGCGCGAAGGTTTGGAGAAAGTCGAAGCGATCGCGGCGACACCCGGTCTCGACGGACTCTATATCGGGCCGAGCGATCTCGCGATTTCCCTCGGCCTTGGGCCGGGGCTCGATCGCGACGAGCCCGAGCATGTCGCGGCTGTCGAGAAAATCCTCAAAGCCTGCCAGAAAAACAACATCATCCCCGGCATCCACACCGGCTCGCCGCGTTTCGCCAAGCGCTTCGCCGAGCAAGGCTTCCGCTTGGTGACGTTCGGCGGCGATGCCAATTTCCTGCGCGCCGGCGTCGAACGCGCGGTGACGGAGTTGCGAGGCTAGTCCTCGTTTAAAGTTCATCGTCATGCCCGGACTTGTCCCACGGCTGTCCGGTTTGGTTTTTGTAGACAAGGCGCATGGCGTTGATTCTACTCGGTCCTGGACATCGCCAAATGTTCCGGGACACGAGATGAGGACCAGCGCCATGCGTCACGAGAATAGCGTCTTTCATTCGGTTCTGAAGCTGGTTCCATGGTCGGTGTTCGATCGCCTTGTCGCGGTGCATGGCGGCGATGCGCGGTGCGGCGTCTGACGACGAAGAGCCAGTTCGTGGCGCTGCTTTATGGCCAGTTCTCGGGCGCCGTCAGCCTTCGCGAGATCGTGACGGGACTGGAGAGCCATGCGGCGCGGCTTTATCACCTGGGCGCGGATGGGGTACGGCGCTCGACCCTCGCCGACGCCAACGCGCTGAGGCCGAGCGCCGTCTTTGCCGAGTTGTTGGCTGTGATGCTGCAGCAGGCGCATCGCGGGCTGTGGCTTCACGCCGACAGTGACGGTGTAAATAGATGGCGATCGTTCGCCGAGAGCCCAGTAGATCGCCTACCTAGCGCTGCTGACGAATTCGTTGTCGAAAAGCTTGTCGTAAGACGGCAGCTTTTGGTCGGCCGCCATGAAGCCGGCGTCGACGTTCAGTTGATCGGCTGTTTCGAGGCCTTTCGCGCTCACGGCCGGTGAGCGCGGCGTCGATTCGGCGGTAACCTCGTACATGTTCCTGAGGGCGTCGGGCTCGAAGAAGTTGAGGCGTTTGCCGATGATCGCTTCGCTCTCCCTCGGACGGTCGTGCATATAGGCGGCCGCTTTCACCAGCGCCTCGCCCATCTTGACGCAGACCGAGCGCCGCGCCGTGCAGGTGTCCTTTCGTGCGATGATGACGATCGAATCGATACGTGTCAGCCAGGGCGGATCAATCGGGTTGCCGGTGGTGCCGTCGGCGACGACCACGGCGGTGCCGGATTTGAGCGCTTGATAGACCGCCGGCGGGCCGATCGAAGCGCCGTCGATTGACCCGGTCGCCATGGCCGGCAGCGTGTCGGCGAGGGTGATCGGAGCGGCGACGATATCGGTATCGGGATTGAGCCCGCCGATCTTGGCGACGGCGTTGAGATAAGCATGCGGCAAGGTCTGCAGGCTGCCGACGGAGAAGCGCAGCCCCTTCAAGATCTTCGCGCGCTCGGCCAGCGGCGCCTTGGGATCGAAATGGCGTTCGTCGGCGATCTTCTTGTTCACGATGATCCAGAAGCCGGTTCGGTCGTAAGTTGTCGCAATGCCGATGATCGGCTGGTCCTTGGCGACGGCGCGGGTGAGGGTGCTGCCCGAGCTATTCGCGAAGTCCAGCGAGCCGGAGATGACGGCGTTGGTGGCGCCGACGCCGCGGACCATCTGTTCGGCGACGTCGAGCCCGACCTCTTTGTAGATGCCGGCATCCTGGGCGATCCATTCAAGCGCAAAGATCGGCGCGACAGCGGGTAAAGCCATAGAGGTTTTTTCGACGTCGGCCCGCGCCGGCATCGGCAGCAACAACAGCGCGAAGCCTGCGGCCATGATGTGATGAAAGCGAAACGGTCTCATGTCCCCGTCCCCCAACGCGATGACCTCTCGACGGCCTGAGCCAATAAAATAACGTCATTCCCGCGAAAGCGGGAATCCAGACGGAGCGGTGCTGTTGCCCTGGGTCCCCGCTTTCGCGGGAAAGCGAGTTATTTTTAAAGGCGATTTCCTTTAAGCAGGAAACGCGGCGACGCTGGCGGAGCTATCGCCGCTGGTGTTCGATCAGCTGCCCGAGGATGGCGTCGAGGCGGGTCATTTCGCCGTCGATCTTCTCGACATAGGCGCCGCCGTTGGCGCGCAGGTCTTTGGTCGAGACATCGCGCAGGCCGGTGAGGGTCTGGCAGAGCTTCACGCCGCCGACATTGGCGGCCCCGCTGCGCAAGCTGTGCATCAGATCCCGGAATTCGCGGATATCGGCTTTCTCGGCCGCGCCTCTCAGCTGCTCGACGATGCGCGCGCCGTCCTTGCGGAACGTGTCGACGACTTCGAACACGAAGTCGCTGCCGCCCAAATTCTTCAGCGCCTCGAAGGTCGATTCGTCGACTGTCGCGCCGGAATCCGGAACGAAGCGCGGATGCGAGGCGATCGGCGTCACCACCATCGGCCCCATGCCGCCGTGGGCGCCGACGGCGATACGCTCGGGCCGCATCACCCGGCCATGGATCTCCTCGAGCGTGGCGAGAAGTTGCGCCGCTTCGACCGGCTTGATCAGCACCGCATCCATGCCGGCTTCGCGGCAGAGGCGCGCGGTCTCGCTGGTCGCGTCGGCGGTCAGCGCCACGATCGGCAGGCGCCACTCGCCGATATGGCCGACGCGATAGAGTTTCGTGACCTCGTAGCCGCTGACCTCGGGCATGTTGATGTCGAGCAGCGCGATGTCGAACCGCGTGCGCTCGAGCGCCGACAACGCGGCCTCGCCATCGGTCGCGATCTCCACGTCGTGGCCGGCGTTTTCGAGCACGCCTTTCAGCACCTTCACCGCGCCGGGATTATCCTCGGCGACGAGAATCTTGAGCGGCTTGGCGGCAGCGATCGAGGGAATCTCCGCCGGAAGCGGCTCGGGTTCCGGCTGCGCGATCGGGGCCGGCGCCGGTGGAGGTTCGCGCGGCGCGGCGGCGCTGGTTGCGGCGGCCGCGATGCGGCGCGGTTGCGGCTCGGGCTCGGCGAATTTCGCGAGGCGATCGTCGCCGGCGAGGATGCCGAGCAGCGCGCTGGCAAGATCGGGGTCGGAAACCGGCGCCTCGATCACCGCCGCGAGTTGCGACGCGGCAAGGCCGGCGATGGCGTCGCTGCCGCGCGTAGGCGCGATGAACAGCATCACCGGTGTTGTCGCCATCGCGGTCGTCGCGCGATGCGCCAGCGATAGACCGGCGAGCGGGTTCTGCGTGCCGTCGACGATGACGACGACCGGCCGCTCGCTCTTGCCGATGAGCGCGAGCTCGCCCAGCGCCTGCTCGGAATCGCCGATCCATTGCACTTCGCCGCGCCACGCGCGCAGGCGCGCTTCGAGCAAGCCGGCGAATTCGGCATCGCTCGAGATCAGCACCAGCTTGCGGCCCAAGAGATCGGGCGCGCGTACGAGGCCGCTGGTATCCTGATCGAGGGTGAGCGTGACGGTGAAGGTGCTGCCCTTGCCGACCTCGCTCTGCAGCGCGATCGAGCCGTCCATCGCTTCGATGAGTTGCTTGGCGATGGCGAGGCCAAGGCCGGTGCCGCCGATCTTGCGCTTCTGATCGTCTTCGGCTTGGGCGAACGCGTCGAAGATGCGCTCTTGCTCTTCGCGGGCGATGCCGACACCTTCATCGCGCACCGCGAGAGCGAGCTTGATCTTGCCGCCGTTACCGTCACCGGCTTCACGCGCCAGCAGCGTGCAGGAAAGCGCGATGCGGCCCTTCGGCGTGAATTTGATCGCGTTGGCGAGGAGATTGACCATCACCTGCCGCAATTGCAGCGGCTTGCCGCGATAGGCCATCGGCAGGCGCGGGTCGATGCGCAGCGTGAGCGCGAGACCCTTGGCCTCGGCTTGCGGCCGCACGATGGCGACCGCGCCGCCAAGCACTTCATGCAGCACGAAAATCTCGATCGGCGCGACGCTGCGGCCGGCTTCGAGCTTCGAGAGGTCGAGCAGATCGTTGATGATACTGAGCAAGGTGCGCGCCGAATGCTGCATCGTCGCCAGCATGTCGCGCTGCTCTTCGTCGAGCGCGGTGCGCCCGATGAGCGAGCCCATGCCGATGACGCTGTTGAGCGGCGTGCGCAGCTCGTGGCTCATCACCGCAAGGAAGCGGCTCTTCGCCTGCGCGGCGTCCTCGGCCTGTTTCTTGGCGGCGGTCAGGCTGCGGATTAAGGTCGCGGCATAGCTCGGCAGCAGGACCAGTGCCATGCCGACGCCGGCGGAGACCGGCCAGCGCAGTTGCCAGTAGGGTGTCGACTGAACGACAGCGGCGAAACCCACGATGGCGAGCGCGGCGCAAAACGCCAGCGCGGTCACGCCGAAGCGAAAGCCGAAGCCGAGCACGACCCAGAGATAAATCGAGAACCACGGCGCGGCATAGGCGCCGCCGACATGCAGGAAGACCGAGATCAGCGTGATGTCGTTGACCATCGCGGCGCCGCGTCGCACGACCGACGGTTGCGGATCCGCCATCAGATGAACGAGCAACAGCCAGGCGGTGAGGACCGCGGGGACATCGACCGCGAGCAGCGGCAGGATCGCGTCGCCGCCTGCGCCGAGATAGGCGAGAGCCGCGAGATACGCGAGCACCGCGCCGGCGAGGAAGATGCGGATGATGGCCTGTTGCGGTTCGGTGTCGTCGCGGATCGTCAGATCGCGGACAATGGCGTTGAGGCCGCGCAGCGCGACGGCGATCGCGGCAAGGCCCGGCCCGACCAGGGCAAGGCCGAGGCCGATCATGAAGAGCTCGGGAGAGGGGACGGCGACGAGCTTCAGGACGACCATCGCCGCGACCAGCAACGGGGTGGCGACGGCATAGAGCGCCAGCGCGACGGTCACCCAACGAGCGGCGCGGCCGATGCCGGCAGGCGGCAAGCTCTCCCTGCCATCGATCAAAGGGCGGTCGGTCACGAAATAGCGCTCATAAAGCGGCTGTCCGGCCCCCGGTCCGGTACAAAGGGGCGCTTTCGCCCAATCGAAAGCGCCGCCTTTGAATCATGCCGGTAATTGCTAAAAAAATCTATACCTTGATCGCGACGGGCTTGTCACAAACCAGATGTTGATAACTTGTCGCGGCCGCGAGAGCACGAATACCAATAAATATAAGCCAAACTCGCGGCTGGCACGATCAGCGGCCAGCGCAGGGCGGCAAAACCGGCCGCGCCCAGCGCCGCGCCGGCCGCATAGCCCAGCCAGGCGATGCCGTAGATCGCGAAGGCGCCGCCGCGATTGTGACCGCGATGGGGGACGAAGCGCCCGATCAGTCCCTCGGCAAAGCGCAGGAGATTGCCCGTGATGAAGGTGGTGCTGAGCGGCAGCCCGAAGCGCTGCGCCAGCGGGTTTTGCAGCCCCATCGCGACCACCAGCAGCAGGATCGCCCACGACCCCCGGAATATCTCGGGCAGAAGCAGCGCGACCGCTTCCGCGACCAGCAAAATCGCGGGCGGACAGCGCTTGCGCAGGAGGGCAAAGGCGCCGGCAGCGGTGATGAAGAAAGCCGCCAGGAGCGCGGCGTATTCCACGGCCGGCCGATCGGCGCTCTGAGAAAAGGCGAGGCCCATCAGCACCGTGTTGCCGGTCATCATGCCGGCAAACGCCTTGTAGCGGAGATAGCCGATCGCATCGGCGTAGCCGGCGATCGCCGCAAAAGCGAAAGCCAGCGGCATGCGCCGGTTCTTAAGCGGAAGCGGCGATTGTCGTCGCGGTCAGGGCGCGCTCGCGCGGCAGGGTGAAGGTCACGGTGGTGCCCGCGCCCTTCTGACTTTCAATCGACAGACGCCCGCCATGCAGCTCGACCAGGCCGATCGCCAATGGCAGGCCGAGGCCGGTGCCGGGATGGCGGCGGCTCCAGGCGCTGGCCACCTGGCCGAAGCGCGTGATCGCGGTCTCGATCTCGGCCGGATCCATGCCGATGCCGTGATCCATGACCGAAATCTCGTAGCCCTTATGGTCGTAGCGCGCCGAAAGCAGGACGCGGTCGCCGCTTTGGCTGAACTTCACCGCGTTGGTGACGAGGTTCAGCAGCACCTGCTTCAGTTTGAGCGGATCGGCTTTGAGGCGCGGCAGATCGGCGCCGAGCTCGACATCGATGCCGATCTCCAGCGCGCGGGCGCGCTCGCCGACGAGCTGCATCACGTCGCGTACGACCATCGAAATCTCGGTCTCTTCCTCGTCGAGCTCGACCTTGCCGGCTTCGAGCTTCGAGACGTCGAGAATGTCGCTGATGATGCCGAGAAGGTGCTGCGCGCTCGAGCAGATATCGCGCGCATAACCGACATAACGCTGGCTGCCGAGCGGCCCCATGATCTCTTCGGCCATCACCTGGCTGAAACCGATGATGGCGTTGAGCGGCGTCCTGAGCTCGTGGCTCATATTGGCGAGGAATTCGGTCTTGCTGCGGCTCGCCAGCTCGGCCTCGTCCTTGGCATGGACCAGCCCCAGCTCGGCGGCTTTGCGGTCGGTGATGTCGAGCGCGGCGGTGACGACCAGCGCCGGGCGGCCGGCGGCGTCATGCAGCAGCGCCTTGGTGGTCAGCAGCACGCGGCGCTCGCCGCCTTGGCCGTTCTCGCCGGGGGCGGGCGGCAGATTCTCTTCGAACGAGCCGGGCTGATCGATGCCGGCCATGATGCGGCGGTCGCGTTCCATCTGGCCGCGCGAGGGCAGATCGTCGCGCACCTGCAGCGGCGTCAGGCCGATGATCTCGTTCGCCGGCTTGCCGATGCGGCGGGCGAACCAGTCGTTCACGAAGACATAGCGGCCTTCGCGATCGGTCGCCGCGACCATCACCGGAACGGCGTCGATGACGCGCATCAGCAGCTCGTGGCTTTCGCGCAGCGCGTCGCGATGACGCTTGGCGTCGGCCTTCATCTTCTGCTCGAGCGAGGAAGCGCGTTCTTTCAGCTGCAATTGCTGGCGGCGCAGCGTCAGCAGGTTGCGCGAGCGGACGCGGAATTCGTGATGATCGACCGGCGAGATGAGGAAGTCGGTCGCGCCGGCTTCCAGCGCCTCGTAGCGCAGGGCGCGGTCCTCGTAGGCGGTGATGACGATGACCGGCACATCGGCGCAAGACGGGATCGCGCGGAAGCGGCGGATGAATTCCGCGCCGTCGAGCTCGGGCATGTTGAAATCGGTGATGATGAGATCGGGCGGATCGAGCGGCGCCGCGTCGAGCATCTTCTGCGGCCGATCGAAGATCTTCACGTCGATGCCGTCCATCAACGAGCCCGCGAGCCGTTCCAGAATCTTCAGATTGGTCGCGCGGTCTTCGATGATCGCGACGGTCTGATGTCTGAAGCTGGTTTCCGGTCGGGCCAAAGTAGACGCTCGCAAGCTCAAGCTGATCTCCCAAGTATTCGCAAGGCCGTGCTTACGCTGCAAGCCCCGCGCGGGGATTTATGACCTCTTAACTTTGATGCAGAGATGGTTAACAAAAGGTGAAGACGCGATTAAATCCTGGCGTCGGAAACTTTTACACGGGCCGCGGCGGTTTTCAGCCGCGGAAAGCCTTGAATTGCTTGGCTAAGGCCAAGCCTTGGCCCTGGTAATTGGATTTGATCGCGTCGCCGTAAAGCCGGTCGGGCTTGCCCGCCATCCGCTCGTATTGCAGCCAGCCCACCGTTTGCCCGTCTTCGAGGGTGAACGGCACCTCGTGCGAGCGAACCTCGAGCACGGCGCGGCTGATCGCGTCGCCCCAGCCGAAGCCCGGATCGAAGAAGCCGGCGTAGTGGACGCGGAATTCGCCGACCGCGGTGTCGTAGGCGACCATCTCGGCGGCGAGGTCGGGCGGGATGCGTACCGCCTCTTTGGTGACGAGGATATAGAACGCGTCCGGGTCGAGGATCAGCGGCGGGTCGCGGTGGTAATGGATCGGCTCCCAGAAATCGAGCGGCTCGTAATGGCCGATCAGATCGAGATCGATGCGGTCGGTGTGTTTCTTGGCGCGATAGCCGATGAGGCCGCCATATCCCGCGCCATGCAGATCGACCGACAGCCGCAGCATGTTGCGCTCGATGTAATTCTGATCGGGCGTCGAGGAGAGGACGAGCTTGCCTTCGTCATGGAGGCGCTGCAATTCGCTTCCCGCCAGCACCGGCGAGCCGCGGCGAAAACGCAACTGGTTGAGGCGCGTGCCCTCGTGGACGACGACGCTGAACGTGCGCGGTGCGATCTCGACGTAAAGGGGGCCGGAATAGCCCTTATCCAGCCGATCGAAATTGTGACTGTTGTCGCCGATCAGCCGCGTCAGGACGTCGAGACGGCCGGTCGAGCTTTTCGGATTGGCGAACGCCGTGACGCCGCTTTTGAGATTGAGCTGCTCGAGCAGCGGCACGACATAGACGCAGCCTTTTTCCAGCACCGCGCCGTTGCTGATATCGATGGGATAGGCGTCGAGCGCCTGCGCCTTGTCGAGCACCGTGCTGTCGGGTCCGGGCAGGAAGCTGGCGCGGACGCGATAGGCGACGGGACCGAGCCGCAGATCGATGCTCGCCGGCTGGACCTGATCGGCCAGTATCTCGGATTTCGACCAGATCTCGTGCTCGCGCAGCATCGCGTTGATCGACTGGAACGGCAGAATGCCGGTGCGCGCGGCGTTCTTCGCGTCGTCGGGAAAGAGGCTTGTGCCAGGGCTTTCGGCCATGCGGCAGACTGTAGACGCTTGCCCGCGCCGCGGCAAAGCGCATCACGCCCACAATCGATCCACAGCTTTGTCGAAAATATTCACAACCGAAGCATTTGAGAGATAAGAGCGATCGAGGTTATCCCCAATATTCGACAACGCGGCTTCGAATTACTTCACCGCTCGTTGCGCGGGCGGGCGGCGCAGGGTTTTCGCCGCGGCGAGGCCTTGCTCGATCCATTTCAACAAGGTGGCGTCGGTGCGATAGCCCGGCGGATCGATCAGCACGAAGCCGCGCGCCGCGCGTTTCCCAATCTTCAGCGGCCGAACATGGGGCCGCGCCAGCGTCCGCTCGTAGTCCTCGGCTCCGACGCGGACCATCAGCGCGTCGCCGGTCACGCCGCAGCACATCGCGCCGCTTGCCATGAAGCACAGCGCGCCCATCATCTTCTTCTCGCTGATGGCGCGGCGCCGGCCGAGCGCGCGCCGCACGCGCTCGGCCGCCGTGTCGTCGATCGCCACCCGTCAGCGCCGCATCATCTCGTGGACGAGAAATTCGGGCTTGGTGGCCGTGACGCTCGGCCGGTTGATGTGGCGCTCGAGATAGGCGGCGAGATGCGGCGATTGCGCGAGCAGCGCGCGGCCCTCGGGCACCGAATTCATATAGAACAGGATCGGCGTGAGATAGGCATCGGCCAGGGTAAAGCTCTCGCCGACGAGATGCCCGGTCTTCGCCACGGCGCGATCCATGATCGCGAAGTGCGGCGTCATCTTCGGGATGGTCTGGTCGATGCTCGCGCGATCGGGCTCTTTGCCGGCGCGCGCCGTCAGCACATAGGCCGCGTAGTATTGCCGGATCCACAGCGGATCGATCGTCGTGCAGACCATCGAGACCCATTGCTCGATCTGCGCCGCGACGAGCGGATCGCGCGATGTCAGCGACGGGCCGTCGAACATGCGATCGATGTAGCCGATGATCGCGCGCGATTCGCACAGCGTCACGTCACCGTGGCGCATCACGGGGACTTTGCCGAAAGGATGGATGGCATCGACCTCGGGCGTATGCGGCATCGCTTGGATGTGCTGATAGGGCACGCCTTTCTCGGTGCACACGACACGCGTCACCCAGACGAAATTGCTCGGCGAGCCGCCGATGATCTGCAAGTCAGCCATAGCCTCCTCCTCCTTCGTTGGCGTCTTGGGCTCAGTTGGCCTGTTGCGCGTAGCTGTCGATCAAGAGACCCCAGCCGCGCGTGAAGGCTTCGACCATGCCGGCGCCGCGCGCGCCCATGCGTTCGATCAGCCGATGCTCGAGCTCGACCAGCGTGCCGCTGTCGGCCGGCGTGAAGCGCACCTCGACCTCGGTGACGAGGTTGGGGTCGTATTTGAATTCGGCGTTGATCTGCCAGGCGAGCAGCAACCGGCCTTCGCCTCGATCGGTCGGGGGCTCCCAGGCCAGCACCTTGCCCCAATCGCATTCGCTGCCGTCTTCGCCGCGCTCGAACCAGCGGCCGCCGACGCGCGGCTCGATGATCACGTCTTTCGCCGGCGATTTCGTCGGGTTGATCGAATGACTCTTGAGCCACCAGCGGCTCGCGCCCGCGGTGAAGACATCGAACGCGCGCGCCGGGGCGACGTTGACGCGAACGCTCTTGCGGATCGGCGCCGGCGTGATGATGCCGCTCATTTCTCTTCCTCGCTGTCCTTTTCGGCTTTGTCTTTCTCGGTTTCGGCTTTGAACGCGGCAAGGGCGTCGTCCCAGAAGCGGTCGAGCCATTGGCGCAGCGCGCCGAGCCCGGCCGGGTCGATGCGGTAGACGCGCCGGGTGCCTTCGGCGTGGTCGGTCACGAGCCCCGCCTCCTTCAAACGCTGCAAATGCTGGGAGACCGCCGGCCGGCTGACCGGCAGATCGTGGGCAATTTCGCCCACCGAGCGCGGCCCGTTGGCGAGGCGCTCAAAAATTTCGCGTCGGGTGGGATCGCCGAGAGCGGTTAAGGCGGCATTTGCGTAAGCCATGACTTACCGTAAGTAATAACTTACGAAGAGTCAAGCGGCAAAAATCAGCGTCGCCGAGCCGATGTTTTCGAACCGCGCTTCGACCGTCGCGCCCGGCGGCGCGTCGAGCATGCCGGTATGGCTGCCGGTGGTGATGATCATGCCGGCTTTGAGCGGCAGGCCGCGCGTCGCCGCGTGATTGGCGAGCCAGGTCAGCAGCCGCTTGGGGTGGCCGCCCGGCGTGCCGGCTTTGGCGCGCCGCATTTCTTTGCCGTCGATCCAGATGCTGGCTTCCGGCGTCGCAACGTCGAGCCCGCGCCAATCCGTGATCGGCGCGCCATAGCAATAGGCGCCGTTGTTCAAGAGATCGCCGAGCACCGCGTGTTCGGACAGTTTGCGTCGGTCGATGAAGCTCGATTCCAGCACCTCGATGCCGACATGCAGCGCCGCCATCGCGTCCCAAACCTCGTCCTCGCCATAGGCTTGCGAGCGGGTCGGCAGATCGCGGCCGAGCGTGAAAGCGATCTCGCCCTCGACGGTGCGAAAAGCTTTTGCCGGCATCGCGAAATGTGCCGGGCTTGGCTTCATGCGGTCGGCGAGGATCGGCCCGGCTTGCGGCTCGGCCGTCGGCGATGACGCGCCCGCCTTCCAGCCGGCAATCGGCAGGGCAAGGCGCTTGAGGATCGCATCCTGCACCGCATAGGCTTCCGCCGCATTCGCGGGGATTTCGTCTGCGCTCAGCGCGGCGAGCCGATCGAGGCTGCGCCGCGTCGCGATCAGCTTCTCGGCGAGACGATCAACGTCCATGGCCGGCAGCATTGCCGCCGAAATACTCGACCGCGGCCTGCACGCCGCCGGCCTTGTGCTTCACGCCGGCGATGCCGAGGCCGAGCTCGACGCCGGCGATGCCGCCGATCACCATCAGCTCGTTCATCCAGCCGAGATGGCCGATGCGGAACACTTTGCCCGCGACCTTACCGAGCCCGGCGCCGAGCGAGACGTCGTAATGCTCGAGGATGAGCGCGCGCACATGATCGGCATTCACGCCTTCCGGCACCATGATCGCGGTCAACGCGTTGGCATAGGCTTTCGGATCCTGGCAGAGAATCTCGAGACCCCAATGGCGCACCGCGCGTCGCGTCGCTTCGGCCATGCGCTCGTGCCGCGCGACGATATGCTCCAAGCCCTCTTCTTCCATCATGGCGATCGATTCTTTGGACGCCATGAACATGCTGATGGCCGGCGTATAGGGATAAGAGCCGCTGCCGTTCGCGTCGACCATCGGATCCCATTCGAAATAGGCGCGCGGCAGCTTCGCCTTTTTATGCGCTTCCAGCGCCTTCGCCGAGATCGCGTTGTAACCGAGACCCGGCGGCAGCATCAGGCCTTTCTGCGAGCCGCAGATCGTGACGTCGACGCCCCAATCGTCGTGGCGGTATTCATGCACGCCGAGCGACGAGATTGCATCGACCATGAGCAGCGCCGGATGCTTGGCCGCATCCATCGCCTTGCGCACCGCCGGCACGTCGCTCAGCACGCCGGTCGATGTTTCGCTGTGCACGAGCAGCACGGCTTTGATCTCGTGGCCCTTATCGGCGGTGAGGCGGCGCTCGATCTCGGCGGGATCGACGGGGTGGCGCCAATCTCCCGGGATGAAATCGATCTTCAGGCCGTGCTTGTCGGCCATGACCTTCCACAGCGTCGCGAATTGGCCGCTCTCGAACGCCAGCACCTTGTCGCCGGGCGACAACGTGTTGAGCAGCGCGGTCTCCCAGGCGCCGGTGCCCGAGGATGGATAGATCGCGACCGGACCCTTGGTGCGGAAGATGCGCGCCATGCCGGCCGTGATGTGCTTCACCAGATCGAAGAATTCCTGGCTCCGGTGGTCGAACACCGGATGACTCATCGCCGCCAGCACCCGGTCCGGCACGTTGCTCGGGCCCGGGACATGCAGGGAATGCCGGCCGCGCTTTACTTTGCTCGCCATCGTCTCGTTACTCCTAAGTCGAAAGCTCGTGCGGCAATCCGAAATTCGCTCTTCTCTCGGAGCGAGACCGGGGGGCGAATTTCGGATTGGTAGCCACACGAGCAAATAATTGAATCAAGCGTGGTTTTTCGGATTTGAAGTTCCTAAACGCGGATGCCGTACGAATCTAGGAACTTCAAATCCGACCACGCTGCCGGAATGTGCGCTGGAAAACGCCGGTTTCGCAAGCCCGTCCTTGCCCACCTGCGGCACTGTGTTGCGGGGCGGTCAGTCTTCGTTAACGTCGGGAACGGTTGCGTCGGCGCCGCCCAAGATATCGATCAGCGCATCGAGCGAGCGCAGCAATTCCTGGAGATTGGCGGCCCCAAGCTCGTCGGCGAGCGCGCCATAGATACGCTCGGATTCGACCCATACATTCCAAAATGTCGCACGGCCTTTCGCCGTCAGAGCGACCGTCATGCGCCGCGCGTCGCGTGCGTCGCTGCGCCGGCGCAAGAGGCCGCGCTCGACAAGCCGCGGGACCATGCGCGACAGGCTGGCGGGATGGATGCAGCACCGCCGCGCCAGCTCCATCATGTCGATCCACTCGACCTCGGCGAGGGCACGCATGATGCGGCCTTGCTGATCGGTGAGGCCGAGATCGCGCAGCTTGGGGCGAAAGCGCTGCATCACCGCCTCGCGCGCGCGAAGCAGCTGCATCGGCAGCGCCTGACTCATCAAAGGCTGACTCATCAAAGGCGGGCTCATCGCCTGCGCCGGGATCGGCGCGGTCTTGCGCGGGATGCCGCGGGCGGTCGCTTTCGCCATCACGCTTGCGCGCGCAGCGACGGCCAGAGGCTGAGCGCGGTCTCGCTGAAGAACCAGCGCCGCTCTTCGTCGCTGAAGCCGGCGAAATCCTCCTGCATGATCGTCAGCCGTGCGGCGAGATTGCCGAAGCGTTGGGAATGCGCCGGATAGTTCGATCCGAACATCATGCGCTTGATGCCGAAAGCCTCGATCAGCGGCCCGAAGAACGCGCGGGCGCTGGTCTTCCCCTCGCGGATCGCATGCGAATTGTTGGGGCAGAGCTTCAGATAGGCATTGGGGAATCTCGCCAGGGCGAAGATCGGCTGAATGCTCTTGAAGTCGGGGGGATCGAGCTCCAGCGCCCACATATGCTCGAATGCGACCTTCACGTTGGGGAAACGCTCGACCACCGCCGGCATGCCGGGCAGGTGCGGCAACTCCGCCGCGATGGTGATTGGAATGCCCAGCTCGCCGGCGCGCTGCCACACCGGAAAGGTCTGTGGGTTCCACAACACGCCCTCGGCCTGGCCTTTCGGCATGAAGCGCAGACCGGCGACGCCCTGCTTCGTCACCAGATCGGTCAGCACGTCGGGCGCATTCTTCGCCATTTGATCAATGACGGCGACGGTCTGGAAGCGGCCGGCGTAACGCGCGGCCGAATCGATCATGTAGCTATTGTCGGTACCGTAGGTGAAGAAGGTCTGCACCAAGAGCGCGCGATCGATGCCCAGCGCGTCCATGTCGCGCACCAGACCCTCGATCTCGGTCACCGGCCAATCGGGCGCATCGGGCAAAACACGATAACGCGTGCGATCGCCCGAGACGACGTGGACATGGCTGTCGACGATCATGCTGTCGCCTCTAACGCTGCGGAACCGGCACGCGGTGCAGCTTCATCGCCATCGCGACGGCGCTGTAATAGCCGAGGAAGACGAGCAGATCGGCGAGGCTCTCCTCGCCGAGCGCGGCGATGGCGCGGGCGAAGACTTCGTCGCTTGCCGGATCGCGCTCTGCAGATGTCAGCGCGATCTCGATTACCGCCGCTTCACGCTTATCGCTCAGCGTCGGCATGCGCCCGGCTTTGATATCGTCGATCGCGCTTTGCTCGATGCCCAGCTCGCGGGCGACGCGCGAATGCACCGTGAAAACGAAAGTGCCGTGCCAATGCGCTGCGATGGCGACGATCGCAAGCTCCTGCTCGCGCTTCGTGAGCGACGATTCGTTCACGAGGAACGTGCCGAGCCGTTCCAGCCGCTGCATCATGATCGGGCTGTGCAGCCAGATGCGATAGGGGCCGGGAATGCGGCCGCGGCCGCCCACCACAGCCTCGATCGCCGCCTTTTGCGCGGACGACAGTTGATCTTCCGGAATGTCCCGGATGCGGCTCGGTCCTTCATTGGCCATCGTCGATCCTCCCTCGTCTTGGCGCAAGCCCTTAACATCTTAAGCAAAAATCAGGATGCGGCTCGTATCCCGCGGGTTCTACCGCGTTTTACGCTTTCCGGCAAACGATTAACATGTTAAGCAATTATCGGCGGCCCAGTCCAATGAGCCGCGAATGGAGGAAACCCCATGACGCTCATCCTGCGCTCGCTCTTGGGTATCGCAGTGGCTTCGGCGCTCGGCGCGGGCGTGGCGCGGGCCGATGAAGTGAAGCTGACTTTCGCTACCTTGGCGCCGCCGGATTCACGCGTCGCACAGATGGCGTTCCATCCCTGGGCCGATCGCGTCAACGTGGCCGGCAAGGGCATCGTTCAACTCGATACGCGCGACGGCTTTGCCATCGCCAATCTCGACAATGTCTATAGCCGCGTCATGGACGACGTCGTTCAGGTCGGCTGGGCGCTGCAAGGCGCGATCGGCGGCAAGTTCATCCGCTCGGCGATCGCCGGCCTGCCTTTCGTGTCGGAGGATTGCGAGAGCGGCGCGGTCGCGTTCTGGCGCCTTTATCAATCGGGCGCGCTGGGGCCGGAATATGCCGATATCGTGCCGCTGATGCTGGTCGTCTTTCCGCAATCGGGCATTCACCTCGTGCACCCGGTGTCGTCGCTCGCCGATCTGCGCGGGCTGAAGCTCATCGCGCTCGGCAAGGTCCAGGCCGACGCGGTGACGGCGCTCGCCGGCGCGCCGCTCTCGATCGGCCTCACCGACATGTATACCGCGCTGCAACGCGGCACGGCCGACGGCGCGGTGGCGTCGTGGACGACGTTCGATCCGTTCCGCCTTGGCGATGTGACGCGCTATCATCTCGAAACCCGCCTCGGCACCTCGACCGGCATGATCTTCATGGCGAAGAAGAAATTCGACGCACTCCCAACGGCGGCGCAAAAATTGCTGCAGGATCATTCGGGCGAGGCGGCTTCGCGCGCTTTCGGCGCCTATCTCGACGGCGATGCGGCGCGCGTGCGCGACAGTGTGAAAGCCGGCGGTCAAACCGTCGCGGCGGCGGGGTCCGCGACGGAGACGCAATGGCGCGAGAAGCTCGATCCCGTCGATGCAAGCTATGTCGACGGCGTGCCGAACGGTGCAGCGATCCTTTCCTCCTATCGTCAATTGCTCGCCGCGGCAAAAGTGAAATAGGAGAGAAGCGGTGGTTCTTCCGATTACGACCAGCGAGATCTTGCTCACCGTCGGCAGCAGCGCGATGGCGGTCAGCATCGCGTCGCCGGCGGGTAGCGGGCCGCATCCTGCCGTGCTGGTATGCCACCATCGCGAAGGCGTCGACGATTTCACCCGTTATGTGCTGATCCGGCTCGCCGAGATCGGGCTTGTGGCTGCGGCGCCGAATTTCTATCACCGCCGGCCGCCGGGCGAGGACCCGGTCGCATCGATGAGATATCTCGACGACGATGAATTGATCGCCGATATGGCGACGACCCTCGCACAGCTACGGGCGGCGCCCTCGATCCGACCGGATCGGATCGCGACTGTCGGCCATTGTCTTGGCGGCCGTACCAGCTTCATCGGCCTTGTGCACCACACGGGCTTTGTTGCGGCGGTCTTGCTCTATCACGGCAACATTCTCGAAGCGCGCGGCGGCACGGCCCCGGCGCCTTTCGAACTCACGCGCAATATCCACTGTCCGGTGCTGGGGCTTTTCGGCAAGGACGACAGCAACCCGTCGCCCAATCACGTCGCCTTGCTGGCGCAGGAATTCGCCCGGCTGGGCATTCGCCACGAATTCCACAGCTATGACGGCGCTGGCCACGCTTTCCAGGATTTCCACAACGCCAAGCTCTATCGCCAGGCGCCGGCCGACGATGCGTGGGTGAAGCTTTTGGGCTTCTTGCGGCGCGAACTGTTTTAGCGTTCGCCGCCGCAGAGGCAGCGGGCGAAATCGCCGCTTTGATCGCTGCCGACCGAGCAGCGATAGACCGAGAAATTCTGCAAGGTCACGGCAGCGCTCGCTGGTCCCTGCACGCCATAGGCCTGGACCCAGCGCCGCTGCGCGGGTTCCGAGCGGTCGAGGCGATGATAGAGCGTCTCGAGGTTCGCTGTGTCGAACGGCGACAGGTTCCAGGTGCGCTCGAAACTCGATTCGGCGCGCCACTGCGGCGTTGCGCCGGCAACGGCATCGCCGAGATTGGCGAGATAATAGGTGTTTACGTTGCTGATCGCGCCGTTGTCGTTCAACGTGAACCGGCGGAAGGAAGGGTTCTGCCCGAAGATCGGACTGATCGCCGGCACGATCATGACAAAGCCGAAGGCGCGGTTGCCGCTGCGCAGGATGCGGAACGCATCGGTGTGCAGATGCCCCGCGATATTGGCGGCAATCGTATCGCGATAGCGCTCCATCAGCGCATGCAACTCGCCGGCGTAAGGCTCGGCCATCAGCGGCACCGGCGTGACCGGGCAGGCATTGTGGCGCGTCGTCGCGAAAGCATCCGTGCCGGGCGGGATGTGATAGAGCAGGATAACCTTGCGATGCGCCGTCGCGGCTTCGGCCAATGCGCGGGTGAGCCAGGCGAGTGTCGCGCGGGCCGGATTGCCGTCGCCTTCGCCGCCGCACGAATTGCGGTAATGCGTCGAGAAATAATTGTCGTTGAGTCCGATCACGCGAAAGCCAGGCTGCGCCGGATCGTCGATCGCATAATTGCCCAGCGCGGTCCAGCTTTGGGCGAAACGCTCGCCGGCCTGCCCTTTTAAAAGCGTGGGGCCGATCATGCCGGCGGCGATCGCCTCCGTGTCGGCGAGATAAGCGCCGCCCGGCGCGATTGCGTAATCGCCGCAATCCGAATCGTTATTTCCGAGCACCGGCAGGATCGACGTTTTCGGCAGCGCGTTTTGCAGCTCCAGCGCCAGGAAACGCATGGTTTTGACGACGAAGCGGCGATAGGCGGCGTCATCGTGCGATGCGACGCTACGGTCGAACGCCTTGCGGAAATCGTGCGCCAGGAAATCGCCGGTGATGAAAACGACGTCCGGCTTCTTCTGCGCCTGCAATTCGTCGAGCGCGGCGCGCAGCAATTTCCAATCGCTGTCCTCGCTGTAATTGCTCATCTTCTCGTTGCCGCGATCGAGGATCGCGGGCCATTGCTCGGCCGGCGCCGCGGCGAGAGAGTCGGCGATCGCGCTATCGGCCAGCGGATTGAAGTGAATGTCGGTGAGGACGAGGACCTCGCTCGCGACGGATTTGTTACACCATGCAAGCAGCAGCAAGAGCGCGAAGACCAGCCTGCGCATTCTTCTAGCTTTCGAGGCCGACGAGGCTGCGCGCGAAATCGGCGGCGACGAAGGGACGAAGATCCTCGGCGCTTTCGCCGACGCCGATGAAATGCACCGGCAGCCCGTATTGCTCGGCGAGGGCGACCAAAACGCCGCCTTTCGCGGTGCCGTCGAGCTTGGTCATGACGAGGCCAGTGACGCCGACCATGTCGCGAAAAATCTGCACCTGCGAATGGGCGTTCTGTCCGACCGTCGCATCGAGCACCAGCAGCACGGCATGGGGCGCGCTCGCCTCCGCCTTCTTCAGCACGCGGATGATCTTCTCGAGCTCGCCCATCAGCGCGGTCTTGTTCTGCAGCCGGCCGGCGGTGTCGATGATGACGATGTCGGCGCCGCTGTTCCTGCCGGCGACGACGGCATCGAAGGCGAGCCCGGCGGCATCGGCGCCGGCCGGGCGCGAGATCACTTCGGCATGGGCGCGCTCGCCCCAGACCTTCAACTGCTCCACCGCGGCGGCGCGGAACGTGTCGCCGGCGGCGAGCACGACTTTCTTGCCGGCATCGGCATAAAGCTTGGCGAGCTTACCGATGGTCGTCGTTTTGCCGCTGCCGTTGACGCCGATCACCAGCATCACGAAGGGCTTATGCGCATCATCGATCGCCAGCGGCTGCTCGGTCGGCTTCAGCGCGGTGACGATCGAATCGGCCAAGGTCGAGCGGATCTCGTCGCTGCTGACCTCTTGATTGAAGCGCGTGCTTTTCAGCTTCCCGGTTATCTGTTGTGCGAGGCCGAGGCCGAGATCGGCGCCGATCAACAATTCTTCCAGCTCGTCGAGCGAGGCCTGGTCGAGTTTTTTCTTGGTGACGATGCTGGCGATGCCTTCGGTCAAGCGCTGCGCCGACCGCGTCAGCCCCGCTTTCAGACGACCGAAGAACCCTGGCTTATCACTCATGCGACCACGCTGACGAGACTATCGCGCACGACTTCGGCAATACGCATCGGCGCGACGCTGCCGATCTCTGCCGCGCCGGTGAACCGAACCGGCGCGTAATGCTCGCTGTGCCCGAAGCCGTCCTTCTCGACCAACACCTGCGCGACCGTTCCGACGCGTTGCGCCAATGCCCGCGCGTTCGACGCTGCGCCCACTTCGCGCAACCGCGCGGCGCGCTCTTTGACGATGTTGCCCGGCACTTGCGGCATGCGCGACGCCGGCGTGCCGGGCCGCGCGCTGAACGGGAAGACGTGGAGATAATCGAGCGCCGCTTCCTCGACGAACGCGACGCTGCGCGCGAACATCGCTTCGTCCTCGGTGGGGAAGCCCGCGATCATGTCGGCGCCGAGCGCGATGTCGGGACGCAATTCGCGCGCGCGCCGGCACGCGGCGAGCGCATCGGCGCGCAGATGCCGGCGCTTCATGCGCTTCAAGATCAAATCGTCACCCGCCTGCACCGAGAGATGGAGATGCGGCATCAGCCGCGGCTCTTCGGCGATCAGCCGCCATAGCGCGTCGTCGATCTCGATCGGATCGAGCGAGGAGAGCCGCAGCCGCTCGAGCCCCGGCACCAGCACCAGCAAGCGACGGCAGAGCTGTCCGAGATTGGGCTGTCCCGGCAGGTCGCCGCCGAAGCTGGTGATGTCGACGCCGGTCAGCACCAGCTCGCGATAACCGGCGACGACGAGACGTTCTGCCTGGCGCACGATCTCGCCGACCGGGACGGAGCGGCTGTTGCCGCGGCCGTACGGGATGATACAGAACGTGCAGCGATGATCGCAGCCTTGCTGCACCTCGATGAAGGCGCGGGCGCGGCCCTCGAAACCGTCGACGAGATGCGCCGCGGTCTCGGTCAGCGCCATGATGTCGCCGACCGCAACGCGCGCTTCGCTCGGCGCGTAGCTCTCGGCCTTCATCTTCTCGTCGTTGCCGAGAACGAGGTCGACCTCGGCCATCGCGGCGTAGCGCGCTGGATCGATCTGCGCGGCGCAGCCGGTGACGATGAGCCGCGCGCCCGGATGATCGCGGCGCGCGCGGCGGATCGCTTGCCGTGCCTGGCGCTCGGCCTCTTTGGTGACGGCGCAGGTGTTGACGATGACGGCGTCGGTCAGCCCGGCCGCAGCGGCATGGCCGCGAATCACTTCCGATTCAAATGCGTTGAGACGACACCCGAAGGTCAAAACTTCCGTCGCCATGGCTTTAGCCCAAGAGGCTCGGATCGATCGTGCCGCGGAAACTGGTCGCGACCGCACCGGTCATGACGACATGATTGTCCGGGCGCCACTCGATCTCGAGCGTGCCGCCATCGGCGACTATTTCGGCGCGGCGCTCGGTCAGGCCGCGGCGCGCCGCCGCGACCAGCGTGGCGCAAGCGCCGCTGCCGCACGCGAGGGTCAGACCGTCGCCGCGCTCCCAGATGCGGACGCGAATGCGCTTGGGCGAGGCGATCTGCGCGACGCCGATATTGGCGCGCGCGGGGAACATCGGATCGTGCTCCAATTTCGGGCCCAGCATCGCGATATCGATCGCGCCGACGTCGTGTACGAAGAACGTCGCGTGGGGATTGCCCATGCTGGTCGCGACCGGGTCGTTCAGCGGACCGAGGCTCAGCGGCACATGCAGCGTGTCGCATTCCTTGGCCAGCGGAATTTCCTGCCAGCCAAGATGCGGCTCGCCCATATCGACGGCGATGCGGTTGATCCCCGCGCGATCGGCGGTGATCGGCCCACCCAGCGTCTCCAGCACCACGCGATCGGTTTTGTTCTGCGCCATCAGCAGCGCCGCGATACAGCGCGCGCCATTGCCGCAAGCCTCGGCTTCGCTGCCGTCGGCGTTGCGGATGCGCATGAAGGCGGTACCGGCATTTTTCGGCGGCTCGATGATAAGGATCTGGTCGCAGCCGACGCCGCGATGGCGGTCGCAAATCGCGCGTGCTGCGTTGGTGTCGAGCGTCAGAGCATGGCCCTGCGCGTCGAGAATGACGAAATCATTCCCGAGCCCGTGCATTTTGACGAAATCGAGGGCGCGCATCGCAAGGAGTTATAGAGCGCGCGGGCGGGCCGACCAACCCCAAGAAATTGGCAGAGGGTCATCAAAACGCAAAGAAGCGCAAGGCTTTTGGCCCTGCGCCTCCTCGCTTCTCGGTACGGAAAGGGGTCGTCGGTACCGGGTTAGTGCTGGACGGTCGCGTTCGTCGAGGGGTTCACGCCCGTCTTGCCGACCGGAGCGTTGACACCGGTTGAGGTGCTGGCCGACGGGACGACGGGGGTCGTCACCGGCTTGGCCGCGGTCTGCTGATGCACCTTGCTCTTGGTGTCCTTCGACTGCTTGTCGATCTTTTTCTCGGCCGCCGACTTATTCTTGTCGACGCTCTTCTCAGTCGAGCCCTTGGTCTTATCGACCGAAGTGCCGAGATTGGCCTTGGTGTCGGTCGAGACCGACGCGTTCGGCGCCGGCACGGCGGGGGCCGCGATATCGGCCGCGAAAGCCGGCAGGCCAGAGACGGCGAGGATGCCGGTCAGCGCCAGCGCTTGGAGAGTGAGCTTGTTCATCGCTAAGGGTCCTTAGTTGGTGGTCGGTTGTTCCGGTGTCTCGAATGGCCGAGACAGCAAGACAACGCGGCGCTTGTGCACTCCATCCCGCATTACACTCATTTCATCTCGCCGCCATGACGCGCCGGGCGCGGGCCAAAAGGCAGCGCGGCGGTATTGTGATGGCGAAGAAAAGCACCGTGCTTTGGTGAAAGAAACATTGCCGATCCGTGGCGTGCTCTATACGCGCGCGAACGACCCGTCCTGGTTGGTCGGGGGCCAGATCCTGGATGGGGTTGGAGCGGGACTGTTCGGGGGGCGCTGACGCCGATTTTCCTCGCCGCTCTCACCCGCGGCAGTGGCCGCACAACTTTAGTCAGGGCGCAATTGCCACCACTCAGGGAGTGGCGGGTGGAGCCGGGCCAATTGACATAACGGCCTCAGACACTTAGTTTTGCACCACTTCCCAGGAAGCATTTCGAAGCTTTCGCCCGGGTGGGTCGGTCGGTCCGCGAGTGTCGCGCACCGGCATTTTTGGTTTTGCACGGTTTTAGCCTGGCATGGGGCCATGTTCGAAAGTCTGAGCAACCGCTTCAACGACGTCTTCGACCGGTTGCGCCGCCGCGGCGCGCTGACCGAGGCCGATGTCGATTCGGCCATGCGTGAGATTCGCGTCGCGCTGCTCGAAGCGGATGTCGCCCTGCCGGTGGTGAAGACTTTCGTCGACGGCGTGCGCGCCAAGGCCGTCGGCCAGGACGTGCTGCGCTCGGTCTCACCGGCGCAGATGGTGGTGAAGATCGTTCACGACCATCTCGTCGAAAGCCTCGGCTCCGATTCATCGGGCGCGCTCAACCTCAACGCCGTGCCGCCGGTCGTCGTGATGATGGTCGGCCTGCAAGGTTCGGGCAAAACGACGACTTCGGCCAAGCTCGCGCGGCTCTTGAAAGATCGCGAGCGGCGCAAGATTCTCCTCGCCTCGCTCGACGTGAATCGTCCGGCGGCGCAAGAACAACTCGCGGTGCTGGCGAGCCAAGTCGGGGTGCCGTCGTTGCCGATCGTCGCGCTGGAGCGGCCGGTAGCCATCGCCAAGCGCGCGCTCGATACCGGCCGCCGCGAAGGATTCGACGTCGTCATTCTCGATACCGCCGGCCGGCTTCACATCGACGAAGCGCTGATGCAGGAAGTCGCCGCAGTGCGCGATGCGACGCAGCCGACCGAGACGCTGCTCGTCGCCGACTCCCTCACCGGCCAGGATGCGGTCAATGTCGGCAAGACCTTTGCCGAACGCATCGGCGTCACCGGCATCATCCTCACCCGTATCGACGGCGATGCACGCGGCGGCGCGGCGCTTTCGATGCGCGCCGTCACCGGCAAGCCGATCAAATTCGTCGGCACCGGCGAAAAGCTCGATGCGATCGAGGCGTTTCATGCCGATCGCATCGCCGGCCGCATCCTCGGCATGGGCGACGTCGTCGGCCTCGTCGAGAAAGCCGCCGAGACGATCGATAAAGAGGAAGCGGAAAAGCTCGCGAAGAAGCTGCAGAAAGGCAGCTTCGATCTCGACGACATGGCGAGCCAGCTCAAGCAGCTCCGCAAGATGGGCGGGATGGGCGGCGTCATGGGGATGCTGCCCGGTATCGGCAAGATCAAGAAGCAGCTCGAAGAAGCCAACATCGACGAGAAGATCATCAAGCGCCAAGAGGCGATCCTCTCTTCGATGACGATGAAAGAGCGGCGCCATCCGAAACTGATCGACGGCTCGCGCCGACGTCGCATCGCGGCGGGCTCGGGCACGACGGTTCCCGAGATCAATCGGCTCCTGAAGCAGTATCAGGATATGGCCGACATGATGAAGCGCATGAACAAGCTCGGAAAGAAGGGCTTGGCGCGGCACGGCGTGCAGGCGCTGCTGCCGCGCGGCGGCATGCCGGGTGGTGGGCTCGGACGATGACCATGATCGACCATCTGTCGCTGGGCGTGCGCGATCTCGCGCGCAGCCGCGATTTCTACGATGCGATCCTCGCCCCGCTCGGTTATTGCCGCGGCTTCGATCACGACGACGCTGCCGGTTACGGCTTGTCCGAGAAGCATCCCTTGGGCGAACAGGGGCTGCCGTTCTGGATCGGCTCCGAGGCCAAAGGGGTGGCGCTCAACGGTCATGTTTGTTTTTCCGCGCCCGATCGGGCCGCGGTCGACGCGTTTCATCAGGCGGCGCTCGCCGCCGGCGCGCGCGACAACGGCGCGCCGGGCCTGCGGCCGCAGTACCACGCTTCCTACTACGCCGCCTTCGTCATCGATCCCAACGGGCATCGGCTCGAAGCGGTTTGTCATCAACCGGAACAATCACGCGAATTATCGAGATAAGGAGAATTCATGGGTCTTAAGATTCGCATGTCGCGCGGCGGCGCCAAGAAGCGCCCGTTCTACTCGATCGTCGTGGCGGATTCGCGCAGCCCGCGCGACGGCCGCTTCATCGAGAAACTCGGCACCTACAATCCGATGCTCGACAAGAGCCATCCGGACCGCGTTAAACTGAAGACGGAACGGGTGGAGCATTGGCTGAAGGCCGGTGCGCTGCCCAGCGACCGTGTCGCGCGCTTCCTCGGCGAGGTCGGTGTGCGTCCGAAGCCGAGCTACAACGAGACACCGAACAAGTCGGCGCCGAAAGCCAAGGCGCAAGAGCGCGCCAAGGCCGCGGCCGACGCAGCGGCTGCCGCTGCGGCAGCGCCGGCCGAAGCGCCGAGCGCCTAAAGTATTTGGCTGATGGTGATGCAGGATTGGCAGATGGCTGAGCGGGATCTCCCCCTCGCCCCAACCCTCTCCCCAGCGGGGAGAGGGAGGGACCCGCGTGAGCGGGAGGGTGAGGGGGCATCGACTGATTCCGCGCGCATCTGTCTCGGCATCATCACCGGTGCGCATGGCATCAGGGGGCGGGTAAGGGTGAAAAGCTTCACCGCCGATCCCGAGGCCATCGCCGCTTATGGGCCGCTTTCGGACGAAAGCGGCGCGCGTCGTTTCGATCTCGAACTCACCGGCGCGCAAAAGGGCGTGCTCATCGCGTATATCAAAGGCGTCGATGATCGCAATGCGGCCGAGGCGCTGCGCGGCTTGCGGCTTTACGTGAACCGCGCCGCTCTGCCGCCGCCCGAGGAAGACGAGTTCTACGAGACCGACCTCATCGGTCTCGAAGCGACGCGGGACGACGGCGCGATCTTCGGCACGATCCGCGGGGTGAACGATTTCGGCGCGGGCGCCAGTCTCGAGATCGAGGATCCGGCAGGCAAGACGGTCGTGGTGCCGTTCACCAACGCCGCCGTGCCGGTCGTCGATATCGCGAACAAGCGCGTCGTCGTCGTGCCGCCGGCGGGTCTGTTCGATGCGCCGTCTCGCGATGAAAACGGGCGCGACGAAGATGGGCGTAACAGCGAAGACGCTGTCGACGCCGACGAAAGGGGCGACGGCTGAGATGACCGCGTCCTGGACCGCCACCGTGCTGACGATCTTCCCGGAGATGTTTCCGGGCCCGCTGGCGCATTCGCTCGCGGGCAAGGCGCTTGCCGACAGTATCTGGCGCGTCGAGGCGATCGACATTCGCAATTTCACGCGGGACCGCCATCGCACGGTCGACGATGCGCCGTTCGGTGGGGGGCCGGGCATGGTGATGCGGCCCGATGTGATCGATCGCGCGCTCAACGAGACGCCATCGGTCGGTCCGACGATCTGCCTTTCGCCGCGCGGTCCTCGCCTCAATCAGGCGCGTGTCGCAGCGCTGGCCGAAGGGCCGGGCGTGCGGCTGCTCTGCGGCCGGTTCGAAGGCATCGACCAACGCGTGATCGAAGCGCATCAAATCGAAGAGGTGAGCCTCGGCGATTTCGTGCTCTCGGGCGGCGAGCCGGCGGCGATCGCGCTGCTCGACGCGGTCATTCGTTTGCTGCCGGGTGTCGTCGGCGATGTCGTGACCTTGGAAGAGGAGAGCTTTCAACAAGGTCTCCTCGAATATCCCCATTACACGCGGCCCCAGGATTGGCAGGGCCGCGCCGTGCCCGATGTCCTGCTCTCGGGCCATCACGAAAACATCCGCCGCTGGCGGATGGCAGAAGCGGAACGGGTGACGCGCGAGCGCCGGCCCGATCTTTGGCAACAATATTTGACCCGCGAGGGTCGCCACTAATCGCTAGGTTGGAGAGAAAGATGAACCTGCTGCAGTCGCTCGAACAGGAAGAGATCAAGAAACTGGCCGCCCTGCGGCCGACGCCGGAGTTCCGTCCGGGCGACACGCTCCGCGTCAGCGTGAAAGTCGTCGAAGGCGAGCGCGAGCGTATTCAGGCCTTCGAAGGCGTCTGCATCGCGCGCAAGAACTCGGGCGTGAACTCGAACTTCACGCTGCGCAAGATTTCGTACGGCGAAGGCGTCGAGCGTATCTTCCCGCTCTACTCGCCGCGCATCACCGAGATCAATGTCGTGCGCCGCGGCGCCGTTCGCCGGGCGAAGCTCTATTACCTGCGCTCGCTGCGCGGCAAGGCCGCCCGTATCACCGAGCGCGCGCGCGCCAACACGGCAGTGCCGGAGACGGGCACGCAAGAAAAGGCATCGTGATCCATGGCCGGTCCGCGTACTCTTTTCGATAAGATCTGGGACAGCCATCTCGTCGACCAGCAGCCGGACGGCACGTGCCTGCTCTATATCGATCGGCATCTCGTTCACGAGGTGACGAGCCCGCAGGCTTTCGCCGGCCTGCGTGAATCGGGCCGCCAAGTGCGCAACCCGAAGGCAACGCTCGCCACCGCCGATCACAACGTGCCGACGACCGATCGCTCGCGCGGCATCGAGGAGCCGGAATCCCGCTTCCAGATCGAAACGCTCGAGCGCAACGTCAAGGAATTCGGCATCCCCTATTTCGGGATGAACGATGTGCGCCAGGGCATCGTCCACATCATCGGGCCGGAGCAGGGCATGACCCAGCCCGGCATGACGATCGTGTGCGGCGACAGCCACACGGCGACGCATGGTGCGTTCGGTTCGCTCGCTTTCGGCATCGGCACGTCCGAGGTCGAACATGTGCTTGCGACGCAGACGCTGATCCAACGCCGCGCCAAGAACATGCTGGTGCAGATCGACGGCGACCTGCCGTTCGGCGTGACGGCGAAGGACCTGATCCTCAACATCATCGGGCACATCGGCACCGCCGGCGGCACCGGCCATGTCATCGAATATGCGGGCTCGGCGATCCGCAAGCTGTCGATGGAAGGCCGTATGACGGTCTGCAACATGTCGATCGAAGGCGGTGCGCGCGCTGGCCTCGTCGCGCCGGACGAGGTGACGTACGAATACCTCAAGGGCCGGCCGATGGCGCCGAAAGCCGCCGCGTGGGAGCAGGCGCTTTCCTTCTGGAAGACGCTGCCCTCCGATCCGGGCGCACATTACGACACGGTGGTGAAGCTCGACGCGGCGACGATCATCCCACAAGTCACCTGGGGCACCAGCCCCGAGGACGTGCTGCCGATCACCGGCATCGTGCCAAACCCGGCCGACGTGCAGGACGAGCTGAAACGCGCCGCGATGGAGCGTTCGCTCGACTATATGGGCCTCAAGGCGGGCACGCCGCTGAAAGAGCTCGTGGTGCAGCGCGCCTTCATCGGCTCCTGCACCAATGGGCGCATCGAGGATCTGCGCGCGGCGGCGGCGGTAGCCAAGGGCCGCAAGGTCGCGGCCGGCGTCAACGCGCTGGTCGTGCCGGGCTCGGGCCTCGTCAAAGAGCAGGCGGAAGAGGAAGGTCTCGACAAGATCTTCATCGAGGCCGGCTTTGAATGGCGGGAGCCGGGCTGCTCGATGTGCCTGGCGATGAATGCCGACAAGCTCGAGCCGGGCGAGCGTTGCGCCTCGACCTCGAACCGCAATTTCGAGGGAAGGCAAGGCCGCAACGGCCGCACGCATCTGATGAGCCCGGCGATGGCGGCGGCGGCGGCGATTGCCGGCAAGCTGGCTGACGTTCGCGACCTCGGCTGAGTCTCGATCGACATTGCGAGCGAAGCATTCGCTCGCAATGTCGACGACTAAAACTAATTCTCGAACTTGATCATGTCGCTGCGCGTCACCGTCACCGATTTCGTCGTGACGGGCGGGCCGCCGCCGGCCATGTGCCAGGCGGCATAGGCTTCGCGGAACGCGCTTTCCGACGGCAGGCAATCGATCGGATAGATCACCTTGTAGCCGCGCTGCGCGGCCGCGGCGGCGCTGCCGAGCCCGACGCCTTGTCCCGACGTGCCGCACAGGATCACCGTCGTGATGCCATGCGCCTTCAGCCGCTGATCGAGATCGTCGTTGTAGAATTTATCCGGTCCGCCCTGTTTCTGATCGACGATCTCGCTCTTGTCCTTCGGCGCGATGCCGGGGTCGATGGGTTCGCCGTTGTTCGGGAAGGTGTAGGCGACCATCATCTTCGCCGCGCGCGCCTTGTCATCGAGTGCCTTCAGCTTTGGCACCGCTTCGACGCAGCGCGGCCGGGCGCCGCAATTCTCTTTCATGAAATCGAACAGCAGCAGCGCCGTGGTCTTCGGATCGACCGTGACCTGCTTGAGTTCCGGCGCAGGCGGCATCTGGATCGTCGACCATTCGCCGATCAGATCGGCGGCCGTCGCGCGTGTCGCGATCGACGCCGCGACCATCGCGGCAAGCCCCAACACTCTCCCAAAACGCATGCTTCCCTCCCTCGATGAATAAGCTTTTGCCTTATTCTATCGACGGCGGCGAAACGCCGCCATCACGGGACGGTGAGGGGATTAAAGCCGGCGCAGAATGCCGCCGATGACGCCGACCAGCAGCAGCGCCCCAATCAGCGGCAGGGTGAAGGCGAGTGCGCCGAGGAAGACGAAAAAGCCCACTACACCCAAAGCCATAAGGGCGACGAAAATCGCGACCAGGCCCAGCGGTCCTGGCCGGCCGGAACGCAATCCGGCGTAGCGCTGATCGTTGCTCCAGGCCCAAACCCTGGCCCGTTCCTGCCCGTCCCGGCGCCGATCGGCCGAGCGCCCGGGATCGGGCGCCCCGGGTGGGATAATCTCGGCCTCAGGGTGGTTGTTTCCGTGGTCGCTCATCGCTCCTATGTGTGATCGGACGGGGCCTAACGCAATGGCGGCGCTTGCTAAATTTGCCCTTGTCGCCTAAACAGTCGACCGCGAAAAGCGAGGCATCCCATGGATAAATTCACGACCCTGACCGGCGTCGCCGCGCCGCTGCCGATCATCAATGTCGACACCGACAAGATCATTCCGAAGCAGCATCTGAAGACGGTCGAGCGCACCGGTCTCGGCAAGGCTTTGTTCGAAGAGCTGCGCTACAAGGACGACGGCAGCGAGAATCCGGATTTCGTCCTGAACCAGCCGGCCTATCGCCAAGCGAAGATCCTGGTCGCGGGCGAGAATTTCGGCTGCGGCTCGTCGCGCGAGCATGCGCCCTGGGCGCTGATGGATTTCGGCATCAAATGCGTGATCGCTTCGTCCTTCGCCGACATTTTCTATAGCAACAGCTTCAAGAACGGCATGCTGCTGATCAAGCTGCCGCAAGCAATCGTCAACGAGCTGATGGACGATGCGAAGAAGGGTGCCAACGCGCGCCTCAGCGTCGACCTCGCCAGCCAGACGATCACGCGGCCGGATGGCGGCACGGTGAAATTCGATATCGATCCGTTCCTCAAGGATTGCCTCCTGAACGGGCTCGACGATATCGGCCTTACCCTCAAGAAAGAATCGAAGATCGCCGCTTACGAGCAGAAGCAGCATCTGTCGCAGCCTTGGCTCTAACGGGCCTGGCTCTAAACGGAGATACGTCAATGGCCGCCAATCGGAAAATCCTCTCGCTGCCGGGTGACGGCATAGGCCAAGAGGTCATGGCCCAAGTCCGCCGCGTGGTCGAATGGTTCGACAAGAAGAAGATCGCCCGCTTCGACGTGAAGGAAGGCCTCGTCGGCGGCGCCAGCTTCGACAAGCATGGCACGCCGCTTACGGACGAGACGATGAAGCTCGCGCAGGAAAGCGACGCGGTGCTGTTCGGCGCGGTCGGCGGCCCGCAATGGGACAATCTGCCGTTCGCACAAAAGCCCGAGCGCGGCCTCTTGCGCCTGCGCAAGGAGATGGACCTTTTCGCCAATCTGCGTCCGGCACTGGTGTTCGATCCGCTGATCGGCGCGTCAACGCTGAAGCCGGAAGTGATCGAAGGCCTCGACATCCTCATCATCCGCGAGCTGACCGGCGGCACTTATTTTGGCGAGCCGCGCGGCATCACCACGTTGGCCGACGGCACGCGGCGCGGCGTCAACACGCAGGTCTACACGACACCCGAGATCATTCGCGTCGGCCGCGTCGCATTCGAACTCGCGCGCAAGCGCAACAACAAAGTCTGCTCGGTCGAGAAGGCCAACGTCATGGAATCGGGCGTGCTGTGGCGCGAGGAAATGCAGACGCTGCACGATACCGAATACAAGGATGTCGAGCTCTCGCATATGTATGCCGATAACTGCGCGATGCAGCTCGTGCGCAATCCTAAGCAATTCGATGTTATCGTGACCGACAATCTCTTCGGCGATCTCTTGTCCGATTGCGCGGCGATGCTGACCGGCTCGCTCGGCATGCTGCCCTCCGCCTCGCTCGGCGCGCCGGATTCGAGCGGCCGCCGCAAGGCGCTGTACGAGCCGGTCCATGGCTCGGCGCCGGACATCGCCGGCAAGAACGCCGCGAACCCGCTCGCCTGCATGCTCTCCTTCGCGATGATGCTGCGCTACTCGTTCGACATGGACGAGGAAGCCAAGGTCGTCGAGAAGGCGATCAATAACACGCTCGCCGCCGGCATCCGCACCGGCGACATCATGCAGCCGGGCATGAAGCGCGTCTCGACTTCCGAGATGGGCGACGCCGTCCTCGCCGAGCTCGCGAAGCTGGCTTAGCGCGTTTTAGTGGCGGCGAACGCTCCGCATTATTGCGGCATCGATTTCGGCACCTCGAATTCGACCGTCGCGCTCGCGACCGAGGGCGAGCATTTTCTCGCGATGCTCGAGGCGGCCGAGCGCTCGCTGCCCAGCGCCATCTTCTTCAATTCGACGAGCGGCAAGGTCGCGTTCGGCCGCGCCGCGATCAACGATTATCTCGCCGGCGAGAACGGCCGCTTCATGCGGGCGCTGAAAAGCGTGATCGGCCGGCCGCTCTTTCACGAGAAGACGCGCATCCAAAAACGCGACGTCACACTTGCCGATATCCTCAGCCTCTATCTGCGCCATCTCAAGACCACGACCGAGGGCCAGATCGGTCATGAGATGCGCCAGGTCGTGCTCGGCCGCCCGGTGCAGTTCATCGAGGATTCGAACGAGCTCGATGGCCAGGCGCAAAGCGATCTGGAACAAGCCGCGCGCAAGATCGGCTTCGCGCATATCGAATTCCAGTTCGAACCGATCGCCGCGGCACTCGAATACGAGACCTCGATTGCCCGTGAGGAAGTGGTATTGGTGGCCGATATCGGCGGTGGCACCTCGGATTTTTCGATCGTCCGCGTCGCGCCCGACAAGATCAAAGCGGCGGATCGCACGAAAGACATCCTTGCCAATCGCGGCGTCCGTGTCGGCGGCACGGATTTCGATCAACAGCTCTCGATGAAGCAGGTCATGCCGTCCCTTGGCCACGGCTCGATCTACGGCACCAAGAATCTTGAAATGCCGGTCTGGATCTATATGGATCTATCGACCTGGTCGAACGTCAATTTCGTCTACGAGCACAAGGTCGTTTCCGAGATCAAGGCGCTGCGCAAGGACTCGAAGAAGCCGAAGCTGCTGGAGCGGCTTTTATCGGTGCTCGAGCATCAATCCGGCCATCACCTTATTGGCGATGTCGAGCGCGTCAAGATCGCGCTCAGCGAGAACGACGAAGCGCTGCTCGATCTTGCCTACATCGAGAGCGATTTTTCGATCCCTGTTAGTCAGAAAAATTTCGAGACCTCGATCGCCGGCCTCCTGCGCCGCGTCGAAGATTGCATCGCGCAAACCGTAACCGATGCGGCCGTTCCCGCCGCACAGATCAACACCGTGTTCATGACCGGCGGGTCCTCGATGGCGCGTCCGATCCAGGCGCTGATCCGCAAGCTCTTTCCGGCGGCCGATATCGTCAGCGGCGACGTCTTCGGCGCCGTCGGCAAAGGCCTCGGCTTGGACGCGAAACGGAAGTTCGGTTAGGCGTTACCGAAACGCCGGGCGGACCTCTTCGGCGAAGCGCTGCATCTCGTCTTTCACCTGTTGGTGCGGCTTCAGACCGACATTGAAATAGAGGATCACTTCGTTGAAGCCGGCCGCCTCGGCTTTCTTCAGCGTGTCGGTGATCTGCTGTGCGGAGCCGAGCAGGACCGAGTTCTCGGTTAGATCTTCGGCCTTCACGTGATGCAGCCGCTCGGTCATCTCGACCATGTAGCGATAAGAGGGCGGTGCTTTGGCCAAGTCGCTCGGGAAGGCCGGGATCACGCACTCCTTGTAATAGCGGATTTGCCGCGCGCGCTGCGCCATCTCCTGTTCTTTGTTGTCGGCGAAATGCGCGAAGTACGAGCAGATCAGCCGCCCGGGCTTGTTGCCGGCCTTAGCGCACGTCTCCTTATATAGGTCGGCGACCTGCTTGAGGCCGCCATAGCTCATCGCCGCGGCAAAAGGCGCGACGACAAGGCCGCAATCGAGGCGCGCGGCGAGTTCGATCGAGGGCTTGGAGAATGACGCGACGTAGGCCGGGATGGGCTTCTGCACCGGTTGCGGCGTGATGGTCATGTTCTCGAAGGAATAATATTTTCCTTTGTGCGTGACCGGTCCGGTGCCGGCCCACAGCTTCTTCACGATCTCCATGCCTTCGTTGAAGATCGCCTGGTTCTCGGCGAAGGAGACGTTGAAGGGTTCGTATTCGCGCGAATCATAGCCGCGCCCCGCCGCCCAATCGACGCGGCCGCCCGAGAGGAGATCGAGGCTCGCCCATTGCTCCGCCACGCGGATCGGATGATGCAGCGGCAAGACGGTGACGGCCGGCGCAAGACGTATCTTCTTGGTGCGCGCGGCGGCATAAGCGAGCGTCAGATCGGGGCAGGAGAGGACGCCGAGCGAGCTGAAATGATGCTCGCCGATCCAGGCCGAATGAAAGCCGAGCTCGTCGGCATAGAGCGTCTCGTCGAGAATATCCTCGACGAACTGGTTCGCGCCGCGCGCATTGTTGTCGTAGTGGTTGTCGCTCAGCGTGAAATAACCGAAATCCATTTTTGTCTCCCTTGTGACGCCACGCGCGCGTTATGCCTCGGCAGCTTGCTCGCCCGCGCGTGCCGGATCAAGCGGCGCGCTGCGTTCCCCACCTCGCTGTGTTGACAATGGGCCGCGCGGCTTTAGCGTTCGGTTCGTCCAAGAACACGGATCGGGTCATCGGCCGCGAGGGGGATGGAAGAGGATGAAGCTGCGAATTTTCGCGCTGGCCGCGGCTGCGCTCGCCGCCGTGGCGACCGCGACGCCGGCCTCCGCCCAGGTGCGCCTGCTCTTCCCGTCGCAAAGCACGAGCACCTCGCATGCCGGAGCGTTCTTCGGCGAGTGGGCGAAACGCGTCAGCGACGCCTCGCAGGGCACCGGCGTGGTCGAAATCCGCGAAGGCGGCACCCTTGCCAATTTCCAGAACGTCTATGAGCGCGTGCTCGATGATGTCGTTCAGATCGGTTTCGGCCAGCAAGCTCTCATCGCCGGCAAGTTTCCGCTGACCGAAGTCGTCGTCCTGCCGTTCATCGTGAAGGACAACACGGTTGGCTCGGTCGCGCTCTGGCGTCTCTATAAGACCGGCTTGCTCGACAAAGAGTATGACCAGGTCGTGCCGCTCTGGCTGAACTTGCTCGGGCCCAGCTATCTCCATTTCAACAAGACGCCGCCGGCCCTCAACGATCTTTCCGGCCTCAAGATTCGTGTGACCGGCAAGGTGAATTCGCAGATGGTCCAGTTCCTGGGGGGCGCGCCGGTCTCGCTGCCGGCCGAGAATATGTATGATGGGCTGCAGCGCGGCGCGATCGACGGGCTCATCACCTCATGGTCGGCCTTCGCGCCGTATCACCTCGCCGAAGTATCGTCCTATCACATACTCGCCCCGCTCGGCGTGGCGCCGGCGATGTTCTTCATGGCAAAGAAGAAATACGAAAACCTGCCGCCGCCACTGCGCGCCGCGCTCGACGCCAACGGCGGCGAAGGGCAAAGCCGCTTCGCCGGCGAGGCTTGGCGTCAGGACGGGATCAGCATGCAGGCGACCCTGGCGGCTTCGGGCAAGCACACGATCAAGGATCTGCCGCCGGAAACCCTGGCTGCCTGGGAAACCCGGACAGAACCGCTGATCAAAGACTGGGCGGCAGGCGTTCCCGGCGGCGAGAAGGTTCTGGCGACCTATCGCCAGCTCTACGCCGATGTCGAGGCGGGGCGCTAACCGCGGCGCGCGACCGGCTGCGGCGGTCCTCCGACCAATCGCGATCGCCGGCGTTTGCGCGCCGTCGGCGCGCGCGTTTGCATGCTCTCGTGGCGTCGCCCGGCTTTACGCAGTGTTAATCGTAACGGTCGCGTTAACCAAGTATTCGAATATCGAGTTCAGTATATATTAACCTTAATTACCGGTTTCGGGTAGTATTATTGATTTAACACCGGAATACATGGTTATTATCTATACACGCGAACTTTGTTACTTGGAAACTTCTTTGACATAGGGTATAGCATCGATTGCAAGTCGGGGGCGGGGCGTCGCTTTCTGCAGCCGGCAAAAGCAGCGAACTCCTTGGGCTCGTTTCGGGTACGTGAAGAACCGCGCGCTTTTCCTCGATTTCGCGATCCTGGTGCATACGACACGCGTCATCCTTTTCAGCGAAGGTGCCCGATAAGTCCATGACAGTTGCAGGCGCTGCTGCCCTCTTCTGTGCTGTCGTCTATGCCGGTCTGCTGGCGCTGACGCTGACGCGTCGACCCTGGAGCCGCGAGACCGCGCTTGCATCGCTCGCCTGCGCGCTGACGGCCATCTGGGCGCTCGCCGTGTTCGGCGGCGGGGCGATGCTGACGGCTGCGCGGCCGGCGCTCGAAGTCGCGTCGCTCGACATCTGGACGATCTTCCTCTCGCTGCTCGTCGCACCGACCGTCAACGCCCATTTCGATCCGCGGCTGCGCCTCGTCCTGTTGGCGGTGCCGGCGACCGTCGGCTGCTTCGTGCTCTGGAACGACATCCTGACCGCGGCGACGCACGGCGCGGGCGCGCTGACGCAAGCACAGATCATCGGCCGCGAGGCGATGGCGGTGTTCGGCCTGCTACTGGTCGAGAATCTCTATCGCAACATCTCGGTTCGCCGGCAATGGAACGTGGTGCCGCTGTGTATCGCGCTCGGCGGTCTCTTCGCCTATCAGCTCTTCCTCTATTCCGATGCGCTGCTGTTCGGCTGGGTCAGCGACCTTTTCGCCATCGCCCATCCCGCGGTCGCTTGCCTGGTCGCACCGTTCCTCGCCCTGACCTTGCGCCGCAATCGCGGCTGGAAGGTTGAGCTCCATCTCTCGCAAAGCGTGGTCCTTCATAGCCTGACGCTCATCGCGTCCGGCGTTTTCCTCCTCGCCATCGTCACCGTCGCCGGGCTATTGCGCGATCGGGGCGGCGATTGGGGCCGGGTCGTGCAGGTGACGGCGCTCTTCGGCAGCATCCTCGTACTCGTCTCGATCGTCTCGTCGGGCAGTGTCAAAGCGCGGCTCAAATATCTCATCGCCCGAAATTTTTTCTCCCAGCGATACGACTACCGCGTCGAGTGGATGAGCTTCATCGACCTGCTGTCGACACGCGACGCCGACGAAGATCTGAAGCATCGCGTCATCGAGGGCATCGCCAACGTCGTCGACGCCCAGGGCGGTGCGCTCTGGCTGCGCGACGGCATCGATGGCGATTTCGTACCGGTCTCGGTGTGGAACATGCGCCTCCCCAGCGATGCGAGCGAGCCGGCCGACAGCGTCGTCGTCAGGGGATTCCGCGGCGGACGTTGGATTCAGGAATTTCATCGCGGCCGCGCCTATGCCGCGCTCGGCGAATGTTGGCTCGCCGTGCCGCTCGTAGCTCACGGTCAGCTTATCGGCTTCATCACCCTGGCGCGCTCGCGGGCACCGTTCGAGCTCAATTGGGAAAGCTTCGAGCTGCTGCGCGCCCTCGGCCGGCAAGCGGCCAGCTACGTCGCCGAAGAACGGCTCGGCCAGCAGCTTCAAGATTCGCGCCGGATGCAGGATTACGCCCAGCGCTTCGCCTTCGTCGCGCATGACATCAAGAATCTCGCGGCGCAGCTGCGCATGGTCACGATCAATGCCGAGCGCCACGGCGACAATCCGGATTTCCGCGCCGACGCGTTCGCGACCATTCGCCACTCGGTCACCCGGATGAACGATCTTCTGGCACAGCTTCGCGCCAATCACATCCGTGAACCCGCCGGCGAACTGGTGATCGCGACGATCGACGCGGTTCCCGCGCTGCGGCGCATGCTCGACGAGCGCGGTGCCGGCCTCGCGCATATCCAATGCGCTTTCGAGGTCAAGACCGCGTCCGTCAGGATGGCGGAGGTGCAACTCGCCTCGGCGGTCAAGCTGTTGCTCGACAACGCGATCGAAGCCTCGCCCGCCGGGGCGAGCATTCTGCTTGGCCTCAAATGCCGTGACGGCAAGCTTCTGATCGACGTTTCCGATCAGGGCGCGGGCATGGATATCGATTTCATTCACGGCCAGTTGTTCCGGCCGTTCCGCTCGACCAAGGCAGAAGGCTACGGCATCGGCGCTTACCAGACGCGCGAATTACTGCGCATGGCGGGTGGCGATCTTGACGTGATCAGCGCTCCGGGCGCCGGCACGACCATGCGAATCATTCTCCCGCTTGCAAAGGAAGGAGCCGTCTCGACGGCGGCTTAAGACGATGAAAGACACCAAGCTCCCCGTTCTCCTGGTCGAGGACGACGAAGGCATCGTCCGCCAATACCGCTGGGCGCTCGCCGATTGGGACGTGACCGTCACCGGCAACCGCGAAACCGCGATCGCGGAGTTCCGCCGCGTGCGTCCGCCGGTCGTGATCCTCGACCTCGGTCTTCCGCCCGAGCCCGAGACGACGCGCGAAGGCATGATCACGCTCGAGGCGATCCTTGCGACCGCACCCGAAACCAAAGTCATCGTTGCAAGCGGCCAGGACAGCCACGAGACGGCGCTGCGCGCCATCGCCCTCGGCGCCTACGATTTCTATTCGAAGCCGGTCGACGTCGAAGTGTTGCGCCGGATGCTCGAGCGCGCCGCCCGCGTTGCCGAGCTCGAAGGCGAAAACCGCCGTCTGCTCGAATTGACGCCGCGTTCGCCGATCGACGGCATCGTCGCGGCCAGCCCGCAGATGGCGCGCGCTTTGCGCACCATCGAGAAGATCGCGCCGACCGATGTCGCCGTGCTGCTGCTCGGCGAAAGCGGTACCGGCAAAGAGGTCCTGGCGCAGGCGGTCCACCGCCTGAGTCCGCGCGCCAAGAAGCCGTTCGTAGCGATCAATTGTGCCGCGATCCCCGAAACCCTGCTCGAAAGCGAGCTCTTCGGGCACGAGAAAGGCGCGTTCACCGGCGCGGTGAAGCAGACCATCGGCAAGATCGAAAGCGCCAATGACGGCACGCTCTTCCTCGACGAAATCGGCGACGTACCAATGCCGATGCAAGTGAAACTCTTGCGTTTCCTCCAGGATCAAGTGGTCGAACGCATCGGCGGCCATCGTCCGATCCAGGTCGATGTGCGCATCGTCTGCGCCACCAACCAGAATCTCGACGAGTTCATGGCGACCGGCAAGTTCCGCGAGGATCTCTACTATCGCCTCAATGAAGTGCGGATGGTGATCCCGCCGCTGCGCGAGCGCGAGGGCGATGCCATCCTGCTTGCGACGTACTTCCTCAAGAAGTTCAACAGCCAGTTCAACCGCAAGCTCAAAGGCTTCGGCTCCGACGCGCTGGCGGCGGTCGCGACCCATCCGTGGCGCGGTAATGTCCGCGAGCTGGAGAATCGCGTGAAGCGCGCCGTCGTCATGGCCGACGGCCAGTCGATCTCGGCGGCCGATCTCGAACTCGCGGCGGCGGAGTTGCCGAACGGTTCGCTCGATCTGCGCGAGGCGCGGGCGCGCGCCGAACGCGGCGTCGTGCAGATGGCACTCGCCCAGACCAACGGAAATCTCTCGCGCGCCTCGAAGCTCCTCGGCATCAGCCGTCCGACGCTTTACGGCCTGCTCGAAGGCCTCGGCCTCGACGTCGCGTCGTAATCGAAAGGCGGATTTGCCCGACCGAGAGCAACGTCGGTCCGGCGAGACCGAGTTCGGCACGCGTTTCATCGCGTGCTGTCGGCTTGAACATGTTGCGGTCGACGCCGTTGCGCAGCGTGCGGATGCGATGGCCGGGCAGGCCCTGAAACCGGCTAACGAAACTTTGAAGACGCGGGTTTCGCCGCGGAAATCCGCGCTTTAGTTGGGATCCGCAGCGCTTTCCGGCCCGGCCTCTGCCCTGGCCATCCGGCGGATGGCGCCGGGCCCGGCGTGCCGCCATATCGGGGACATGCAGCCACTGGAGACCTCCATGTCCGATAGCGCCGATTTCCTCACCCAATTTTCTGATCGTCTGGCCGACCTCGCCGAGCGTGCCGGGGCGGGCGTCGTCGCCGTTGCCGGCGGCGGCCACTGGCCGGTCAGCGGCATTCATTGGCGCCCCGGCGTTATCGTCACCGCCGAAGAAGCGCTCGAGCGCGATGACGGCATCGAGGTGATGACCGCCGATGGTAAGATTCACCCGGCGATGCTCGCCGGCCGTGATCCCAGCACCGATATTGCCGTGCTGCGCTTCCAGCCTGACGGCGCGACGGTTGCGACGCTGGGCGATGCGGCCAGTCTGCGCGCCGGAAACCTCGTGCTCGCCATCGGCCGGCATGAGCGCGGCACCATCGCCGCCTCTGGCATGGTCGCCGTCGCGGGCGGCGCCTGGCACAGCCGGCGCGGCGGCACCATCGACCACCTCATCCGCCTCGATCTGCGCCTTGCGCCCAGCGCCGAAGGAAGCGCGCTGGTCAGCACCCAAGGCGCGGTGCTCGGCATGGCGGTGACCGGTCCGCGGCGTCGCGCCCTGGCGATCCCGCGCTCGACCATCGATCGCGTCGTCGATCAGCTTCTCGCCAAAGGCCATATCGCGCGCGGTTATATCGGTGCCGGCCTCAGGCCAGTGGCGCAGCCTGCGGGCGTGCTGGCGATGGGTCTCGATCCGGAAGGGCCGGCGGTGAAAGCCGGGCTGCTGGTCGGCGACGTCATCACCGCCTGGAACGGCAAGCCGGTCTCGCGCGTGCGCCAGGTGATGCATCTCATGACGCCGGAATCGGTCGGCACGACGGTCGAACTCGATCTCATCCGCGGCGGCGCGGCAACGAAGATCAGCCTCACCGTCGGCGAGCGGCCGGCGCGCTAATGCCGGTCTTGGGGCCAGGCGCTTTCGCTCCCACATAAGGGCGATGCCGAACATCGCGATCTTCGCGCTCGAGAGCGTCCGCAGGGGCGCTCTCGAGACCATTGCGCGTGCCAATGGTGTGCTGGTCGATAGCGCCGGCGATGTCGTGGCGCTCCAACGCCTGCTCGATCGCCGATCGATCGCCGTCGCGGTGGCGGACGGACTCAATGCCGAGGATTTGAGTACGCTCGGCGATCACGCCGCGCGGCTCATCGTCCTGGCCGATGAAAGCGACGCCGCCGATCTCGTCCTCGCTGGCGCAGCCGCGGTATTGCCGCGCGAATCGAGCGCCGAAACGCTCGGCGCGGCGATTGCGCTGGCGGGGCAGGGCTTGCGGCTGCTGCCTGATCTTACGCTGCGGGCGCTGGCCGGTGTCGAAGCGCCGTCCGCTCCCCGCGATCCCGATGAAGTCCCCGCGCTCACGCCGCGCGAGCGCGAAGTGCTGGCGGCGATGGCCGACGGCGCCTCGAACAAGGTGATCGCGCGGCGGCTCGGCATCTCCTTCCACACCGCAAAATTCCACGTCGCCTCGATCCTCACCAAGCTCGATGCCGATACGCGGACCGAAGCACTGGCCCGCGCCGCGCGCATGGGGATGGTGATGCTCTAACCTTGTCGGAGCTGCTGGGCATTCCCATTTGAGGTCCCCAGAGGTGTCCATGAGCAACATCAACACGATCGACCAGCTCCAACCCGATTCCGATGTTCCTGCCAGTACCGGTGCCAACGACCTCACCGCGTTCGACGCTTATTCGCGCGCGGTGATGGGCGCCGTCGACAAGGTCGGCCCGGCGGTTCTGCATCTCCAGATCGAATCGCAGAAAGGCCCGGGCGGCAGCGGCTCCGGCGTGGTCTTCACGCCCGACGGCTACGTGCTGACCAACAGCCACGTGATCGCCGGCGCCAAGCGCATCACCGCGACCTTCGCCGATGGCCATTCGCTGACGGCCAGCATCGTCGGCGACGACCCCGACACCGATCTCGCCGTGCTCCGTCTCAATGGCGAGACACCCGCCTGGGCGCGGCTCGGCTCGTCGCGCGATCTGCGCGTCGGCCAGCTCGTGGTCGCGATCGGCAATCCCTTCGGCTTTCAAGCCACGGTGACTGCCGGCGTGGTCAGCGCGCTCGGCCGCAGTTTGCGCTCGCGCTCCGGCCGCTTGATCGACAGCGTCATTCAGACGGACGCCGCGCTTAATCCCGGCAATTCCGGCGGCCCGCTGGTCAATTCCAATGGCGACATCATCGGCATCAACACCGCGATCATCGCGATGGCGCAAGGCATCTGCTTTTCGATTTCGGTCGACACGGTCGAGTTCGTCGCCGCGCGGTTGATTCGCGAAGGGCGCGTGCGCCGCTCGTATATCGGTGTCGCGGGACAGAACGTGCCGATCGCGCGCAAAGTCGTGCGCTTCCATGAATTGGCGCGCGAAAGCGGCGTGCAGGCGCAAAGCGTCGCGCAAGACGGCGCAGCCGCGGCGGCTGGACTCTTGAGTGGTGACATCATCGTCGAGCTCGACGGTCATCCGACCGGAAATATCGACGAGCTGCATCGCTTGCTGGTCGAGGATCGCCTCGGTGTCTCGGTGCCGATGGTTGTATTACGGCGCGAGCTGAAGCTCACTCTGCCGGTGGTGCCGCGGGAAATCCCGCCGGCAGCATGAGCTTCAGCTAGAGCGTGATTGTTTCACGGTGAAGCATAGCCAGCGTTGGCAAGATAGTTAGCGCATTCCTGTGGCGTGAAGCGATCGAGGAGTGCACCGACGCGCTGCCATGTCGCGGTGATGGATCGCTCGCCGGCTTTGCGCAGCAAGGTCTTGAGCTTGGCGAAGACCTGCTCGATGGGATTGAGGTCGGGCGAGTACGGCGGGAGGAAGAAGAGCTTTGCGCCGACGGCGGTAAGAGCGGCGCGGATGGCCTGGCGTTTGTGGCTGCCGAGATTGTCCATGATGACGATGTCGCCGGGCTTCAGGGTCGGGATGAGGAACTGCACGACATAGGCGAGGAAGCTGCGGCCGTTGATCGGGCCATCGATGACGCAAGGCGCATCGATGCGGTCGGAGCGGAGGGCGGCGAGGAAGGTCAGCGTATGGCCGTGCGGCACCTTGGCAACGAGCCGTTTGCCGCGCGCGCATCGCCCGTGGGTTCGGGTCATATTGGTCTTCACCCAGGTCTCGTCGATGAAGACGAGACGCGTTGGATCAAGCCGTCCCGGATACTGCCGCCAGCGCTTTCGCCGGCGTGCTACGTCCGCTCGATCCTGTTCGGCCGCGTGCCTAGGATTTCGTCTTCGCGGCGAGATCGGGCCAGATCCGCTGCGCCAGCTCGCCGGTCTCGGCGAAAGCGTGACAGGTGTTGAGGAGGCGCATGCGGCGATTGCTCTGGACCGGCTCGCCGGTCCGGTCGCTCATGCGGTTGCGATAAGGGAAGATCGTCTGGAACGCGACCGTCGCCAGCCGGCCGATCAGCTCGACATGATGGGTGCAGCCATGCACCCCGCCGAAAAGTTCGAAGACCTTGCCGTTGAAGCCCTTGGCAATCTTCAACCCGACGAGCTTCTGGAACTCGGGCAGGATCGCCGGGCACACGCCGAACGGGCTGTTATCCGTCGCCGCTTCGACCGCAACGATGGTCAGCCCATCGTCGACGACGAGCCGCAGCCACATCTCGTGGATGAAGTCGCCGACCTTTACCTCGCCACGATAGTCGTTCTTGAAGGAATAGCTTTTGCCGTCCGTAAGGCGGCCTTCGATATCCCAAAGCCCGTCCTGACGCAGATAGCCCTGCATTTCGATGCGTCTCGCATGGATTGGCGCGCGCGGGGTGGCGGCGGATAACGGCATGGCGTGGCTCTTTTCGGAAAAGGGAGAGGGCTTAAGCGGTTGCCGTCATGGCGGCGGTCTCCGCGGCGAGGAAGACTTCGAGCGTGGTGCGGGCAACCTGGCGCGAGATGAAGGCGTCGCCGATGTCGCGCGCCAGGATCAGCGTGATGCGGCCATCCCGCACTTTCTTGTCCTTACCCATATGCTGCAGCAGCGCGGCCGGGGTGAAGCGGCGGCCATTGCCGATCTGGCTGATGTCAATCGGCAGGCCGACCGTTTCGTAATGCCGGCGCACGCGCTCGACCGCTGCGGGCGGGCAGAGGCCGAGTTCGGCGGAGAGGGCGAAAGCCAGCCGCATGCCCAGCGCCACCGCCTCGCCATGCAACAGCGCATCGCCGAAACCGGTCTCGGCTTCGAGCGCATGACCGAAGGTATGGCCGAAGTTGAGCAGTTGACGGTCGCCGGTCTCATGCTCGTCGATCTCGACGACCGCAGCTTTGGCCGCGCAGCTTTTCAGCACTGCCTGGCGCCGTGCGTCGATATCGCCGGCAACGAGCCGGGGTCCCGCCTGTTCGAGCCACTCGAAGAATTCGCGGTCGCGGATAAAGCCGTATTTCACTACCTCGGCATAGCCGGCGAGCAATTCGCGCGGCGGCAGGGTCGAGAGTGTCTCGATATCGGCGAGCACCAGCACCGGCTGATAAAACGCACCGATCAGGTTCTTGCCGTGCTTGCTGTCGATCGCGGTCTTGCCGCCGACCGAGCTGTCGACCTGCGATAGCAATGTCGTCGGCACTTGCACGTAATCGAGGCCGCGCAGCAAGGTCGCGGCGGCAAAACCGGTGATATCGCCGATGACGCCGCCGCCGAGCGCGATCAATGGCGTGCCGCGCTCGATGCCGAGCGCCAACACGTCTTCGCAGAGCTTCGCAAAATGTGCGAAGTCCTTGGTCGCTTCGCCCGGTGGCAGGACGATCGCGTGGTGCGCGATGCCGGCTTTGTCGAGCCCTGCCTCCAACGCTTTGAGGTGGAGCTTCGCCACATTCTCATCGGTGACGATGATCGCGCGTTTCTGCCGAACCACGGGAGCGATGAGCGCGCCGGCATCGCCGAGAAGCCCGGCGCCGATGACGATGTCGTAGCTGCGATCGCCGAGTTCGACGCGGAGTGTGTCGCGTTGGCTCATGGACCGGCCTCAACGTGAACAGGGACAGCAAGAAAACGATCGAGCGCGGCGATCACCTTGCCCAGCGTCGCCTCCGGCGGTCCGTCGACGGTGTCGATGGTGATGTCGGCCTCGGCGTAAACCGGATAGCGCTCGTCGATGAGGCGCGTCAGCACGGCGCGCGGATCGCCGGTTTTCAGCAGAGGCCGGTTGTTGCGGCGGCCGACGCGGACCAGCAGCGTCTCGAGATCGGCGCGCAGCCAGACCGAGATCGCCCGTTCGCGGATCAATCCGCGCGTGATTGGATCCATGAAGGCGCCGCCGCCGGTTGCCAGCACCTGCGCCGAGCCGTCGAGCAGCCGGCTGATCACCCGCCGCTCGCCACCACGAAATACGGCTTCGCCGTCGCGCGCGAAAATCTCCTCGATGCTCGCGCCGGCAGCCGCCTCGATCTCCGAATCGGCGTCGACGAAGGGCAGGCCCAGCGCCTGCCCGAGTCGCCGGCCGATGCTCGACTTGCCGGCACCCATCAGACCGACCAATGCGATCGTCTTTGGCGTCTGCCAGGGCAGGGCATGCGTCATTGTTGCGAGGCTCCATTCGGTCGAGCCGTCGTTGAAACGCGCGACATGCGCCGATAAACTGTTGCCAAATTCCTCATGGATGCAGCCTAGCATATCGCCAGGATGCTTCGCGAATCGCGCTTCCCCGTCACCACGTTCCGGGCACAATAAAAATGGGTCGTTTCCTCTTGATCATCGTGGCGCTGGTTGTCGTTGTTCTGGTCGGTGGCACGGTATTTCTCATGTTCTGGAACATCCCGGCGCCCACGACGCATGTCGAAAAGGTGATTCCGGATGCGCGCTTTCCGCGCTAAGCGGAGCTCGATCGCCTTTCTGCTGATCGGCCGGGGGCTGATTGTGGGGGCAGCAGCGCTGTCTCCCATTTCATTCTGTGCAGGATCGGCCTTCGCTCAATCGGGCGTGCCGATTCCGTTGTATCCGCCGTCGAACACCACCGTCGGACCGGATGCGAATCCGTCGCCGCCGCTCGAGACCGCGCCGCCGGCCGGCGAGAACGGTATCCAGACCGAGACGCTGGCGCCGGTCGATCCGTCCTGGACCGGCACGCTCGGCGCCGCGGATCGCGCTTTCTCGCATGACATGTGGTCGACCACGCCGCGCCGGTTTGTCGCCACGGTCTTGCCGCTGCTGCAGCCGACGAGCTCGCCGGTGCTGCAAGAGCTGACACGCCGGCTGCTGCTCAGCGATGCGGCCGCGCCGCGCGGCGAGGATCCTGCCAACGGGCCCAGCTTGATCGACCGCCGCGTCGACCGCGTGCTCGCTTTCGGCTATGGCGATGGCGCGGCGCTGGTCACGGCGCTGCCCCAGACGAATGTGAGCGAGGCGTTCGATCGCGATACGGTCGAGCTGCGTGTCGTCGCCGGCGATGTCGGTGGCGCATGCGGTGCGGTGAACGAGCGCGTGCGCCGCTATAGCACGCCGTGGTGGAACGAAGCGCTGATCGGCTGCCAGGCGATCGCCGGCGCTTACGATCAGGCGAGTCTTGGCCTCAGCGCGATGCGCGATCAAAAAACCGATCGCGATCCGGTTTTCGAGACCGTGATCAACGCGATCCTCGGCCATCGCGGCAAGCTCGACAAATTTCCCGATCCATCGCCCTTCCGCGCGATGCTTCTGGCCGCGGCGAAATTGCCGCTGCCGCCCGACGCGCTAGCGAATGCGGGACCGGGCGCGCTCGCGGTATGGGCGACGAGCGATAAAGAACCGGTCGCGGCGCGTCTCGCGGCCGGGGAGAAAGCCGAAGCGCTGGGCGCGCTGCCGCCGGCCGGGCTGGGACTGATCTACAGTGCCGTCGAATTCAAGCCCGACGAGCAAGGCGCGCTCTTGAAGAGCGGCAGGCTCCCCGACGATCCGCGCAGCCGCGCGATCCTCTATAACCTCGCCCGCACGAACGAGCCGGGGGCGCTGCGCGTCGCGGCGCTCGCGCCGCTCATCGCCGATGCTCGCCGCCGCGGCGCTTTCGTTCCGATGGCGCGGCTGCTGGCGCCGCTGGTGACCGAGCTGCAACCCTTACCCGATCTGCAAAGCTTCGCGCCCGACGCGGTGCGCGTGCTGCTTGCCGCCGGCGCTTATGACCGTGCCGCGCCCTGGGTGGAGCTGGCCGATCGGCCGGAGCTGCGTGTCATCGCCGATTTCGCGCAGCTCGGCAGCAACGATGCCGTCTCGCTCGCCGATGCGATCGCCGCGCTGCAGGCGCTCGATGCCGGGGCCGCGGCGCGCCAGACCGATCTGCTTGTCACGCTCGCTTCAACGCTCAGCATGCGGCTGAACGGCGTCGACCTCGCGGCGCAGCTTCGCGCGGCGCATGCCGGCGTCGTGCCGAACGGCGCGCTCTGGCTCGATCAGCAGCAAGCAGCGAAGGCCGGCCGTCTCGGCGAGACCGTGCTGACGACGATTTTGCTGGCCTCGGCCGGCGATCATCTCTCGACCGAGCCGGTCGTGCTGGCGCAAGCGATCGCCGCGCTGCAGGCTGTTGGGCTCGATAGCGATGCGCGTGCGCTTGCGGTCGAGGCCGCGCTCGATGCCGGCATCTGAATCCCATAAGAAAGACGGGCGCAAGAAAGCGCGCGCCGCCGTCCCCGCTTCGCGGCATGTCGAAGCATTTCTCGAGATGCTCGCGGCCGAGCGTGGCGCGGCGCGTCTCACCATCGAGGCTTATCGCAACGATCTCGACGATCTCGCGGGATTTCTCGACGGCGATGTCGCCGGCGCGCAGAGCGATGATCTGCGGCGCTATCTCGCGAAGCTGGCGCGCGCCGGCACGGGCGCACGCACGGCGGCGCGCCGGCTCTCGGCTTTCCGGCAATTCTTCCGCTTTCTCGTTACCGACAATGTGCGCAGCGATGATCCGACGCAGCCGATCGATGGCCCGCGCCTGCCGCGCGTTTTGCCGAAGCATCTCGAGGAAGATGAAGTCGCGTCGCTGATCGCGGCGGCGCAATTGCGCGATGGGCCCGAAGGCGTGCGGCTCGTCTGTATTCTCGAATTGCTTTACGGCGCCGGGTTGCGCGTCTCGGAACTCGTCGCGCTGCCGCTCGCGGCGGCGAAAAGCGATCGGCCTTATGTCGTCGTTCGCGGCAAGGGCGATAAAGAGCGGCTGGTACCGCTCGGCGAGCCGGCGCGTGCGGCGCTGGCTGCTTATCTCGAACAGCGCTCGCGTTTTCTGCGCGAGGGCAAACCATCGCGCTTCCTTTTTCCCTCGCGCGGCAGCGACGGCTTTCTCACGCGGCGGCGCTGCGGTCAGTTGCTCAAGGAATTGGCACTCGAAGTGGGGCTCGATCCGGCGCGGCTCTCTCCACATGTGCTGCGCCATGCCTTCGCGAGCCATCTTGTCGATCGCGGTGCCGATCTGCGCAGCGTGCAAGAGATGCTCGGCCATGCCGATATCGCGACGACGCAGATTTATACGCATGTGCAGAGCGCCCGGCTGCAACGTCTCGTTGCCGAACGCCACCCGCTCGCCCGCAAAAAGTCCTCCGCGCGCGAAGGCGCGCATAAGACCGGGCGCTGAGCGCGGTTGTGCCCCGCGCTGGGGTAGCGTCTTGCCGAGGCTTATGCTAGGTCAGGCGGGTGATGCGACACTTTCTCGAATTCGAGAAGCCGCTCGCCGAGCTTGAAGGCAAGATTGAAGAGTTGCGCCATCTCGCCGATGGCGGCGATCTCAATATTGCTGATGAGGTCGAGCGGCTCGAGAGCAAGGTCGATCGGCTGCTGCGGCAGACTTATGCCAAGCTTTCGCCATGGCAGAAGGTCCAGCTCGCGCGCCATCCCGAACGGCCGCATGGCAGCGATTACATCGCCGGCCTGATCACCGAATTCACGCCGCTCGCGGGCGATCGCTCTTTTGCCGAGGATCGCGCGATCATCGGCGGGCTTGGCCGCTTCCGTGGCCGCGCGGTCGTTGTGTTGGCGCATGAGAAGGGCGCCGACACCGAGGCGCGTGTCAGGCATAATTTCGGCATGGCGAAGCCCGAGGGCTATCGCAAGGCGATCCGGCTGATGCAGCTCGCGCAGCGCTTCGGCCTGCCGGTGGTAAGCTTTGTCGATACGGCCGGCGCCTATCCCGGCATCGAAGCGGAAGAGCGCGGCCAAGCCGAAGCCATCGCGCGCTCGATCGAGGCCTGTCTGAAAATCGAAGTGCCGATGGTCGCGACGGTGATCGGCGAAGGCGGTTCGGGCGGCGCAATCGCCATCGCCGCCGGCAACAAGGTGCTGATGCTGGAACACTCTGTCTATTCGGTGATCTCGCCGGAAGGCTGCGCTTCAATCCTCTGGCGCAGCGCTGGCAACGCGCAGGACGCGGCCGAGGCGTTGAAGCTCACGGCGCAAGATCTCATAAAGCTCGGCATTATCGATCAGATCGTTGCTGAGCCGCTGGGCGGCGCGCATCGCGATAAGACGGCCGCGATCGATGCCGTCGGCAATGCGATCGAGGCGGCGCTGACGCCGCTGCTCGCGCTCGACGGTGCCGCCCTGCGCAAACAGCGGCGCGAGAAGTTCTTGGCGATGGGCAGCGCGGCATAGCCGCACATGCGGCCGCGATGGGCAGCGCTGCCTCGAGCGCGTTTAGGCTTTCAGCGTGTAGCCTGACCCGCGCACGGTTTGCAGCAATGGCCGGTCGAAGCCCTTATCGATCTTCTGCCGTAAACGGCTCACATGCACGTCGATCACGTTGGTCTGCGGATCGAAGTGATGATCCCAGACTTTTTCCAGCAGCATCGTGCGCGTGACGATGTGTCCGGCGTGGCGCATGAGATATTCGAGCAGACGGAATTCGCGCGGCAGGAGCTCGATCGGCTGCTCGGCGCGCGTCACGGTGCGGGCCAGCAGATCCATCTCAAGATCGCCGACCTGCAGCTTGGTCTCGGCGCTCGCGCGGCGCGTCAATGCTTCGAGCCGCGCCAGCAATTCGGAAAAAGCGAAAGGCTTGCTGAGATAATCGTCGCAGCCGGAGCGCAGGCCTTTGACGCGCTCCTCGACATCGCCGAGGGCGCTCAGCACCAGCACGGGCGTCTGATTCTTGGCGGCGCGCAACGCGGCGATGATCGACAGCCCGTCGAGGCCCGGCAGCATGCGATCGATGATCATCGCATCGAAATTCTCGCGCCGGGCGATGTCGAGCCCGGTGCGGCCGTGCTCGGCGAGATCGACGCGATGACCGCTCTCCGTCAACCCTTTGACCAGGTAGGCGGCGGCCTCGCTATCGTCTTCGATAACCAGGATATGCATAGGATCGACTCAACAAGAGGAAGCGAAGAGAGGCCGGACGATGCCGGCCTCTCCCTCATTCACGTCAGCCGTTGCTTTGATTGCTCAGCGACAAGGCGACGTATTGATTGACGCCGTTGCGGTTGAGCAGGATCAGCACGTTCTGATCGCCCTTCGTGCTCTTCGCGTCGTTGAGGGCGGTGGCGACTTCGCTAGGCGAATTCACCGACTTTTGATTGACCGATTCGATCACGTCGCCGCGTTGCAGGCCGAGATCGGCCAGCGGGCTGTTGTCGGCGATGCTGGTGATGACCACA
>DASZLU010000056.1:0-1556 GCA_035552195.1 Allostellaceae bacterium | reverse complement strand
GTGGCACGACCCGCATCCGAAGCCGGCCTATCTCTTCGCGCTGGTGGGCGGCGACCTCGCGCACATCGAGGATCGTTTCCGTACGATGTCCGGCCGCGACGTCACGCTCCGAATCTACGTCGAGCACGGCAAGGAGGACCGCTGCGGTTATGCCATGGACGCACTCAAGCGCTCGATGCGCTGGGACGAGCAGGCGTTCGGCCGCGAATACGATCTCGACATCTTCATGATCGTGGCTGTTTCCGATTTCAACATGGGGGCGATGGAGAACAAGGGCCTCAACGTCTTCAACGACAAGTACGTGCTGGCGACGCCGGAGACCGCGACCGACGTCGATTATGCGAACATCGAGGCGATCATCGCCCACGAGTACTTCCACAACTGGACCGGCAACCGCATCACCTGCCGCGACTGGTTCCAGCTTTGCCTGAAGGAAGGTCTCACCGTTTTTCGCGACCAGGAATTCTCGTCCGACATGCGCTCGCGGCCGGTGACGCGCATTGCCGACGTGCGTGGCTTACGCGCCGCGCAGTTCGTCGAGGACGCGGGCCCGCTCGCGCATCCGGTGCGGCCGCAGAGCTACAAGGAGATCAATAACTTCTACACCTCGACCGTCTACGAGAAGGGCGCCGAGGTCGTGCGTATGGTGCAGACGCTCATCGGCCAGGAAAAATTCCGCGCCGGAATGGACCTCTACTTCACGCGCCACGACGGCGAGGCGGCGACCATCGAGCAGTTCATCCAGTGCTTCGCGGATGTCAGCCGGCGCGACATGTCACAGTTCATGCTGTGGTACGCGCAGGCCGGCACGCCGGAAGTGGCCGTCACGACGAAATATAATGCGGCGACGAAGACCTTCACCCTAGACTGCAAGCAAACGCTCGCGCCGACCCCGGGTCAACCGGTGAAGCAACCGATGGTCATTCCTCTGCGGCTCGGCCTCGTCGGCAAGGACGGCCGCGATCTGCCGCTCTTCAGCGACGGTGAGCCGGCCGCCGACGTCATTGTGTTCAAGGACGCCGCGCACAGCTTCGTCTTTACTGGCATCGCCGAGCGCCCGGTGCTCTCGATCAACCGCGGCTTCTCGGCGCCGATCAAGCTCGTCACCGACCTCTCGACCGACGATCTCGCCTTCCTCGCCACGCGCGACGGCGATCCATTCAACCGCTGGCAAGCGTTGCAATCGATTGCGTTGCGGCTGCTGATTGACAACGTCGGCGAGATCCGCAAAGGCGGCAAATCCAAAAACGACGACAAGCTCATGCTGGCGCTCGCCAGCCTCGTCGAAGACGCCAGCCTCGAGCCGGCCTTCATGGCCTTGGCGCTGGTGCCGCCGGGCGAAGGCGACATCGCCCGAGAGATCGGCCGCGACATCGATCCCGACGCGATCCACCGCGCCCGCGAGGCGCTGCGCTGCGACATCGGCAGGCGGCTCGGCGCCGCGCTATCGACGCTCTGCGAGCGCCTCACAGTGCCCGGCGGGTATACTCCCGATGCGGCCAGCGCGGGGCGCCGCGCGCTGCGGAATGTCGCGCTCGATCTCATGGCCGCCGACG
>DASZLU010000055.1:0-129603 GCA_035552195.1 Allostellaceae bacterium | reverse complement strand
GAAGCCGAAATCGAGCGCTTCCTCAGCGCCGAGGCCGAACTGCTCGACGAGCGGCGCTTCGACGATTGGCTCGCCCTGCTGCACGACGATATCCACTACTGGATGCCGATCGCGCGCAACGTGCGCTTCAACCAGCCCGAGCGCGAATATACGCGCGACGGCGCCGAGGCGAATTGGTTCGACGAGGGTAAGGATACGCTGAAGAAGCGCGTCCTGCAGATCCAGGGCGGCGATCATTGGGCCGAGGAACCACGCTCGCGCACCACGCATATGGTCGCCAACGTGCGGATCGAGAAGGTCGAGGGCGACGAGATCACAGTGAAGAGCCGTTTCATCGTCGCGGGGTTCCGCCTGGAGCACGATGTCGACCTCTTCATCGGCAAGCGCATCGACGTGCTCCGCCGCGTTGAGGACGCGCTCAAAGTGCTGCGCCGAACGATCTATCTCGATCAGAGCGTGCTGTTGTCGCGCAACCTGACGACGTTCTTCTGACGATGGCGGGGATGAAGGAGCGCGCCGCGCAGGAAGCTGCGGACGAGCTGGCGACGAGTCTCGATTTCCTCATCCGCGACACGCGCCTCCGCCTCTATAAATTCATCGAAGCACGGGTTGCCAAAGCCGGCATTCCGCTCCGTGTCTGGTTTCCCCTGCGTGTGCTTTACCGCAATGAAGGCATCACGCAGCGCGAACTCGGGCAGATGCTGGGCTTCGGCGATGCCCATGCCGGCGTCATCGTCGGGGTCATGCAGCGCCACAAGCTGGTTTATCGCCAGCCGAGCCGGACGGACAAGCGGCGTCTCGATCTCTACCTGACGCCCGAAGGCCGCGCCAAGACGCAGCAGACCTTGCGCGAGATGCGCCGTATCAACGACAAGATCACCGCCGGCTTCACGCCGGCCGAGCGGCAATCGTTTCACGCGCTGCTGACGCGCGCCCATGAAAATCTGGCCGAGCCGTGAGCATCGCGCGCAAGGCCGCACAAGGAGGATAAGCTCATGTCGAATGCACAGCGGTCGCGTTTCGTGATGGTCGACGGCGTGAAGACGCATTACACGGAAAGCGGCGGCAACGGTCCCGTCATCCTGGCGATGCATGGCGGCGGCCACGGCTCGTCGGGCGAGGCGGGGCTGGGACGGCTTCTCGATCTGCTCGGCGATCGCTATCGCCTCATCGGTCTCGATTCGATCGGCGGTTACGGCGGAACCGATACGGTGCCGATGCGTCATGGCCTGCAAAGCCGGGTCGATCACGCGGCGGCCTTTGCCGATGCGCTGTGCCTCGATCGCTTCACCATCATGGGCAATTCGCAAGGCGCGTGGTGCGCCGCGCGCTATGCGATGGCCTATCCCGAACGCGTCGAGAATGTCGTGCTGCTGAGCAGCATCACCATCGGCGGCGCGCTGGGGCTGAAGGCGCCGCGCGGTGAAGGACACAAGCTGCTGAGCTCTTACAACGGAACGCGCGAGTCGATGGTGCGGCTGATGCAGGGGCTCGCGGCGCGGCCGGAAGTGATCACGGACGAGCTCGTCGATCTGCGCCAGACGGCGGCGACACGGCCGGGCGCGATGGAGGCTTTCGCCGCCTCCGAGAAATCGATCGCCGCGGTGCGCACCGACCCGCTGGCGACGGCATTGTTCAATATGCATGAGAGCCTGCCGGCGCTGGCGAAAAAAATCCCGACGGTCTTCATTTGGGGCGAGAACGACATCTTCGCCGCGCCCTCGCATGGCCGCGAGGTCGAGGCGTTGCTGCCCGATATTAAATTCCATTGGGTGAAGAACGCCGGCCATCAGGTCCAGACCGACCAGCCCGAGATCGTCGCCGAGATTGTGGATAATCTGATCAAACAGGGCCTCATCAAGTAAGGCCTCATCGAGTACTCGCCGCCCTCGCCAAATGGATGAAGGGACCGGACGATTCTGCGTTCCTTTGCGTACGTACGTGGCGCGCTTCTTGATCTAGCGCAATGCGTTCCCCGTGCCGTTCGACAATGGTAACGCGTCGTGACCGTCGGGGATGGCAAGTGAGTATTGGATATTCGAGGCAAATCGAGACCATCGTCGCGCTTTCGTCCGGGGAGCCGCTACGCGTACGACCGATCCGCCGAGACGACGAAGCTCGGCTTGCCGAGATGGCGGCCAGGATGACGGAAGAGGATTTGCGGCCGCGCTTCTTCACGTCCCGCCGACCGCTCTCGGCCGAGAGTCTCGCGCAACTGCCCCAGCTCGATAATGAACGAGACATCGTCCTGGTGGCGGAAGCCGTCAAGACGAGCGAGATGCTCGGCGCGGCGGTGTCTCGGGCCACAGCCGATCGCCGCGATGCCGAGTTCGCGATCATAGTGCGCAGCGATTGGAAAGGCCGCGGCGTCGGCTGGATGCTGATGCAGCAACTGGTCGATTCGGTGCGCGGGTCGGGGGTGGGCTCGCTGTCCGGATCGGTGCTGCGCGGCAATACGACCCTGCTGCAATTCTGCCGCGAGCTCGATTTTGCCCTGTCGGATCGTGCCGATGATCCGCTCAGCGTCCGTGCCACGCTGAAATTCCACTAAACTTCCCGGTCGCGCCGTTAGGGGCGGCTGCACGCTCGGATGCTGAGCGTCTTGCAGGACGCGCTCGCGCGATCGATACGCAAATCGTACGCCTGCGCGCGAAGATCGAGCGCTCGGTGGGCTCGCCGCGCCGGACGTGCTCGAGGATATGCTTGATCTCGCTCGGGCGCGATGGCGGCCTCAGCGTGTTGGCAGAGGGCTGCCTTCGACCAATTGCGCCACGGTCGCCAAGAGCCGTTCGGCGCTGAACGGTTTCGGCAGCGCGGCGGTCGCGCCGAGCTGGATGGCGAAGTTGAGATAATCTTTCAGTCCGCTTCCCGAGATCGCGAGGATCGGCAGATCGGGCGCTTGCTGCCGCAGCAGACGGATCGTTTCGATGCCTTCTTTTTCGGGCATGAAGATGTCGGTGATCACTAGGGTGGGCCGCTCTTCATGGAAACATTTGAGGCCGGTCGCGCCGTTGGATGCTTCGCGCACGCCGTGTCCCGCAGATTTAAGGATGCGGATCAATAATCGCCGCATCTGCGCGTCGTCGTCGATGATGAGTATCTCTGCCATAACGCACCTGGCCTAACTATCGAGCGTGCTGCGCAACATGGTTGCGAGCTCCGCGCGGCTGTAAGGCTTGCTGAGAAGATGCAGACTCCGGAGCATCTCGCTCTCGATATCGATTCGCGCCTCCGGGAAACCGGAAGTCAGAACAACCTTCAGTGCCGGCCATTTCTCGATGGCGATGCGCGCGAGATCGACGCCATCGAGCCCGCCCGGCATCACGATATCGGTGAGGAGCAGGTCGACCGGCTCGCGGTTGAGGACCTCGAGCGCTTCGGGACCGCTTCCGGTTTCGATGGCGCGATAGCCGAGCCCACTCAATTGGCGCATCACCAGGCGGCGGATCTCGGGATTGTCCTCGACGACAAGAATAGTCTCGCCGACGCCCTGGGCGAGGGCCGCGACGCGCTTGTCTTCCGGTGTCCGGGCCGAGCCTGTGGCGCGCGGCAAATAGAGGCGGAACGTCGTGCCTGCACCGAGTTCACTATAGACGGTGATGTGGCCGCCCGACTGGCGCAGGAAGCCGAACACCATGCTGAGGCCGAGGCCAGTGCCCTTGCCGCGATCCTTGGTCGTGAAGAACGGCTCGAAGATCCGCTCGACCGTTGTCGGCGCCATGCCGCAGCCGGTGTCGCTGACTTCGATCATCACGTAATCGCCCTCGGTCACGTCGACATGCGAGGCGGTGTAGTCGCCATCGAGCCGACGATTGGCCGTGACAACGATCAGGCGGCCGCCCTTGGGCATCGCGTCGCGCGCGTTGGTCGCGAGATTGGCGAGGGTGCTTTCGAGCTGCGCCGGATCCGCGGTCGCGGGCCAAAGTCCGTCGGCGAGCTGGAGCGAGATCTCGACCGCCTCGCCGAGCAGCGGCCTGAGGAGCCGCACGGTATTGGCGATGAGATCGTTGACCTTGATCGGTTCAGGATGCAGCGGTTGGCGCCGCGCGAAGGCGAGCAGGCGCTGCGTCAGATCGGCGCCGCGCCAAGCCGCCTCGTGCGCGTCGCTGACGAGCTCTTCGGTCTCGCCCTCGACTCGGCCCCGCGCGAGATCAAGATTGCCGATGATGATGCCGAGGAGATTGTTGAAATCGTGGGCCATGCCGCCCGTGAGATTGCCGATCGCCTCCATCTTTTGCGCCTGGACGAGCTGATGCTCGGTCTCTTTGCGGCCCGTTATATCGACGCGCAGCTCGGCGAGCCATCCGTTCGGCAAGCGGTGGTGGCTCACCAGTATCCAGCGGCCATCGGCGAGCCGCTCTTCGGCCGGGGCGCCCGGCTGCTGATGGTCGCGGATGCGGTCTGCGATCCATTCGTCATAACCGCCCGGCGGGCCGACGTAATGATTGCTGGTGACGCCCGCACGCAGCATGTCCTCGAAGCGCGCGCCGGTGAGCACGTCCTCGGATCTGTTGGGAAATAAATGCCGGTAACTGTCGTTGCAGATCACCAGGCGATCCTGGTTGTCATAGACGGCCATGCCCTCCGGCATGGTCTCGATCCCGTCGCGCAAGATGGCTTCGGCGTCCTGGCTCCGCCGGCGTGCTTTCTCGGCGGCGTGCAAGGCGTCCGCGACGTCGTCGACCTCGGGCAGGCCGGTGAGTGCCGGGATGGCGGGGGCGGGGCCGTGCGCCGCGACCGCCAGCTGCCGCAGCGATTCGATGGGCCGCGCGATGTGGCGCGCGGCGTAGAGCGCAAGCCCCAGGCCGATGAGCAGGAAGCCGCTGCCGGCAACGAGTGTATCGATCGCCGTTTGCAGGGCAGGTTGCGTCATGTCGGTGCGTGGTATACCGATGCCGACGGCCCAGCCGAATTCGCCGCTACGGCTAAACGCCGACAGCAATGGAACCCCGTCGAGCGAAATGTTTTCGATAATGCCCTCGGGCGTCTTTGTCAGCCTGTCGTAGAAGCTCGGCGTCGCCTCCATGCCGATGAAGCGATCGCCGTCGGGGACGCGCGCGACGATCGTGCCTTCGCGATCGAAGACCGAGGCGACCCAGTCCGCCGGCGGTTGTTGCTGGTGCAGGATGCGGCTGAAATCCTGCAGATCGGGATTCATCGAAAGGACGTAGACGACCGTCCCGTCTTGGCCCATGACCGGGACATCGATCGCGACAACGAAGCGATTGTTCGGCCCGGCCTGGAAAAGGTTCGACACTTTCGGCCGACCGCTCTCGAAGACCTGTTTCGACGGCTCCGGCCCCCTCCGAGGCGGCAGCGGTGCGCCCGCCGGCACATTCGTATTGAGCAATTGCCGGCCATCACGACCGATCACGAGGATCGCGGCCCCGGGGAATTGCTCGCGGATAACGGATTCGGCACGCCCGCGGAAACGTTCGAAATCTCCCCTCCGTAAAGATTCGGATCCCGCCAATACACCCAGCGCGTCGATGTCGGCATGCAACTGGTTCTCGACGCGGATAGCCAAGCCGCGGGCGAGCGCGAGGTTCTGGCTGCCCGTGTAATCGACTTCGTTGCGATATTGCTTGTATTGATAGGCGAGGGCGAAGACTAGTAATGGTACAATACTGGTCAGAACCAGAAGAAGAAGACGCCAGCGGAGGGACAAACCCTGCTTGCTCCGGCGTGGCGCATGCGCCCCAGCTGACCATTCTAGGTGTGCCTCCGATCCTGGACCGAGATCTGGTTCGAGGATCGCGATCCCCCTTTTCATTCGTCCAGCCACAATTGCTGGTTGATACGACGAGTCGCTACGAACGATAGTATAAGCTGTGGATACTTCTTCACAAGATTTAGTTCAAACGGATAATCCTCTGAATCAATTATCGTTAATGCGAATGGGATGGGCCATCCCATTGTTACGCCATGCCACCCCTCGTTACCCAATGTAGAAACGGGCGACATCGATCCGTGACAACCCCAAATTAGAAAAAAGCCTGCCCTTGCCGCAGGAGGAGTCCGGTGCGCGCAAAATCTCTGGCATAAGCCCTCATCCAGTTGGTGGAAGAACGGCGTGGCGGCCCATCGCTCGTCGAGGCGGCCGCGCGCTCGCCGTTACTTGCGCGAGCTCACCAATGTCATGACGAGCTGCGCAATCTACTTCGCGGAGAGCAGGGAACCACCGAAGCGCGGACGATCGGCGCGCGTCTCGGTCGCGAACCGCACTAGATGTCGCGAAATCATCCGGGCGCTGTTTGGCAAATACCAACAAGGCTTAGCGATAGTTCGCAGCGACGCGCGTCATTGCCTGACCGCCGAAATGCGACCACCAGCCGTTTTCATTGATCGAATAATACGGGTGGTAATCGCTCACGCTCCGCGCGGGGACGACGGTGTTGCGCAGATTGTCGAGTAGCAGCGGTTCGCCGTCGACGTAAACCGCCAGCACGGCGTGATCGAGGCTGAGCGCAGCGTCGCGCAACACGACCATACGCATCGCATTGGTCGGCACGCCGGCGGCGCGCAGCAGCATGTACTTGGCGATCGCGTAATCCTGGCACTGGCCGCCATAGCGCAAGAACTCGAACGGGCTTTCCCAATACATCGAGCGGTGCCAGTTCTGCATCGTCGTGACATAGGGGTGACGGTTCATCGCGTCGTTGGCGATCTCGACCTGTCGGCGCAGATCGAGGCCGCGCATCTTGTCGATCAGGCTCTGCCATTCGGCGGGAACGCAAGCCGTATCGTTGCGCGAGGAGCAGACATGCTGCGCGTCGCGACTCTCGGCATCGGCGCGCGTTAGCATGTCGGTCCATTGCTTGAAGAGATGGGTGCTGCTCGAGTAGACCTCGTTCGAGCCGAAAAGCGGCGCGTATTTCGCGTAGCTGTAATTTTCTTCGTAACTCGAATCGGTCGCCGGCGTCCGCGCGGCGAAAGACGGAGCAGCGCAAGTCAGCGCGGCAAGTGCGCAACCGGCGAAAAGAAACTTACCAAACATCTCTCAATCCTCATTCGGTAGCCCCGCTATCCGCCGCGATGGCGCTCGTGGGCCGGAGGCTTTGCGTCACCGGATCGCTCCGGTTTTGCGTTTGTCGTGATGACGGCCACAGCGGACCGACACCGCACCCAATACGTGCAGGGAGGATTAGACACCGCGAGAAATGAATGATTCGTTGAACGAGGTTTGCGCTTCGGAAAAGCAGCGCCGGAGCGTCGACCGTCACGCCGGTACGCGGCTTAGCAATTGATATTGCACGTAGATTTTTGTTGACGCGGCTTGAGGCATGTGACGGATGTTGGTTCTGGCAGGGCCGGGGCGAGGCTCTGCGTGTGACGTGCCGCTCTCGTCTCCGGTGAAAATGTCGTCGGCGTTTCAGTCGCTTGTCAGACCCGCTGAAGATGCGAGGTCATTCGGCGCACCATGCCGCGCGGAAAGGACGCAATACTTATGTATGAAGCCGGATTTCACCGCAAAATTTCTCCAAGAGGCGCAAAAGCAGCCCGTTGTCATTTTTCGGAAAAATTAGCGTAATAGCGTGGCTCGCTTCCCGCCCGCCAAAACAGCCACCAGGTCAAGACCAGAGATGTTTTTCCCGCCGCGTTGTGGTTCTTCCGCTCTTGCTCTCTTGGGCTGGCGTTGCTCGATCGCGGCCGCGTTGCTGGCAGCTACCGGTTGCACGGTGCCGCAACCGCCTTCATCGGGGACTGATCAGAACCCGACCACCGCGACGGCGACATCGAGCGCGGTGGGCCCGACCCCGCTGGGCGCGACGCGCGTCGATGCACCCGAAGTGGCCAATCCGGCAGCCGCGGTTCCGGCTCAACACGCGCAGATCATCGGCGGCACTGGTACGCTGATCGGGACCGCATCGCGCGCGAGCAGCGGCGCGACCGCCGCCACGGGCGACATCACGCTCAATTTCGTCAACGCCGATGTGCGCGAGGTCCTGCCCCGCGTGCTCGGCGACATTCTTCATCTTAACTACACGATCGATCCCAAGGTTCAGGCCAACGTCACCATTCAGACGAGCCGGCCAATCGCTCAGCAAGACGTGCTGGCGGTGCTGGGAGAGACATTGCGGGCGAGCGGTCTCGCCCTGATCGAGGCGAACGGGGTTTACCGTGTGACGCCGTCCGAGGACGCGGCGCATCTCGGCACGGCGCCCGTCACGGTTGGAACAGGTGGCCCCAGCGCCTCCTACAACGTTCAGATTCTGCCGCTGCGCTATGTCTCGGCCGCCGATCTCCAACGCACGCTGCAGCCTTTCGTGCCGAAAGACGCGGTGCTGCAGGTCGATCCCACGCGCAACGTCATCATCCTTTCCGGCGCGGGCGTCGATCTCTCGACCATTACCGACATGGTGAAGGCTTTCGACGTCGATTGGATCGCCGGTATGTCGTTCGGCATCGTGCCGCTGGAAACCGCGGCGCCGAAAGAAGTCGCCGACGAGCTCGCCACCATTTTCGGGCCCAAAGGAAGTGTGCCCTTGCCGGGGATGCTGAGCTTTGCGCCGCTCGAGCGCATGAATGCGATCCTCGTCGTCTCGCCTCAGCGCGCCTATGTCGCGCAGGCCCAGATGTGGATCGAGCGGCTGGATCGCGGCGAAACGAACAACAAGCCGCAGATCTACGAATACCATGTGCAGAACAGCCGCGCCGTCGATGTCGCGCGCGTGCTGACGCAGCTTTTTACCAACGGCCAGGTGAGTACGGTCCGGCCACAAACCGCGCCGGGCACGACCGCGACGACGCTTGGGGGCAATTCCGGATTCGGCGGTAATTCCGGATTCGGCGGATTGTCGAGCAACAGCGGCGGCGGCACCGCGCCGCCCGGGCTCGGCACGGGACTTTCGTCGGGTGGCCAGTCTTCCGGCTTGCTTGGCGCCAACAACAACGCGGCCAACCCGCCGGCGGCCAGCGGCGCGCAGGGCGGCGGGTTGTCGCAAGGCGACGACCAATCTGGGCCCGGCCAAACCGGTTCGTTGACATCGGGCCAAGGCACAGGCAACGGGGCGATGCCCAATGGTCTCGAGCTGCCGCCGATCCGCGCCGTCGCCGATGAGAAGAACAACACCCTCGTGATCTATGCGCGGCCTCGCGACTACCAGATGGTCGAAGCGGCGTTGAAGCGTATCGACGTGCCGCCGCTTGAAGTGCTGATCGAGGCAACCATTGCCGAAGTCACGCTGGGCAACGATCTGCAATACGGGCTCCAGTATTTCTTTCACCAACACGAGAACCAATTCATCTTCGGCGGGTCGCAGACGCCGATCACCGCGGCGGCCTCGACGATCGCGGGGACGTTTCCCGGCTTCAACTATGTCCTCGGCAGCGCGAACGCGAATGTGGTGCTGAACCTGCTGTCCGGCATCACCAACGTGCACGTGATCTCGTCGCCGCAACTATTGGTGCTCGATCACCAATCGGCGTCGCTGCTCGTCGGCAATGCGATCCCGATCCCGACCGCCCAAATCCAAAGCACGGTCACGACCGGCGCGCCGATCGTCAACACGGTGCAATATGTCGATACCGGCGTGATCCTGAAGGTGACGCCGCGCGTCAATGCAAACGGCTTGGTCACGCTTGAAGTGGGGCAAGAGGTCAGCGCCGTCGCGGCGACGAATGCTTCGACGGATACGACCCTTGGCCCGACCATCACCGAGCGGCGGCTGCAGAGCAGCGTTACCGTGCAGGACGGCGAAACCGTCGCGCTCGGCGGACTGATTCAGGACAACAACAGCCTCACCAAGAACGGACTGCCGTTTCTCTCCGACATCCCGGTGATCGGTGCGGCCTTCGGCACGACCGATCACAATGTCCAGCGCACCGAGCTGCTGGTGTTGCTGTCGCCGAAGATCATTCATAACGCCACCGATGCGCGCGCCGCGACAGACGAGTTGCGGAGCCGGCTGCATTCGCTGCAAGGCAAGGACATGCGGCTGCCGTAAACGGCGTCGCTATCGCCGGGATCGGCGACGGTCGTCGGCGAGATTGGTGAAGCGGCCATTACCGAGCCCTGTGCCGATGGTCAGGATGCCCCAGTGTTTCGTCTTTCCCATATAGGGAACCTGGCTGAGTCCCTGGAGCACGGCGTCGTTGTGAATGAGGATGAGGGGTTGCTCGCCGTTGATCCGGGGCAGCGCTTTCGTCAGTTCCTGCGCCAAGTTGAAATGATCGCTTTCCCAATTGCCCGGTAGGTTCTGTCCGCCCGTTTTGATCGAGCCATCACTGTTGATGATCCCCGGGCAACCGATGCCAATAAAAGGGGCAAGCTTGAGGCCGCGCTTTTGTGCCCGTCGGGTCAGGCTTTTGAAGGCACCGGCAAGTCGCTCGACCGCGCGGGTGCGCGACGGCGTTTCGTCTTCCTCGTGACGCCATTTCATGGCAAGCACGACTTTGCCATGGAGCGAGCCCTTCTTGCGGCCGAAGTTGAAGGTGACGACCCCGACGCGGGCATTGGTGCCGCCGATATCCGCCGCAAGAATCGCATCGTGACCCGCGAGCATCCAATTCGGTACGAGTTGCAGGACCCCGATCATGGCGGCTTCATCGACGTGCTCGCGGATCGGGCAAATCTCGACGCTAGCACCGTCGAGCTTCAGCTGAATTGCGGCGCGGCCGATCACGAGCTCGCCGACGCGGCTGCCGCGAAAGCCGCCGCCGATGGCGATGCGCTCCGTGCCTTTCCAGTCCTTGAGGCGCAGGAAACGCGTGATGACGGAAGCGAATTCGCGAGCGAAAGCCTCAATGGAGCCGAGAACGAGACCGGCCGCTTCGATATCGCTGCTATCTAATAGCTTGGCGAGATTCCTCTTGTTGAGACCGCCTTCGGGGATATCTGCCAAGGGATCGCCACCGGCTTTAGCGGTTCGCTTGCGCCAATCATCGAGGATCGCGTTGAAGGCGGCTTTGTTGGCGCGATCGCCATATTGCTCGTCGCCATCGCGCAGCGGTACGCCATACGTGTCGACACGGACGCGCGGCAACATTGCCGAGCCATGCAGCGGTATGCGGGGTTGTGACGATTTCTTGTCTCGCGCGCGCGCCATAGCGCCGAAAGAACGGAGCTTTTGAGAAAAGGTTGCCGATGTCGAACGGGGCGAGCGGCGGCACCCGTCGCGCGCGTCCGATCGACATCAGGCAAAGCCTTGGCTGCGGCTTAGTCGCCGCGCGCTGAGCTTAATATTTGCAGGCGAGTCCTTCGGCGAAGGTCTGACGCCAATCGGCCCCGTTGGGGACGATGCCGTCATAAGCACGGACCTGGGCATGCGTCGTGGGATCGGCGCCGGGCGGCATCTCGCCGCGCTCGACCGCATGCGTCGCCTCGAGCAGCATGCGGCGCATGGTCACGATCGCGCGGTCGGTGGTGCCGAGGAACTCATTCGAGCGATCGACGATCGGGCCCATGCCTTCTTGGATCGCCATGTCCTGCGTGTTGACGCCGTCGATGCCGGTATAGGTCTGGGTCTTTTGGATCTGGCGATCGATGAGAAAGTCGTTCGACAGGTTGCGTTTCAGCTTGAAGGTGCCGGGGATCAAGTCCTCCTTACCGCGGCCGGAATGATGCTCGTGTGCCTCGAATTGTTCGGGCGTGATGCCGATTGCGGGATCGGCGCTGTACTGCCAATTGTAGACGTTGGTTTGCTCGTCATCGATCGGCACCCAAAGATGCCCGTCGAGCTGCGGCACCTCATTGCGGCCTTGCACGCCGTTGATGCCGCCGCGCATCTGCTGCGCCGGCATCACGTATTGATAAACGCGGACATAATTGCCGTCGTCGCCGAGCTTGCGCGTCGAGATATAGGAATAGCCGTAATCGCCGCGAATGACGTCGAGCTGCGGCGCGCGATCGCGCTGCCGCGGCAGCGATTTGTTGCTCAAATTGAGATTGTGCAGATAGGAGGAATGCGCCGTGTCGAGGCCGCCTTCGAGGCCCTGCAGATAGTTGCAAGCCTCATAGGTCTTGGAGACATGGCAATGCGTCGATGGCGCGCGCAGCCATTCGTAATCCGGCGGGGCGGGCATCTTGTCCTGCGGGCCGAGATAGGCCCAGACCACGCCGCCGCGCTCGGCGGTCGGGTAATGCTTGATCTTGATGGTGTTTTTCATCGGGCTGGTCGCCGGCTCGCTCGGCAGATCGACGCAATTGCCGAGGGCGTCGAATTTCCAGCCGTGATAGACGCAGCGCAGGCCGCATTCTTCGTTGCGACCGAAGAACAAGGGCGCGCGGCGATGCGGGCAATACGCGTCGACCAGGCCGACGCGTCCATCGGTATCGCGGAAGGCGATCAGGTCTTCGCCGAGCAACCGCACACGGACCGGCGCGCCGTCGCGTTCCGCTACCTCGATCGACAGGCAGGCCGGCTGCCAATAGCGCCGGAAAAGCTCGCCCGCCGGTGTCCCGCGGCCGACCCGGACCAGACGCTCATTATCCTCGCGGCTCAACATCGCCCGTCTCTCCACCATCTGTCATCTTGATGATGGTATCGTAAGCCCGCGATGCAAGTGGGCGCAAGCTCAGGGCGGCCCCAAGCTTACGGAGAGGGAGCGATCGCCTGCTTGGCGCGCGCGAGCATGGCCGGCGGCAGGTTCGCCAGTCGGCCCATTAGGGCGGCGAGCTCTTCGCCGGAAACCGGCGCGATATCGGCGCCGAGCTTTTTCGCATCTGCGAGAAAACCCGGGTCCTCCATGGTCGCGGCATAGGCGGCGCGCAGCGCCGCCACACGATCCGCCGGAACCCTGGGCCCGACCGCCGTGGGCTTGCCGACCGTATAGGGCGACGAGAAAAGCTCCAGCAGCGCGCGATCGTCTTGGTTGGTCGCGAGATCGACGAGCAGCGGCACGTCGGGCAGGTCGGGCGTGCGCGTGCCGATCTGCACCAGCACGCGGATCTTGCCGGCTTTGTACCAGTCATAGGTATTGCCCTGGCCGCTAAACCAGGTGTCGCCGGCATCGCCGTCGACTTCGCCTTGCTCCAGCGCATGCTCGACGCCGGCGGCGCCGTCATAACCGGTGACGACCTTGAATTTCGTGCCGAGCACATAATTCATCACGCGCGGATAGATCGTGCCGAGCGCCATCGCCCCCGGCGCGCCGATCACCGCGGTCGTGTGCTTCGCATCGTCGATGGTTTTGACCGGCGATCTCGTGGACACGATCACGTCGCCGACCTCACGCGTCATGTTGCCGATCCAGTTGAAGCGCGCTGGATCGACTTTCAGATCGCTTTGGCCCAGCGCTTTGATCAGCGCCAGCATGTTATGAAGGTTGCCGAGAACCGTTCCGTCCTGTGGTCCGATATTATAGACGTAATTGGCGGCCAGCATGCCGGTTCCACCGGCGAGATTCTCGACGATGATGGTTGGATGGCCGGGAATGTGATCGCCGAGATGCCGCGCCAGCAGCCGCGCGTGATTGTCGTAAGGTCCACCCGGCGGCGTCGCGACGATCAGGCGGATCGTCTTGCCGCTGTAGAAATCGCTGATCGCATCGGCTTGTGCCATCGTTGCGAGGCCGAGCCAGGCGAGCAGCGCCGCGAGCATGGAAAGAGCGTGTTTCATCCTAACCTCGCACACCCAGCCGGATACCGCAAAGCCGGGCGATGAACGCGGCGCCGGTCGTCACCAGCATGACGACGACCGAGACGACCGCCGCATCTTCCCAGCGACCGTCGACCATATAGTCGAGTTGCAGCAGCGACAAAGTCTTCGATGAATTGGAGGCGAGCAGGGCGACGCTGGCGATGTCGCGCGACGCGGCGATGAAATTGATGACGCCGACCAGGACCAGCGTCGGCATCAGGATCGGCAGGATGATGTGGCGGAAGCCATACCACCAGGAAGCGCCGCAAGTCCGCGCGGCTTCCTCGAGCGCGGCGCCGAGCTGCAGGAGCGTCGATTTGAGGATCTGGGTGCCGAGCGTCATGCCGGCGATCACCATGGCAACCATCATCAGCGCGACGCCGCCATAGAGCAATTTCAACACCGGATTGCCGAGGAAGACATAGAGCAGGCCGACACTCAGCAAGATGCCGGGAATCGCAAAGGGCAGCCAGGAAAGAAAGTCGAGCAGATTGCGGCCGAGATAGTGCGAGCGCACGGTGAAGTAAGCGGCCAGTGAGCACAGCACGATGGCGCCGATCGCCGTACCTGCCGCGAGGATCAGCGTATTGGTCAGCGACTGCATGAAGAAGTCGTCGTTGAGGACGGAGCCCCAATGCGCCGTCGTCCAGGGCGCGGCGATATTGAAGAAGCCGAAGAGCTTCATGAACGACGCCGCGACCAGGAAGGTGACGGGAAGGATCGTGATCGTCACGGTCAGTAGCGCGACCAGGGCGAAGATCGGCCAGCGCCAGCTGCCGAGCGGCGTCGGCTGGCTGCGCTCACGGCCGGTGATCGAGGTGTAATCGGTGCGCGTCGCCAGCCAGCGATGCAGCGCAATCAGCGGCGTGATGATGATGAAGCCGACAACGGCGAGCGCCGTCGCCGAGGCGAATTCCGGCGGCACCTGTGCGACGAGCACATAGACTTTGGTGCCGAAGACCCAGAAATTGAACGGCGGGCCGAGCACCATCTCGATTTCAAAGGTCTGCATGGCGCGGATGACCGACAGCACGAGCACGGTGAGGATGCCGGGTGCGACGGCGGGAATGACGATGCGCGTCAGGGTCATCCAACGCCCGGCGCCGGAGGTGCGCGCGGCTTCCTCGAACGCGGCATCGAGATTGCGGAAGAGCGGCGTCAACAGCATCACCTTAATCGCGAGCGAGGAGGTGCTGATATGCGCCCAGACGATGCCCCAGAAGGAATAGATGTCGAAGGGCGCCTTGCCGATCAGCGACATCGCGATCTGGTTGAGCAGGCCGTTCTGGGGGCCGAGCAGGACGATCCAGCCGAGCGTCACCGAGAGTGATGGCAGGAAGAACGTCACCCAGAAGGCGAACTCGAACATGCCGCGTAACGGCATGTCGGTCCGCGCCAGCAGCCAAGCGAGCAGCACCGCGCTGGGAAGCGAGATCGATTCATTCGCGACCAGGACCTTCACGGTATTGGCCACGGCGTTGAGCATGGTCGGATCGGTGAAGGCGGCGCGCCAGCCATCAATTCCCCAATGCCGCGCGCCGCCGATCGGCCCGACGACGAAACTGTCGATCAGGATGACGAGCACCGGATAGAGCACGAAGAGCCCGACGATGCCGAGCACGATGAGGAACACGGCGTATTGCGGATCGATCGTGCGTATCGGGGGCGGCAGGGCTGGCGCGGCGTCGGCCATCACGCGACTCCGCTCGGCTTGGCCCAAAGCCGCGCGGCGTCGGGTTCGATCGCGAGCGCGATCTTGTCGCCCGGCGCCGCCTGATGGCCGGGCGGGAGATAGATCGTCACGGCGCTGCCGCCGATCTTCACCTCGCATTCGGAACGCTCGCCTTGATAAAGCACGGCTTCGACGATGCCGTTGAGAGCAGGGCCTTGCCCGTTAGCGAGATGGATCGCTTCCGGCCGCAGCGAGATATCGACCTCGCGTCCGGCGGCGAGATCGAGAGTGGCGGGCGTCGGGCAATCGATCAGCGCGTCGTTACCCGCGCCCAGTTCGACCGCGGCGCGACCGGCGGCGAGGGATTTCACCCGGCCCGGCAGGGTGATCGACTTGCCGAGGAAGTCGCGCACGAACGGCGTCGCGGGTTGCTCGTAGAGAACGCGCGGCGTTCCGATCTGCTCGATGCGGCCGCGATTGAGCACGACGATGCGATCGGAGAGGCTGAGTGCCTCGGTCTGATCATGCGTCACATATATCAAGGTGAGGCCGAGCCGCGCCTGGAGCAGCTTGAGCTCGACGCGCATTTGCTCGCGCAGCTTCACGTCGAGGTTGCTGAGCGGCTCGTCGAGCAACAGGAGCGCCGGCTCGTGGATCAAGGCACGCGCCAGGGCGACGCGCTGCTGCTGGCCGCCGCTCAAGCGCGTCGCCGGGCGATCTTCCAAGCCGCCAAGGCCGATCATGGCGAGCGCTTTGCGGACGCGCTCGCGGATCGTCGCCGCATCGACGCGGCGGACCTTCAGCGGAAAGCCGACATTTTGTGCGACGGTCATATGCGGCCAGATCGCGTAGGACTGGAACACCATGCCGATATTGCGCTTCTCGGGCGGCAGGTTGATGCGGTCGGCGATCGAGACGACGGGCTTGCCGCCGAAGCGGATCGCGCCGGCATCCGGCTTCTCGAGCCCCGCGACCATGCGCAAGGTTGTCGTCTTGCCGCAGCCGGACGGGCCGAGAAGTGTCAGCGCTTCGCCTTGCGCGATGTCGAGCGACAGATCCGTGACCGCAGGCACCGGGCCATAGCTTTTATTGAGCCGGTCAAGTTGAACAAAAGCCTGCGACACACGTGCCCCCTGCATCGTCCCGATTTTGCCTTACCCGCGGGATCGATGCGGAAACTTTATCGTCGCGATTGCGCCACCGCAACGCGGCAAGCACGCGACGCGCGGCGAAAAACTCTGCTAGAGTTGCGCGCAAAATCGGGCGCGGCTCGGTGCGCGCTGTTTGAGGTGTGGGAGGAAAGCAATGTATCGGCGCGACCGCAATGGGCGCTCTACCCTGATACGCGGCATTGCCGCAGCAATTGGCCTCGGCGCGATAATCGTGGCGCCGCTGGCGTCGGCGGCTGAAGCGTCGTGGGACGACACCGTCAAAGCGGCGAATGCCGAGGGCGAGGTCGATGTGCATGGCGGCCCGGGCCAGATGTTCCATCACATCCTGGTCGACGCTTTCCACGCTGCCTATCCGCAGATCAAAGTGAACTTCAACGGGTTGAGCGGACGCGATGCGATCCCGAAGATTGTGCGCGAGCGCGCCGCCAATATCTATAGCCTCGATGTTTACAACGGCGGCACTTCGTCGATTCTGCAGGCGCTCAAGCCCATCGGCGCGTTCGAGCCGCTGCGCGAAGCTTTTATCCTGCCCGAAGTGCTCGATGACAAAGCCTGGCTCGGCGGGCTCGATGCCGGCTGGATCGACAGCGAAAAGAAATACGTGATGGGCTTCGAGGCGACGGTCACGCCGATGCTGTCGGTCAATTGGGATCTGATCTCGCACGACCAGCTCAAGACCTACGACGATCTGATGAAGCCCGAATTCGCTGGCAAGATCGTGTGGGACGATCCGCGGCTGCCGGGGCAGGGCGTGTCGACCGCGCAGCGCTTCCTCGTCAATTTCGGCCCCGATTGGCTGAAAAAACTCTTCGCGGAGCAGAAGATCGCCTATATCGCCAATCCGCGGCAGCTCGCCGAGTGGGTTGTCAGCGGCAAATATCCCATCGGCATCGGCGTCGCGCCGCAGGAGCTGAAAATCTTTCAGCAGCAAGGCCTCGGCAAGAACGTCGGGGCGTTCCTCTATCCGCTGCAGAAGCCGTCGCTCGAATACGGCTACGGCACGGTCTCGATGATCGCCAATGCGCCGCATCCCAATGCCGCCAAGGTCTATATCAATTGGCTGATGTCGAAAGCGGGCCAGATGGAATGGATCAAGACCGACGAGAACAGCCGTCGGCTCGACGTGCCGGTCGCGACCCCTGAAACCGCGGCGCAGCCGGGCGTCACCTATGTCGGCGAGCAGAACGAGGAAAATTTGCCGACGCGCCAACAGGCGCAGCAGATCGCCAAGCAGAACATTCCGGCAGGTCCCTGATCACCGGCCTATGGGGAGACGTGCGATGGCTATCGGATCACATGCGGTGCGCCTCGCTTTGTCGGGGATGCTGGCGCTCGGCGCGATAGCGCCGCGCGCCTGGGCCGACACCTGGGACGACACCGTCAAAGCGGCGAATGCCGAGGGCGAAGTCGATGTGCATGGCGGCCCGGGCGAGCTCTTCCATCGCGTCCTGACCGACGGTTTCCGCAAGGCCTATCCACAGATCAAGATCAATTTCAGCGGCCAGAGTGGCCGCGACGCGATCCCGAAGATCGTGCGCGAGCGCGCCGCCGGCGTCTACAGCGTCGATGTTTATGTCGGCGGCTCTTCGTCGCTGCTGCAGAGCCTCAAGCCGATCGATGCGTTCGCGCCGATCCGCCCCGCGCTCGTCCTGCCGGAGGTGGTCGACGACAAGGCCTGGTACGGCGGACTCGATGGCGGCTGGGTCGATCGCGACAAGAAATTCATTTTCGGCTTCGAAGCGACGGTGACCGAGACGACATCGGTCAATCGCGACCTCGTCTCGCGCGATATTCTCAATAGCTATGACGATCTGCTCAGTCCCAAAGTCGCCGGCAAGATCGTGTTCGACGATCCGCGTCTGCCGGGGCCGGGGCTTGGTGCCGCGCAGCGTTACCTCCTCAATTTCGGTGCGGATTGGCTGAAGCGGCTCTATAGCCAACAGAAGATTGTCTACATCGCCAATCCGCGCCAGGAAGCCGAGTGGCTGGTGAGCGGCAAGTATCCAATCGGCATCGGCGCGTCGCCGGACGAGATCGCGCGCTTCCAGCAGCAGGGATTGGGCAAGAACGTCGTCTCCTTCGAGGCGCCGATGCCGCATCCGACATTGGATTTCGGCTACGGCAGCGTGGCGCTGATGGCGAATGCGCCGCATCCCAACGCGGCGAAGGTCTATATCAATTGGCTCTTGTCGAAAGCCGGGCAGACCGATTGGGGGCAGATTGGCGGCAACAGCCGGCGCATCGACATCCCTTACGCCGTGCCGCGCCTCGCGCCGCAGCCGGGCGCGACCTACATCCCGGAGCAGACCGAGGACAATCTCGCCAATCGTCAGGAGGCGGGAAATCTCGCCAAGCAGTTCATCCCGGCCGGGCCCTAACCGGCGCCGTACGGTTGTTCTGGGAGGCACAGTTTTCTATCATGTAGGTACACAATGGATAATAAAGACGACGATATGCACGACAGCGACTTCGAGCACGAACATCTGGGCGAAGCGATGTCGCCGGAGCAGCGAGAAGCGCTCGCCGCTTTCATCTGGAGCCAGGAGCATGTCGAGCTCAAGACCGTCGGCATCGATATCGGCAGCTCGACCTCGCATCTGCTCTTCGCCAAGATCCTGCTGCAGCGTCACAACCAAGGTTTGTCGGCACGTTTCGTCGTCGTCGACCGGCAAGTCCTGTGGCGCTCGCCGATCATGCTCACGCCGTTCCTGGCCGACGGGATGATCGATGCGCAGGCGCTGAAGCAATTCATCGACAAGTCATACAAAGAAGCCGGTTTCGAGCGTAGCGACGTCGATAGCGGCGCGGTGATCCTGACCGGCGAGGCGATCAAGCGGAAGAACGCGCGCGCCATCGACGAACTCTTCGCCGACGAAGCCGGCAAGTTCGTCTGCGCCACCGCAGGTCATATCCTCGAATGCCGCTTGGCGGCGCATGGCTCGGGCGCGGTGAAGCTGTCGCGTGATCGCGCGCAAAACGTGCTGCATGTCGATATCGGCGGCGGCACGACCAAGCTGACCTTGATCGAGAAAGGCACGCCGGTGAGCTCGGCGGCGTTCGCAGTTGGTGGCCGTCTCGTTGCAACGGACGATCAGGGCAAGTGGACACGCATCGATGATTCGGCGCGGCTGACCGCCGAGGATCTTGGTTTCGCGCCGACGCCGGAGTCCTTTGCCGATCCGGCAAAGCGCGAAGCGACGGCGCAGCGCCTGGCGAAAGTCGCGGCGGATTATGTGCTCGGCGCGAAGCTCGACATGCTGGGCCAGAAGCTCATGCTGACCGAGCCGCTGCGGCGCGCGAGCGAGCCGACGGCGCTGACCTTCTCGGGCGGCGTTTCCGAATACATCTTCGGCACCGAGCCGCAGCAATTCGGCGACATCGCGATGCCGCTGGCGAAAGCCATGATCAAAGAGCTGACGACGCGCGCCAAGCTCCAACTGATCGATCCGGGGCAGCGTATCCGCGCAACGGTGATCGGCGCCTCGCAATTCACCATCCAGGTCAGCGGCAAGACGATCTATCTCTCCGATCCGTCGCGGCTGCCGGTGCATGGCGTGCCGGTGATGCATGTCGGCCGCACCGCCGAAGAGCAGCCGGAGAAGCTCGCCGAGGCGATCCGCCAAGGCTTCATCGGTCTCGATCTCGATCCGGATTCGCGCGCCGCGATCGCGTTCTCGTGGCAGGGCGACCCGAGCTACGAGCGTCTCGCCGCGACCGGCAACGCCATCATCGCGGCGGCGGCGCCGAAAGGCACGCGCACGGAGCCGCTTTTCCTGATGATCGACGGCGATATCGGCCGGACGCTCGGCCGCCTGTTGAGCGAGGAACTCGGCCTGCCCGGGCCGCTCGTCTCGATCGACGGCGTGCAGTTGCAGGATCTCGATTATGTCGATGTCGGCGAGCTGATGTCGCCGCCGGGCGTCGTGCCGGTCGTGATCAAGTCGCTATTGTTTTCTTGAGAAGATTGCCCCAGGAGGAAACAACCATGTCAGACGATCGAATCCCGCGTATTCGCGTCGATTCCTATCAAGAGTGGATCCAGAAAGAAGGCGTGTTGGTCCATGAGGACTACGCCATCGACACTTTCGCGATGCAGACCAAGCCGTGGGCGCGCTACGGCATGAACGGCGCCGCCCTTCATCTCAAAGGGCGCGGCGACTTCGTCAGCATGTTCCTGTTCGAGCTTCCGCCCGGCGGCAGCTCCGCGCCGCAGCACCACATCTACGAGCAGGTGACCTACATCCTCGAAGGCTCGGGCTCGACGCAGCTCGAATTCCCCGACGGCGCCAAGCGCAGCTTCGAATGGGGGCCGCGCAGCATGTTCGCGATCCCGCTCAACGCGAAGTATCGCCATTTCAACGGCAGCGGCCAGAAGCGCGCGCTGATGGTCTGCACGACCAACATGCCGATGATGATGAACGTCTTCCACAACGAGAATTTCATCTTCAATAACGCCGCGGTCTTCGCCGATCGCATGGGCAAGGACGAGTATTACAACGGCGAAGGCGATCTCACGATGGTGCGCCCCGGCAACCATATGTGGGAGACGAACTTCGTTCCCGATCTCGAGAATCTCGAGCTTCATTCCTGGGAAGATCGCGGCGCCGGCAGCTCGAACATCATGTTCGTCCTCGCCGACAGCTCGATGCACGCGCATATCTCGGAGATGGTGCCCGGCACCTATAAGAAGGCGCATCGTCATGGACCCGGCGCGCATGTTATGTGCGTCGTCGGCACCGGCTTCTCGCTGCTCTGGTTCGAGGGTCAGAAAGACTGGCTGCGCGTCGACTGGAAGCACGGCGTCCTCTTCCCGCCGGCCGACCGGCAGCTCCATCAGCACTTCAACACCAGCAACCGCAACGCGCGTTATCTCGCAACCAATGTCGGCGGCATCCGCTATCCGCTGACCGCCGCTAGCCGGCGCTCGGGCGGCGGCGACGAGGGCATGCAGAAACAAGCCGTGTCGCTCAGCATAAAATTGGGCGGCGACCAGATCGAATACGAAGATCAGGATCCGCGCATCCATCCGCTCTGGGTGTCGGAGATGAAGAAGAACGGCTCGCGCATCGATCCGAAGATGTACAAGTGGTTCCCGGCGGACCAGTACGAGGCCGCGGAATAGTCTTTCGGCGTCGGTGACGATGAAACGGCCCGGCCTTGTGCCGGGCCGTTTGCTTTTTGAGCCTTTCGTGTACTGTTGCCGAAGGGAGGATAGGGCACTCGGCTCATGGCAAGTACGTCGCTGATAAGTCCGCGTATCGAGCCGGTCGTGCCGCGACCGCGCCGCGTGCTCGCGCGCGACAATCGCGGCGCCGGCTTCGTCTGGCTGTCCGCTGCGCTGGCTTCTTGCGTGTTGGTGCTGTTGCTGGCGGTGGTGTGGCTGAGCCTCACCATCGGCCTGCCGGCGATCCCGGGCGGGCCTTATTCACTGGCGAATATCATAGCGATGCTGCGCGCCGAAGATACCTGGAGCGTCCTCGGCGATACGCTGGTCTTCGCGCTGGTCGCGACGGTGCTCGCGATGCTCGGCGGCATTGCGGTTGCCTGGGTGGTCGAGCGGACCGATTTCGGCGCCAAGCAGGCGACCTATGCGATGATGACGGTGCTGTTGCTGCTGCCGGGATTCTTTCCGTCGATGGGCTGGCTCTTTCTCTTGGGCCCGCGCATCGGGCTGATCGGCCGCTGGCTCCATGACGGGCTGGGCCTCGACCAGAACGCGATCACCATCGCCAATCCCATCGGCATGGGATTCGTGCAAGGCTTGCTGCTGGTGCCGCTGGCCTTCGTGCTGGTCGGGCCGCCGCTACGCTCGGTCTCGGGCGAGCTCATCGAGGCGGCGGAGATTTACGGCGTCGGCGTGTGGCGGCGCGCCTGGCGCATCGAACTGCCGCTGGTGACGCCGGCGCTGATCGCGGCCGCGATCTTCTGCTTCATGGTGGCGGTCGCGAGCTTCGACGTGCCGGCTTTCATCGGCATGACCTACCGGCAATATACGTTCAGCACCTATGTCTACCAACAGCTCAACCCGCAAGCCGGCCTGCCGCAATATGGGCCATCAGCGGCGCTGTCGCTGGTCGCGATGGCCGCGGCGTTCGTTTTGACCGCGATCTATCTGCGTGCGATCCGGCGTGGCCGGCTCTATCAGGTGGTGACGGGCAGAGGCAACCGCATCGCGCCGCTGCGGCTGAAGCGGTCGCGCGACTGGATCTATGCGGGGCTCGGCGTTTATTTCCTGCTGACCTTCGTCTTGCCGATGCTGCTCGTGTTGTGGGTGGCGCTGTCGCGCTATTTCCGGCCGCCCTCGCTCGAAGCCTTCCGCGCGTTGTCATTCGCGAATTTCTCGAGCGCGCCGTGGGCGCTGGCCTGGACCGGCTTCGAGAACACGGCAATCCTGATGATCGTCGTGCCGCTGGCGGCCGTGGCGTTCGGCCTGATCATCTCGTGGGTCGTCGTGCGCTCGAAGTCGCGGCTGCGCGGCGCGATCGACACGGTGATCTTCCTACCACATGCCGTGCCGGCGATCGTCTTCGCCGTAGCGCTCCAGACCTTGGCATTGTTCGTCGTCGGGCGCTTCTTTCAGCTCGCCGGCACGGTCTGGATCATCGCGCTGGTCTATCTGTTGACCTATCTCGCTTTCGCGGTGCGCGCGATGAGCGTAGCGATGGTTCAGGTCGGGACCGAGCTCGAAGATGCTGCCTCTGTCGCGGGGCTGGGCGTCGGCGGCACGTTGCGCACGATCTTCCTGCCGCTGGTCGCGCCAGCCGCGCTCAATGCCTGGATCTGGATCGCGCTGCTTGTCTTCCGCGAGCTCACCATGGCCGTGGTGCTGGCGACGCCGAGCAACCTCACCTTGCCGACGGTGATCTGGAGCACTTGGTACACGGGTCAGATCGGGCAGGCGACGGCGATGAGCCTCGTCTTCATGCTGCTCTTCCTGCCGCTGGCGCTGATCTATCTGCTCGGCCGGCGCGCGACCGGCGCGAGCGAGACACGGCTCTAGCCGACGCGATCTACTTGCCGGCGCCTTTGCGCAGGATGTCGACGTATTTCGTCAGAATGGTCAGGGTCTCGGGATGCTTGACGAAATCCTGCGCGCCATGGCCGCCGGCGACCCTGTCGGGATGGCCCGGCAGGGTTGCCGCGGTCTTCGAGCCGGGCAGCAGCGCGAGGTCGTTCCCGTCGGACTCCCATTGGATTTTCTGGCCTTCCGGTGTCACCATGAAAAGCGCGAGCAGCGCGCCGGCGGCCGGCTCGCGCGCTGTCTTCGGCACCGCCATGTACCAATGATCCATCACCGGCGCGTCGGCCGGCACGACATAACCGAGCGGCTCGCCGCGACGCTGCGCGATGATCGGCTCGGCGATGTCGCATTCCAGCACCAGCATATCGAACTGGCCGCTCAGCAGCGGCGCGGAATCGCCGCAGCGGATAAGGCCGCCGACCTGCGCCGCGAGTTTCACCATGAAATCCTCGGTCTTCGGCTCGCCCCAATTCGGGTCAAACGCGGCGAGGAAGTTGAAGCCGGCGGCGTAAGGTGTCGAGGCGATCTTGCCCTTCCATTCGGGCTTCAGCACATCGACGAGATTATGCGGCACCTTGTCGGCCGACACTACTTCCTTGTTGTATTCGATGCCGAAGACCGCGGTCGAAATCGCCAGCCCCGCATTGCCCGGCGCAATCGCATCGGGCGGCAGATCGACGCCGATCTCTTTGCCCAGAATCGCCCAGTCGTAAGGATGCGTCGCATTCGCCTGCATGCCGGGCAGCAATGAATCTGCACCGAGGATGATGGCGTCGGTCGTCGCCGGTGCGTTCGATTGCGCCTGCTGCACCAGATTGGCGGCTTGCTGCGTCATCGACGGCGCCGGCGCCCAGCTATAGGTGAGGTTGAGCCCGTAGAATTTGTTGAAGGCCGCGATCCATTTCGGCAGATCCTTGCCGTTGTCGCCAAAGCCGGAGCCGCTCCAGGAAAGATCGAGCTTGCCTTCCTTCTGTGCCTCGGCGATCAGCTCTTTGACATGCGGACCGAACTCCGCGGCGCGGACGGCGGGTGCGGCAACAGCACAGGCCAGAGCGGCCGCCACGGCGACGTAACGCTTCATACTATCCTCCCTGATTTTTTAGGCGGCGCCGGTTAGCTCGGTGTCATGCCCGTTTGTGTCGTAAGGGTCTTCGGCACCTGCCAGTGCTTCATCGGCCGGCCTTCGACCATGGCACCAACCTCGCGCAGCCACATATTGCGCCAAAGGATGACGCCGCGATCGGAGCGGCCGAGATTTTCGTAAGGGCCGTCCGCGACCGCGGGCTGGCCCATCTGGGCGACGCAATCCTGGATGTTGACCAGATCGGGCCGGGCCAGAATGTCCTCGTCTTCGAGGCCGCGACGGCCGGCAAGGATATCCCGCGCCACGACATCGACGGGCTCGAGCTTCAGCGCTTTCATTCGCGCGCGCTCCTGCGCCTGGGCGTTGCGATAGCGCTTGGCCGCATCGCCGGTCAGATGGCGCAGATCGATACCGAAGCTCAGATGGGTGTCGTCATCCTGCGGCACGCGCCAGGCAGCGCGGTCGGAGAAGCTTGCGTCGCCTGCCGTGGGCGAGGATTTGAACATAATGATGTTCGGCATCAGCAACTGATTGGCGCGGACGTTGCCGCTGGGCGCGCGCGCGATCACGCGCAATCCATACTCCGTCTCTTCCGCCTCGATCGTTGGGACTTCGCGCAAGCCGGCGCGCGAAAAATTCGTGTTGCGATGGGTGAAGACGACGTGCACCTCGTCGCTGTGATTGTCGAGCGTGTAGAAGTAATTCGAGTAGCGGAGATAGGTGTCGGCTTCGAGCACGCCTTCTTCCTCGAACCACGGATAACGGGGCAGGGGCGGCGGCGCGCCGTCGCCGAGCCACGCAAAGATCAGGCCGAGATATTCCTGGGTCGGGAAACCGGGAATCTTGATCTTGTCCTTGAAAGCGGCCGGCTCGGCCGGCTGCTCGACGCATTGGCCGGCGCCGTCGAACATCCAGCCGTGATACATGCAGCGAATGCAATCGTCCTCGACCCAGCCGGCCGAGAGCTGCGCGCCGCGATGCGCGCAGCGCGCGCCGACGAGATGCGCTTTGCCCGAGAGGCCGCGATAGAGCGTGTAATTCTCGCCCATCACGCGGACCGGCTTCGCCTTGCCCTTCTCCAGATCGGCAGAGAGATAGACCGGCTGCCAGAAGGTCTTGAGATAACGCCCGGCGAGCGTGCCCGGTCCGGCTTTCAGCAGGTCTGTCTCGGTAATTTCCGGCATTCGCGTTACCCTCCCATCCACCTTATCGGCCAAGGATGCGGACTCGGCTGGACGTGGGCAAGGGCAAAATGCGCGTTTAGGCCACGAAGAGTTTCGATTTGAAATCGATATCGGTCTTGAGAAGGCCGTACTCTTTCATCATGGCGATCAGCTGCACCGCCGGCTCGACGCCGATGCTGAGCGGCTGCTCCGAGGCGACCATCTTGGCGATCAGCGCCGGGTCGGTCTTGGTGTAGCTGGCGACGAGCTGGTTGTAGCTGTCGTTGCGCAGATTATCGTCGATCCACTTGCCGCCTTTGAGGAAAGCGGTCTGATAGCGCCGGATCGCATCGTGCTTCTGCTCGGCAACGCTGGCCGAGACGATCCAGAACGAGGTCGGCAAGCCGGCCATCGCGGTCGAGAGCGGCCAGCCAGCGCGCTCGAAATCGGGCTGGCCGAGGCCAACCGTCATGAACGGATCGAGCACCAGCGCGCCGTCGACCTGCTTGCCCTTGATCGCATCGAGCATCGAAGGCAAGGGCACTTCGCGATAGGTGACCTTGCTCACGTCGCCGCCGGTCTTCTTCACCCAGCCCTGCATCACCAGCCACTGGATGTCGTATTTGGCGTTGACGCCGATGATCTTGCCTTCGAAATCCTTGCCGTTGTGCAAAGCCTCGCCCTTACGGATGAGCAGCGCGCCGGGATCGGGCGGCTGCAGCGGGATCGGTGCACCCTCGGCGATGAAGCGCAGGTCGATGCCGCGCTCCAGCGCCGTCATGCACGAGATCGAATTGGCATAGAGCACGTCGAAGCTGCCGCTGACGAGGCCGGGAATGCCGACGGCGCCCCCTTGCACCGGCTGCGTCGACACGGCAATGCCTTGCTCGGCGAAGTAGCCCTGCATCTCGGCAGCGAAATGCGCGGCGACCGCAAAGATCGGCACGATGCTGACGCGCACCAAGGGCAGATCGGCGGCGCGCGCCGGCGCGATGTTCAGCGCAACGCAGCCTGCGCCCAAACCGGCGAGCGCGTCGCGGCGTGTGATCGTGAGTGCCATCGCATACTCCTTCAGGTCGGCATCTTGAAGATTTTGGATTCGATATCGAGGTCGGTCTTCAGCAATCCGTATTCCTTGACCACCGCGACGAGCTGCTTCATCGCCGGCACGCTGATCTCGGTCGGCTGCTTGGCGGCGTACATTTTTTGCAGCAGGGCGACATCGGTTTTGCTGTAGCTTGCGACGAGGTCGAAAAATTCCGCGGTGCCGAGATGGTCGTTGAACCAGGCGACGCCTTTCATGAAGCCGCGGACATAGGCGCGGATCTGATCGGTCTTGGTGTCGGCGGTCTGGCCCGAGGTCACCCACAGCGAGCTCGGCATGTTCGGCATCACCATCGATGACGGCCAGCCCATGATCGCGTAGTTCGGGTCGTTCATCGCAATCGTCATGAAGGGATCGAGCACCAGCGCGGCATCGACCTGTCCGCTCTTCAGCGCATCGAGCATCGACGGCACCGGCACTTCGCGATAGGTGACCTTGTTCACATCGCCGCCGGTCTTCTGCACATAGCCCTGCATGACCAGCCACATCAGATCGAACTTGGCGTTGACCGCGATGATCTTGCCTTCGAGATCCTTGCCGCTCTTCAGCTTGTCCTTGTCGCCGGCGCGGATGAAGATCGCGTCGACATCCGGCGGATGGGTGGCGATGGTCGTCGCTTCGGCGATGACGCGCAGATCGATGCCGCGCTCCAGCGCGGTGAGCACCGAGATGCAATTGGCGTACAGCACATCGAAGCTGCCGCTGGCGAGGCCGGGAATGCCGACCGCGCCACCTTGCACCGGCTTCGTCGTGGTATCGACGCCTTCCGCCTTGAACCAGCCGAATTTATCGGCGGCGTAATGCGGTGCGACGCTGAAGATCGGAATGACGCCGACATGAAGGAGCGGAAGGGCCGCATCGGCTGCTCGCGCGCCCGGGATATTCATCATGGCGAGCGCGCCGCCACCAAAAGCCGCGAGCGCTTCGCGCCGCGAAATCGCCGAACTCATCTTTCCTCCCCACACTTTCGCCGACGGCGTCTTCGCGCGCCGCTGCGGCATCACAAGGAAACTTACGTGCGCCCGGCTTCTTCCGCGGCTTTGTATTCGGGCGAGACTTCGGTTTGCGTCATTTCCGAGGCGACATAATCGCGGGTCGGCGAATGGATGAAGGCCATCCACAGCGCCGGCTTCTCCGGATTGGAATTGAAATGCTGGTGCTCGACGCCTTTCTCGCGCAGCGGCAGCAACACCAGGTCGCCCTTTTCCCAATCGTAGCGCACGCCGTCGACGACCGAATAACCGTTGCCGTCGATGACATAGATGACCAGCCCGCCTTGATGGCGATGCTTGCCGGAAACGGTGCGGACTTCATGCGTGAAGACGATCCAGTCCTGCAGCGGCGTGTCTTCGATCATAAGGCCGAGATAATTGCGCAGCCGGCCCTGGCGCGTGAGGTTCTGCGGACAATCGGCGAGCTTGCAGACAATACGGCCGGTCATCTGCCGCTCTCCGCGCTCCCTGTCCTGTTGTATGGCAAGCTCGTAAGAGCTCTGCTTCGGCGCTTCTCTTTCGCGGATTCGGGTACGCTCGAATTCTGCCATGGCTCTCAACCCTCACGAAACGGATTTCAATCTACAAATCGCGTTTCCGGCCTTCAAGCGCAAAGCCGAAAGCGTCCGACGATTTCATCCGACGCGTGGCGCGCGCTTCAGGCCGAGAAGAACGTGTCCGGCGCGCCCATGATGACAACGGCCGAGTTCTGGATGTGCTGGCGCATCGCGCTTTCGGCGCCGGTCGCGTCGCCCTTGAGGATCGCTTTGACGATGCGGCGATGCTCCAGCCGCGAGCGCCGCGTCGCGACCGGCGTTTGCAGGATGCTTTGGAATTGCAGGCGGAAGATAGAGAGCTGCGCCTGCTGCACGAAATTCGGCAATTGCTTATGCCGGCTCGCCTCGACGATCAGGGTATGGAACTGCTCGTTATATTGCGCATAGGCAAGGTTTTGCGTGCCGCGATCCCATTGCTGCTCCAATTCGAGAAGCTTCTTGCGCTCGGTCTTGCTCATGCGCTGCGCTGCGAGCGAGGCGGCATAACCTTCGAGCAGGGCGCGGATCTCGTTGAGCTCGACGAATTCGTCGCGCGACATTTTGCGGATGCTGGCGCCCCGATAGAGCTCGATCGAAACGAAGCCTTCGGCCGCAAGGCGGCGCAGCGCCTCGCGCACGGTGCCGCGGCTGACGTCGAAATCGCGCATCATGTCGGGCTCGACGAGGCGCTGACCGGGCACGTAGCGCGCCGTGTGGATGCCGGTCTTGATTGCGTCCATGACCTGATCGACCGCCGACACGCCATTGTCGAGATCGCGTGGTTCGTCGGCGCGGGGTTTGGTCAAGGGTTTGGATGGTGCCATAAGCCCGATTCATGACAGAAGCCGCCGGAAGCGACAAGCGCCTTCAAGTCTCCGGTCGGCCGGTCGTTTGACGATTTCATCCGACGGCGACTATGCTGGCGTCGGCGGCGAAGGCGTAGGGCGAGGGAGTGGTGGTGATGGCGGAAGACCGGAAAGAGCGGCTGGCGAAGATTAATTTTTGGGACGAGATCCTGAAGCTGCGCGATCAGCAGCGCGATCAGCGCAAGAACGGGCTGATGGTCATAAAAGGGTCGGAACTGCCGCAAGAGCTCAACCGCCAGGGCTATATGCGCTGGTATCTCCATCCGGCGATCACCGACACGGTTCTCAACACCCATATCTTCTTCGAGCAGGAAATCCCGCCCGGCAGCCGCTCGGGCATGCTGAAATTCCAGGGCGAGCAGGTGATGTATATCCTCGAAGGCAAGGGCTACACGCTGATCGATGGGGTGAAGCACCATTGGGAAGCGGGCGATGTGCTGAACCTGCCGCTGCGCAAGCCGGGCATCATCATCCAGCACGTGAACGAGGATCCGGAGAAGCCGGCGAAGTTCGTCGCCGCCGAGCCGAATCTCTATCACACCACCAGCGTCGATCGTGGCTCCGGCTTCGAGCAGATCGAAGACTGCCCCGAATACCGACGCTAAATTTTTCGCCCGCTCGATAACAGGTAGACGCCGTGCCGCATGAGGGACACGATCATGGCCATGACCACGGCCATGTGCACACGCATCCGCGCCGTAAATTCAAAGCGACGGTCGATCATCTCGCCAACGAATACGCTTCCGCCAGCAAGCTCCTTGTCGCCATCGACGAAGAACTGATGCACCAATCCGGCTTGAAGCCGGATGAGATCGTGCGGGTCGCGACCGAGCGCGGCCGCGCGGTGCTGGTGCGGCTCGACACGCCGGTGGCCAAAGACAAAGGGCGCGGCGTCATTCGCATGGATCGCTTCCTGCGCCAGGCGCTGAAGGCGCATCTCAACGAAACGGTCGATATCGAGCCGGCCGATATCGGCCCGGCGAAGATCGTCGAGCTCAACCCCGGGATCGACGTTTCGACCGCGCATAATCTGGTACAGCATCTCAAGAAGGTGATGGTCGAGAACCGGACGCCGCTCAGCATGGGCGCGGTTCTCTACATCTCGTTCCCGGGCACGCAGGCGGGCACGACCTACGAGGTCAATCGCCTGCCGGATGGCGTCGGCTACGTCACCGAGGACACCGACGTCCGACTGCATTTCCATGACGAGCATGTGCCGCAAGGCGCGTTCGACGTCACCTTCGAGGATGTCGGTGGCCTCGGGCGGCAGATCAAGCTGGTGCGCGAGCTCGTCCAGCTCCCGCTGAAATTCCCGCATGTCTATCGCCAGCTCGGCATCAACCCGCCGCGTGGCATCATTCTCTACGGCCCGCCGGGCTCGGGTAAGACGCATCTGGCGCGCGCGGTTGCCAACGAGATCGAGGCGAAGTTCTATTACATCAACGGCCCCGACATCATCGGTACCTATGCTGGCGAGACCGAAGGCAATCTGCGCCGTATCTTCGGCGAAGCGGCGCATCACGCCCCGTCGATTGTGTTCATCGACGAACTCGACGCACTGGCACCGAAACGCGGCGAGACTGGCGCACATTCCGATATCCGCGCGGTGACGCAGCTCCTCTCGCTGATGGACGGTCTGACGCGCGTCGATTCCGTCATCGTCATCGGCACGACCAATCGCGTCGATTCCGTCGATGCCGCTTTCCGCCGGCCCGGCCGTTTCGATCGCGAGATTTTCGTCGGCCCGCCCGACGTGGAGGGGCGCCATGACATCCTCGAGATCCAGACGCGCGAGATGCCGCTGACCGAGGATGCGCAGGACGCGCTGATGGACGTCGCCAAGCGCACGCATGGTTTCGTCGGCGCCGACCTGATGGAGCTGTGCCGCAATGCGGGTCTCGAGGCACTGCGCCGCTCGACGCTCAATCTCGAAGACCCGAAGGCCGCTTTCCGCATCGACATGACCAATCTCTATGTCGAGCGCCAGGATTTCGATTCCGCATTAGCGACGGTACGGCCATCGGCGATGCGCGAGACGCTGATCAGCGTGCCCGATGTGAGATGGGACGACATCGGCGGCCTCGATGCGGTAAAGCAGCGGCTCAAGGAGATGATGGAGCAGCCGCTCCGCAATCCGCAGGTGCTGCAGGAGATGGGGCTCGCGACGCATGTCGGTGCCTTGCTTTACGGCCCGCCGGGCAGCGGTAAGACGCTGCTGGCCAAAGCCCTGGCCAACGAATGCGGCGTCAATTTCATCGCCGTTGACGGGCCGGAGATTTTCTCCAAATGGCTGGGCGAATCCGAAGAGGGCGTGCGGCAGATTTTCCGCATCGCGCGACAGGTGGCGCCGACGTTGATCTTCTTCGATCAGCTCGATTCGATCACGCCGGTGCGCGGCGCACATGACGGCTCGATGACGACGGAGCGCGTCGTCAATCAGTTGCTCGCCGAGCTCGACGGCGTCGAGCAGCTCAGCCGCGTCATCGTGATCGGCGCGACCAACCGCATCGATCTCGTCGACCCGTCGATCCTGCGGCCGGGCCGTTTCGGCATGCATATCCATGTGCCGCTGCCCGACGCCAACGATCGCCGGTCGATCCTGCGCATCCATCTCGGCAATCGCGGCAAGGCCAACGCGAGCATCGAACCGATCGTCGAGACTTTGGCGAAACGCACCGACGGATTCTCCGGCGCGCGGCTGCGGCAGTTGTGCCAAGAGGCGAAGCGTCTCGCACTGCGCGATGCAGGTTTTGCGCATGCGGTAACGCCGACACTCGAACACGCGCTCGAAGCGCTGGCGATCGAGGAACAGCGCAAGGAATAGCCGCGCGCATCGGGCCAAGCGTTGCGATCGTCCGACGAAATGCTAGAGTGGTTTCGGGGAGAAACCACCGAAAAAGCGTGAGGCGATGGCACAAGCGTTCCGTATCGACGTTCATCATCATCCATCGCCGCCGACCTATCTCGCCTCGCGCTTCGAGCGCGATAAGCAATATGCGCAGCAGCAGAATTGGAGCGTCGCCAAATCGCTCGAGGATATGGATCGCGGCGGCGTCGCGACCACGCTGCTCTCGCTGCCGCACTCGGTGCAGATCTATCCCGGCGACAACCAGGAGGCACGGGCGCTGGCGCGCGGCTGGAACGAGTACATGGCGCAGATGGCGGCCGATCATCCCGGTCGCTTCGGCGTCTTCGCCGCGCTGCCGATCCTCGATATCGAGGGCAGCCTCAAGGAGATCGAATACGCGCTCGACACGCTGAAAGCCGACGGCGTCGCGCTGATGACCAATATCGGCGACAAATGGCTCGGCGATCCCTATTACGCGCCGGTGTTCGAAGAGCTCAATCGCCGCGGCACGATTCTCTACACGCATCCCGTCGCGCCGAATTGCTGCCGCGATCTGCTGCCCGAGCTCAACGATTCGGTGATCGAGTACGGTGCCGACACGTCGCGCGCCATCGCCAAGATGATCTATGGCGGCGCGGCCGCACGTTTTCCGAAGATGCGTGTTATCTTCTCGCATGCCGGCGGCAGCCTGCCGTATTCGGCCTTCCGCTTCATCCGGCATTCCGGGCGCCTTCCGCCCGAACTCAAAGCGAACATGCCCGAGGGCTTCGCGGCGATGCTGAACAAATTCTACTACGACACGGCGAACACCTCGAACCGCTATGCGATGGGCTCGTTCCGCGAATTGATCGCGTTATCGCAGCTGATGTTCGGCACCGATTTTCCCTTTGGCAACGCCGAACACGATGCGAAGGCACTGCGCGACTGCGGCTTCAGCGATGCCGAGCTGCGCGCCATCGAATGCGAGAATGCCTATCGCCTATGGCCGCGACTCAAGCCGGCATAAATCACATAATAAAGATAAGCCACAGAACAGGGATCGAAGGGACGGGGAGATGAAATGCGATTATTGGCGGCTTTTCCTGCTCGGCGCCGTCGCCGCTTGGGCAACGGTCTCGGCCTCGACGGCTTACGCCGATGACGATTGGCAGGCCGGCGCGCCGCCGGAATGGGCAAAGATCCTCGCCGCTGCCAAGCAAGAAGGCCATGTTGCGGTTGTCGGCCCGTCCGAGCTTGCCGTGCCGATCGCCGAAGCCTTCCTCAAGGATACCGGCATCCAGGTCGATTTCCTCGGTGGCGTCGCATCGGTCAATGCGAGCCGTGTCGCGCGCGAGGTGCGCGCCGGCAATGTCACCGTCGATTTCATGTACACCGGCACGGCCGAGCTTCCTTTGGTTAAAGAAGGCTTCTTCGAAGACGAGAGGGCCAAGCTGATTCTGCCCGGCACCGCCGATCCGAAGAATTGGCGCGACGGCACGCTCACCTGGGTCGACAACACGCAGAAATACATGCTGCGCACGCAAGCCACGGTGCAGTCGATCCCGTTCTACAATTCCGACATGGTGAAGCCGCCGCTGACGAATTGGAAGCAACTGCTCGAGCCGCAATTCAAGGGCAAGATCGTCGCTTACGATCCACGCGCAGGCGGTCCTGGCCAGCAGATGGTCGGCTATATCGGTGCGAAATTCGGTATGGATTTCCTGAAGCAGCTTTATGTCGGCCAAGCCGCGGTGTTCTCGCAGGACAGCCGGCAGATGGCGGAAGGGATCGTGCGGGGTGTCTACGAAGTCGGTCTCGGCGTGCTGTTGCCGGATTATGTGAATTTGCACGGCGCCGGCATCACCAATCTCGTGCCGGCGCAGATGACCGACGGCCCCGGTACCTTGTCGGGCGGCTTCAGCGTCTTGATCATGCCAAAGAAATCGCCGCATCCCAATGCGCAGACCGTGTTCCTGAACTGGGCGGCGAGCCAGCACGGGCAGGCGGTCTATTCGCATGTCGAGCATCAGCTCAGCCGCCGCGTCGACGTGCACGAGCCGAGCGTGCTCGATTTCACCGTGCCCAAATCCGGTGTCGATTATCTCGATCAATACACCGAGGATTGGGCGCTTAATCAGCGCAAGAAGATCATCGACGAAGTGCTCGACGCGCTGGGCGGGCGCTAGGCTCGCTCGAAGGTGAACGCCGGGCGGTAACGCCGGCGAGATCGCGCTTTTACGAGTTTCGGATACCCATACGGCCCCCGAGCCGGAAAGAAATCGCTGTCACGATCAGGCAGAGCACGGCGATCACCACGCCGATCACCGACGCGGATTCGAGCTGCCCGGAGAGGGTGAAGTCGAACATCAGCAGCGACATGGTGCGGATGCCGGGCGCGGCGATCAGCACCGTCGTGCTGATGTCCTTGATTGTCGCGGCGAAGACCAGCAGGAAGACCGAGACCAGCATCGGCATCACCAGCGGCAAGGTGACGCGCCAGAAGATGGTCGTGAAGCCGGCGCCGCACATCATCGCCGCTTCCTCGAGCTGGGCCGAGATTTGCGCGATGGCGGTGCGCAGGAGCTGCACGCCGATCGGCATCTGCTGAATGATCAGGGCAATGATCAGCGGCACGATCGTGCCGTAGAGCATCGAGAGACCGGGAGTTTCGAGGATCAGGCCGAGCAGGCTGACGCCGAGCACAATGCCGGGAATGGCCCAAGGCAACCAGATCATGACCGCGATCCAATGCCGCCCGGCGACCTTGGTGCGCACCAGCACCCAGCTCAGCAGGCCGAAAAGCAGCGTGCCGATCAGCCCGACGGTGAAGCCGAGACCGAGCGAGGTCGACACGGCGTGGATGAAGCGCGTATCGGCAAAGGCGTCGCGCCAATGCGCCGCCGTCCAGGCATCGCGCAGGAAGAAGAAGCCGAAGAGCCTGGTGAACGAGCCGAGGATCAACACGACCACGGGCACGAGCAGCGATAGGCAGAGATAGGCGATGATGATCGCCGACGCGAGCCACGCCCACCAATTCCGCGGCCGCGGCTGCATGCGCACCGCGCGCGCGCCGACGGTCGCGCGCTCGCCGCTGCGCGCGAGATAGAATTGATAGAGGATGCCGAGTGCCAGGAGCATGGCGAGGAACACAACGCTCAGCGCCATCGCTTGAGCGAAAAGCGGCGGCTCCAGGCTGACGAAATCGTAGATGCGCGTGGCGTAGACGTCGACATTGACCGGCACGCCCAGCACGCGCTCGACCTCAAAGGCCTCGAGGCTGCGGATCAGCGCCAAGACAAAAGCGGTGAGGATCGACGGGGCAAGGAGCGGGATGGTGACGCGCCAGAGCGTGCCCCAGGTGGTCGCGCCCGCCATCTCGGCGGCTTCCTCGAACGACGAATCCATCTGGCGCAGCGCCGGCGTCAGCAGGATCACCATGATCGGCACGGTGGTCAGCGTCAGATGGACCCAGATGATGCCCGGGATGGAATAGATCGAGAACGGCGCGGTGTGGATGAACGGGAGTTCGAGGAGCGCCAGATTGATCAGCCCGTAATGCGCATCGAGCAGCAGGATCCAGCCCATCATCATCGGAAAGACGGGGAGGAGGAAGCCGAACCAGAAGGCAAGCTCGATGAAGCGCTGGCCCGGCAGGCGCACGCGCACCAGGAGCCAGGCGATGGCAAAGGCGATCACCAGCGCGATCGGCACGCGAATGACGAGCAGGAAGGAATAGCCGATTGCCGCGATGGTCCGCGCACTGGTGAAGATGTCGTGCCAGCCTTTGGTGCCGAACTGGAATTTCGCGCCGAGATCGGCGATATCGAAACTCGCCGCGACGACATAGAGCACGGGCGCCAAGGTGATCGCGCCGATGACGACAATGAAAACGGCGCCGGCAAGCGTGCGGCGAAAATTCTCCGGCACAGCGACGCTATTTGCCGAAGGTCGCGCGGACTTCGCCGAGGCCTTCGATACGTGCTTCGACGACATCGCCGGCATTGACCGCGACCATCGGGCCGAGCGCGCCGGTCATGATGACGTCGCCGGCCTGCAGCGGTCGGCCGTATTTCACCATCGTATCCGCAAGCCACACGGCGGCGTTGAGCGGATTGCCCATGCAGGCGGCGCCGGAGCCGGTCGAGACCGTCTCGCCGCGCCGGACCATGGTCATCGCGCAATTGACGAGATCCGCGTCGGCGAGGCGCACTTTACGTGCGCCCAAAACAAAGTGGCTGCTCGACGCGTTGTCGGCGACCGTATCGGCGAGCTTGATGTCCCAATTGGCGATGCGGCTGCCGACGATCTCGATCGCGGCGCAAGCGTAATCCGTCGCATCGGCGATATCGGCGACGCTGTGCCGCGCCTTGGTCAGCGGCTTCTTGAGGACGATGGCGATCTCGGCCTCGACCTTCGGCTGCATCAGCTCCGCGGCGGGAATGGCGTGAGTCTCGGGGACGAGCATGTCGTCGAACAGCAGACCGAAATCGGGCTGATCGACCCCGAGCTGCTTCTGCACGGCGACGGCGGTGAGGCCGATCTTGCGCCCAACCAGCTTGCGGCCGCGGCCGAGCCAGTATTTCGTGTTGATCTCTTGCACCGCATAGGCGCTGGCGACATCCGTCGGCGCGATCAGATCGCGGATCGGAGCGCAGGGTTGGTGCTTCTCGCCGGCCTCGCGCAGCCGCAAAGCCGCTTGTTCGATCACGTCGCTCATGGTGCCTCCCGTACCCTCACGCCTTCGCGGCGTTTTGCAAATTCAAGAACCTGGCCGCGTTGCCGCCGCGCAGCCTGTCGAGCTGCTCGGCCGATAGGCCGATGCCTTCGAACATCGCGGCTGAATTCTTTTGGCCGGCGGTGAAGGGATAATCCGAGCCGACGAAGACCTGCGTATCGCCATAGGCCTCGATCAGATAGCGCAGCAGCTTCTTGTCGAAGACGACATTGTCGTAATAAAGCTTGTGCGCAGCCTCATCCGGCGAAGCGAAAGCGTTTTTCAGCGCCGGCAGCTTCTGCCAACCGTTCTCGAGCCGCGGTAGGAACATTGCCAGCGTGCCGCCGCCATGGCTGAGGCCGATCCGCAGCTTGGGGAATTTTTCGAGGACCCGGCCGGTGATGATCGACGCGCCGGCAAGGCCGATATCGGTGGGGAAGGCGACATAGGGCGCGACCATCGGCGGCCCGACCAGGCGATCGGTCATCGTCGGATGCAGCGCATGGACGAAGATCGCAAGATCCTGGCGCTCGGCCTCGGCGTAGAAGGGATCGAAGAACGGATCGCCCGGCGATTTGCCGTTGACGTTGCTGCCGATCTCGACACCGATAAGACCGTCGCTGCGCAAGGTCGCCAGCTCTTTGGCGGCGCGTTCAGGGTCCTGCAGCGGCACCATACCGAGGCCGACGAAGCGATCAGGCGCGGCATGAACGATATCGGCGATCACGCGGTTCATGTAACGCGCCATCGCCGCTGCGGACTCCGCATCGAGCCAATAGGAGAGGATTTCGGGCATCGGCGAGATCGCCTGCATGCCGACATCCTCGCCATTCATGTCGGCGATGCGGCGCGCCGCTTCCCAGGCGCGATTGTCGACAACGCGCATCTCGCGCTTGCCGGTCATCATCGCGTGCTGGCCGTTGCCGCGGTCTTCCATGCGCGGCCATTTCTCCGGCGCGCAGGTGGGCGGCGTGGCTGGGAAATCCGCCGGCACGATGTGGCAATGAACGTCGATGACTTTCATGCGGTGTCCTACGCGATCTGATCGAGCGCCGCGCCGAGGCGCTGCGACAGCTTGCGCGCGGTGGCGGCGAGTTCGCGCGCCGGACGGCTGTCGGCGTCGAGTTCGATCCGGCCTTGCACGCCGACGACGGCCACGGCGGCGACGATGCGGTTGTTGTGATCGAAGATCGGCGCGGCGAGGGCGGCGCGGCCCGGCGTGCTGAGATTTTCCGCCACCGCCATGCGCCGGGCACGGAAGCGCGCCAGCATCGCCTCGACATCGGTGAAAGTCTTAAGCCCCGCCTGCCAAGCGACGCCTTTGGGATCGGCGAGCTCGGTCTGGATCATGCTCTGGGTGATGCGGCGATCGAGATAGGCCGAGAAGATGCGGCCGAAGGATGAGGTGAGGAGCGGCATCACCGTGCCGAACCGCACGGTCAGCGACATGATGTCGGGCGTCTCGGCGATGCGCATGATGGTCGGGCCGTGATTGGCCCAGAGCGCGAGCGAGACCGTGTGGCTGAGCAGATTGCGCAGATCGTCCATCGCCGGCTGCGCGATTTCCATGACGTCGATGCGGCGCATGGCGGCGACGCCAAGCTCGAGCGCGAAAGGCCCGAGATCGTAACGGCCGCCGATTTCGCTTTGCGCAACCAGGCCGGCGCGGATGTAAGAGGCGAGATATTTATGCGCTTTGCCGGGCGCCATGCCGGTGGCCGTGGCGATGGCAGTCAAGCTCATCGGGCCTTTTGCTTGCACAAGCGCGCGAAGAACCGGCGTGCCGTTCTCGATCGACTGGATACCGGTGCTCGCCGGACGCTCGAGGATGTCGACCTCGTTGACATCAACCGCCAAGCGTGTTCTCCTAAGGAAAATCGTTACGTAATCCGTAACAGATTTTTCTAATCGCGTAAAGTTTGGTCGAAAGGGGTCGAGATGCTGCATGAGATCAGGTCGCGCTATGTCATGGCGAATGGCGTGCGCACGCATTACTGGGAATCCGGCAATGGCGGGCCCACGGTCATCGCGCTTCATGGCGGCGGGGCTGGATCTTCGGGCATGGCGGGGATGGGGCCGCTGCTCGAGCGTCTTGGCGGCGACGCGCGCGTCATCGCGCCGGACTCGGTCGGCGGTTTCGGCCTGACCGATCCTTATGCGCCGGTGCCCTATGGCTTGATGAGCCGCGTGCAGCACCTCGCCGATTTCATGGATGCGTTGTGCCTCGACAAGGTCGCGATGGTCGGCAACTCGCAAGGCGCGTGGACCGGCGCGCAATACGCGATCCTGCATCCCGATCGCGTCGAGAAGATGGTGCTGATCTCGTCGCTGACCATCGCGAATTCGCTCAACATTCCGCAGCGCCCGACCGACGCGCTGAAGGCGCTCAACGACTACGACGGCACGCGCGAAGGCATGCGCCGCATCCTCCAGGCGCTGATCATCGATCCGAAGCGCATCACGGATAAGCTGATCGACGATCGTCAGGCGGCGGCGATGCGTCCCGGCGCGCTCGATGCCTTCAAGGCGTTCGGCCGCGGGACCGCTTCGCTGCGCCAGAACGCTCTCTTCGCGCTGCAGAACGACATGACACGCAGCCTGCCGGTGATGGTCAAGACCATCCCGACGATCTTCATCTGGGGCGACAGCGATACCTTCGCGCTGCCCGAGACCGGCAAAAAGATCGGCGAGTTCGTGCCCGAGGCGAAATTCCATTGGGTGCCGGGCGCTGGCCACCAGGTGCAGACCGACAAGCCCGACGAAGCGGCGGCGATCATCCGCGAGTTCTTCGGCTACAAATAAAGCGAAGCGGGAGGCGTTGCCATGCTGACCAAAGAGCAGAACGATCGCCTCACCCAGGTGGGACCTGGCACGCCGGGCGGCGCGCTGCTGCGCCGCTATTGGCAGGTGTTGTGCCCGGCGGGCGAGATCACCGAAGCCAATCCGAAGAAGCGCGTGCGCATTCTCGGCGAGGATCTGCTCGTCTATCGCGGTGTCGACGGTGCGATGTATTGCATCGAGGAGCACTGCCTCCATCGCCGCGCCTCGCTGTTCTATGGCTTCATCGAGCCGGACGGCATCCGCTGCTGCTATCATGGCTGGAAATTCGATTGTGCGGGCAAATGCACCGAACGGCCCTTCGAAAAGCAGACGCCGGATAATCTCGCGCTGAAGGCCTATCCGGTGCAGGAGCTGGGCGGGCTGCTCTTCGTCTATATGGGGCCGGATCCGGCGCAGGCGCCGCTGTTGCCGCGCTGGGACGTGCTGGCGCGCAACGATCGCCGCCGCACGGTCATTGTGTTGCCGGTTCACACCTGCAATTGGCTGCAGATCCAGGAGAACACGGTCGATTCCGTGCACACCTATTATTTGCACGGCCACATGTCGGTGGTGAAGAATCTGCCGACCTTGGGGCAGGGCGCGTATTTCTATCGCCCGATCGAGGGTTACGATTGGGGTGTGTGCGAGTGGGGAATCGAGAAGACGCTGGAATACGGCGGCGACAAGCCCGAGATCGAGATCCGTCCGCCGTTGATTTTCCCCAACATCCTGCGCATTCCCGAAGGTCCCGTTGAGGCGTTGCATTTCCGCGTGCCGGTCGACGACACGCATACGCGCATTTTTTGGGTTGGGCTGATGCCGCATCGCGGCGATACGCCCGATCCGGGCGCCGGCAAGACGACATACGAATATTCGCCGGACAAGCCGTTGACCGAGAGCGATGAAGAGTTGATGACCTTTTACGGTCAGGATCGCGTCGTATGGGAGACACAGGGCACGGTGTTCGATCGCAGCCTGGAGACATTGGGCGCCTCCGATCGCGGCATCGTCATGTTTCGCCGCATGCTGGAAGAGCAGATCGAGCGCGTCGAGCGCGGCGAGGAGCCGAATGTCGCCGTCGTGCGCGATCCGGCGAAGAACACGATCATCGCCTTCGAGAGCGCGACCAAGCCGCGCGCCGGCAGCGACGAGCAGCACGTTTTCGCGACCAACTGACATGCCGCGCATAAGCGCGGCGACATAAGGGAGACACGCGATGGCGGAAATCATGGGGATGGGCTTAAGCCACTATCCCGGCCCGCTGGTGGCGGTGGAGCATTGGCCCAGCATGCTGCAGCGCTGGGTCGAACTCGGCCGCGTCAAGGCCGAGGATTTCGCCGCGCGCGACCGCTGGCCCGAGGCGATGCGGCGCGAATGGGGCAATGACGACGGCGTCAGCGCGGCGCGCACGCATCGCGATCGCCTGATCGCCGGCTATGCCAAGCTGCGCGCGGAACTGGATGCGTTCAAGCCCGACATCGTCCTCGTCTGGGGCGACGACCAGTACGAGAACTACAAGAACGACTGCATTCCCGCTTTCTGCGTCGGCATCTACGACAAGGTGGTGAGCAAGCCTTTCGGCGGCGGCCTCGCCGTCTTCAAAACGGACCAGAATGTCTGGGGCCTGGCGAAGGACGCCGAGCTGCCGATCCGCTGCCATCATCAAGGCGCGCGCGGCCTCGCCCAATCGTTGCTCGAGAACGGCTTCGACATCGCCTGGTCCACCAACCTGCGCCATCCCGCCGGCCTCGCGCATTCCTTCAACAACACCGTGATCTATCTCGATTACGAGCAGAAAGGTTTCGGCTTTCCCTATCCGATCATCCCGTTCCACATCAATTGCTACGGCAGCCAGTTGATGAAGACGAGTGCGCCCGTCGCGGGTGAGGGCAAGGACGAGATCTCGCCGCCGTCGCCAAGCCCGGCGCGCTGCTTCGAGATCGGCCGCGCGACCGCGCGCTTCTTCAAGAACTCGCCATGGCGTGTGGCGTTGATCGGGTCGGCGAGCTGGTCGCATGGCTCGCTCACGCAAAAGCATGGCCGGCTCTATCCGGATATCGCCACCGACCGCACGCGTTTCGATCAACTGCGCGGCAATCGCTTCAGCGATTGGGGCAAGATCACGCAGGAAGAGATGGAGGATTCCGGGCAGCACGAAGTGCTGAACTGGATCGCGCTCGCCGGCGCGATGAGCGAGCTCGGCCAGAAGGCCGAGATCGTCGATTACGTCGAAACCTATGTCTTCAACTCAGCGAAATGCTTTGCGCTGTTCCCGCCGCAAATGGCGGCCGCAGCCGGCGGCGGAGCGCGGCGAGCGGCTTCGTGACCCGGGTTATTTCGTGACGGGGGCGGTTTCGTGAGTCAGGCGGTCCTCGATCCGGGCGCACGCAGCCTGCAGCGGCTGCGCGTTTCGCGCTGGCGCGATAGCCGCGCGACCGGGGTCGCGCTGGTGCTCGTGCTGCTCGCGCTCTGGGAAGCGAGCGCGCGTTTCGGGATCGTGCAAAGCACGAACTGGCCGCCTTTCACCACCGTCGTGACGACGCTCGTCGCCGGTCTCGGCGACGGCGAGCTGTTGCCGCTGGTGCTCTCGACGCTGTGGCGCATGGCGCGTGGCTATGCGATGGGCTGCGCGCTCGGCGTGACCCTGGGCTTCGTCATCGCGCTCTATCGCCCGATGCGCCAGCTTCTGCTGCCGACCATCGAGTTGCTGCGGCCGATCCCGATCCCGGCGATCATCCCGCCGCTGATCTTCCTCTTGGGCCTCGGCGACGCGCTGCGGCTCTTCGCCATCGCTTTCGCCTGCTTCTTTCCCGTCGTGCTCAATACCATCGCTGGGGTTCAAGCGGTCGAGCCGGTCTACACGCAAGTCGCGCGGACCTTCGGCGTGCCGCGCGCCACCGCGCTGCGCCGCGTCGTGTTTCCGGCGTCGCTGCCCTTCATCCTTGCCGGGCTGCGCACCAGCCTCGGCATAGCGTTCGTCGTGACGGTTATTGCCGAGATGATCGTCGGCCAGGACGGACTGGGCAATTATCTCGTCACCATGCAATTCGCGATGAAGACGTCGGAGATGTATGCCGGCATTGTCCTGCTGACCGCGATCGCCTATTTGCTCAATCGCGGCTTCGTCGCCTGGGAGGCGCGCGCTATCCGTTGGGCGCGGCTCGCCGAAGCGATAGGCGGAGAGCAGCGATGAGCGCAATCACGAATCTTCGCGCGACGAAGCCGGACACCACGCCTGTCGCGGGCAGCCGCTTAGTCGTCGACCAGATCGGCAAGAGCTTCCTCGGCCCCGCTGGCGGCGCGATTTCAGCGATTGGCAGCGTCAGCCTCGATGTCGCGCCGGGCGAGTTCCTTGCCATCGTGGGCCCCAGCGGCTGCGGGAAATCGACTTTGCTGCAGGTGATCGCCGGGCTGATGATGCCGTCGGCCGGCAAGGTGACGCTGGGCGAGCAGGATGTCACCGGCGAGCCGGCGCATATGGTCTATCTCTTTCAGCAATACAGCAAATCGCTGCTGCCCTGGATGAATGTCGCGAACAATGTGATGTTCGCCTTCAGCCATCGCCTGAAATTGAGCAGTGCGGCGGCGATGTCGCGCTGCCGCGAGTATCTCGCGATGGTCGGGCTCGCCGATTTCGCCAATCACTATCCGTGGCAGCTCTCGGGCGGCATGCAACAGCGTGTCGCCATTGCCCGTGCCCTGGCGGCCGAGCCGCGCGTGCTGCTGATGGACGAGCCGTTCTCGTCGGTCGACGCGCTCACGCGCATGGATCTCCATGCGCTGATCCTCGATCTCTGGAGCCAGAAGCGCTTCACCGCTGTGCTGGTGACGCATGACGTCGACGAGGCGATCTTTCTCGCCGATCGCGTGGCGGTGCTGACGCATCGCCCGGCGACGATCTCGGAAGTGATCGAGACCAAGTTGCCACGGCCGCGCCATTCGATCGAGACGCGCGAATCGCCCGAGTTCCTGGCATTGCGCCATCGCCTGCTGAAATATCTGCTGGCGCGCGACGAGGGTGGCGCGCGTGCCTAGCTGGCGCGCGCGGGCGGTCGCCGTGGGACTCGGAATCGTGGTGCCGCTGGCCGCGCTGATCGTGCTTGAGATCGCGGCGCGTCGCGGCTGGGTCAATCCGACCTTCCTGCCGCCGCCGACGGCGATCCTCGCGATGTTCTGGGGCATTGTCAGCTCGGGCGGCTTCATCGCGCCGCTGGCGCAGACCTTGCTGTTGCTTTTCACCGGCTATGGCATCGGCTGCGTCGCCGCGATTGCGCTCGGCATCTTGATGGGCTCGTCGCGGCCGGTCTTCAATCTTTTCGAGCCATTGACCGAGTTGCTGCGGCCGTTGCCGAAGCCGGCGCTGCTGCCCGCGCTGATCCTCTTCCTCGGTCTCGGTGCGCGGATGGAGATCACCATCGTCGCGCTCGGCTGTTTCTTTCCGGTGCTGATCAACACGATCCAGGGCGTCCGCGCTGTCGAGCCGACGATGATCAACACGGCGCGGACCTTCGGCCACGGCACGATGACGATCTGGCGGCGCATCCTGCTGCCGGCCAGCGCGCCTTATATCCTCGCCGGCATGCGTGTCAGTCTCGGCCTCGGCCTCATTCTCGTCGTCACTGCGGAGATGATTGCCGGCAGTGGCGGCCTCGGCGATTCGATTCTCAGCGCGCAGCGGACCTTCCTGGTGAAGGAATCCTATGCCTGGCTGGTGGTCTTGGCTTTGCTCGGTCTGCTGCTTACCTGGCTCTTCACCTGGGTCGAGCGGCGGGTTGCTTTCTGGAATGCGCCGCAAGCGCAGTAGACGAGGATGGGATGAATCAGATCGACCTTTGCGGCCGGGGCGCCGTCGTCACCGGCGGCGCGCGCGGTATCGGTTATGCCTGCGCCGAGCGGCTTCTTGCTTCCGGGGCAAAAGTCTCGCTCTGGGATATGGACGGCGCGGCGCTGGCAGAAGCAGCGAAGCAACTCGGCGGTGCGCACACGGCCGTTGTCGATATCAGCGACGAGAATTCGGTCGCGGCGGCCGCGAAAGCGGCGGGTGGGGCGCTCGGCACGGTCGACATCCTCGTCAACAACGCCGGCATCACCGGGCCGAACCGCAAGACCTGGGAATTCACGCCCGAGGAATGGCGCCGCGTGATCGATGTCGACCTGACCGGCGCGTTCCTCTGCTCGCGCGCTTTGGTGCCGGGGATGATGGCGCGGCGCTATGGCCGCATCGTCAACATGGCCTCGGTCGCCGGCAAGGAAGGCAATCCCAACGCCGCGGCCTACAGCTCGGCGAAAGCCGGGCTGATCGGCCTCACCAAATCGCTCGGGAAAGAGCTCGCGACCGAGAACGTCATGGTCAATTGCGTGACCCCGGCCGCGGCCGAGACCGATCTCTTCAAGCAGATGACGGAAGAGCACATCGCCTATATGCGCTCGAAGATCCCGATGAACCGTTTCGTCCAGCCGCCGGAGGTCGCGGCGTTGGTCGCGTGGCTCTGCTCGGAGGAATGCGCCTTCACGACGGGCGCGGTGTTCGATATCTCCGGCGGCCGCGCGACCTATTAGCGCCGCCGGAGCTCAGCCCTGGAAGATCAGCATCAGGAACGCGGCGAACAGCATGATGTGAATCGCGCCCTGCAGCACGTTGGTGCGGCCGCTGGCGAAGGTGACGATACTGACCGCCAACGTCAGGACGAGCAGCAGATCGTTCGCCGAATCAAGGCCGAGATAAACCTCGTGCTTGGTGAAATAGCTGATTGCCAGCATCACCGGCACGGTGAGGCCGATGGTCGACAGCACCGAACCCAGCGAGATGTTCACCGAACGCTGCAGATGATTGGAGACGGCCGCGCGCGTCGCGCCGAGAGCCTCGGGCGTCGCGACCAAGGCGGCGATAATGACGCCGCCCAGGGGCGCCGGCGCTGCGAGGGTCTCGATGAAGTAGTCGATTGGATGCGCGAGCTGTTCGGCCAGGAAGGCGACGGGCGCCATGTAGGCGATCAGCAAGAGCGCGTGTGGAAGAAGGCGCGGCGGCGTTTGCGGATGGTGCTCGACGCTTTGTTCGTCGAAGCGGAAAAAGCCGCGGTGGCGGCCGGTCTGGATCGCGAGGAACGTGGCGTAAAGCCCCACCGACATGACAATCAGGAAAATCTGCTGCGCCACGGACAGGGTGGGCCCGGGTGTCGTTTGCGTGAAATCGGGGAGGGTCAGCGTAAGTATCGCCAACGGGATGATGACGCCCAGATAGGCGTTGGCGCTTTGCAGGTTGTATTGCTGCTCGCGATGTCGCCAGCCGCCGAGCAGCAACGAGCCGCCGACCATGAGGCCGAGCACGATCATGGCGATAGCGAACAGCGTATCCCGTACCAGCGTCGGATTATTGGCGCCGTGGAGCATCACGGCGGTGATGCTCATGACCTCGATGGCGGTAACCGACAGCGTCAGAACCAGCGTGCCATAGGGCTCGCCCAACACCTCGGCGATTTTGTCGGCGTGGCGGACGACGGCCAACGCCGAACCCATTACCGTTCCGAACAGCCAGAGAAAAACGAGCGCGAGATAAAGCGGCTGGTTCAGTTCGCTATCAAAGAATTGTTCGCTGAATGTGAAAACGATCGTGGTGGCGACGCTGACAGCGAGGAACCACTCCTGACGGAGAGCGGCGTACCAGGGGCGGGCGCGTGCGATGGATGGGTATTGGGGCACGAGGCGCCTCGGAATGTTCGGAGCTAAGCGGATGACTAGTCGAAATCGACCGACTTCAGCTCGATCGGCGTGCCATGTGGCGTGCGCAGCGCGGCGTTGCTCCAGGCGTCGCTGTAGCGGCGCAGGGTCTTCTGATCGCTGAGTTGCTTGGCTGCGACGATGCGCTCGAGCGCGGCCAGCCAATGCTGATAATAGGTGTCGCCGCGGTCGGGATCGCCGGCTGCTTGCGCGCGCTTGATCTCCGCGCCCAGCGTCTCGGCCCATTCGGTTGCGGTAAAAAAGCCGCGCTCGCGCAAAGCGACCGCCATGGCGAAAGCTTGCGCTTCCCAAGGCTCGCGGAACACCGGCCCCTCGCTGTTGATCGGTAGACCCGGTACGGCGGCGGTGATCTCTTCGATAAGCGCGCTGTTGTCGGCCATCATGCTGGCTCCAGATAAGGCTCGAAGGCCTCGATCGAGACTTTGAGCCCGGCGGCCGCGTCAGGTCCCCATAGTTCTTTGCCGTCGAAGACGACGGTATAGAGCCATTGCGGATCCTCGCCTTTGCCGGCGACGACCGAGTCTGGATAGACGTGGCAGCCGCGAATCGCCTCGACGGTGCCGACGCGGTCGCGCGCGTAGCGCGGCAGCCGCGTATGCGAGGTCGGGTTGATGTTCTTGGTGCGCACCTTGTCGCCCGGCTTGAAGCGCGCTGTGCCTTGTTCCTTGCGGAAATACGAGCCGCGCTGCATCGCAGCGTCGACCTGGGCGGCGGTGAGCCTATTCTTGATCGGCTTCGCGGGGTGAAGCGCGTGGCCGGCCTGCAATTCGTCCTCGCTGACGAGGCCGAAGGACAGCAACCGCGCTTCGAGGCCGCGATGCCATTTCTCGTAATAGGTGACGCCAAGATAGATATGTGGCGGCAGCTTCTCCACCGCGGCGCGGCCGATATCGATGTTCCAATAGCCGAGCGTGCCGGTCGCGCGCTGCATGGCGAAGACGCGGCCTTCCCAGGCGGCATGGAAGACCGGTTCGTCTTTCTCGGGCGTCACCGGGCCGAAGCCGTGCATGCCGCCCATATCATGGACGCCGTTCATCGCGAGACCTCATCGGCTTTCAGCGGCTCGCCGGTGCCGACCATGGAATCGCGCGTGACCAATTCGGCGAGCTGCTCTTCGTCCCAGCCATCGGTGCCGGCGGGGCGCACCGGGATGACGATGAAGCGCGTTTCGGCGGTCGAATCCCAAACGCGGATATCGGTTTCGGCCGGCAAGGTGACGCCGAAATCCTTCAGCACGCCGCGCGGATCGATGACCGAGCGCGAGCGATAGGCGGCGGATTTGTACCAGACCGGCGGCAGGCCGAGGACTTCCCACGGATAGCAGGAGCATAGCGTGCAGACGATCATGTGGCGCTGCTTCGCCGTGTTCTCGACCGCGATGAGATGATCGGAGACGCGGCCGAGCGTGCCGTCAGCGTTGATCGCATGGGTTGCGTCTTCGAGCAGGCGCTTCTTGAACGCGGGATCGCTCCAGGCCTTGGCGACGACGCGCGCGCCGATATGTGGGCCGATTTTGGTCTCGAAATTCTGGACGATGCGGTCGAGCGCGGCGGGATCGATATAGCCTTTCTCGGTCAGCACGGTCTCAAGCGCGCGGACGCGGGCCTGTTGCTCGGTCAGCTCGGAATTGCCGGAGTGATCGTGCTCATGACCATGATGGTGCCCATGACCATGATCGTGCGAATGGCCGTGGCTATGGCCGCGCCCATGCTCGTGATCGTGGTCATGATCGTGAGGTTCGTTCGCCATATCCGCCTCCTAATTCCGTGCCTTCAACAGCCATTCGCCATTGGTGCCGCGGCCTAGAATACCATCTTGCTGCAGCCGGTCGAGTTCAAGCGTCAGCGCGCGGCCGTCGTCCGTGCCGATGCCTTCCATGAGCTCGATGAAGTATTTGGGTCCGCTTTCCAGCGCCTGCGGCACCGTCTGCCAACGCGGATTGAGCCTGAGGTTGGGCGTTTCCGACAAGCGGTTCTCGACGATGTCGGGCGCGTCAACCGGCCGCGTCAGATCGAATCCGGCTTTTACCATCTTGCCGTTCTCGCCGGTCGGGTCCATCGACATGGCGAAATGGCCGCCTTCGGTAATAATGTCGCGATCGGCGCGGAAACGCGTCGCGAAAGCCCATTCCATCGCTTCTTCGGAGCGCAGATCGACGTCGTCGTCGGCGACGAAGATATGTTTTACCAGCGGCAGCTTCATCACGGCGGCGATCGCCGTGCGCGCCTCGCCGGCCGTTTTTTGACGGATGGCGATGCGCGCATGATGCAGCCCGGTCGCCGCCGCCGGCAAATAAACATCCGCGACATCGATGCCGGTCTCTTTCACCGCGTGCCACACCATCACCGCGAAATTCACGGCGCTGAGCTGTGCCGCGTCGTTGCGGGTTAGATGCAAGCCGCCATGCAGCAAGGTCTGATGCAACACGTCGCGGCGCATGGTGATCGCGGTGACGTGGAAGACGGGATCGGGATGCATCGGTCCGTAAAGACCATAGAGCTCGCCGTAAGGGCCCTCCATGTCGGCATATCCGGCCTCGTCGAAAAAGCCTTCGATCGTGAGCTCGGCGTCGGCGGGCACGGGGATATTGTTGGTGACGCCGCGCACCATCGGCAACGTCTCACCACGGATGCGCGCGATCAGCTCGAATTCGTCGATCGGCGCTTTCGACGTCGCGGCGAGAAAATCGCACGGATGCACGCCGATGACGAAGCTTACCGGCAGCTTTTCCTTGCGCTCGACACAACCGAGATAGATGCGGCGCAGATCGGAGGGCTGGGTCAAATTAGAGCGCAGCGTGTTCCGGCTTTTCAGCATCAGCCGGCGGCAGCCGACATTGGGTTTCTTCGCCGCCGGATCGACGGTAAAATCGAGCGCCGCCGAGATGTAAGGCGCGCCGTCGAATTCATGCTGCAGATAAAAGGGCAGGCGGGTGAGGTCGATCTGGTCGCCGGTCAGGATCACCTGATGCACCGGCGCTTCGGCCGACGGGATTTCAGCGACTTCCTGCTTCTTCTGCAGGCGGCGCAGGTATTCCGACAGCAACTGCTTTTCGCCGACGCCGAAAGCGGCGGCGACGCGGCTGGGGCTGGCGTTGACGCCGGCGACCATCTCGAAACGCTCCGGTCCGACGGCGTGGAAATGCGCGAGCTTCGTCGCGTTGTCGACCCATTCGGCGAGCGCACCGAGCGCGACTGGCGCATGGTATTCTTCGACCTCGCCGATGGCGGCCAGTTTCTCGACGAAGCGGCGCAGGCGGAATTTCTCTGTATCGAAAGCCATTGATCCTCCAGCGGCTATCTTATCGCCGCGCTCGATTGCGCGCCAAGCGACCGGCAGCTAGGGTTTTGCGCAACAAGGGAGGAATCCATGCCGGGCATTATCGACGTCCATCATCATATCATGGAGCCGAAATTTCTGGAGTGGCAGCAGATGCGCATTGCTGCCAGCGGCTATGCCGGCGCCGAGCTGCAGAAATGGACGCCCTCCTGGTCGATCGAGGAAATGGATAAGGCCGGCGCCGACGTCTCCATTCTGTCGATCTCGACGCCCGGGTCCTGGACCGGCGATGTCGAGCAAAGCCGCAAGCTCGCGCGCAGCATCAACGACTACAAGGCGCAGATCGTGCGCGATCATCCGAAGCGTTTCGGCTTCTTCGCGACGATCCCGCTGCCCGATGTCGAGGGCAGTCTCAAGGAGATCGAATACGCCTTCGACACGCTGAAGGCGGACGGTATCTGCCTGCTCACCAATTACGATGGCCGCTATCCCGGCGATCCGGCTTTCGCACCGGTCTATGACGAGCTCAACCGCCGCAAAGCGATCATCTATTCGCATGCGGCCGCGGCGCCCTGCGTCTTCAACATTCAGCCGAGCGTGCCGCCGGCGATCCTCGAATTCATGTTCGACAACACGCGCGCGATCGTCAGCCTGTTGCAGAGCGGCACTTTCGCGCGCTGCCCCGATATCAGCTTCATCTTCTCGCATTGCGGCGGGGCGCTCGCCGGCATGGCCGGCCGCATCGCCGGCTGGTCGCGCTCTTTCGCCGACAAGGCGCCGGGCGGCGCCATTCCGGCGCTGAAGAAGCTCAATTACGATACCGCCAGCATGAACAACCCGTTCAGCTTTGCGGCCATGACGAAGCTTGCCGGGGTGGAGAAGCTGATGTTCGGCAGCGACTATCCTTGGGGCACGCTCACCGCGAGCCGCGACCCGCTGCGCGCGCTGGGACTTAGTGCCGACGATCTGCATAAGATCGAAGAAGGGAATGCGCGTCGGCTCTTCCCGCGCCTCCAAGGCTGAAGCCCAACGCCCACACGGCGTGTGGGCAGAGATGCGGTTGACAGTGTCGCGGGCCTGCTCGAAAACTTGGCGCTAATCGCGCGGGATCGCCGCGCAGCAACAAATGGGGGCCGCTTGATGGCATCGGGCAATCGCATTCGTGTAACGCATGCCGGCGCGCTGCCGCGCTCGCCGGATCTGCACAAACTGGTTTGGGCGAAGGGCAACGGCACGCCGTATGATGCGGCCGAACTGGAGAGCAAGCTCAACGACGAGCTGGCCGCCACGATCCGCCGGCAGGTCGATATCGGCATCGACAGCATCAATGACGGCGAGCTGAGCAAGACCTCGTTCACGCAATACTGCGCCAGCCGCATGGCCGGGTATGAAGTGCATCCCTACGATCCGTCGCGCGATCCCGAGCCGCTTTCGATCGGCGCGCGCGATATCAAGAAATTCCGCGAGTATTTCGCCAACGGCCATGCGAAATTCGTGCGGCTCGATCCGCCGAAAGTGACCTATGCCTGCACCGGGCCGCTGAGCTATGTCGGTCAGGATGAGCTGAACGCCGACCTGCAGCGCTTCAAGGACGCGCTGGCGGGCGTCGATTACGGCGAAGCCTATGTGCCGGCGAACTCGCCCGGCACGATCGAGCATTGGCTGCGCAATCAGTACTACAAGACCGAAGAGGAATTCGTCGAAGCCATCGCCGAGACGATGCGCACGGAATACAAAGCCATCGTCGATGCCGGCTTCCGCTTGCAGATCGACGATCCCGACATGCCGGACGGCTGGCTGATGTATCCCGACATGTCGATTGCCGAGTATCGCAAATACGCCCGGCTGCGCGCCGAGGCGTTGAACCACGCGCTCCGCGGGCTGCCGCGCGAGAAGATCAGGCTGCATGTTTGCTGGGGCAGTTTCCACGGCCCGCATTCCGACGACATTCCCTTGAAGGACATCGCCGACATCGTCTTCAGCATCCGCGCCTCGGAATATTCGATCGAAGCTTCGAATCCGGCACATGAGCACGAATGGGCCGTGTTCCAGAGCGTCGGCGTGCCGGAGGACGCGGCGCTGATCCCCGGCGTCGTGGGTCACTGCACCGACTTCATCGAGAATCCGGAATTGGTGGCGCAGCGCCTGACGCGTTACGCGCATCTCGTCGGCCGCGAGAACGTTATGGCGGGCACGGATTGCGGGATGGGCCCGCGCGTCAACGATCCGAAAATCTGCTGGGCGAAATTCGAGGCGATGGTCGAGGGCGCTCGTCTCGCGACCAAGCACCTCTGGGCCAAAGGCAGCAGCGCATCGCGCGCCAAGCCGGCGGTGAAAAAAGCGGCGAAGAAGAAGGCCGCGAAGAAGGCTGCTGCGAAGAAAGCGCCGGTGCGCAAGGTCGCGAAAAAAGCGAAAGCCAAGAAAGCGAAGAAGAAAGCGCGGCGGTAATCCGCCGCGCTGATCTTCATCCTGCCCTATTAAGCCCGTCACCCCCGCGACAGCGGGGGTCCATAGATATCGCTGGATTCCCGCTTTCGCGGGAATGACGGTTTAGTTTTGCAAATCTGTTACGCCGGGTTCCGCACGAAGGCCAGCAACTCTTGGCCGAGGCCGTCGACTTCGGAATTAAGCTGCATCGTCGGCGAGACGTGGTTGTTGTCGCGGCTGAAGACGAACCACGGCGCTTTCTTGCCGGCTTTGACCAACTCGGCGGCGAGGGCGTGGGTCGGCCAGGCGAGCGGGTAGGGGTCGTATTCGGTCACGCCGATCAGGATCGGCGGGTGACCGGGCTTCACGTGGAAGAGCGGGCTCATCGCCGCATATTTGCTCTCGTCCGCGCCGTAATAGGCGACGGAGTTCTCGGCCGGCTTGCCGGGGCTGTAGACCGGGTGCTGCGGCGCATAGACGCCCGACAGAAGCAGCGCGCCGGCGACGCGCGGTCCGGCGCTGCCATGGACTTGCGGCACGAAGGTCCAGGTCGCGACGTGGGTCGCGCCGGCCGATTGGCCCATGATGAAGATGCGATCGGGGTCGCCGCCGTATTTCGCGATGTTGTCGTGCAGCCAGGCGACGACCTTGCCGACATCCTCGGCGCCTGCGGGCCATTTATGCTCGGGCGCCAGGCGATAGGTGGCGTTGACCCCGACCATGCTGTTGCGTGCGAAGAAGATAGGCACGTTGTCGTAGATCAGGCCGGGCAGCGGGCTGCGCTCGCCGCCGATATAGCCGCCGCCATGGAAATAGACGACGACCGGCGCCTTGGTCGGCTTCTGCTTCGGCGTGTAGATATCGAGCCGGTGCCGTTCATGCGGGCCGTAGGCGATGTCCTTCTCGCTGTCGACGCCGTCTTTCGGCGCGCGCTCTTGCAGCGGCTTGAAGATGGCGTAGGTCGCCTTCAGCACATCGGGATTCCAGTTGCGGCCGATCTTGCGGATTTCGGCGGCGACTTGGGCGGCGGCGTTGGAGGAAACTGAATCGGGCATGAACGAACTCCTTTGAGTAGTCGTATTACATGGACCAGTTCGTCACCCCCGCGAAAGCGGGGGTCCATTGAAACAGCGATGTGCCGACCGTGGATTCCCGCTTTCGCGGGAATGACGAATAAAAATCAAACCTCATAAATCGAACGGTTCGATCACTTGCAGCTTCTTGCCGAGCTCCGGATTGCGGATCTTGCCTTTCTCGTCGCCAAGGATCGATTTGAAAGCTTCGAGTTTGATGGTCGGATTGTCGCCGCGGATGACGTGGATCGGGTCGTTCCCTTTCTTTACGTCGTCGATCGCCTGCTTCACCATCTTGCGCATCATGACGATGCCGCGATCCGAGGTCGCGAGATTCTCGTTCGCGCGGTTGGTGATGAGGCCCTGACTTTCGATCGCCGCGTCGTCCTGATCGCGGTCCCAGAGATTCCACCAGCCGTCCTCGATGCGCTTGAAATCGCCCGGCTTCGTCGCCTGGTATTTCGCGGTGGTCAGGGTGTAGGGTGCCATGCCGCGCTCCGAGCCCCAGACCTGGAAAGTGATCGCCTTGGTGTCGTCGAGTGGCGTCACCCATTGCATGAATTGATAAGGCTCTTGGCCCGAGCGGCAGACCTGTACGCGGTTGATCGCCGGGAAGACATAATGATGGCGGTCATGCACGCCGCCCGGATATTCGAGATACATCTCGATCCCGTAATCGCGCTCGATCCATTGGCAGACATCCGGCCGCTGCATCGCGAGTTCGGGATAGACGCTGGCATGCAGCGCCATCACATGAAGCGAGTCCACCATGTTTTCGACGCGCTGCAGCCAATTGCCATAGATGTCGCGCGCATTGAGGATCTTATGGCACTGTGCGTCGAAGAGCAGGTCGTAATTGGGGAATTCCGGCACCGGCTTCGGACCGATATAGGCGAAGATCAGGCCCGAGACCTCGCGCACGGTGTAAGCCCCTTGCCGCACCTTATTCTTGAAGTCGCTGAAGGCGGGTTCGCAGGGCTGATCGAGGCATTTGCCTTGCGTGTCGTAGAGCCAGCCATGGTAGCAGCAACGCAGTCCCTCTTGTTCGACACGGCCGTATTCGAGTGACGCGTTGCGGTGGCAGCAATGCTTGTCGAGGAGACCGAGCTTGCCGTTGCCGGCGCGGAACAGCACGAACTCCTCGTCGAGCAGCTTGATGATTTTCGGTTCGCTGCCGAGATGCTCGGCAAGGATGACCGGCCACCAATAGCGGCGCAGCATCGCGCCGGCCGCCGTGCCGGGCCCGATCCGCGTCAGTAATTCATTCTCGGCTTTCTTCATGGCGTCCCCTTTTAAGGTGTCGGCTTCCATCCCTTGGCGTTGAGATCGGCCAACGCTTTGTGCGCCGGTCCGAAATCGAAAATCTCAGCCGGCTTCATTTGCTTTGCCGGCGGCACATCGACCATCTCGCTGCGCAGGGCGATTTCCTCGCTCTGCACGCTCACGGGCACGGTGCCGTCGCGAGCGACGCCGCCTTGGATGTGATCGTAATCCGATGCGGCATCCTTCTCCTCGGTCTTGGCATAGTGCGCGATCATCGCCACGGCTTGCGGGCGGTTGGTGCGCATATAGGTCTGGCCCTTCAACAGTGCGCGCACCATGCGAAGGACCAGATCCGGCTTTTCGGCAAGCAGCTTGTCGCTGGTGGCGAGGCCATTGAACGGCATCCGCACTTCTTGGGTGAGATTGCTGATAAGATGACCTTGCGTGAGCCCGCCCGAAGTCTTCAGCTTCTCGACCTCGCCCCACACCATGATGCCGGCGGGGATGGAGCCGCTCGAGATCGCGGCGAGGCGTGCGGTGCCGTTGCCCAGCGGCGTGAAGGCAAAATAATCGCGCTGCAGGTTGTGCTTCTTGAGGAGATAGCGCAGGGCAATCTCGCCGCTGTCGCCGCGGCTGATCACCGCGACGGGCTGGGCTTTGAGATCGGCGAGGGTCTTCAGTTCCGGCTTCACCGACCAGAGCTGCCAGCCGGGCTTATCCTGCCCGACCAGCACGACCTTCATATGCGCGCCTTTGAGGATGGCGCTGATCGCGCTCGAACCCGAGCCGGTGAAATCGAGGCTGCCCGAGATCACCGCCGGCACGGCGACGCCGCCACTGGCCGAGGTGAGATCGACATCGAGTCCTTCCTCGGCGAAATATCCTTTGTCGATCGCAGCCATGATGTAGCCGAAATCGGCATTCCAAGTGACATAGGAGAGAGAGGTCTTGTCCGCAGCGTGCGTGCTGGAGGAGAAGATGAGTGCGATGAGGAGAAATAGTGTGATGAATACCCCCTCACCCTCCCATCGCTTCGCGACGGGTCCCTCCCTCTCCCCGGCGGGGAGAGGGTTGGGGTGAGGGGGCTTTTTCACCGTCGTGACCTTTCGCTCAGTGGCCGCCTTGGCGTTCGAACAGGCGCTTGGTTTCGCGCGACGAGAAGCGCCAGCCCTGCGCCGTCTTCACGAATTTGTCGTGCCATTCGCCCATGCTGAAGGGCGGATCGAAGGGCAGGGGGAATTTCGGGCTGTCCGTCTTCGGGTCGTAATGCAGCGCGATGTAATAAGTCACGCTCTCGGCGTGGCTGTCGTCGACGACATTGACCATGCAGCCGCCGTTGATGTGACGCACGACCTGGGTCGACGCTTTGTAGGACGAACGGATTTCGGCGTGGCCCTTATAGGGTTTGCCGCCGCGCAGCCAGGTGCCGTCCTCGCTGAAGAGGGCGATGCATTTCTCGGTTTCTTTGTGATCGCCGTGTTGGGTGATCGCGATCACCAGGTCTTTGCATTCCTGCTCGATTGCTTTGCGCTGGGCGTGGTCCATCTCTCTTCTCCTATGTTTAAGCGATATGAGTGACGAGCGTGCCGAGCTTCTCGACCTCGACCTCGACGATGTCGCCGGATTTAAGCCACCATTGCTCCTGATCGGGTTTGCGGCCGGCGGCGACGCCGCCCGGCGTGCCGGTTCCGATGATGTCGCCGGGCTCGAGTCCGATGCCGGACCAATGCGCGATCTGCTCGTCGATCTTGTACATCATGCGCTGTGCGGTCGAGTTCTGGCGGATATTGCCGTTGACCCGACTTTGCAGCGCGAGAAGCTGCGGATCGCCGATCTCGTCGGGCGTGACGAGATAGGGGCCGAGCGGCGAGAAGCCGGCGAAATTCTTGCCGAGACAGCCGACGCCGCCGCCGTTGCGCGCTTCGCCGCGATAGGTGTCGCGGTCCGAGACGTCGTTATAGACGGTGTAGCCGAAGAGGTAGTCGAGCGCGTGCTCCTTCGAGACGCGGAAGGCGCGGCGGCCGATCACGGCCGCGATCTCGACCTCATAATCGAGATGCTTGGTCTCGGGCGGGATCGAGATGGTGGCATTGGTCGGCACGACGGTCGACGCGAATTGCACATGCGCGATCGGCAGTTGCGGCACCTTGGCGTCCGCCGGCCGGCCCATCTCGTCTTGATGCTCGAAATAATTCTTGCCGGCGGCGATGAATTTGCGCGGCCGGGGAACGGGCGCGAGCAAGGTCACGTCGCCGGGTGCAAAGGTAACCTTTTCGCCGCGCGGACCTTTCACCGTGCCGCCGTGCTCTTCGGCGTAAAGCAGCGCCTGATGCGCGGCATCGAGGGCGAAGCGTCCGGTGGCGATGAAGTCCTGCGCATTGGGTGGCGCCATCGCATGAGCGAGGACGAGCGCGCGATCGAGCGGGAATTCGCGCGCCAGCATCGCGGCGCAAGCGCCTTCGATGTCGACGATATTGCCGTTGGCGAGAACGAGGCCGAAGCGCTCGATGCCCGATGCCGGTGCAAACGTGACGAAACGCATTTCTTTGTCTCCTAGCCGGCGATGGTGGCGCTGAGCGTGCCGATCGGCGCGCAGGCGACCTCGATCTTGTCGCCGACTTTGATCTCGATCGGTGAATCGACCTCGTTGCCGGGGCGCGGCTTCGAGATCGCGGCGCCGAGCGCGACCATGTCGCCTGGTTCCAGCACCGTGCGGGACCAGGCTTTGGTCGCGTTGGCGATGCTGTGCGCGAAGTCGGAGACGGCGAAACGCTGCTTCACCGCGCCGTTGAGGCTGAGCGTGATTTCGGTCGCGGGATCGAGCTCGCTCGGGCTTGCGACCCAGATCGACGGGCCGAGCGGCGTCAGGCCGCGGTGGTTCTTGGCGTAGAGATTGTTGCTGGTCTTCCACTCGCGGTCGAACATGTCGCGATTGGTCACCTCAGCCATGAGGGTGAAACCGACGATGCTGCGCGTCGCCTCGCCGGCGGAGACGCGCGAAGCTTCCTTGCCCAGCACGGCGACCAGCACCGCCTCGACATCGTAGCGCGCGGCCGGATCGGGCAGGCGCAAAGCGGCGCCCGGCGCGGCGCAGGCACTCGCGAATTTCGAGAAGCCGACCACCATCTTTGCCGGCAGCTGGTCGTTGGAGCGGGCGAGAGCGACACGGCCCTCGGTCAGCAGAATTTTCGCCAGCGGATCGATCGGCGCGGCGAGGGCGGGGCTGGGAACCGGATGCTTGGCGCTGCCCAGCGCGCGCTCCAGCTTCTTGCGGCCGCCGCTGCCCATTGCGGAAAGCCGCGACAAGGTCGCCGCGATATTCGCGGTCTCGGGCGCACCGAGACCGGCTTCCGACATCAAACTATGCAGATCGTGCCAGGTGCCCGCGCCGTTTTGCGCAATCATGCGCGGCTCGGCCAGGAACGGCCAGGGCAGATCGGCGATACCGATTTTCATAAGATCTAGCGCCTTCCTCGAAGGAGTCTCGTTGCTCCGGTTGCGACCAATCTAGGACATGGGCGCCGCACTGGAAATGGCCGCTGCGGCGGTTTAACCTCCCGGTCAAAGACACTTCACCCCAGGAGGGAAGACCTATGGGCGACGTTTTGGGTATTGGGATTTCGCATTCGCCGCTGTTCAGCCGGCCGAAGCACGATATGGCGTTTTTGCTGAGCCAGCGTCTCGCCGATCCGGCAATTCCGGATTCGGCCAAGGACCAGTCGAAATGGCCCGAGGCGATGAAGAAGGAATGGAGCAACGATAAGGGCGCGGCCGCCGGCGCGGCGCATCATGAGGCGATGCTGGCCGATTTCGATCGCGCGCGCCAAGTGATCGACGATTTCAAGCCCGATTTCATTTTCATGTGGGGCGACGATCAGTACGAGAATTATCGCGAAGGCATCATCCCGCCGTTCTCGGTTCTCGCTTATGACGGCGACATGACGGTGAAGCCGTGGCTGCAGGCCTCGGAATCCGGCTCGATGAAGGGCAAGCCCAATGTCTGGGGCGAACCGATGGATTTCGAGTTCAAGCTCCATTTCCATCGCGAGGCGGCGAAGTATTTCGTCGAGCACCTGCTCGATGAGGATTTCGACATCTCCTATTCCTATCAGCCGAACGAGCATCCCGGCCTGGCGCACGCTTTCCTCAATGCATGCCTCTATCTCGATTACCATCGCAAAGGCTTTCCGCACCGCATCGTGCCGTGCTCGATCAATTGCTACGGCCGCGAGGTGATCGGCTATCGCGGCTTCGCCGACAATCTCGGCCACAAGCCGCCGCCCGATCCGCATTCGCCGAAGCCGAGCCGCTGCTTCGCCCTCGGCAAGGCGGTGGCGAAGATCGCGCGCGAGAGCCCCTATCGCGTCGCGTTGATGGCGTCGTCGAGCTGGTCGCATTCCTTCTTGACGAAGAAGACCTGGCGCATGGTCCCGGATATCGAGACCGACATGAAGCTCTACGACGCCATGGTCACCGGCAATTACGACGCTTGGAAGAAGATGACCTTGGAACAGGTTGAAGATTGCGGCGGCCACGAGACGCTCAACTGGTTCGCGCTGATGGGCGCGATGCAGGAGCTCAATCAGAAGATCGTGTGGTCGAACATCCTGCCGACCTACATCTTCAACGCGACGAAGGTGACGGCCGTCTTCGGTCAGCGCTAGATCGTTGTCTCAGTCAAACAAACGGCCGTGCTTCACAAAGCGCGGCCGTTTTCTTTTCTTTTGGCATCGATGCTTGCTGTCGCGCGGGGTGTCGCATAGGTTGTGGATAAAGCCGCTGTTCAAGGCGGCACATAGAGGAGGAGGCCCCGCTTGCTGACATTCCCCAATCCCATTCGCACGCCCGTGATCATGCGCTCGCGGCTCATGCTCGAAGTGGCGAGCGAGCTCGTCGCGGCCAATGAATGGGCCGACAAGCAGACGATGATTCTCTTCCGGGTGCAGGGCGCCAAGGATTGGAAGATCCGTTTCTTCGCCAGCGACGCGCCGGGCTCGATCGATGCGGTGGCGAGCGGCGATGCCGATATCGCGATCTGCAATCCCGGCAGCGTGTTGGCGATGGCGGCGTCGGGCAAGGGGCCGTGGAAGGGCAAGCCCCTGGCGCTGCGCTCGATCATGGCGATCCCGCAATTCGATCAGCTCGGCTTCGCGGTCAATGCCTCGACCGGCTTGAAGACCATCGCGGATCTGAAGCGCACGAAATATCCGCTGAAGATATCGCTGCGCGGTCAGCCGGATCATTCGGTCCATCTCATCTGCAATTGCGTGCTTGCGGCTTACGGCATGTCGCTCGAGGATATCGTCTCTTGGGGCGGCAGACTGGTGCCGAGCGACGGTCTGCCGAATGCGCCCGACCGCATCGGCGCGGTCGAGCGTGGCGAGGTCGACGCGCTCTGGGACGAGGCGCTGGGGATGTTCGCCAATCGCGCGTTGGAGCTCGGCATGCGCTTCCTCGCCGTCGACGAGCCGCAACTCAAAGCGCTCGAAGCCGACGGGCTCAAACGCGCGATGATCACGCGCCAGGAATTCAAGGCGCTGCCCGAAGACGTGCCGACGCTCGATTTCAGCGGCTGGCCGGTCTTCTGCCTCGAAAGCGCGGCCGAGGAGATGATCTATAAATTCTGCGAGGCCTTGGAGGCGCGCAAGGACCGCATTCCGTGGTACGGCAAAGGCCCGATGGCGCTCGAGGCGATGTGCAAGGACAGCGTCGAGGGGCCGCTCTATCTGCCGCTCCATCCCGGCGCAGAGCGCTTCTGGCGCGAGAAGGGCTATCTGCCGTAAGCGCTCTCCTGAATTGGGCTGAGTCGCCCGCCAAGCCGGTTTTGCGGCTTGTCCGGCGAAACGCCTCAGCATAGGCTTTGCGGCGGGAGGATTCGTTGCCATGTCACGTGAAGACGCCGCGCCGTCATCGGCCGAGTTGATCGCCCGCGCGCGCAGTTTCATTCCAAAGCTGATCGAATGCAGCGCCGAGACCGACCGCGAGGGTCGCGTGCCGCATCGCCTGATCGACGAGATGCGCGCGGCCGGGCTCTTTCGCGCGCTGCAGCCGAAACGCTGGGGCGGCTACGAGACCGATGTCGGCACCTATTACGAGATCGAGATGGCCCTCGCCGAGGGCGATATGTCGGCGGGCTGGATCTATGGCGTCGTCGGCGTCACCCAATGGGTGATGGCGCTGCTCGACGATCGCGCCGCGCAGGATGTCTGGGGCAAAGCATCGAACACGCTGGTCGGGCTCTCGCTCGCGCCCGCCGGCAAGATCGTGCCGGCTGAAGGCGGCGTCCGTATCAGCGGCCGCTGGCCTTTCGCCAGCGGCTGTCTCTATTGCGATTGGGCGCTGCTCGGCGCCTTCGTGCCGGCCGATCCGCCGCGGGCCGACGGCATGCCGGAATGGCGCATGTATCTCGTGCCGAAAAGCGATTACGAGATACTTGATACCTGGCAGACCTCGGGCCTCAGAGGCACGGGCAGCAACGATATCGTCATCGGGGGCGCGTTCGTGCCGGATTATCGCATCCATCGCATGAGCGACAATGTCGTCTGCAAAGGGCCGGGGCAGGCGGTGAATACCGCACCGCTCTATCGCATTCCGTTCGGCCAGGTCTTCGGCGGCGGCGTTGCCTATGCCGGGGTCGGCGCGCTCCAGGGCATGCTGAATGATTTCCGCGCTTACGCCGGGCCGCGGATGCGCCTGGGCGGGCGGCGTACGGTCGAGGATCCGGATGCGTTGCTCGCGGTCGGCGATGCCGATCATGCGATCGACGAGATGAAGCTGCTGCTGCACCGCAACGTGCACAACCTTGCCGCTTATGCCGAGCGTGGCGAGGTGCCGCCGCAGGAAGAGCGGCTGAAATACAAATTCCAGATGGCAACGGCGACCGAACGCTGCCGCGCCCTCGCGACGCGTCTCTTTCAAGCCGCCGGCGCCGCCGGGCTTTACGCTCAACACCGCTTCGGTCGCATTCTCGCCGATGTCAATGCCGGTCGGCAGCACGTCACCAATCAGCACGAGATGCATGGCCGCGAATGGGGCCGCCATCTACTCGGGCAGTCTTTCCATGAGGATGTGATGCGATGAAGCGCGTAGTTTTTCTGGCGGCGTTGCTTGCGCTCGGCGTTCCCCGTGTCCATGCCGAAGACGTGAAGATCGGCGTCATCAAGTCGGCCGGCGCCGGTGCATTGTTTATCGCCGATCAGCGCGGCTATTTCACCGCCGAAGGGATAACGCCGAAATTCGTGTACTTCGATTCATCACAGCCGATCGCCGTGGCCAACGTGTCGGGCGACATTGATATCGGTGTGACGCCGCCGGGGGGCGGGTTCTACGCGCTCGCGGGGCAAGGCGCGCTCAAGATCATCGCCGGCTACGTGATGGATTGGCCGAGCTTCCAGGCGAACGGCGCTTTTGTATCGCTCGCCGCCTATGAGAAGGGCTTCCGCTCGTTCAAGGACATGGCGGGCAAGACCGTGTCGACGACGCAAATTGGCGGCGCGCCGCATTACGCCTGGGCGCTCATCGCCGAGCATTTCGGCGTCGATTTCAAGACCGTGCGTGTTGTCGCGCTGCAATCCAATCCCAACCAGCTCACCGCGGTGATGGGCGGCCAGGTCGATGCGGCAATGGGGCCGTCGACCGTCTTTACGCCCGCGCTTGATGCGGGAAAAGTAAAGCTGTTGGGCTTTGCCGGCGATGTCGTGCCTTGGCAACTCGGCGCGGTCTATACATCGGCCAAGCATGCCAATGACGATCAGGAGATGGTTCGCCGCTTTTTGCGCGCCTATGTGCGTGGCGTGCAGGATTACCACGATGCCTTCACCAACAAGGACGAACGCCGCGAGAATCAAGCGACCGCGCCGGTGGTGCTCGACCTCATTTCGAAAGCGGTCGGTCAGACCCCGGCACTGGTGAGGGCGGCCGTGCCCTATATCGATCGCCAGGTACGGGTCGATGTCGGCGACGTCATGCACCAGATCGCTTGGTTCAAAAGCCAGGGTATGCTCAAGGACAACGTCGAGGGCGACACGATTATCGATAAGCGCTACGTCGTGCAGATGCCGATGAAGTAGGGTTATCCGAGGACTTCTTCGACCAGGCCGCGATACTCGGCGACCGAGGGGTGGAAGGGTACGGTGAAGTTGGAGAAGCTCTTGTATACGAGTCGGTCGCGGTCGCGAGCTCTTCGAGATCGTCGCCTTTATGGTCAAGGGCCCGCATCGTCGGCGGAATGGCGAGCCGGTCGTTCATCGCGGCGACGGCCTCGGCCGGCGTGCCGATTTGAGACCCAGGGGTGAGCCTTGGTGGGGCGCGGAAGCACCCCTCACCTCAACCCTCTCCCGCTGGGGAGAGGGAGGGACCCCGCGCGAAGCGATAGGAGGGTGAGGGGGGATTCAGCTACCGATTATTCTCTTTGACCAACGGACCCGTCGGCTTGTCTTGCGTGAAGCTCGGCCACGGCGCCTTCGCGGCGACGACCTTGTTGCGCAGGATGCCGATCTTCTCGATCTCGAGTTCGACGGTGTCCCCGGCCTTGATTTCCTTGTCGCCGGCGAATGTGCCGAGCGAGATGATGTCGCCCGCCTGCATCGGCGTGTAGTCCGAGCAGTAGGCGAGCACCTGATAAGGATCGAAGATCATCTTCGACGTGTTGCCGCTGCGCGTGACCTTGCCGTTGATGCGCACATCCATCTTGAGGTTGCGCGGATCGGGCAGCTCCTCCTTGGTCACGATCCACGGACCCATCGGCGCGAAGGTCGCGAGGTTCTTGGCATAAGCATAGGGCTGGCCCATCTGGCCGCGTTCGCGCTGGCGGTTGCGGGCCGAGACGTCGTTGCAGATCGTCCAGCCGAAGACGTACTCCGACGCCTGCGACGGGCGGATGTGGCGGCAATCCTTACCGACGATCAGGCCGAGCTCGTGCTCTTCATCGACCTTCTGCGGGAAGGGCGGCAGCTCGATTTCCGCGTCCTGCCCGATCATGTTGCTGGGGTATTTCGCGAAGACGATCGGCTCTTCATAAAATTTGAGATTGGTCTCGTCGATATGTTCTTGGAAATTGAGCGCGAGCGCCAGGATCTTCGGCGGATTGGTCACCGGCGGCAGGTATTTCGGCTTCTCGACCACGAAGCGTGCGAGCCGGCCGCTGCTGCGCAGCTCGCTCAGGCTTTCTTCGCCGAAGCGGTCGATCTCGAGACCGGATTGGATGATCTGCAGCATCGACTGGGCGCTGCTGATATTGGGATGGGTCGTGCGCAGGCAGGCGGTCAGGTCGACCACGCCCTCGGCGACAGAGGCGCCAACCGTCGGCGCGCCGTTCTTCTCGAAGGACAAAAGCTTCATTTGAGGACCTCCCAATCCTGCGATTTGACGCGGACGATAGGCGCGGTGCCAAAATTTGGCAAGGCGCGGTGCGGCTCTGACGTGCGGCGACAACCAATTCCCCGATCGACGTCGACGAATTGACAGCACAGTGTTTCTTCGCATCATCTCGTCGCGGAGAGATCAAAGCATGTGCGAACTTTTGGCGATGTCGAGTCAGCGATCGGCAACGGTCAATCTTGCGCTCGGCACCTTGGCGCGACACGGCGGCGGCGATGGTCCCGACAAGGACGGTTGGGGCATCTGCTATTTCGAAGACGGCGACGTTCGCCTGATCAAGGATGCTGCGCCCGCTTTCGCCAGTCCTTGGGTCGGTTTCGTCGAAGGCCTGTCGCTGCGCAGTCAGCTCGTCTTCGCGCATATCAGGCGCGCGACCAGCGGCGATGTGGCGCTGCGCAACACCCATCCTTTCATGCGCGAACTCGGCGGCCAGCCGCATGTCTTCGCGCATAATGGCAGCGTCCCGGCGATCTTCACCACGCCGGACTTTTCGCTCGGCCGCTTCCGACCGCTGGGTGATACCGATTCGGAATGGGCGTTCTGCGCGCTGCTGGAGCGGCTGGCGGTCGCCCAGCAAGCAGCGGGCCGACCACTCACGCTCGAGCGGCGGATCGAGGTCGTCGGCGATTTTGCCGCGCGGCTACGGCACGAGGGCATGGCGAATTTTCTCTATTCCGACGGCGAATACGCCTTTCTCCATGGCGATCACCGGGGGCCGAGGAACGGGCCGGGGCTGAATTTTCTCATTCAGCACGACGTCGACGATGGCCAGCCTTTCGCCGGCCATGGAGGCGTGACCGTCGAAGAGGTCCATCATCCGGTGTTGCTTGCGGCAAGCGTGCCGCTGACGCGCGAGGAATGGACGCCGCTCAGCCGGGGCGAGCTGCTGGTTGTTTGCGACGGCGAGATCCAATCGCGCGTTGTCACGTGAGCCACGGGCGAAGATGCCGGGCCGGCAAGATAAGCCGCCGACGGGGGTTAGTGTGATGACGACGCAAGCCGCGGTGCTTTGCGCCGAGAGCAGCCGGCCGTGGGTGCTGGCGGCGACGATCCTCGGCTCCAGCATGGCATTCATCGACGCGACCGTCATCAATGTCGCGTTGCCCGCGATCCAGTCCGAGCTCGCCGTATCGATCGCCGCGGCACAGTGGGTGATCAACGCTTACCTGTTGCTGCTCGGTTCGTTGATCCTGGTCGGCGGCGCGGCCGGCGACCGTTTCGGGCGTCGCCGCATCTTCGTGTTCGGCACGGTGTTGTTCACGATCGCATCGATGGCTTGCGGCTTGGCACCGAACGCCGCGATCCTGATCGCTTCGCGCGCCGTGCAGGGTATCGGTGGCGCGCTGCTGGTGCCGGAAAGCCTTGCCATCATCAGCGCGGCGTTTCCCGAGGAAGAGCGCGGCAAGGCGATCGGCACCTGGGCCGGGTTCTCGGCGTTGACCACGGCACTCGGTCCGGTGCTCGGCGGCACTTTGGTCGACACCTTGAGCTGGCGCGCCGTGTTTTTCATCAATCTGCCGCTCGCCGTGATCGCGATCGGCGTCGCGCTGCGTCACGTGCCGGAGAGTCGCGGCGAACACGATGACGCGATCGATTGGCAGGGCGGTGTGCTCGCGAGCCTCGGCCTTTTCGGCATCGCCTATGGGACGAGCGAGGCGGGCAACGCGCGTTGGAGCGAGCCGATTGTCTACGGTCCGCTGCTCGCCGGTATCGTCGTGCTTGCCGTCTTTCTTTGGTGGGAGGCGCGGGCGAAGACGCCGATGATGCCGCTCGCGCTGTTTCGCAAGCCTGCCTTCAGCGGCGCCAATGCGATCACGCTGTTGCTCTATGCCGCGCTGAGCGGCGCCTTATTCTTTCTGCCGTACGATCTCATTCGTCTGCAGGGCTATTCCGCGGCCGGCGCGGGCGCATCCTTTCTGCCGTTCAGCCTCATCATGGGCGGGTTATCGCGTTGGTCGGGGGCGTTCGTCGACCGCACCGGCGCACGACTGCCTCTGATGAGCGGGCCGGTCATCGTTGCGGTCGGCATGGCAATGCTCGCATTACCGGGGATCGGCGGCTCGTATTGGACGACATTTTTTCCGTCGATGCTCGTGCTCGGCATCGGTATGACGATCAGTGTCGCGCCGCTAACGACGGCCGTCATGGGCGCGGTCGATGAACGTCATGCCGGCACCGCCTCGGGCATCAACAATGCGGTTGCGCGCATCGCCGGCATGCTCGCGATCGCGCTCTTTGGCGCACTCGCGGTCGGCATTTTCGCTCAGGCGGTCGATGAGTCGCTCGTCTCGTTGCAACTCGCGCCCGATTTGCGCGCTGCGGTGGCGGCACAAATCCCGCGCCTGGCCGAAGCCGCGGTGCCGCCCGGCATCGAGGGCACCCTGAAGCAAGCAATCGAGAACGCGTTCGAGCTTTCCTTCCTGCGCGCATTTCGCATCGCCATGCTGGTGGCCGCCGGATTGGCCATCGCGAGTGCGGTCTGTGCGGCGCTAACGATCCCCAAAACATCGCATGAGGGTAACCGGCCCGCGCGCTCGCCGAACCCGTAACTTTCCGTGTTTTCCCGGGTTGGCTTGGCGCGCAATCTTTGCGATGGTTCGGCCCGCGCCTGCAGGGGCGCCGGGGGAAACGGGGGTTAAAATGTCCGAGATGTCGCGGGTTTCCGAACAGTCGATTGCGGCGCGGCTCGAGCGGCTGCCGTATTCGCGCTGGCATGTCATGGTCACATCGTTCCTCGGCGTCGCAATCTTCTTCGACGGCTTCGATGCGCTGACCACGGCCTATGTGTTGCCAGTGCTCATCAGCGAATGGCATTTCGCTCCCGCGAATGCCGGTTATCTGATCTCGATCGCCAATCTCGGCCAGGCGCTCGGCGCGCTGTTCTTCGGCTGGCTCGCCGAGCGGATCGGGAGAACCCGGACGGCGCAGATCACCATCGCGCTCTATGCGTTGATGAGCCTCGCCTGCGCCTTCACCTCGAATTATCAAGAGCTGTTCGTGTGCCGCTTCTTCGAAGGTCTTGGCCTCGGCGGCGAAATACCGGTCGCATCGACCTATATCAGCGAGATACTGCGCGCCGATCGCCGCGGCGGCTCGTTCCTCGGCTACCAGATCATCTTCCCGGTCGGATTGCTCGGCGCGGGCGTCATCGGCGCGATCGTGGTGCCGAATCTCGGCTGGCAATGGATGTTCATCATTGGCGCGGTTCCGGCGGTTGTCTCGCTCGTCCTGCGCCGCTACTGCCCAGAATCGCCGCGCTGGCTGGCGCAAAAAGGCCGCATCGACGAGGCCGAGAAAGTCATGGCCGAGATAGAGAGCATCGTCTCGCATGACGGCCGCGATCCGTTGCCACCGGTCGTGCCGATCAAGGCGCAACCGCTCGGGCAGCGCACGCGCTGGGTGGAGCTGTTTCGGGGCCAATATCTGCATCGGACGCTGATCGTCTGGGTGCTCTGGGCCTCGACTTATCTGGTGTCGCAGGGCCTGCAGAGCTGGATTCCGACGGTCTATCGCGAGGTCTATCACCTTAGCCTGCAGCAATCGCTGAATTACGCGGTTGCGGCGCCGATCGGCACCGTGGCGGGCGCGTTGCTCTGCGCCTTTCTTATCGATCGCACCGGCCGCCGGTTGTGGTTCGTCGGTGCCTATGCGCTGCTCGTCGTGGGGCTGGTCGAGCTGTGGCTGGTCGGCTCCGACACCGCCTTCGGCATGATGCTCGGCTATGGCTTCTGCTCGCTGTGGACCGGTTCGGTCAGCATGAGCATCTTCCTCTATACCGCTGAAATCTATCCGACGCGCATGCGGGCCATGGGCATTTCCTGGGCTACGTTCTGGCTGCGCCTCGCCGCGACCGTCGGTCCCGTTCTCGTCGGTTGGGTCCTACCGTCCTACGGCATCAGCGGCGTGTTCTTCCTTTTCTCGCTCATCACGGTGATCGGCCTGGTGGCCGCGATCTTCATGACCGAGACGACGAAGCGCGTGCTGGAGGAAGTCTCGCCCTAAACGCAGCAGCAGCCGACTAAGCGGCGAGCGGCTTCAGCACCTCGGGCACTTCGTCTTTCTTCAGGCCCATCAGTTTCAGCGCCGTGCCCGCGAAGATCTGCGCGCGCTGCGCCTCCGTGACTGGCAGGTCTTTGACGAGCTGGATGGCGCGCGGCTTCAGCCAGGTGAGCGGCGGCGCGTCACTGCCGTAGACAACGTGGTCGACACCGACCGTCTCCATCGCGCATTTCGCGGCAGGCAGGGCATAGCAGGCGAGATCGAGATACATCTTTTTGAGGTAATGGCTCGGCGGCGCTTTGATGAGCAACGGCGAATAGCCGCCAAGGAAGCTGTCGTCGCGCATCTCATAGGCGTAGTCCATGCGGCCGATAACTTCGGAAATGCCGCCGCCCAAATGCGAGCCGACGATCTTCGCTGAGGGGAAACGCTCGAGGATACCGCGCACGATCAGCCGCGCGAGGCAAAGCATGTTGTCGGCGGGCCGGCCGATCGAGGAGTTGAGGCCGTAATTGCGCATCCGTTCTTCGCCATAGGCGCTGGCCGGCGGATGGATGAAGACCGGCTTGTCGTATTGTGTCAGCACCTCCCAAAAGCCGAGCGCCTCATCATCATCGGGATAGGTCTTCCACATGGACGAGGTGATGAAGACGCCCTTGAGCTTCAGCTGCGTAAACGCGCGCTCGAGCTCTTTATTGAAATCGTCGCCGGCGGTCGGCACGGTCGAGGCGAAGCAGACGACTTTGCCGCGATATTTCTCTTGCAGCCCGGCGGCGCGGTCGTGCCAGGACTTCAGGACGTCGAGCGCCTTGGGCTTGTCGTAGTCTTTGAGCTGGTGGATCGAATCCGTGACCACCGACAGCGCGATATCCGTCTTGTCATGCGCCTCGATCACATTCTCGATGGTCAGCGGACATTTGCCGCGCCAATGCGGATCGAGCGTGTCTTCCGGAGGGATGACATGGGTATGCCATTCGACGATCGGCTGCATGATTCGCCTCCCTATGGTTTCGCTGAAGTCTAGGCGGCGACCGCGTCGGGCGCCAATGGCGGCGGGCGCAGCGTCTCGGTAGATTTAGGGGGCGATGACAGGGAACAGGCCATGCGGCGCCGGATTGCGATCGTCATTCTTGCCGCTGCGCTGGCCGGTTGCGCCACCAGTGTCGTGCCCGATTTCGCCGGCAGGCCTTACGTACCGTTCAATCGCGAGGATGCGGTCGCGATCGCCCTGCGCGAGTGGCGATTATTCGGCAGCCTGAGCGATGAGCCCGGTTCGCCCGAACCGGCGGTCGCGAAGCCCGAACGCGCGCCGGGGCTCTGGGAGCGCGTCGGCGAATATTGGTGGCTGGGCCTCGGAGGCCGGAGCCGCGAAGCGCGCTGGACCGGCAAGCATGACGAAAACGGCCGCGTCTTTCCGCCGATGGACGACGAGCGCTATGCCTGGTCGGCGGCATTCATCTCCTATGTCATGCGCATCGCCGGCGCAGGCGATCGTTTTCCCTATGCGCCCAATCATGCGACATATGTGAACGCCGCCGCTTCGGGCCGCTCATCGATCCTCATTGCGCACGCGCCGCAAGCCTATGCGCCAAACCTCGGCGATCTCTTGTGCCTCGGCCGCGAATGGGCGGCGCATCTCAGCTTCAGCGACCTGCCGACGAAGGACTTCTGGCCGGGCCATTGCGCGATCGTCGTCGCGCGCCAGGGCAACATGCTCAGTGCCGTCGGCGGTAACGAGGACGATGCGGTGACGATGGACCATATCGCAGTCGCGAGCGACGGCACGCTCACGATGAGTGTCGGACACCCTGCAGAATGGCCGATCGTGATCGAAGTGCGCTACGACGCGGAGAGCGAGCCTGATCGCTCGTGAGAGCCGCTCTCGTCGTCTCTCACGCCGAGGAGCCGAAATTTACCTGCTCGAGCATGTCTGGTCGCTCGATAAGATCTAGGACTTCGCCTCGGCCATGGTTGCTGGGGCTGCGCCGCGGCGGCGTCCCGGGAACGCGTACGGACCGAGCGACAGCGCGATGCCGCAGCAAATCAGCAACAGCACCTCGAAGCCGATGGCCGCTGTTACGTAAGAGCCGGTCTTGTCGAACGACAGGCCCATGAGAAATGGACCGACGCCGTTGCCAAGCGAAAAGATGCCGATCATGAAGCCGTATATCGTGCCGAACGATTTGAGGCCGAAATAGCGGCTGACGAAATACGGCAGCAAATCGCCATCGGCGCCGAGACCCAACCCGCAGAGGATCGTGCCCACGAAGGCCATCGGTAGCCCGCCAACGCCGCTGGCAAGAAGCGCAATGCCGCAACCCGCCATCAAGAAGAACACCGTCGCGACAACGGGGCCGGAGAAGCGATCGAGGCAGTAGCCGGAAGCGAGACGGCCAGCAATCAGCGCGGCGCCTGCTGACGAGAGCACGCTGGTTGCAACAGTTGGCGAATAGCCGCGATCGGTCATTCCGGCAACGATGTGCGTGATTGTGCCGTTGATCGCGACAGCTGTAAAAAAGAATACCAGCATCAGCAGGTAGAAGCGCGTGTCGGTTTTGACGATGGTCGTCGCATCCGGGCCGATGGGTGGCGCGGCCGAGCGCCCGGTCTGTGCGCGGTTCGGCTCGCCGAGGAACAGCGCGATCATCGGCAGAGCGAAAATCAGAACAGTGATACCGACGCCGACAAAAGCGAGACGCCAGCCGACATGCGCGATGAGGTATTGCGCGATCTGCGGCATCACAACCGTGCCGAGGCCGACGCCCGATACGGCAATGCCGAGGGCGATGCCGCGATACTCTTCAAACCGGGTCGAGACTACTTTGGAATAGCCCATCGGCGTCTGCACATGGCCGGCCAGGGCGGCGGTTCCGGCGATCGTGTAGAGCATCAGCAGCGAGGGTTGCAGCAGCGAGAAGCAGGCGAAGATGCCGGCATAGAGCACGATGCCGGGCAGGGCGACGCGCCGAACGCTGAAGATATCCATCAGCTTGCCGACCACCGGCGTAACGAAAGCGGCGATCACGCCGGCCAGGAACATCGCCGAGGTGATGGTCGCGCGGTTCCAGTTAAGCTCTTCGGTGATGGGCTTGAGGAACACCGAGAAGGTGAAATTGCTGATGACACCGTTATTGGCCATCAAGGCAATGAAACAACCGACGACGACGGCCCACCGGTTATCGCTGACCTTGCGCATCACTCCCCCCTTATTTATCGGCGCGAACAACGCACGCCGCCATTCGATCATTTCTGCCAGTTCAATAGCACACCCAGCGTTTCGGGCGAATCCTCGATCAGGCGGTAGGCGTCGGCGACGCGCGTCGCCGGAAATTCGTGTTCGATCAGTGGTCGCGTATCGAGCCGGCCGCTGGCGATGAGCCGCAATGTGAGCGACGCCTCGTCCCAGGCGTTCCAGCGACCGTCGGAATTGTCGAGGGTCGGGCGGGTGAGGACCTGCGCGCCGATGATCGTGAGGCCCTTGCGATGGACGTCGGTATAGAAATCGACGTTGGGTGTCATGCCGCGCGACGAACCGAGCAGAACGACACGGCCGTTGCGGCCACAGAGCTTGAAAGCGAGGTTCGCGATGTCCGGCTTGCCGGTTGCCTCGATGACGACGCGCGGCGCGTTGCCGGCTATCAGCGGATGGCCTGTCGCCAGTTCATCGGGCGTGGCGTAGACGGCATCGACGCCCAGCTTCAGCGCCAGATCCCGCCGCGCTGCAACCGGATCGAGCCCGAGTACGGGAAAGCCACCAGCGATGCGCGCGCATTGCGCTGCGTAGAGCCCGACGGGGCCAAGGCCGATCACCAGGACCGATTCACCGAGATCGATCTTGCCGTAGCGCGCGCCCGTGACGCCGACGCTGACGATGCCGAACGGCGCGCTCTCCTTGAGCTTCGCTTCGCCGAGATCGGAGGGCAGCTTCCAAAGGTAGTGCAGCCCAATGGCTGGCGCTTCCGGCGCGATCGGTGAACGGAATTGCTCGCGGTATTTCGGCGCGACTTCGCCGGGGCCGAGCGTCTCGGGGATGAGGTAGTGGCTGACATGCGGCACCCGCGTCGCGATGCGGTCGCCAGGCTCGAAATGCGTGACCGCGCTCCCGACCGAAACGACGCGGCCAATATTCGAATAGCCGGGCGGGAAGGGGAAGCCTTTGCGCTGCGTGATCGTGTTCGGCTCGGCGAGCAGGAAGGCGCGCTCGGTGCCAGGGCTGATCGCGGTGTAGAGCGTCTCGACGAGAAGCTGGTTCTCGTCCGGCTCGCCGACCGTCACGGGTTCGAGCGAGACTCTGCCGCGCGCGATGAAGAGCGCCTGCTTTGCTTCCATCGGATTTGGGCCCTGCTTAATTCAGTTTGCGGATCGGGTCGCTACCGTCCCAGCCTTCGGCCGCCTCGGCGATACGGCGGAACATCTGGCCCTTGGTGCCGCTGATATCCGAGATCTCGATCGCGTGCGCGACGGCGGGATAGCCATCGGCTTCGAAGAACGCGTTGCCGTTATTGGGACCGGCCATGCCGCCGGTCTGCACCAGCTTGTAGCCGAGTTTCTGGTAGCGCTCGATATCCGCATCGAAGGTCGTCGTCCAGAAGGCGACATGCTGCAGGCCTTCGCGGCCCGCTTTGAGGAAATCGTTCAGCAGTGACGGTGCATCGTTCAAAGGCTGCAGCAATTCGATCTGCATTGGCCCGCATTGCGCGAAAGCGATGCTGAGCTTCAGGCTCGAAGCCTGGCCGCGATAAGTCGAATTGGGTGCCGTATGGTCCTGCAGATAAAAGAACGGGCCGACGCCCATCACCTCAGTCCAATGGCGCATTGCCGGCTCGATATCGCGCACGACATAGGCCATCTGGCGGATCGGGCCGAAAATGCGGCTCATCGTTTAACCTTGTTTCAGGGTGAGAGGAATGAGCTGGCGCACCGAAGAAAGCGTGTCGACGGTGAGGATTTGGTTCAGCAGCCTCTCGGCACGGTCGCGGCCGAGTACCGGTGCGACCAGGCGCACGAATTTCGCCGACACGATTTCGCGCTGCTTCGGCAGATTGTTGATAGGCTTGTAGCAATCGTTGGTCGCGGTGAGCTGGCGGCCGTCGGTGAGCTGGACGTTGGCGATGGCGACACCGCCGCTTAGCTTGTCGCTGCCCGAGACGTGGACGCGATCGCGCAAGCGGATGAGCTCGGGGCTATTGGCGCGCTGTGTGTTGTAGGCGGCAATGTCGTGCGTGTCGTCGCCGAGCAGCGCCATGGCCGAGACCGCGCGCAAGCTGAATTTCGCTTCGAGCCCGGTCTTCGGCTCCTGGATGTTGCACACCGTGAGGAAGGTCGGCGGCACCGTCACGTCGATGCGCTCGACATTCGCCGGCGTGACGCCTTGCGTGTTCTTCAGCTCCAGCATGTTCTCGATCGTGCTGTGCGTGAGCTGACAGGCGGCATGCGCCTTGAAGAGCGTATCGAGGATAAAGAACCGGCCTTCCGCCGCGCGCAGCCGGTCGACATGGGCGCCCGCGGCATGCGTCTCGATGAAGCCGTCATTGGCCTCGATCGCGTTGGCGCGCGCGATCCAGTCGCGCTTGGCGAGGTTGGCGGCGAGCACGCCGTTGGTCGCCGCCTTGCCGGAATGGAAAGGCTTCGACATCGTGCCGCCTGAGGCGAGCAGGCCAGCGGCCTGGGTTGCCGCGACGCCAAGTGCATGCGTCCATTGCTGCGGCGACAGACCCAGGATGTGCGCCGCAGCGGCCGTGGCGGCAAAAGGCACGAGATTGCCGGTCGGATGAAAGCCTTTCTTCAAGAATGGGAAATTCACCAGCGTGCCGACGCGGCATCCAGTCTCGACACCGGCGACGATGGCGCCGAGCAGGTCGAGGCCGGAAATATCCTTCCACTCGCCGACGGCGAGCGCCGTCGCAACGGTGGCCGGCGTGGTGTGGCCGCGCATGGCGAGATTGGAGTCCGCAAAATCCAGCGCGTCGCCGGCCGAGCCGTTGATCAGCGCGGCATAAGCCGGCGAAGTGCGCTCGCCGTGATAAATCACCGTGCAAAACGGATTTCCGCCTTGCTCGCGCGCTTCCTCGATCAGCTTGAGGACCAACGGCTCCGTCGCGCCGGCGATGGCAATGCCGCACCAATCGAGCAGTGAGTGCCGCGCTGCCTCGAGGACGTCGGCGGGGAGCTTCTTCGGATCGATGCCGCGGATCTGAGAGACGATGATTTCGGTGACGTTGACGTTAGCGATGTCGGCGTGCGTCAAAGTGTTTCCTTGAAAAAGGCGAGATAGCGGCGCCAAGCGTCTTCGGAGGCTTCCGGGCGATAGCGCTCGTCGGTGAAGTTCTGAAAGGCATGGCCCGCGCCGTCATAGGCGTGGAACTCGTGCTGCTTGCCGAGTTGCGTCAGTTGCGCGTCGATCTCGGCCATATCGGCCGGACTTGGATTTTTGTCGTCCTTGCCGAAGAAGCCGAGGATCGGGCATTCGATGCTGCGGGCGCGCGACAGCGGCGCGGCCTTGCCGTTGCGCGAATGATTGACGCCGCCGCCATACAGCATGACCGAGGCTTTGAACGGATGCGCGGTCGCGCCGAGGAAGGAGTGCCGGCCCCCCATGCAATGGCCCACGATGCCTTCGCTGCCCTGCTTCGCGTTGGCTTGTTTTTGCAGGAAGGCCGTGGTGACGCGGATATCGCCGATGATATCTTCATCGTCGAGGTATTTCATCGATTCCGCGGTGTCTTCGCCCGCGGGGCGGCGGTGATAAAGGCTCGGCGCGCCGGCGATGTGGCCGTTCTCGTTAAGGCGCTGGACCACGCTCTCGGTGAATTTGTCGAGCCCCCAGCGATGGTGGCAGACCACCACGGTCGGGAAGGGGCCGGCGCCGTCGGGAATGCCGAGGATCACCTCCATCTTGCCGCCTGGTGCGTCGATCGAGACCTTGTTGATCATCGCCGTGTCCTCCTCGTTCGGCTCAACCTAGCGCTTCATCGGGGGTGAGCAAAACCTTGCCTGTGATCTTGCGCGATTCGACGAGGCGATGCGCCTCGGCCGCTTGCGACAAAGGCATGACGCGGTCGATCAGCATCGTCAGCTTGCCGTGCGCCGCGGCATCGAGCGCGGCCGCCACATCCTCGTTGGTATGGCCGGTGCCGGCGATGATACTGATCTCGTTCATGTAGAGCGTGCTGACGTTGAGCGGCACGATCGGCCCGGCATGCGCGCCGGCGGTGAAGAGCTTGCCGCCCCGCCGGAGCGAAGCGAGCGCCTTCGGGAAAAGCTCGGGATCGGCAATGTTCTCGAAGACGACATCGACGCCGCGCCCGCCGGTGATCCTCTTGACCTCTTCCGTCAAATTGTGCGTCCGGTAGTTGATGCCATGTTGCGCGCCGAGCTTCTTCGCGGCTTCGACGCGCTCATCGGCGCCGGCGGCGGCGATGATATTCGCGCCGTATACCGCGGCGGCTTGCACGATGATGCTGCCGAGACCGCCGGCGGCACCCATGACCAGCGCCCAATCGCCTTCCTTGAGCTGCGCCTTGCTGCGCACCTGGTTGAAGGCGAGCGGCGCATGCCGCGCGACGATGCACGCAGTGGGGTAATCCATCCCGTCCGGGACCAACGCGGTGACGTCTTCGTTCAGCGCGACATATTGCGCGTAGCCGCCCCAGCTGTCGATGCCGAGCATGTGCATCGGCTCGCCCGGTTTGCGCACCACGCGGCGCGAAGAGATGCAGATGCGATCCCCGAGCTTGCGGTTTTTCACGCCCGGACCGGTGGCAACAACCGTGCCGGTCGGATCGACGCCCAGCACATGCGGCAGCTTCACCGGCCGCGCGTATTTGCCGTTGCGCACGATGATATCGAGGGTGCGATTGACCGAGACGGCGGCGACCTGAACCAGCACCTCGCCTGGACCGGGATCAGGCGTCGGGACCTCTTCGACCCGCATCACCTCGGGGCCGCCGAATTCGCGGATGACGATAGCCTTCATGTTTCCTCAGCGTGAGTTCCCTGGGTCAATCGACCGTCAGCAGCACTTTGCCGGTGCCGGTGCGGCCTTCGATGATCTGATGCGCGCGCACCGCTTCCGACAGCGGCAGGACCTGATCGATCAGCGCCTTCAAATGCCCGTCGGCCGCGGCTTTGAGGCTCTCGATCATATCCTCATGCGTCTGTTCGGTCGTGCCGTAGATCGTCGTGTTCTTGGCGTAGAGATTGAAGATGTGCAGCGGGACGACCCCGCCGCCGTGACCGCCGGCGGTGACGAGGCGGCCACGCATCGCGATAGAAGCAAAGGCTTTTGGAAACAGCTCAGGATCGCCGATATTCTCGCACACGACTTGCGCGCCCTTGCCGCCGGTAAGTTTAAGCACCTCCGCGGTCAGATCCTGCTTGCGATAATTGATGCCGTGCTCGGCGCCGAGGCCCAGCGCGACCTCGACATGGTGATCGGTGCCGGCGGCGGCGATGACGTGCGCGCCGAGATGCCGGGCGATCTGGACGATGAAGCTGGCGAGCCCGCCTGAGGCACCCATCACCAGGACAAATTCGCCGGATTGCAGCTTCGCCTTGTTGCGCAGCATGTTGTGCGCCAGCGGCGCATGCCGCGCGACGACGCAGGCCGTGTTGAAGTCGAGTCCTTCGGGCAGGAGGTACGTATTCTCGACGGGCAAGCTCAGATTTTCCGCGTAGCCGCCCCAGCGATCGATGCCGATGAGGTTGAGCGGCGCGCCGGGCCGGCCGAGATGCAACGTCATGGCGACCCGATCGCCGACCTTGCGCTCGGCGACCCCGGCGCCGATGGCAACCACCGTGCCGACCGGGTCGACGCCCAGAACATGCGGCAGTTTGATGGGGCGTGGGTATTTTCCGGCGCGTGCGATGCAGTCGAGGGTGCGGTTGACCGAAACGGCGGCGATTTTGATCACGACCTCGCCCGGACCGGGCTCGGGCGTCGGTACCTCCTCGAGCTTCATCACCTCGGGCCCGCCGAACTCGCGGATAACGATGGCTTTAATGTTTTCCTCCCGATCTTTGCCGGGAGATTAGAGAGCGCGTCCCACCGCCACAAGCCGCGGCGGATTCAGGGTGTCGCGTAGTTGATGAAATGCGCCGGCATCGAATCGCCCCATTGCGAGCGGTTGCCGCCGGGCGCGGCGCGGTTGAGATGCGGCTCGGCGGAAGCGTTAAGCCGATCGCTGTCGGTCATGTGCTCATGCACGCGGCCCCAGGGATCGGCATGTCAGGCCCTTTCCATGCCAGCATAGCAAAGCGGCTCGCGCGCGACGCGCGCAAAACTCCTTTGCGCCTTTGCGTCGCGGCGTTCCACCAGCTTAAATGCCTCCCGAAATAAAAGACGAGGGCGCGATGACGACGAAACAGACCGGCCGGCGCGAGGATCAACGGTTGCTGACCGGCGGCGGCCGTTACAGCGCCGATTTCAACCGGCCTGGGCAGCTTTATGCCGCGTTCCGCCGTGCCGATCGCGGCCACGCCAAAATCCGCAGCCTCGATAAGGGCGCGGCCGAGGCGTCGCCCGATGTCGTCGCCGTGTTCATCGGCAAGGACGTCGCCGATTTCGGCATGAAGACCGTGCCGCCGATGATGCCGTTCCCCGGCCGCGGCGGCAGCAAGATACTGGTGCCGGAGCGGCCGCTGCTGTCGTCCGATCGGGTGCGCTATGTTGGCGAAGAAGTCGCGATGGTGATCGCGACCAGTGCCGCCGCCGCGGCCGATGCCGCCGAGTTGATCGATATCGATTACGGAGACCTGCCGGTCGTGATCGGCTTCGAGAAAGCGCTCGCCGCGGACGCACCGGCGCTGCACGCGAATATCCCGGGCAACGTGTGTTTCGACATCGAATATGGCGATCTGGCCAAGGCCGATGCGGCGTTCGCCCGCGCCGCGACAGTCGTCAGCGCCACGATCGAAAGCCCGCGCATCGCGCCGACGCCGATGGAGCCGCGCGCGGTCATGGCTTGGTACGACCCGCAACGCCAGACCTATGAGATCTGCTGTGGCAATCAGGGCGGTCTCGCCATGCGCGATGCGCTCGCCATGATGCTGGGGGTAAAGCCGGACGGCGTGCGTGTCCATATGGTCGATGTCGGCGGCGCTTTTGGCTCGCGGACGCAGCCTTTCCCCGAGAATGCCCTGCTGTTGCATGCGGCGAAGAAGCTCGGCAGGCCGATCAAATGGACCTCGACGCGGTCGGAGGATTTTCTCACTGATTTCCATGGCCGCGCGATCCGCGTCGGCGGCGAGCTCGCCCTTGATAAGGACGGCAAATTCCTCGCGTTCAAGACCGAATGGCTGTGCGACAGCGGGGCCTATCTCAGCTCGGCCGGCGCCATGACCAACACGTCCAACGGCATGAGCATGTCGTCGGGCGCGTACGAGGTCGAGGCGTTCTACGGGCGGCATCGCCAGGTGATGACCAATACGGCGCCGACCAGCGCCTTCCGCGGCGCCGGACGCCCGGAAGCGGCGCTGGTCATCGAGCGCCTGGTCGACGAGGCGGCGGCAAAGCTCGGCATCGACCCGTTCGAGCTGCGGCGGCGTAATCTCATTCCGAAGACGAAGTTTCCCTACAAGACGCAGACTGGCGTGGTCTGGGATAGTGCCGATTTTGCGGGTCTCATCGATCGCGCGGAGAAAGAGTCGAAGTGGCGCGAGTTCCCGGCGCGGCTGGCGGATGCGGCCAAGCGCGGCAAGCTGCGCGGCATCGGTTGCGCCGCCTTTATCGAACCGTCTGGCGGTGGCGGCTCGCCCAAGGATCAAGTTGCGGTCCAGTTCGATGCAAGCGGCGTCGCGCGGCTTTATCTGACCGCGACGGCGAGCGGGCAGGGTTATGAGACGGTGTTCCCGGACCTCATCGCCGGCATCACCGGCCTCGATCCGGCGAAGATGGTGGTCCGCGCCAGTGATCCCGATGGGCCGGCGATCATCGGCGGGGCGGCGATCGGCTCGCGCACGGGCATGACCTCGGGCAGCGGCTTCAAAGTCGCCGCGGACGAGATCGTGAAGAAGGGCTTGGCGCTGGCAGCCGAGGCGCTCGAAGCCTCTCCGCTCGATGTCGAATTCCTGGACGGGCGGTACACCGTCAAGGGCACCGACAAGACCATCGCGCTGCAGGAGATCGTGCGGCGCCACGCGGGCGGCGCAACTCATCCGCTCGACACGATTGCCGAAGTACCGGCGGGGCGCGCTTTCCCCAGCGGCGCGCATGTCGCCGAGGTCGAGATCGATGCCGAGACCGGCGCGGCCGAGATCGTCGCCTATACGGCGGTCGACGACGTCGGCAACGTCATCAACCATCAGCTCGCGGAAGGCCAGCTCCATGGCGGCATCATCCACAGCGCCGGCCATGTCTTCGGCGAGGACTGCCACTACGATCCTGAAAGCGGCCAGATGCTCGCGGGCAGCTTCATGGACTACGTGATGCCGCATGCCGATCTGGTGCGCGAGCTGCGCGCCTTCGATTGCGGCGTGCCCAGCCCGAACAACATCATCGGCGCGAAAGGCGCCGGCGAATCGGGCGCGGTCGGCGGGCTGCCGACCTGCATGAATGCGGTGGTCGATGCGCTGCGCCGGGCGAATGTCCGCGAATTCGACATGCCGGCAACACCCGCCCGGCTCTGGGCGGCGCTACAGCGCGGGAAATAGAGAAGTCTCAGCCTAAAAAGACAGCAAAAAGGCCAAGCGAGCCGCCCAAATGAGTTTGGGCGGCTCGTGGCCTTGACGGGAAGCCTACCGATGAACGGTCAGATCGCTTCCTTCAATTCCTTGGCGGCGCGGAACGCAACGCGCTTGCTCGCCTTGATCTTGATCGCCTCGCCCGTGGCAGGGTTGCGGCCCATACGGGCAGCGCGCTTGCGCACCACGAGGATGCCGAGCCCGGCGAGACGAATACGTTGTCCGCCCTTCAAGTGCTTCACGACCAGAGCGACCGTGTCGCCGAGAATGGCTTCGGACTGCTTCTTCGCGATCTCGTGATCTTCCGCGATCTTCGCGGCGAGATGTTTCAACGTGACGGTAGCTGGGGTCTTTCCCGTCTTTTTAGCGGCCATATTTGGTGTTCTCCGTTGGCTTGTTGCTTGGCCCGACATTCATCAGGCTCGCAGAAACCTAGCAAATATCGATGCTTTCGGCGACGTAAATATACCGAGTCGCGCTCGTTCCATGGTCGCGACTCGCATATTTTATGGGCTTCGCGCGATGCTTCATGACAAGTCGCGCATCGATCGCGAGTCGCGCCTGTGGATTATCCTTACCGCGTTGATCACGATTTATCCGCATAAACCAAGCTTTCCATTTTGTTTTGCGGATTTCATTCGGATTTACCGGCGCCAACAAAGTCGTCACAGACGACAAAAATTTATCATCCGCCTCATAGGTCAGAAGACAAGCTTGATCGGCGACTCGATCACGCTCTTGGCGAATTTCGGTGTTGCCCTCCTCGGTTTCGCGACCTGGCGCCGCAGCGCCGAAGGCACCGAATCCTTCGCGGCTGCCGCGTAACTCAGATCGCGATGGAAGAGACAGGGCTCGGCTCATGCCGGGCCTTGTCTCTTTGACGGTGGCTTTCGTGCCAGGCCCGCCGCGCGATCAGCGCCAGCAGCGCGATCAAAGCGAGCTGTGCCAGCGGTACATGCGTGGCGGTACCGAAATTTCGCGATAGCAGCGGGGTCGCGAAAATCGCAGCCAGCGTGACCTTTTCCCAAGACAGGAAACCGCTCTCGCGTCCGGCACGAACCAGCCAGGCGATGGCGAGGCCGGCCAAGAGAAAGTCGTAGACCAGCGCGACCGGCACGGCGATCAGCGTCGCGGCGGCGAGGGCGGCGGCGCGGACGGGCAGGCTGAGATTGCAGCGCCACACCACCGCGACCAGCGCGATCGCGGCGAGCGCGCCGACGCCTTGCACGGCATAGGCGATATCGGCAGGCACGTTCATCAAACGCAGTCCCCCGAAGAGCGTGACGAAGCCCGAGAGATCGATGCGGCCTGACTCATAGGTCGAATGCGAGCCGGCGGAGAGCGTGAGGAAATCCTGCCAGGTGTGCCAGCCGAATAGCGCGATCGATAGCACGATCATCGCCGCGCTCGAAAGCGCCGCGCCGATGAAAGCGCGCCAGCGGCTGCCGGCAACGAGCGCGACGGGGATGAGCAGGCCGAAATGCGGCTTGTAACAGAGGAGGCCGAAGAGCACGCCGGCGAGCGTCGGCCGGCGATCGATCAACAACAACGCGCCGCCGAACAGCGCCGCGGTGAGGAACGCGTTCTGGCCGAGCCCCATCGTCCAGAACACGGACGGGAAAGCGAGCAGCGGCAACAACACCGTCGCGCTTTTTTCATTAACGGTACGCCGCGCGACGAGCGTACACAGCAGCAAGGTCACTGCCTCGAAAGCAATGAATGCCGCCATATAGGGAAGACGGCCGAAGAGCGCGCATATCAGCAGGAAGACCGGCGGATAGTAGAAGTATTGATATTCGATGCCCGGCGCCGTCGCCGCTTGTTCGGCGGCGTAATGTGCGGCCTCGTTATAGGCGAGGGCGGGTGCGCCGGAATCGGCGAGGCTGCCGGCGGCATAGAAGCTGGCGAAATCGGTGGTCGTCGGCCGCTCGAGCGCGACGATCCAGCCATGCGTTCCGGCGATCAGGAAAAGGAAAACGACGAGCTCAAGCGCGAGCAGCACGCCGCCCAATACGAGCACGCGGCGGCGGTCGAGCAAATCGCCCGCCTTGAGGCTGCCGAACCAGTCGGGCCGGCTCAAGGCAAGCTTGGCGGATCCATCCATGCCCTCAGTGATAGGGGGACATGGTAAAGGAAGACTTGCGCTTCAAAGAAGATGGCGGCGCTGCCGGGCGCCGCCATCTCCTGGGTCCAGGAACTGATCTTTAGAGAAGAGGCGGCCAAACCGCTCGCTTCTCTTTGGTTCGGAAAGGCCCAGTGTACGGCCACCCGGCCTTTCGCTTTTTCGTAGCCGGACCACCACCGGCACGGCCCGTACCATGCCGAAACACCTAAATGATTTCCAGCAATTAAGCTTTTCATTTGAGCCAAATTGCTTCGATCTGTTAACCATATCTGCTTGGCGCGTTCGCGAAATGTCCGGCCGCGGTAAGAACAAAACGGCGTCCAATCGGACGCCGTTTTCGCATCGATAGACTTGGCGCTGGGATCAGCCGAGCTTCACCTGAATCTTGTCGCCCTCGATGCGCACCGCGAAGCTCTTCACGTCGCACGGGATCGGCGGGCCGAGGCCCTTGCCGGTCTTGATCTCGAAACGCCCGGCATGCAGCGGGCATTCGACTTCTTCGCCGTCCATCCAGCCGTCGGTTAGAAACGCATAAGCGTGGCTGCAGAGATTATCGGTCGCGTAAATCTCGCCTTTGAGATTGTAGAGCGCGACTTCGGTGTTGCCGACAGTCACGCCTTTCATCTCGCCTTCGCCGATCGATCCTTTATCGGCGACGCTGACCCATTCGCCGTTATCATTCTCCGCCATCGTATTCCTCTGTATATCCCCCGCTAGCGCGCAAATTTGCCGTGCAAGATAGCGCTTGGCAAGCGCTAGCGGGTCAGGTCCTGAAGCTTGGTCGTTTTGTCGCCGAGCAGCGCTGGATCGACGATTTTCCCACTCTGGATCAGCGCGCGGCCGAACCGCATATCGCGGGCATTGTTGACCGTGACTGCCGCGACCACTTTGCCGTCCAAGAGCTGGAACAAGGTGAAGCCCGGATCGGTGGGCTCGCCGCGGAAGATCACGCGGTCCCATTTATCGGGCGCGCCGGCCATCTGCAGATTGGTCTCGTACTGGTCGGTCCAGAACCACGGCACTTCCGAAAAGGCCTGCTCGCCGCCGGCAATGATCTTGGCGACGGCGATACCCTGGTTCTGCGCATTCTGCCAGGCTTCGAGCCGGACATGCCGGCCGAGCAACGGATTGAGATGGCGCGTCACGTCGCCGGCGGCGAAGACCGCGGGATCGCTGCTGCGCCCGAATTGATCGACGATGATGCCGTCGCGCGTTTCGATGCCGGCTTCGTGCGCGAGCTCGACGTTGGGCTGCGCGCCGATGCCAATCGCGGCGTAATCGGCGATCACCGGCGGAGCACCATCGAGGAGAATACGCAGCTCGTTGCCGGTATCCTCGATCGCGGTGACCTTGACACCGGTCTGGAGATCGACGCCTTTGGCGCGATGCAGCGTCGCAAGATATTCGCCGAGCTCGGGCGCGGCGACGCGTGCCAGCGGATGTGGCGCGAGCTCCACCACCGTCACCTGCGCGCCGCGCTTCCTCGCGGTGGCGGCGACTTCAAGGCCGATGAAGCCGGCACCGATCACGGCGATCCGCACGCCGTCGGTCAGCTTCGCGCGCAATGCCAGGCTGTCGTCGATATCGCGCAGATAGAACACGCGCTTGCCGTCGCCGCCGGGCAGCGGCAGCTTGCGCGCCCGCGCACCGGTCGTCAGCAGCAGCGCGTCGTAAGGAATGGTGTCGCCGTCGCCGAGCTCGATGCGCTGGCCTTTGCGATCGATCGCGCCGACGGTCGTGCCGAGGCGCAGCGCGATGTCTTTCTCGGCATAGAACGCTTCGGGATAGAGGTAAGTCTTGGCGTGCTCGATAGCGCCGGCGAGCAGCTCTTTCGACAGCGGCGGGCGCTCGTAAGGCGGATGCGTCTCGGTGCCGACCAGCGTGACGCGGCCAGTATGGCCCGCGGCGCGCAACGCTTCGGCGGCGCGGCCGCCGGCATGGCCCGCGCCGACGATGACGACGTGTTTATCGCTCACGCTTTATCCTGGGTGAATGCTTTGTAGGCAGAGATGGTGAAGGTGTCGCGGACGCCCGCGAGCTTCTGCAGATGCTCGACGACGAAATGGCCGGTATCCATATCATCCGGCAGATAGCATTTCATCATCAGGTCGTATTGGCCCGAGACCGAATAGACCTCGGAGACCTGCTCGATGGTTTCAACTGCGGCCTCGGCAACGCGGTACGCTTTGCCGAGCTCGCATTTCATCATGATGAAAATCGTCTTCATGGTGCGCCGTCCCTGTGATTGGCGCATCATAGCGGGGGATTGAGCCGACGCTAGATGTCGGCTCCCCGCAGGGGTTTAGCCCCCAAAAATTTAGACGCTGCGGTGTTCAGACCGTGCGGCGGGCCGCGCTACGGCCAAGAAAGGCCGGCATGTGGTCGCCGAAGCCGACGACACGGCGGTCGTCGTCATGGTCGTCGTGCTGACGATCGCGGCGCGGCAGCTTGGTGACGTTGCTGGGCAACGCCTGGTCCATTGCGTCGGGGTTCATGGTAATCGGCGCGTAAGCCGCACGCTCTTTGGCCGCAGGCCGCTCTTTGGCAGTAGCACGGGCAGGTTCGCGCTTGGGCTCACGGTGCTCTTTGTGCTCGCGATGCTCTTTTGGTTCGTGGTGCTCTTTCGGTTCGTGATGCTCGCGATGTTCACGGGCGGGTTTTGCCGCCTGCGGCCGCTCTTCGCGATGACCGCTACGGCCCTCGGACTTGCTGCCGCCGCGGCGGTTCCGGCTGCCACGGCCACCGCGCCCACGGCCCCGCGGGGCTTCATCGCCCTCGGCGAATGTCTCGGTCTCGATGCCGGGAATCTCGACGCTGGGGATCGGCTTGCCGATCAGTTGCTGGATCGCCTCGACGAAACGACCGTCTTCCGGCGTTGCCAAGGTGAAGGCGCGGCCTTCGCGTCCGGCGCGGCCGGTACGGCCGATGCGATGGACGTAGTCTTCGGCATGGATCGGCACGTCGAAATTGAAGACGTGCGACATGCCTTGAACGTCGAGCCCGCGCGCCGCGACATCGCTCGCGACGAGCAGTCGGATCTCGCTGTTCTTGAAGCGCTCGAGCGTCTCGGTGCGTTTCGATTGCGGCATGTCGCCATGCAGCGCCGCCGCGTCGAAGCCGTGCTTCGTCAGCGAGCGGAAGAGCACATCGACATCGCGCTTGCGGTTACAGAAGATGATCGCGTTCTTGACGTCTTCGCTGCGGATAAGACGGCGCAAAGCTTCGCGCTTGCCCATCTCGCCGACGATCGTCAGCCCTTGCGTCACGGTGGTCGCAGTCGAAGCCGGCGGCGCCACGGTGACCTCTTTGGGATTCATCAGGAAAGCGTCGGCGAGACGGCGGATCTCCGGCGGCATCGTCGCCGAGAAGAACAGTGTCTGCCGGATCTTCGAGAGCAGGCCGACGATGCGCTCGACATCGGGGATGAAGCCCATATCGAGCATGCGATCGGCTTCGTCGATGACGAGAATCTTCACGTCGCTCAAGAGGATCTTGCCGCGCTCGTAGAGATCGATCAGTCGACCGGGCGTCGCGATCAGCACGTCGACGCCGCGATCGAGCTTACGTTCCTGATCGGCAAAGCTTTCGCCGCCGATGAGCAACGCCTGGTCGAGTTTGTGATACTTGCCGTAGACGTCGAAGGCTTCGGCGACTTGCGCCGCGAGTTCGCGGGTCGGCTCAAGGATCAGCGAGCGGGGCATCCGGGCCCGGGCACGGCCCGCGGCAAGGATGTCGATCATGGGAAGGGTGAAAGAGGCGGTCTTGCCGGTGCCGGTTTGGGCGCATCCGAGTACGTCGCGTCCCATGAGCACGTAGGGTATGGCCTGCTCCTGGATAGGGGTCGGCGCGGTGTAACCTGCGTCTGCGACCGCCTTCAAGACCTCAGGGGAGAGGCCCAGATCTTCAAAACTCATACGGAAATATGCTTTTCTCGTTTGTTGTTGTAGGGATACGCCCCTTTATCTGGGCGTGAAGGTCGCAAAGTCAATCTATTTCGCCGCTTTACGCGTCTTTACCTACTTTCGACCCTAGCGATTTGAGCATCGCGAATTATGGTTAAGCTATGATTAACAAGCTTCCCTTGGTCCTTATCCCCGGTCTCCTCTGCGATGCGGCGCTTTGGCGCGGTCAGGTCGAAGACCTCGCCGATATAGCCGAGCCTTGGATTGCCAATGTCACACATGACGATTCCATGACCGCGATGGCGCAGCGCGTCCTCGCTGAAGCACCTCCGGGACCCTTTGCTCTGGCCGGGCTGTCGATGGGGGGATACGTCGCGCAAGCGATCATGCGCGAGGCGCCGGAGCGGGTGGAGCGGCTGGCGCTGCTCGATACCAGCGCCATGGCCGATACGCCGGAACAGAGCCGGCGGCGGCGCGACCTCATCGACCTTGCCGAGAAGGGCGATTTCAAAGGCGTGACGCCGCGGCTTTTGCCGCTTTTCATCCACCCAGATCGCTTGAGCGATAAGGCGCTGACCGAGGAGGTCATGGCGATGACCGAGCGGGTCGGTAAAGACGCCTTCCTGCGCCAGCAACGCGCCATCATCGGCCGGCCCGACAATCGGCCGAACCTGCCGAAGATCGCCTGCCCGACGGTGGTGATTTGCGGCCGTCAGGATCAGATGACGCTGCTGCACTGGAACGAAGATATCGCGTCGCTCATCCCCGGCGCGCGGCTGCAGGTCATCGAGGATTGCGGCCATCTCACGACCATGGAGCGGCCGTGGGAGACGAGCGTCGCGATGAGGCAGTGGTTGACAGAGTAGGCGGCGACGGAATAGGCGCAGCGCCGCTTGGGCTTATTGAATCCGCTTCGCAGCGTCGTCGACCAGGCTGTTATCGGCGTATTGCGTGACGTAGATATGCGTCTTCTGGATACCGAGCTGCTGCTGGATGTCGAGCGTTTCTTGCAGCGCCTTGAGATTGGCGCGATGGTCGGGGTCGCGATAGACGTCCTTGTGGGTGAAGACCCAATCCTGCCAGCTCAACGCCGGCACCTTGGTGAAATCGGCGATGATCTTCACCGCCTCGTCGTGGTTCTTGGGATCGAGGTACCAGCGCTCGGCGCGGATCCAATCCTCGGTGAAATCGACCAGCGCGGCGCGGTTCTTGTCGATGAAGGGCTTGCGCGCGACGTCAAAGATGAATTCCGATGTACCGATCGCGTCGCGCAGCGTGAAGAGCGTGCGCACATTGCCCTTGGCTTCGCCGATGAAGCTGAACGGCGGCACGGCGGCGACGAGTTCGGCCTTTTGCTCGGCGAGCATCGGCAGCAACGTCGGGAACTGACCTTCGATGATGGTAACGTCGCGCTTGTCGTCGAGATGGTGCTTGCGCAGCATCGCACGGATGCCGATGTCGAGACCGCCGCCGATCGCGTTCGAGGCGAGGACTTTGCCTTTGAGGTCTTCGACCGTTTTGATCGGGCTGTCCTTCTGCACGAAGAATAGGCTGGTCGCCCAGCCCTCGACACCGTCCTGATTCTCATCGCCGATGACGCGCATGTCGGTCATATGCGCGTTCTCGATCGCCGAAGCCATCGAAGAGGGGGCGAGCGTCGCGATGTCGAGATCGCCGCTCGCCAGCGCCGTGATCTCGGGCGCCGAGCCGACGAAATGCACGGGCTCCATCGTATAGGTCTTGCCGAGATGCTGCGCGAGCTCCGGCTTGGCGAAGATGATCGGCGCCATCGCCGTCGGCGTATTGCTCCAGCCGGCTCGGATTTTCACGGGATCGGCGCTCGCGCCGCCGGCGAGCAACGCGAAAGCCGAAACGGCAACCAGGATCCTTGCGACGCGCATATTATTTCTCCCTGCTGTGGACTACGGCTTGAGCCGTTTCGCGGCTTCCATGATGAAACTCAAATCGACGTATTTCTTTACGTCGACCTCGCCTTTGATCATGTCGAGATCGTGCAGCGCGTTGATGTTGTTCTGCAGCGCATTAAGATCGGGCAGGCCGTCGAGGTTGTAATAGAAGTCCTTGTCGGTCCAGAGATATTTGCCGAGGCTTTCGGCCGGTTGTTTCGTCACCCGCGCGACGATGGCGACCGCTTCGTCATGGTTCTTCGGATCGTGGAACCAGCGCAGCGAGGTCAGCATGTCCTCGAAGAAATCGTTGAGCGCGGCGCGGTTCTTGTCGAGGAAGCCTTGCCGCGCCGCGAGCACGATCATCTGCGTGCGGCCCATCGCGTCGCGCAGGGTGAAGAGCGTATGCGCATTCGCCTGCATCTCGGGATCGAGCAGGAACGGCATCGAGCCGATGGTCAGCGACGCTTTGCGCTCCAGCAGCACGGCATTCATATGCGCGAAATCGGATTCGATGACGGAATAGTCGCGCTTGTCCTCGAGCCCGCGCTTGCGCAGCATCGAGCGCATGCCGACATCATAGGCGCCGCCGAAGCCGTTGCTGGCGACGACCTTGCCTTTCAGGTCCTCGACTTTGGCGATGCCGCCGTCGTTGCGGACCATGAACGCAGTGCTGCTATAGCCGTCGGCGCCGTCCTGGAAACCATCGGCGACGATGCGGATGTCGTCCATCTTGGCATTGAGGATGGCGAGGGCAATGGTCGAATAGCCGATCGTCGCGATGTCGATCTGCCCGCCGGCAAAGGCGGTGAGCTGCGGCGCCGTGCCTTGGAAATGCTGCGGCTCCATCACGTAGGATTTGCCGTAATGCTTCAGCAGATCCTTCTTTTCGAGCTGGAGCGGCGTATAGCCGGATGTGGCGACGACCCAGCCGGTGCGGATCGTCACCGGATCGGCATCGGCGCCATTGGCGAAGGTGAGGGCAAGGGCGGCGGCAATGAAAATGCGGATCGAGGTCATGGGAGTCGTTTCGCTGGTTCCTGAACGAGGCCGAGATCGAGATTTCTCTTCGCGCAATCTCAATACCATGCAAAAGCGCGGGGCGCATCACTCGTGCCGATTGGTTTGCAGCGCACGCCAATGGCTTGGCGCCGCGCGTCTTGACCCTTGGCTTTATGTCTGCGTTGAATGATGCGCGAATGCAAAATGGCGCGAGGCAGGTATGAGCCGTCCGGTATTTGTCCCCGAACAGGCAATCAAAGACGTGCTGGCGTGGCCGGCGATGATCGGCAAGCTGCGCGAGGTCTATTCGGTCGAGCATCCGCCTTTCGCCGGCCCGCCGCGGACCCTGGCGCGCGGCAAAGGCATTTGGATGCGCACGTTGACCGGTGTGCTGCCCGGCGGCTCGGTGATGGGCACGAAGCAATTCTGCTTTCCGCGCAGCAAGACCGTCCGCTACATGATCACGCTTTTCGATCAGGAAACCGGCGCGCTGCTCGCCATGCTCGACGGACGCAGCATCACGGCGCTGCGCACGGCGGCGACGACGGCGGTGGCGATCGATCGGATGGCGGCGCAGGGGCCGGCGGTCGTCGCCATGCTGGGCAGCGGCAGCGAAGCGCAGTCGCATGCGCGCGCGGTCGCTGCGGTGCGGCCGATCAGGGAGATGCGCGTCTTCAGCCCGACGGCGAAGAACCGCCAAGCCTTCGCGCAAAGCTTCACGGCGGAGCTGGGCGTGCCGGTGAAAGCGGTGGCCTCGGCGAAAGATGCGGTGCAAGGCGCGACGCTTGTCGTTGGTGCAACCCGCACCCTCGACGGCAAGCCCGTGTTCGAGGGCGCGTGGCTGACGCCGGAGATGCTCGTCGCCTCGATCGGCGCGACCCTGCCCGAGCATATCGAGATCGACAAGGCGGCGATCGAGCGCAGCGATTTCATCGTCGCCGATATGCCGGGCGAGGTGATGGAGGAAACCGGCTGTTTCCGCACGGCGCGTGATGCCGGCGTCCATTTCGAAGAGAAATTCGTCTCGCTCAACGATCTGATGATGGGCGCTGTCGACGATCGTCTGCGCGCGGCAAAACAGCCGATGTTCCGCTCTGTCGGCGCCTCGCTGCAGGATCTGGCGGTGGCGGAGCTTGCCTATCGTGAAGCGCAGCGCCGCAGTCTCGCGATCGAATTGCCGATGGAGCTATCGGTCAAAGGCGATTAGCGCGCGTCCGGCCCCACGCCTTCTTTTTGCCGAGAGGGTGCAAGCCTGCGCGAAGCTTGAGCGACGCCGCATGCCAACCTGCGGCAATAGGCCAGATTCTTCGCCTGCCGTACGAAATGTTAAACCGTCTATGGGAATGTCGTCATAGTTCCCGAGCAGCATGCTTTACGGCAATAAAGGACGATCGACAGACATGACGGAAGATCGCGAACAGCGAATCCAAGAGCGGGCCTATGCGATTTGGGAGGCCGAAGGCCGTCCCGAGGGGCGAGAACGCGAGCATTGGCAGCAGGCTCAGCACGAGGTCACCGCGAACCAAGCGTCGCCCGCCGCCGATTCGTCGCCGACCGCGAGCCCCGTCAAAAAGCCTCGCAAGCAAACAACGAAGGCGTCGGCGGCAGCACCACGCAGCAAGAAGAAGCCGGCGGAGTTGCGTCCCTAAAGCGGGCTCGCACGCGCGATCAGCGCGACGACGATAGTCGCGCGATGCCGCTGAGCGCCGTCCCGATCATCCACTCGCTCGATCGCGAAGCGTGATCGCTGCCCTGGGCGGCGCGTCGCAGCACGACGTTCTCTTCGTAGACGAAATTTACATTGCGCCACACCTGGAAGCGCGCGGTTCCAATCGGCGCCGCGCCGCGCGCATTGGCGATCGCTTTCTCATCGTCGAGCGCAACCACACGCTCGGCTTTCATCAATTGTTCGTTCCGATCAAAAAATCGGCACCAATACTTCGCCATTCCCACGCATCCAAAAAAGGTAAGGTCGTACGGATTCGCCTCGGCGACGCGCGCCGAGCGACATTGATTTGCGATGAAGGACGGAGCCGCGGGCCCTCGGCGCTCAACTCGCCGAGCGCTCGGCGACGCGGAGCGGTAGGGCTACACTCTTAGGTACGTCACAAAACCGACGAGCGTGATCAGTCCCGCGAATACAATCGCTTGGATCACGTCGGCAGTCGGTGCAGCGTGCAGGATTTTTGACATCGGCGAATTCCTTCTTCCGAGAGAAGCGGGTGCAAACCGGCGACAGCCCCATCCGAGTGGCTGGCGCGAATGAACTTGTTTTTTGTGTGGCAAAATCCTGACACGATCGGGTCGCGCGGCGCAAGCCGTAAATCCTACTTAGGGAAAAATCTCGATGTGCAGAGGCGAGAACTAAAGCGCGGGCATACGGGGGAGGGTACGCGATCGATTCGCGCGTATCGCCTCATCCGAATCTCGATGCGCATCTCGCGATTTGTTTCGCGTCCTCGCCTGCCTAGCCGATGGCACGCGCGATGGGTTGCGCACAACGCCGCCGGATGCATTTCTGTCGTCCGGACGCACTTTTGACGTAAGGCGATCCTGACATTTGAATGTCCGCTTCCGCTCTAGCTATTATGCGGGGTGCCTTCGGGCGCCGAGAAAAAGACCGCATCAGGGAGGTCGTGGAATGTTTCGCACCATCACTCATCCGCGCGTCGCCGTCGTTGCCGTTCTGGCTGCCGCGGCATTTGCCGCTGGGGCGGCGCCCGCTCGGGCGCAGGCGAACACAGCGGGACTTCCGGTCACCGTGACCGAACTCGAGCCGATCCCGGACCCGCCGGTCGTCTATGACCGGATGGCGATTGCGATGGGCGCGCCGCAAAAACACGGGCTCGATCTCAAACTCGGTGCCGACCTCGCCGGCGGCGGACCGGAGCGCATTCAGGCGGTGGTGACGAACAACACCGACCTCGCGACGAGCGACATCATCGCGACGATGGGGTCGATCCAATCCGGCGCCAAGATCAAGATCCTCATGGTCATGACGCCTTATGGCGATGAAGAGGTATGGGGCCAGAACAAGTACAAGACGATGAAGGACGCGGAGGGCCAGAGCTGGGGCGTCGCCTCGCTCGCCGGCGCGCAGCGCTTCAACGCGCAGATGGCGGTGCAGGGCTTAGGTCTCGCGCCGGACGCCTACCACTGGTTCGCGGTCGGCGGTGGCGACGGGCCGAACCTGCAAGCGCTCGACAGTGGCCGCGTCCAGGTCGGCAGCCTGTCGCATCTCGGCGCAATCCAGGCCGAAGCCAAGGGCTTCACCAAGACCATTCACGTCCTCGTGCCGCACACGGCGAAATATACGCCGCCGGTGCCGCGGCTCGTCGTTGTCGCGCGCAGCGAATGGCTGAAGGATCATCAGCCGACGGCGGTCGCTTATGTGGAGATGATGCTCGATATCATGCGGCAATGGAATGACGACGCGCAGTCCTGGGTGAAGCCGGCGGCCGCGATCTTCACCAACAGCGGCATAGACGAGAAGCAGCTCGAGGAGGGTTGGCGGGCCTTCCGCGACGGCGGCTATTTTTCGGTGAATGGCGGCGTGAACCTAGCGGCGACCCAGAAGGTCATGGACCTGTTCTTCCAGATTCGCAACGACAAGCCGAACGAGAATCTGTCGAAGCCCGCCGACATCTTCGATACAGGCCCGCTCAAAGCCGCGCTCGACAAAATGGGCGTGGTAAAGGGCGTGCCGGACCTGCCCGATACGCCGGACTGGTACCACAAGGGCTGATCCGCTGATCCGCTCGGCTCATGCGTGAACTCGATTTCGCCAAGGTCCGGAAGAGTTATCCAAGTCCGGCCGGCGGCTCGCTCGTCGCGCTGGACGACTTCACGCTGACCGTCGATAGCGGCCGCTTCGTGACGGTCGTCGGGCCGAGCGGCTGCGGCAAGACCACGCTTTTGCGCATGGCGGCTGGGCTCGTGCCCCCAGACGAGGGAGGCGCGATCCGTATCGATGGCGAGCTGCTCGCCGGGCCCAGCCCCAAGATGTCGATGGTGTTTCAGGGGATCGGCCTCATGCCCTGGAAATCGATCTTCGACAATGTGGCGCTCGGTCTTCAGCTCCAGGCCCATCGCTCGAAGCTCGTGGGCGAGGAGCGCGAACGCATCGCCGCGACGCTGACGCTCGTCGGCCTCGCCGGTTTCGAGCGCTACTACCCGCATCAGCTCTCGGGGGGCATGCAGCAACGTGTCGGGCTGGCGCGTGCGCTGGTGCGCCAACCCGAGATTTTGCTGATGGACGAGCCTTTCGGTGCGCTCGATGCACAGACCCGCACGGTGCTGCAGGACGAGTTGCTGTCGCTCTGGGCGCGGGTCAAAAGCACCGTGCTCTTCATCACGCACGATCTCGACGAGGCGATCTATCTCTCCGATCGTGTCGTGATCATGAGCCGCCGTCCGGGCCGCATCAAACAAGTGCTCGAGGTGAACTTGCCGCGGCCGCGTTTCAGTTACGACGCGCGGGCGGAGCCTGAATTCGCCCGGCTTCGCAACGTCGCCTGGCAGAGCATCAAGGAGGAGCTATGAGCCAATCCTCGCTTCCGCCCGGGCTAACAAAACTCAAAGGGCCCGCGAAGCCAAAGAAGCCGGGCGACGTGGCGGCGCTTCTCGCCGCCATCGGCCGCAGCACCGCGGCGATGCTGGTGCTGTCGGGTATCGGCTTCCTGATCCTCTGGCAGGTGATCAGCATGAACGTGCCGCCAGTGATCCTGCCGGCGCCAGCCGCCGTGTTCGTCGCCTTCATCGCGCTGACCGCTTCGGGCGAGCTGGTCTACGCGACCCTGGCCACGATCTGGCCGTTCGCGATCGGTCTCGTCCTCGGCTTCATCGTCGGTACGGCGGTCGGGTTGCTGCTCGGCATCTTCCGGCCGGCGGCGCGCGTGCTCGATCCTTATATCTTCGTCGGCTGGTCGATCCCCAATATTGCGTGGCTGCCGCTGTTCATCGCTTGGTTCGGCGTCGGCAATCTGACGCTGATCATCTTCGTCTTCATCTCGGCAGTTTTTCCGCAGCTCCTGACCGTCGAAGCCGGCGCCAAGGAAGCGGACAGTTTCCTGGTCGAGGTGGCGCGCTCGCTCGGCGGCAGCAAGCGCGAGATCCTCTACAACGTCGTGCTGCCGTCGTCGCTGCCCTACATCATGGCGGGTTTGCGCATCGCCGTCGGTCGGGCGCTCGTCGGCATCATCGTCGGCCAGTTGCTGATTGTCGCGACCGGCATCGGCTACATGTTCCAGTTCTATGGCGAGACGTTGTCGCTGGCGAAATATTTCGCGCCGCTCATCGTCATCGCCGTGCTCGCGATCCTCTTGAATCGCGGCGTCAACTGGGCCGAGCGCTATTTCATCCCGTGGAAAATCCGCGCCTTCACATGAGCGGCGTCGAGGGGATTGAGCTGATCATTCCGCCGCGGCGCGCTTGCCTGCGGCCACCGTCTCGACGGGGTTGCGTCCGATAAAGAAATCCTTGTCCGGAGAATCGGTCGGCTTGAGCCCCGAGCGCGTCAGCCCGCCGCGCAGCATCGCCATCTGCTGGCTGTGGATTTTCATCGTCGGTTGGCGCAGCGGCCCGCCGTTATAGCCCTGCAGCCAGCCCTCATAGCCCCAGACCATGCGATTGAGGAAATGGCCGCCCGATGAAGCCGCGTTCACCGCGCCATTCGCCTGACGCGCCGGCGCCGTGCGCCAATAGATCTCTGTCGCCTCGTCGAATTTCTTTTCCTGAAGCAGGTTCATTACCTTCGGAACGACATCGCCGAAGAAATGCGTGTTCGAGGTGCCGGTGAACTGGATCGGCACGAGTTGCGCCAGCGGCACGAGGTCGCCGAACAGCGGCGTCTCGACGATCACCTCCTTGCCGAAGAGGCGATGGCATTCGACGAAGCCCATGATCGAGGGCATGCCGCCCTCGGCCTTGATCGCGACGATGTTGCGGCAATTGTCGATGAGCTTGCGGATGACGGCGGATGGGATGTCCGAGGCGTGCAGCCGCGAGAAGCCCCAGAGCGGAACGGGGAAGAGCAGGATCGCGAGATTGGTCGCGTCGCAGAACGCCTTCGTGTATTCGTAAATCTCGTCGAGGGTCTCGGGATAGAAATTCGCCGGGTACGACAGCAGCACCAGCTCGCAGCCATTCGCCTCGGCAATCCTCGCCGCCTCGATATTCTCCTCGAGCGTGTTGAACGCGGCATGGAGGATGAGCTTCAGCCGGCCCTTCGACTCATCGTTCGACCATTCGAAGAACTGCGCATATTCGGAAAGCGTGACCGCAGTCTCTGAAACCAGCAGCGTGCCGGCGAAACCGTGCTCCAGAGATTTGCGCACATCGTGGCGGATGCCGCGCTCGTTGAGGCCTTTCAGGTCGGCGGTGTAGGAGGGGATGATGACATTGGCGCAGCCCTTCAGATGCTGCCATGCCCAGTCGCGCGCCTCGTTCTTGCGATAGCTCGGCATATCCTCTCTCCCTATTTGTCGATGCTCGGCAGGAATTTCTCAGTATAGAGCTTGCTCATATCCGGCTCTGACGGCAATTGGCCCATTTGCACGAAAGAGCGCGCCAGTACTTTGAGCGCTGCCGGCTCGAATTTGCCGGTGTCGGAGAAAGTCGGCATCGTCTCGTCGTAATCGCGCGCGCCGATCTCGATCGAGGTGTGCATGATCGGCGCGGCGAGCTTCACCGCCTCGTTCTTGTTTGCCTTCATCCAGGCGATCGTGTCGAACCAGGCGGCGAGGAATTCCTTGATCCGCTCAGGGTGGTCGGCGATCAGCTGGTTGGTCGCGTAGCTGACGTGATTGATGAACACCGGCGCGACCGTCTCATAGTGCACCATGATCTTGCCGACACCTTTTTCTTCGAGCTCGAATGCGCCGGCCGGATCGACGGCGAGACCATCGGTTTCCTTGGCGCGCATGGCCGCGACCTGCGCTTCATTGGTGCCGAGCGGCGTGATGACGATGCCATCATTGCCCCAGCCTTGCTGACGCGAGAGCTCGCGCGTCACCCAATCGGTAAGGCTGCCGACGGTCGAGACGCTGATGCGCTTGCCTTTGAGATCGGCGATGGAATTGATGCCTGCGTTGGGCCGCACCACCATCATGAGGTTGACCGGCCCGGCGTAAGCGCAAATGCCGAGGACCGGGTTGCCTTTGGCGACGAAAGCCAACTCAGGGCCGGAGCCGAGGCCGATATCGATAGCGTCGGCGCCGAGCGCCTGTTGCAGCTTGGCGCTGCCGGCGAAGGACGAGATGTCGAGCTCCAACCCGTGCTTTTGAAAAAAGCCTTTGGCCATGCCGATATCGAGCGGCGTGAAATCGAAGGGCAGGGCAATCGCCTTGCCGGTGCGCAGTTTATCGAGCGCCGATGCCGGCGCCGCAGCGGCGATGATGCCAAGCACCGCGCCCGCCGCGGCGGCCAGTCTTTGAAACGAAACGCGCATCGACCCTCCCTAAGCCGGTGCTTTCGTCACACCGGTCTGTCTGGGGAGAGTGTCCCGCGCTTACGCCTTCAAGGCAAGCGCTGCGCAGCGGAAAACTTGGATTTCTACTGTCTACGAAGGACGCAGTGCCGTTTTAATTTTGGTGGCTGCTGTCTCGATTTCAGAGATCAGTGTGTCGTAGACATGATCCAGGGCTAGACCAAAACCCGCGGCGGTCTGATTTATTTCGATGTTGAATCGCGATAAACAAGAAGCAAGCCTATCGCGGTCGCCAGACTTATGTGCCTTGAGGATTCTCATATCTTGGATCGTGAATATTGATGCGATCGGCTGAGCCGGGGTGGTTCCATCTGTAGCAAACCGTGCCCATACTTCGGTGCTGCCGGTGCCGAATCGAAGGCCGCTGCTATGTGCTACTTGGCAAAGGCAAACGACAAGATCGAGAAGTTTTAAACTGCGAAATTTTTCGGTATGGCTTTCTGGTGCTCCTGTCGCCTGGACAATTGATCTCAGGGAGCGCTCAATCAAACCTTCCGCCACCAATTTATTGAGTGCGAGACAGCGATCAAGGAAAGCATCCATAGTCATGTTCAATGGAATATGCCTAGCAACTACCTCTGCATCTGGAAATTTCCACCAACCTCTGTAATCTAAATCTCGCCGGTCTAGTCCATCGATAAAGCTTGTAGATCCTTGATTGGCTACTCCGTGTGCGAGAGCAAAATCCGATAGGGCTTCCGCCATACCCACGAGAGCGTAGGTCAGCGCTTTGGCGCGCTTCGCGACGTTCTTTTCCGCGGTCAGGTCTTCGTATGCCGTCTCGCGAGGAGGGCTTACGGCAAATTTATGCCAGTTGCGTGTGGTTGACGGTCGAACGCCCTCGTAGAGCTTTTTGAGTTCTAATCGAATAAGGTCTCGCTTAACTCGCTCGCAGTGACTGACTGCCCACTGAGTGCCAAACGAAACGCTGCCCGATTCGGGATGTATCTCGAATTCGGCACGCCCCTCGTAATCGCCGAGCACTTTGTCGTGTACAAATACGAACTCCATGCCCATGGCCATCGCGCGTCGGTGATCGACTGGATTCGGGATGCCCGGCCAGATCAGAGCATCGCTTTGTTCGTTGTCTTCAGTGATGGGAAGTAATCCTGGTAACGCGAGGACCCGCGCGCCGGATGCTTCCGTGAGCACTATCCCGTCCTTGTCCGGTAGGCGAAATAGTCTCAGGCGTCGGGTTGGCGTATCGAGGTCGACGACCTCCTTGCCTGCCAACTTTTCTTCCAGCTCATGGGTGACGGGCGAGAATCGTTGTTCCCAGAATGACTGAACGAGCGCACGCTCTCTCAATGACAGATAATCTTGCAAGTATGTTTTTAGGATACATACCGAGGCAGAGGTGGCGCGAGGGAATGAATAGGTCGAAGGCGAGATAACCGTCACCACATCGCGAGCGGGCACTTCAGGATCATCCCAATAGACGATTTCACCCACATTTCGTGGTGATAACCCGTAGGTCATCAAGAAACCTGCGTCCGGAAGAAGCACGGTTCGATCGTGTGATTGCCAGGAAAGGACCAATGGCTCGTAGCGCTTATCAAGCAGCCCGTAGCCTTCAATCCAAAATGCGGGCATGAAGGGCTCGTCTCCTGGGAATGGATGCGGACCGCTTGTGCTTACCTTGTGGCCCAGCGAGGCGAGATTTTTCCTGACTCTTGGCAGCTCCAAGACGCTTACCAAGGCTGAAACGGTTATTCTCAGACCGGTATGCGATCCATCTTCGAAGCTTTGAATCTCGGCAACTTTGACGCGCTCGTCAGCCCACGGGTCTTCTGCGGGAATATGCGCCAGCGACGCTGGCCACCAATCACTCATGATTTGTGACTCCTGCATTGCAGGCTCGCCGGATCGTCGGCCGGGCGAATGACAATTAAATCAAACAAGGTCCATGGCAGATACCGCCGCCGCTCAAACGTCGAGGTCGCGGGCGAATTTCGCGTTTTTCTGGATGAACTCGAAGCGCAGCTCGGGCTTGCGGCCCATCAGGCTTTCGACCAGATCGACCGTCGACTTGAAATCGCGCTCGCTCTTCTCCGGCAGCTTCACGCGCAGGAGGGCGCGCTTCTTCGGGTCCATGGTTGTGTCTTTGAGATTGCGCGCCGGCATCTCGCCCAGGCCCTTGAAGCGGCTGATCTCGACCTTGCCCTTGTTCGCCGGGAACGAACTCTTCATCAGCTGGTCTTTATGGGCATCGTCGCGCGCATAAAGCGTGTTGTCACCTTGGCTCAAACGATAGAGCGGCGGCACGGCGAGGTAGAGATGCCCGTCATCGACGAGCTTCGGCATCTCGCGGAAGAAGAACGTCATCAGCAGCGAGGCGATATGGGCGCCATCGACATCGGCATCGGTCATGACGATGACGCGCTCGTAGCGCAGCTTGCTTTCCTCGTAACGATCGCCGGAGCCGCAACCGAGGGCGAGAATCAGATCGGCGAGTTCCTGGTTGGCGCGCAGCCGGTCGCTGGAGGCCGATGCGACGTTGAGGATCTTGCCGCGGAGCGGCAGGATCGCCTGCGTGTCGCGATCGCGCGCTTGTTTCGCCGAGCCGCCGGCGCTGTCGCCTTCGACCAGGAACAGCTCAGTGCCGCCCGAGGCCGAGCGGCTGCAATCGGTGAGCTTGCCGGGGAGGCGCAGCTTGCGGGTCGCGGTCTTGCGCTCGAGCTCGCGCTCCTGGCGCTTGCGCTGACGGTCTTCGGCGCGGTCGATGATCGCATCGAGCAGCCCGCGCGCGCTTTGCGTGTCGTCGGTGAGCCAATGATCGAAGCGGTCTTTCAGCGCGCCTTCGATGAGCCGCGCGGCTTCGGGCGAGGCGAGGCGATCTTTCGTCTGGCCGACGAATTGCGGCTCGCGGATGAAGAGCGAGAGGATGACGACGGCGCCGTCCATTACGTCTTCGGGCGCGATTTGCTGCGCGCGCTTGTTGTTGGTGAGCTCGCCATAGGCTTTGAGGCTGCGCGTCAGCGCGGCGCGCAGGCCGGCCTCATGCGTGCCGCCTTCGGGCGTCGGCACGGTGTTGCAAAACGAGACCGACGTGCCTTCGTGATCGACCGGCCAATGGATCGCCCATTCGACGCGGCCGCTGCCGTTGAAGCTCGCTTCGCCCTCGAAGGCGCGCGGGGTCACCGTCTCGCGCTCTTCGAGCATGTAGGTCAGATAGTCGGAAAGACCGCCCGGGAAATGCAGCTTCTCTTCCTGGGGCACATCCTCGGGCCGAGGCAGCGAGGGATCGCACCACCAGCGGATTTCGACGCCGCGGAAAAGATAGGCCTTGCCGCGCGCCATGCGATAGATCGGCGCCGCCTTGAAATGCAGCGCGGCGAAAATCTCAGGGTCGGGATGAAAGCGGATCGTGGTGCCGCGCTTGTTCCCTGTACCGGCGGTTTCCTTGAGCTTCGTCTTCGGTTTGCCGCGGCTGTATTCCTGCGTATAGAGCTTCTTGTCGCGTGCGACTTCGACGGTGAGCTTGTCCGAGAGCGCGTTCACTACAGAGACGCCGACGCCGTGCAGGCCGCCCGAGGTCTTATAGGCATCGCCGCCGAACTTGCCGCCAGAATGCAGCATCGTCAGGATGACTTCGAGTGCCGAGGTTTTGGGAAATTTCGGATGCGGATCGACGGGTATGCCGCGGCCATTGTCGAAGACGACGACGCTGCCGTCGGCATGGAGCTCGAGCTCGATGCGGCTGGCATGGCCGGCGACGGCTTCGTCCATCGCGTTGTCGAGGACTTCGGCGACCAGGTGGTGGAGGGCGCGCTCGTCGGTGCCGCCGATATACATACCGGGGCGGCGGCGGACGGGCTCCAGCCCTTCGAGGACCTCGATATCCTTCGCCGAATAGCCAGAACCCGATTTACGGGAGCCGGATTGATCAAACAAATCAGACATGGCGCCGGACTATAGGAAGCACAAACCGGCCGGACAAGCTATGGGCTGGGGTGATAGAAACAAATAACCACTAGGATTTGTGAGCAAAGGAGTTCGCGATGACGACCGACCACCAAATCCCCGCCCATGGCGAGCCGGCCTTGCGCACCATCGCCATGCCGGCCGACGCCAACCCGGCCGGCGACATCTTCGGCGGCTGGGTCCTGTCGCAGATGGATCTGGCCGGCGGCGTCATTGCCCATCGCCGTGCCCAGGGCCGCTGCGCCACGGTGGCGGTCGCCGGCATGACCTTCCATCTGCCGGTGTTCATTGGTGACGAGGTCAGTTGCTACGCGGAGATCGCGAAGGTCGGCCGTACCTCCATCACGGTGAAGATCGACACCTGGGTTCGCCGCAATCTCGAAGGCGAACGCATCAAGGTGACCGAAGGCACGTTCACCTATGTCGCGATCGGTCCGGATCGCAAGCCGCGGCCGGTGCCGCCAAACTGAAGTGGGGCCTTCGGTGGCGCAATCGCCCACAAAGCTGTGACGCGATGCTGTCCCGCGTTCGGGGCATGCCGCAAGCATTAAGCAGGAGAAAGGCTGTATGGATCAAAGAATCGTCGACCTTTATGACGACTTCACGCATCGTCATCTCGATCGCCGCTTGTTCATCGAGCAAGTGACGAAGCTCGTCGGCTCGAGCGCGCTGGCGATGACGATGATGGCGGCGCTGCGCTCGAACTATGCGCGGGCTGCAACGATCCCCGTCGATGATCCGCGTCTTACGACCGAGAATGTGTCGATGCCGGGCGGCGGTGGGGCCGTGAAAGGATATCTCGCGCGGCCGAAGGGCGATGCGAAATTGCCGGGCGTCGTCGTCATTCATCAGAACCGCGGGCTCAATCCGCATATCGAGGATGTGACGCGCCGCGTCGCGCTCGAAGGCTATGTCGTGGTTGGGGTCGATTGCATGTCGGTGCTGGGCGGCACGCCGAAAGACGAAGATCAGGCGATAAAGGATTTCACCCAGCTCAAGCCCGACGCCGCGACCGGCGAGTTGGTGCAAGCGGTCGCTTATCTCAAATCGCGTTCGGACGCGAGCGGCAAGCTCGGCACGATCGGTTTCTGCTGGGGCGGCGGCATGGTCAATCGCCTTGCCGAAGCAGCGGGGCCGGATCTCAACGCTGGTGTGGCTTTTTATGGCATCGCGCCGCCGCTCGATCAGGTATCGAAAATCAAGGCGGCTCTGCTTCTCAATTACGCAGGACTCGACGAGCGCGTGAACGCGACGAAGCCCGGCTACGAAGAGGCGCTGAAAGCCGCGCATGTCGAATACACGGCCTATGTCTATCCCAACGTGAACCACGCCTTCTTCGACGATACGACAGATCGCTACAACGCCGATGCTGCCAAGCTCGCCTGGGACCGCGCCAAGGCGTTCTTTGCGCAGCATCTGAAAGCCTGAAGCTAAACAAGCTATTTTTTGCTGGGTAGGCGCCTGCGGCATTCTGCCCGGCGGTGTTTTCCGGAACCATAACCTTCCAGCCGGCATTGGGCGTCCGGGAGGATCAAAAAGAATGGTCCGTCACAACGCTGCTTCTTTGTGCCTCGCTGGGATCGTTGCGTTCGATATTCTCTTAATTGGTGCGGCCGGGATGTGGCCGAAAGAGCCTCTGATGACGCGGAGTGAGATTGTGGCGGTGCCGCTGGAGCCGCCGCCACCTGCGCCGCCCGAACAAAAACCGGCGGTCGATGGCGATCAGACCGGTGTCGCTTCCTGGTATGGCGATCAATGGCAGGGACGAACCACCGCGAGCGGCAAGCCTTTCGATGATCGGAAGATGACCGCGGCACATCGCACTTTGCCGCTGAACTCGCGCGTGCGCGTGACCAACCTCAATACCGGCCGCTCGGTCGAAGTGACGATCACCGATCGCGGGCCCTACGCCGACGGTCGCGTGATCGATCTCTCCAAAGCGGCAGCGAAAAAGCTCGACATGGTGAAAGCGGGCTTGGTGCCCGTACGGGTCGAAACCGTCGCGGGCTAGTCCGTCGCGCGGGCGATGAAGACCTTTTCACCAGCGGCCCAGCGGCCGATAAGATTGGGATCGCGGACGATCGCGGCGACGGTCTGGGTCAGCTCGACGACATCGGTTTGCAGCCCGAGATCGCGGCAGATGCCGCGGATCGCGCCTTGCTCGCCCATGCAGAGGAAGCGCAGGACCACATAAATTTCGATCGGCAGCGGACCTTCACCCGCTTCGAGGCTTTGCATGGCCGCCTGACATCGCGCCGCATCGGGCGAGGTCAGCGAGCGGCAAGTGATCGGCCGGGCGTGATAAACGGAGCAGCGATTGTCGACGAGCAGCGGACACGGCTTGCCGGTGGCAATGCGGGTGTCGTCGTCGATATCGCGGAAAGCATCGGCCGCTTCGAGCAGCGCGGGGCGGCGCGGATCGGCTTCATTGCCGAGTTGCAGCGCGACGAGGATCGCTTCGGGAATCGTCACGTCGACGTTCTGATGACAGCAAAAGCTGCAGCCGGCGCGGCACTGCACGTCGCCGGCGGCGACGAATTCGGCGATGGTCTGCTCGGCCTGCGGGATGATCGACGCGGCCATGATGTCGAGCATGAATTTGAGGCGCATCCACGGATTGCCGCCGACCGCGACGTCGGGGCCGGCTAGGGCCATGGCCTGCGTGCGCAGAGCGGCGGCTTTGGTGGCGACATGTTCGATGAACGGTTCGGCGACGTCGTCCGGCAAGCCTTTGGGCATTGGCAAGCCGATGTCGTCGATGCCGCGAATTTCGAATGAATCCATGTCCCGCTCCTCTATCGAAGCAGTAGGCCCCGATTATGGTTAGCAGAAAGTAAACGCGCGGCTTGCGAGGCCGAAATGCCGCGGTATTGTCGAACGAAACCGTTCTCGGAAGGAAGAATTCATGCCGGTCACGCCCATCGCTCGCGGCAGCACGCTCGCCACCGGCATCAATGTCTTCACCCTGCCGACGGAACGGCAAGCGGCGCTGATCGAGACGCTGACGGCGATCAATCACGAGATCCTCACGCACAGATATCCGATGGTTGTGTCCGCGAATTTCCATCGCGCGCTCGATGCGTCGATCATCATCAATTACAACCAATACACCGACCGCGCCCAAGGCCAGTTCCTGCGGACGCAGGCAAATGTCGCGCCATTGATGAAGCGTACGCATGATCTGTCGGAAGGTCATGAGATCCGCTGGTACGAGGTCGCGGACGTCGTCGCCGCAGGCGGACCGAGCGATCGCATCGAGATCCGCGATGACGGCCGCGCAGTCGGCGTCGTCGGCATCTTCACCGTTGCGGCGGACAAGCAAGCGGCGCTACTCGATCGGCTGAAGCGTTATGGCGAGACCCTCAAAGCGGCGAGCGCGCCGGGCTTCCGCGGCATCGCCACACATCGGGGCTATCAAGCGGCGCATGTCGCAAGCTATGAGCAATGGGCAAGTGCAGATGCTTATCGCGAAGCGACGGTGCAAGGGCCGATCGCCGATCTGCTGTTGCAGATCAACGCGACCGCCGAGGATGCGGCGCTTCATCCTTACCAAGTGCTGAGCGTCGCGCGTTTCCAAGCGTGAACAGGCGCGCGACGGCGCGCTCGCATTGACAAGCAGATCGTCTTACGAAATCATCCGACATCCAAATCGTGAGGTTGCGGCGTCCCGCGCGCGTGCCTCGATGTCGTCGAGAAAACGAATGAGGGGAGCAGGGGGAATGTCGGGATTGATCCGCCGCATCGCGGGCTTGGCTTGCGCCGCTTTTCTGTCGCTGGCCGCAACCGCGAGCGCGCAGCCGGTCGAGCTGAAACTCGCGACCTTTGGTCCGCCGCAATCTTATTTCTATGTCGAGGTGCTGATCCCTTGGCTCGAAGCAGTGAACCGCGAGTCCGAAGGAACGGTGCATATCACTTATTACGGCGGCGGCGTCCTCGGCAACGCCGGCAATATGTACGACTCGGTCCTTACTGGCTCGGCCGATATCGGTTGGGCTTTGCTCGGCTCGCTGCCGGGCAAATTCGTGAAATCGAGCGTGATCGAATTGCCCTTCGGCTACGACACGGGCGAGATCGGTGCGACGGCGCTGTGGCGGCTTTATGAGAAAGGTTTGATCGCCAGCGACTTCGACCAGGTGAAGCTCTTCGGCCTGACTGCGTGGCCCGGCGCCGAGGTGCAGACCAAGTCGAAGAAGGTTACGACTCTCGAAGAGATGAAGGGGCTGAAGCTGCGTGCGCAAGGCAAATGGCAGGCGGCCACGGTCACCGCTTTCGGTGCGACGCCGGTCAGCGTGCCGGTTGACGAGGTCTATCAAGCGCTCGACCGCGGCGTGATCGACGGAACATGGAGCTCACTGGTGCTGACGGGGCAGTTCCGCGTCGATGAGATCGCGCATTACTTCCTCGAAGCGCCGCTCAATGGCTGCGGCGGCATGCTGATCATGAAGAAGGAAGCCTTCGACGCGCTGCCGGGGCCGGCGAAAGCCGCGATGGAAAAGCATTCCGGCGAGATCATGTCGCGTGCGCTCGGCAAATCGAACGACGGCGAAGTCGTGCGGGTGCGGGCTCAGCTCGCTTCGCTGGCGAAGCAGGGCAAGATCGATGCGCCCTATACGCTCTCGCCCGAGGAATCCGCGCGCTGGAAGAAGGCGGCTGAGCCGGTGGCCGATGCCTGGGCCAAGGCGGTGCCGAACGGTCCTGCGATCCTCGCCGGCTTCCGCGAAGAAACCGCCAAGCTCGCGGCCGAAGCGAAATAGGTACTCCCTTGTCCGCCGTTGAGGCGCCCCGCGCGGTAACCCGTCTCGCCATGTTGGAGCGGGGCGCGATCGCGCTGGCCAGGCGTATCGCGATCATCGCGGTCGTCGGGATGTTGGCGCTATCGCTGCTGACCATTGTCGACGTCAGCTTGCGCTATTTCTTCAGCGCGCCGATCCCCGGCCTCGACGAAGCGACGCAGCTCATCATGGCGGTGATCGTGAGCGCCAGCCTGCCGATCGGGATCGCGACGCGCAATCATGTCGCGATCGACTTCTTCAAGCGCCCGATCGGGCCACGCTATGAAACGGTGCTGGAGGCCATCGGCGGCGCGCTTGTCCTCGGCATGATGGTGATTCTCACTATGCGCTTTGCCGCTTACGCCGAGCGGCTGATGCTGCGTCATGACGTGACCACGATCATCTCGCTGCCGATTGCACCGTTCTGGTGGGCGGTGACGGTGATGCTCGGAATCTGCGCCGTGCTCCAGGTCGTGATCTTCCTCAATCAGCTCGCCAAGGCGCTCGATGGCGATCGCGCTGGTGGCTCGTGGTTGCGCGGTGCGGCGATCGTGCTGCCGAGTCTCGCCGTGACGGCGTTGCTCTATGACGCGATCCTGCAATGGGGCAGTGCTTTCGGCCCGATCACGCTGGCGATGCTGGCGTTCGGCGCCATGTGGGTGCCGATCGCGATCATGATCCCGGTTGGGCTTGCGATGGCGTGCGCCGGACTCGCCGGCGGCAGCGTGCTCGTCGGCTTCAATCCGACGATGAACACGATCGTGCTGCAATCGGCAGGCTATCTCTCGAGCCTCAACCTCGTCGTGTTGCCGCTCTTTCTCATGAAGGGCAGTTTTGCTACCGCGGCGGGTCTTTCGACCGATGCGTACCGTCTGGCGCATGCGCTTTTCGCGCGTCGCCGCGGCGGTCTCGCCATCGCGACCATCGGAAGCTGCGCCGCGTTCGGCGCGGTGACCGGCTCGTCGCTGGCGACCGCGGCGACGATTGGTACCATCGCCGTGCCGGAGATGCGCAATCGAGGCTACTCGCCGCAACTCGCGACCGGCTGCGTCGCGGCCGGGGGCACGCTCGGCTCGCTGATCCCGCCTTCGGGAATCATGGTGCTCTATGCCGTGCTGACCGAGACTTCGATCAACAAGATCTTTGTCGCGGCCGTGTTTCCGGCCTTGCTCGCGGCCTTCCTCTATATCCTGACCATCTCGGTCTATGTCCGCGTCCAACCGAGCGCGGCCGGGCCGGTCGAGCGCGTGCCGTTGCGCGAGTTGATCGCGGCCGCCATCAACAGCTGGGGCGTCGTCGCGCTGTTCGGCGCGGTGATCGGCGGCATCTATGCCGGCATCTTCACCGCGACCGAAGCCGGCGCGGTCGGCGGCGGTTTCGCGTTCTTGTTCGCCTTGGCGCGCGGGCGGCTCAACGGCGAAGCGTTCTGGCGCGTGATGGGCGATGTCGCGCGCAACACCGCACTCATTTATATGCTGCTCTTCGGCGCGGTCGCGTTCTCGTTCTTCATCGGCGTCACGCAATTGCCGCAGGCGCTGGTCACCTTTATCCAGGCACAGCATTGGGCGCCACTGATTGTCGTCTTCCTGCTGCTGGTGATCTATCTGCTGCTCGGCTTTTTCATGGATCCGATCACGACTCTCTTCATCACCGTGCCGGTGGTGATGCCGCTGATCGCCAGCCTCGGCTATGACCCGATCTGGTGGGGCATCATCACCATCGCCGCGGTCGAGGTCGGGCTGATCCATCCGCCGTTCGGCCTCAACGCCTTCATCATCAAAGGCGTTGCCGGCGACGATGTAACGATCGGCACGATCTTCCGCGGCATCGTCCCGTTCCTCGCCGCGGATTTCGTGAAGCTCGCGTTGCTCGTACTCTTCCCGATCATCACGCTCTGGCTGCCGGCGACGATGCGCTAGGGCTTGTCAGGTTTGGCGCGGAATTCCGCGATCAGTTTCTGCGCCATGCGCGCGGCCGGCGTGTTCTCTTCCTTCTGCGCATCGTAGTATTTGACGCCGGGCAGGCGCTGCTGAGCCGGCTCGGCCTGCTGTGGCACATCGGTGCGCCGCGTGTCCTCGCGCGTCTCCTTGGCGAGCGCTGTCTCGATCGGTTTCGAGAGGTACCAGTTGAGGAAGAGGCGCGTCGCGTTGGGATGCGGGCGGTTCTTCATGACGAGGATGTTCGAGGCGCCGGTATTGGCATAGGCGCCAAGCTCCGGCGTGTTGCCCAGCGGCCGGATATCGAGCGGCACGCCGGCGCTGCGATAACGGTCGAGCAATCCGGTCAGCACCGGCCCCAGCGACAGTGTGTATTGTCCGCGCGCCATGCGATCGACGACTTCCGATTGCTGCGAGGCGAATACCACTTGGCTGGCCACGAGTTGGCGCAGTCCGTCCTCGCCCAGGAGCCGCTCCATGACCGGCGCGAAGGTGCGGCCGCTGCCGCCATACTGCGGATCGTCCCAGATGATTTTCCGGTTGAGCGCCGGGTCGAGAAAGATCTTCGTCCCTGTCGCTTTCACCTTGTCGGGCGACAAGAGCTTTGCGTTGTAGAAGGGCATCTTCAAAAAGACGCGCGAGGTAAAGACATAGGTCTGCGCCGTATCGGCGAACGCCGCATCCCAACCACCCCAGGTATCGGGGTTCTTCACGTCCGACAGCACGAATTCGTCGCGGACCGGGTCGAGCATGTTCGCGTCGCGAATCTGGAACGCATTCTCAGACCCGGTGAAGATGACATCCCAGAGATACTTCCCGGCGCTGCGTTCGACCGCAAGCCGGGTGAATTGGGTCGCCGGCACGACCGTGGTCTGCGAGAGCTTGATGTCGGGAAAGGCTTTCGGCCATTCGCGCGCTAGGAAGTCACGATGCGTCGCGGCCGGCGGCGACATGATGATGACTTCGCCTTCCTGCGTCGCCGCAGCAACCAGCTTGCTCCATTCGGGATCGTTGTTGTCTTGCGCGAATGTCGTGCGGGCGCTGCCGGCGATCAGAAAAAACGACAATACGATCGTGAGACGATAGCCGGCGCGCATGCGATGCCTCCCATATGCGCGCTTGTTGCGCTGCGCTTGGGCCGCATTGTCTCAATAAAGAAAGGGCGGCGCAATGAGGTTTGCGCCGCCCGCAACCAATCGACATGAACGCGCCGTTGGGCGAGATCTCCTCGAGGATCTTGCGCGGTTCGATCGCGAGGAAAGCCGCGATCGGCAGGCGCTCCGATGCGCGCCGCGATCATTCGTTCGGCGCTGGCGGTTTGACCGGACCTGAGTCTTGGTCCCCCTCGATATCAAGAAGAAGTGTAGTGAGATGACGTCTCAGATCCCCAGTCGGAAGCGCGTCATCACGACGATAGTGGTGAGCTGAAGCACCGCTTGCAGCGCGGTGATGCCGAGATAGAAGTGCATGAGTTTCTGCACCAACGTCATGTTGGGCTGGGGCTTCCGCGTCTCCCACAAGACCCAAAGGTTGACCGGCGCCAGAATGAAAATGCCGAAGAATGCCATCGTGATGACGAGGGCGAGCGCTGCTTCGATCCAGTAATAACCGGGATAAGGCACGTCGAGATAGCCGAGCCGGCGCGCAAGCTCCCAGCCGGCGGTCGGCGTCACGGTCGACAGCATCGGGAAGAGCCAGAAGAAGCGCCACGAGAGTTGCTGGCTGACGGTACGGCGCAGCGCCGGGTCGAGCCGCCTCAGAATCGGGCCGAGCACGAAGCCCATGAAAAGGTCGATGCCGGTCCAGGTCAGGCCGAAGAACACGTGCACCCAGTTGAGGAACCAGAGCGCCGTCTGCTCGTCCAGGAATTTCTCGTCATTGACCGTGAAGAGAATGAGCGCGATGCCGGCAATGAAGATCCAGGAATATCCCCAGCGGATCAACGGCGGCAGCTTTTCTTGTTGCGATTGTGCGATGATTGTCACGATGCGGACAAGCTAGTTCTCGCCGCTCCACGGTCAAGCGAATTTGTCACACAGCCGCATCCACGGTGCGGCATTCCCGGCGGATGAGGGTGAGGAAGCGCCTTTGGATACGAGTCGGCAACCAGCCGGCGCGGGTGGTCGTGCCGACAAAACGTTGCGGCGATGGTAACTCGACCGGCAATACGGCAATGCTCGCGTTGAACTCATTGGTGAAGGCCTGCGAGCGCGCGAGCACGCTGAGACAATCACTTTCGGCGAGCGCGCTGGTCATCATCGCGAGCGAGCTGGTTTCGAGAACGGCATTCGGTCGCTTCGGAAACCGGGCGAATAGTGCTTGGAGAGCGGCGTAACGCGGCATGCTGCGCGGCGGGATGACCCAATGCTGGCGCGCCAGATCCATGTCTTTGACGCGAGACGCACGGGCCAGCCGGTGGCCCGTGCGCGCGACAACGACATAAGGATCCTCGAAAAGGGCGGTCTCGACGAGGTCGGGCGCGACGCCCTCGCCCCGTAAGGCGCCGATGACGAAATCGGCAGTGCCGTTGCGCAGCGTCGCCATGAGGTACTCGTGGCTGCCTTCCTCCATCTCGATCTCGATGCCGGGATGAAGGCGAAGCATGCGGCCGATCGCGCGGGCCAGAAGCTGCTTGGGCATCATCGGTAAACAGCCGAAGGCGATGCGTCCCTCGGAGAGGCCCCGCGCATTGGCGATCTCGGCAAGCGCCTGATCGATCTCGCGCAATGCCACCCGCAGCGTTGCTGCCAAATGCGCGCCGAGCTCGGTTGCGGCCATGCCGCGCAGATGACGGCGATAAAGCGGCACTTTGAGGCCGCTCTCGAAATCGCGCGCGGTGCGGTGAAGGGTCGGCTCGGCGATGCCGAGATGCCGGGCGGCGGCTCGGAACGAGCCGAACTCGGCGATCGCGATGTGATAGCGCACTTGCGTCGTGGTCAGCAGGCGTGTGACCGCGCGCGTGTCGATCGCGATACCATGACCCTCGCCGACATGCGCGATCCCCTGCTCGATCTGACGGAGCATGCGCGCGACGCGGCGATGCAGCAGTCTGCCCGCCGGCGTGCCGATGCTGCCACCGCTGCCGCGATCCAACAGGCGCGTGCCGGTCTCGGTTTCGAGCTTCGAGAGCGCGTCGCTCACCGCGGGTTGGGAGAGGCCGAGATGTCGCGCCGCCGCGCCGGTCGAGCCGCTGCGCATCACGGCATCGAACATCACCAAGCGGCGAAGATTGGGCGGGTTGTGGGTCATCGATTTTTGTGCAGTGCAATATTAGCATAAATTGATGGGTCTGCACTTATCTTTTCTATGCGCACGATCCCCCGCGGCCGCCTTAGGGTAGCAGCGACCGTGCCGGTTCAAACAAGCGCGAGGAAATGCCTTGGGTGATATTTTCGATACGCATACGCATGTGATCGCGTCGGACACGGTGAAATATCCGCTGGCGCCGCTTGGCGGGCATCAATCGACCTGGTCGCAAGAACGGCCGGTGGATTACGACGGCCTGGTCGCGGCGATGGACAAGGCCGGCGTCGCGAAAGCGGTGGTGGTGCAAGCCTCGACCGTTTACGGCCACGACAATCGCTATGCCGTTGCGGCGGTGAAGGCGCATCCCGATCGCTTTATCGGCGTTTTTTCGGCTGACGTGTTGGCCGCCGACGCCGTCGATCAGATCAAGCGCTGGATCGACGCGGGCATGGCCGGCATCCGTCTCTTCACCACCGGCACGACGATGCCGGGGCAGGCGACCTGGCTCGATAGCGAGCAATCCTTTCCGGCCTGGGCCTATTGCGAGGCGCACGACATTCCGGTCTGCTTGCAGATGACGCAAGACGGCATTCCGATGCTGGTGCGGCTGCTCCAGCGCTTCCCGAAAGTGCGCGTGCTGCTGGATCATCTGGCGCGCCCGAAACTCGATGACGGACCGCCTTACGAGCAGGCACATGCGCTGTTCGGCCTGGCAAAATATCCTGGCGTGTTCCTCAAGCTCACCAACCGCACGGTCGCCTCGGCCAATGCCGGCAAATCGACGGCCGATCAATTCGTGCCGTTCGTCGTCAAAGCCTTCGGCGCGGGCCGCATCGCCTGGGGCTCGAACTTCCCAGCGGCGGAAGAACCGCTGCCGGAGCTGCTGGCCGATGCCCGCCGCGGCCTAGCCCCGCTGTCGCAAGCGGACCAGGACATGATCCTCGGCGGCACGGCCAAGCGCCTCTATCCAAGTTTGGCGGGGCAACGATGAGCCTCATCCTCTCGACGGTACTCGGCACCTATCCGCACACCGTGCCGCTGAAAGACGGCACGATCACCGATCCATCGGTGACGCTGAAATTCACCGACGTCGAGCCCATCCATCACGCGTTCACGCCGATGGTCCGGCAACAGACCTACGACATCAGCGAGGTGGCGATCGTCACCTATCTGCAAGCGGCCGGCTACAACAAGCCGATCAGCTTGCTGCCGATCGTCGTCGCCTCCCGGCTGCAGCGCGGCTGCATCGTCTATTACAAGCCGAACGGCGTCGTGACGCCGCAGGACCTCGTCACCAAGCCCATCGGCGTCCGCGCCTATACGCAGACGACCGGCATGTGGGTGCGCGCGGCTTTAGCCGAGGATTTCGGCCTGCCGATCGAGAAGATGCATTGGGTCACGCAGGATCCGGCGCATGTCGCGGAATACGAAGATCCGCCGATCGTCGAGCACGTCGCCAAGGACAAGAACTTGGTCCAGATGCTGAAGGACGGCGACATCGCCGCCTGCATCCTCGGCAACGATCTGCCCGACGATCCGGATTTCGCGCCGGTTATTCCCAACCACAAGCAAGTCGATGCGGCGTGGCAGGCCAAGCATCATTTCATGCCGACCAATCACATGGTCTGCGCCAAGAACGATGTCGTCGCGAAGCATCCCGAGGCGGTGCGCGCCGCTTATCGGATGATGTGCGACGCGGACGCGCTCGCGAAGAAAAACGGCACGTCGTCGGGCAAGAGCTTGTTCGGTCTCGCCGCGGTGCGCGAGCCGCTGCAGATTGCGCTCGAGACCTGCGATCAGCAATTGCTGCTGCCGCGCAGGATGAGCGCCGATGAATTGCTGGCGCCGGCTAAAGCGTTGCTGGGCGACCACGCCTGACCAAGTTGAAAAGGTATTCGTAAATGTCCACCGCGTCCGCACCGGCCAAGAAGCCCCGGCCTTTCTATCTCGATCTGTGGTTCCAGGTTCTGGCCGGCATGGTGATCGGCAGCCTATTCGGCTGGGCCTATCCGAAACTTGGCGTCGATATGAAGCCTTTCGGCGATGCCTTCATTCGGATGATCCAGATGGTCATCGGCCCGGTGATCTTCTGCACCGTCGTTCACGGTATTGCCGAGGCGCATGATCTGAAGAAGGTCGGGCGCGTCGCGATCAAAGCGATCTTCTATTTCGAGGTCGCGACCACGGCGGCGCTGGTCATCGCCATGGTCGTCACCAATGTGCTGGCGCCGGGCGCCGGCATGAATATCGATCCGGCGAAGCTCGATCCCGGCTCGGTGAAGGATCTGGCGGCAGCGACGCAGCATGTGCAGACCACGTCGGAGTTCCTGCTGTTGATCATTCCGAAATCGGTCTTCGACGCCTTCGCGCGTGGCGACATTCTGCAAATCCTGTTCTTCTCGGTTCTCTTTGCCGGCGGCCTCGCGGCGCTGGGCGAGAAGGCGGCACCGGTCCTCAATGTGATCGAGGTGAGCTCGCGCTCGCTGTTCTGGATCATCGGCGTCGCGATGAAATTCGCGCCGCTCGCCTCCTTCGGCGCGATGGCTTTCACCGTCGGCCAGTTCGGCTTCGGCTCGCTGGTCTCGCTCGCCAAGCTGATCGCCGTGTTCTACTTGATCTGCGCGCTGTTCTTTATCCTCGTGCTGTGGCCGGTCTCGATTTGGGCGCGGTTCTCGCTGTGGAAGATGATGCGCTACATCGGCGCCGAGTTGCTGCTGGTCATCGGCACCAATTCCTCCGAAACGGTATTTCCGCAATTGACCGAGAAGCTCACCAAGCTGGGCTGCGATGAATCCGTCGTCGGTTTGGTGCTGCCGACCGCTTACAGCTTCAATCATGACGGCACCTGTCTTTATTTCGCGGCGGCGTCCGTTTTCCTGGCCGAGGCGACGAACACGCCGATGGATTGGCAGCATCAGCTCGGGTTGTTGCTGGTATTGCTGTTGACCTCGAAAGGCGCTGCCGGCGTTTCGGGCGCGGCGCTGCCAGTGCTTGCGATCACCCTCGCAGCGAGCAATACGATCCCGGTGGCCAGCATCGCGCTGATCATCGGCATCCACCGGTTTCTCGCGGCGGCTTTCGTCTTTACCAACATCACCGGCAATTCCGTGGCGACGATCGTGGTGGCGGCGTGGGAAAACGCGCTCGACCGAAATCGATTCAAATCGGAACTGGACCACGGCTACGTGCCGACGCCGACGGGTGCCGAGCCGCTGCGCGCGTGATCCGGACTTGATCTGCGGCGTCGCAGTGCTTTGAATGGCGGCGCCGCCGATAGAAGGAAGCCCGGTTGATGCAGCGTCTGACTTTGCGTCTTCTTGAAGATCGTGCGCCGGCCAACGGCGATCCCATCTATCTGCCGGCAATCGCGGCGCGGACGCTCTACGTGGTGGAGGGCGATATCACGCTCGAGACGGCGTCGGGCTGTGCGCATTACGCACAAGGCGCGGCCTGGATCGGCGATACCGCGCTTGCCGTTTTGCCGGGCGGGCAGGGTGCGCGGTTGTTGCGCTGGGAGCTGGTGGCGCCCGGTGACGACGAAGGCGTGTTGCGCGGGGCGCCGCAAAGCGGCTCGGTCGTCGCCAATTCCGCGACCATCGAACTCGATCCCGGCTTCGGATGGCTCATGCGCTGCGATCGGGTGAGCTTCCCCAAGGGCGGTGTCGCCTATACCCATATCCACCAAGGGCCCGGCATCCGGTATTGTCTCGAAGGCGGCATCCGCATCGAGACCGAGGGTCACGTCAACACTTATGGGCCCGACGAGGCGTGGTTCGAATCCGGGTCGGCGCCCGTGCTTGCACCGACATCGCCCGATGCCGAGACGACGTTCGTGCGCTGCTTCATCCTGCCGCGATCGTGCAAAGGCCGCACCTCGATCCGTTATGTGCGGCCCGAGGATGCGAGCAAGCCGAAGGTGCAGCGCTATCGCGTTCTCGGCGAGCGTTTTATCGAATTGCCATCGGCGTAAGTCGCCGTTCGCATGACCACCAGCAACGCGGCTGATGTCGCCGCGCGCCTCGATCGTCTGCCGCCATCGCGCCACGTGTGGACGATGTTGCTGCTGCTGTCGTTCGGCGGCATCTTCGAATTCTACGATCTCTTCGTCACCGGTTATGTTGGGCCCGGCATGCTCAGCGCGGGGATGTTGACGCCTTCGTCGCTCGGCATCCTCAACGTCCTCGAACCGCTCGGTGTCGAAGGCTTGGGAACCTTCGTCTTCGCGACTTTCGCGGGTCTCTTCGTCGGCTCGATCCTGTTGGGTTCAGCTGCCGATCGATTGGGGCGCCGCACGATCTTTGTCGGCTCGCTGCTCTGGTACTCGGTAACGACCTTCATCATGGCGCTGATGCCGTCGGGATTCTGGATCGATATCTGGCGGTTCATCGCCGGGGTCGGGATCGGCGTCGAACTTGTCACCATCGATACCTACATCTCCGAGCTCGTTCCGCGGCACGAGAGGGGACGCGCTTTTGCGGTCAGTCAGTTCGTTGCCTTCATGGCTGTACCGCTGGTCGCGCTCCTTGCTTGGCTGCTGGTTCCGGCAACGCCGTTCGGTCTCGATGGCTGGCGTTGGGTGGTTCTCATCGGTTCATCGGGGGCGCTCGTGGTCTTCTTCATCCAGCGCGGCGTGCCGGAAAGCCCGCGCTGGCTGGCACGTCACGGCCGCAATGCAGAGGCTGAACGCGTCACGGCAGCGATCGAAGCTGCCGTGATGCGCGAGACCGAAATGCCGCTACCGGCGCCAAGCGTCGCGACCGAAGAGACGACGGGAACGGGGAGCTATGCCGAGATATGGAGCCCGCGCTATCGCCGGCGTACGATCATGCTGTCGCTGTTCAATTTCTTTCAGACGATCGGTTTTTACGGCTTTGCAGCGTGGGTCCCGACATTGCTGATCGCCAAAGGGATCGACGTGACCCGCGGCCTCGAATATTCGTTCATTATCGCCATCGCCAATCCGATCGGCCCGTTGCTCGGCGTGCTGGTCGCCGATCGGATGGAGCGTAAATGGCAGATCGTCGCCGCGGCGGTGCTGATCGCAGTTTTCGGCATGGCGTTCGCGCAGCAAACAAGCGCCGTGGCACTCATCGTCCTCGGCGTGATGATCACGCTCTCCAACAACTGGATGTCCTTCGCCTATCATAATTATCAGGCGGAGGTCTTTCCGACGCGGGTACGAGCACGTGCGGTCGGCTTCGTCTATTCGTGGAGTCGGTTGTCGGCGGCCTTCGCGGGGCTTTTCATCAGCTATCTGCTGCATGCCGGCGGCGCCGCCACGGTGTTTCTGTTCATCGCATTCGCGATGGCCATGGTCGTGGGTGTGATCGGCCTGATGGGGCCGCGGACGCGCGGGCGGTCACTGGAAGAGATCGCACGCTGACGCTTCTACAGCGCGGCGACAGCCTTTGCAGCAATTGCGGCGCAAACTTCCGGATCGGCACCAGCGATCCCGATGCCACCGACGACACGCGTGCCGTTCTTGATCGGCAAGCCGCCGGCGAGCGGGAGAAATTTGAACGGCGCGGCCTCGAGGATATGGGCGAAATTGCGGCTGAGACGCGCGCTCGCTCGGTCCCTGAAAATTCACCGCCGTTACCGCAACGGCTTCGGCAATATCCGGTGCCATGGGGGCGGCACCGTCCATGCGATCAATCTGCAGCACGTCGCCATTGCGATCGACAACGGCAACGGCGACCGGAGTTTGAATGCGCCGCGCTTCGGCCATTGCCGCGTCGCTGAGGCGGATCGCCGTGTCCAAGACCGTTTGCTTGTGTGCGGGAGGCACCTCGGCCAGGCCTGTTCCGGTGCCCGTCGGCAGGCTGCCATAGGCGTCGGTCCACCGCTTGGCATCGTCACCGTGCTGCGGCTGATAGGGCTCGTTCAGCGCGTAGCTGATCGCCAAATCCTCAAGGTTGGTCGGCTTGCCGTCGACCACGAGCTTCATCGGATCGCTGAGGCCGGGCCATTTAACGAAGGGGCCAATGCCGGCGCCCGTCGACATCGCGCCGATGATGGTGCCGTCGGCACGGATCAGGAACGCGCCCGGGCCGGGAAAGACGCGATCGCGCGCCAATTGCTGATAGGAGAGGAAGATGCCGAGGAAATTGCCAGCCTGGCGGCCGGCGAACGTCGCGCTGGTTTCGTGGCCGGAACCCGCGACATAAGCCTTTGCCCGCGAGACCGGAATGCCGAACGCACCGGCTCGGTCCATGCGCGAGGCCTAGATCGGCACGCCGCCATCATTGACCACCACGAAAGCACCGATGGCGCCTAGCTCCTCCGCCTTGGCGACGGCGCGGCGAATGAGTTTGCGCGCATCGTCGAGGTTGAGTTCCGGTCCCGTGTAAAGCGTCATGACTGCCTCCCTCCGTGGTCTCGCCAGCTTACCTGTTTTCGGCCGCTTTCGTTCGGCGTGATCTTGCGCCGACGGACCGGCGCGATATTCGGCCCGCGCGCCACCCCTATCATATCGTCAGGTCAACATGCTCGCCGATCGTGCCCAGAACGCAGCTTGCAATTGAGACGCCTTTTTGGATTGATTCGTTCCGCTCGCATAGAGTTGGTTCGTTGAGAAACTTCCGGGGAGGATTGCATGATGCGCGTCGTACGATACCTGAGCATTGCCCTGGCAGGGCTCGCGCTCGCGGCGTTCGCCACGGGTACGACGCTTGCCGCCGAACCGTCGGCCGGCGCCAAGGCGCTCGCCGCGGCGGCGGACAAGGAGGGCAGCCTCAACGTGATGTGGGGCGAGGGAACACTGGGCGGCCTCGACGGGCTGGGCCATTTCCAGGATCAGATCAACGCCGCTTACGGCACGCATCTCAAATTCACGTTCACACCCGGTCCATCGATGCCGGCGATGGGCAATCAAATTGCGACGATGATCGCCGCGGGCCAGCCATCGCCGTCGGATATTTACATCGCTTACGTGCGCACGATGGCAACGCTGGCTCCGCGCCATATGTTCCTCAAGGCGGACTGGACTTCGCTCGGCGTGCCGGCTGACGCGGTCGAGGAAGATGGGACGATGGTGAGACTTGTCTCGGCGCTCCCGGGCATCCTCTACAATACGCAGAAGGTGCCTTACAAACCCGAGAGTCTCAGCGACTTCCTCAAGCCGGAGTGGAAGGGCAAGATCGCATCCACTCCTTATGTGGCGAACTTCGACATACTCGCTTCCAATATCGGCTGGGGCCCGGAGCGCGCACTCGATTTCGCGAACAAGGTTTCTCCCAACCTGGCGGGGCTGCTGCGATGCGACGAGCCTGACCGGTTGGCGTCGGGCGAGTTCATTGCCTATTTCATCACCTGCACAGGCAACGATGCCGACGACCTCATCAAGAAGGGCGCACCACTGGCGCAAGTCGTGCCGCGTGATTTCGCGGTACTCGGCTATTTCTATTTGTCGGTTCCGACAAACGCACCGCACCCGAATGCGGCAAAGCTGTTCGTCGCCCATGCGCTGACGCCCGAGGGCCAGAAGCTCGTCTACGACGATTGGGGATCGGACTTGGATCTGTTGCCCGGCTCGCGCACGCATGAGCGCATTCTCAAGGTCGAGAAGGACTACGGCGTCAAGATGGAGCGCTTCACCGTCGCCGACGAGCTCAACAACAAGGCCGGCAACGAAGCGTGGACCAAGATCGGCAAGATCATTGGGGACCAGAAGTAGTCGGAGAACGCGATATGACCGCGCCTGCCGTGGCGCTGAGTCCGCCGCCGCGCCCGCGGCGGCTCCGGCCGATCGACGGTTGGTCGGCCGGTATCCTTGCGCTCGTGCTTGGGCTCTCCGCTCTGATCCTGACGCTGCTCGGGATTGTGCTGTGGCTTAGCATCCGCGAAGGCAATCCGGGCGATCCCGGCGCCTACTACACGCTCGCAAACTACACCGGCGTGCTCGGCAACGCGTTCGTCTGGCGCGTGCTGCTTAACACGCTGGGATTCTCGACCGTCACACTGGCGATCTCTTTGCTCTTCGGATTGCCGTCGGCTTGGCTCGTCGAACGCACCGACATTCCCGGCAAGCCGGCGATCTATACCGTCATGACCGTCGGGCTGCTGCTCCCGGGTTTTGCTTCGGCGATGGGATGGTTGTTTCTGCTTCACCCGCGGATCGGGCTGATCAATACGTGGCTCGAGGCACAGTTCGGTCTTGCTTCGCCGCCATTCAACATCGCCTCGCTCGTCGGAATGGGGTGGGTGCAGGGGCTCAACCTCGCGCCGGTCGCATTCATCATGACCGCAGCGGTGTTTCGCGCGATGGATCCCACGCTCGAGGAATCGGCCGGTATGTGCGGCGCGAGCGCGCGCCATGTGGCGCGTCGCGTGACCCTGCCGCTCGCTTGGCCGGGCATCCTGGCGGCAGGCATCTATGTCTTCACCATCGGCTTTGCCGCCTTCGACGTGCCCGCGATCATCGGCTGGTCGAACCGGCTCTACACTTTCTCCACCTATCTTCTCGTGCTGTTGCAATCGGAGGATTCGCTGCCGCATTACGGCGCGGCGGCAGCACTGTCGACGGTGGTTATCGCGATCGCGGGCCTGTTCGGGTGGTGGTACGCCAGGCTGCAGAAGCGGGCCCACCGCTATCAGATCGTCACCGGCAAGGGATACCGGCCACAGCCGGTTCGGCTCGGCCGCCGCGTGCTGTGGGCTTGGAGCTTCTTGGGTCTGTACATCCTGCTCGCCACGGTGCTGCCGATCCTGTTGGTCGTGTGGGCGTCGCTCCTGCCATATTTCCAGCTTCCGTCGCCGGCTGCTTTCGCTTCTCTCTCTTTTGCACAGTTCCGAAGTCTTCCGTGGGGCCTCGCCTTCGAAGGGCTTCGCAATACAGCGATCCTGATGGTGCTGACGCCGACGGTGACGCTCGCCTGTTGCGTCGCGTTCTCGTGGATCGTGTTGCGCTCAAACGTGCCGGGCCGGCTCGGTTTCGACTTCGTGGCTTTCTTGCCGCATGCCGTGCCGAATATCGTGTTCGGTGTGGGGGCGCTCCTGTTCGCGCTGTTCGTGCTGCAGCGCGCGGTTCCCATCTTCGGCACGATCTGGCTGCTGCTCCTCGTCTTCACGATCGCACGCCTTTCCTATGGCACGCGGATGACCAACGCTTCGCTGATCCAGATCCACAAGGAGTTGGAGGATTCGGCGCGTATGTCGGGGGCCGCGACCGGCGGCGTGGTGCGCCGTATCATCGTGCCGCTGCTCGCGCCGACGCTGATCTATGCGTGGCTCTGGATCGCGTTGCTCACCTTCCGCGAGCTTACGCTTGCCGTGATTCTCACGACGCGCGGCAATATCACGCTGCCGGTGGTGGTGTGGAGCATGTGGGTGAACGGCGTGCCGGGCAGGGCGGCGGCGCTGACGCTGCTGCTCGTCGCCGTGATGATTCCGTTTATCGTGCTCTATTGGCTGGTGGTGCGCCGCCAGGCGGGACGTGACCTCTAGTTGGGTCAATCGCGTAGTTGGGTCAATCGCGCGCGAGAAGGCCGAGCAATCGCCTTCGTCCCAAAGACAATCGCACTAAAGGACATTCATTTTTTCGACGAGCAATCGTCCGTGCCATAAACGCAGGTTGAGATCGGTACCGTTATGAACGAGGCGATGCGAACAGGTGCGAGTTTGCGGAGGGCCCAAACCGCTGCATCGACAGTCCTAAGATCTCTGTGTTGCTACTCACCGTGGGCGTCCGCGGGTCCGGTTGAGTTAGACTCGACAAAAAACCCTCGGAAATCCGTGGATTTCCGAGGGCCGATTTGGAGAGTCTCAGTCGAACTTGGTTCGATCCAAGTATCCGAAACTCAATATAGATTCACGTCACACGCTGTAATACATCTCATATTCGATCGGATGCGGCGTGTGTTCGAATTTGTAGATCTCTTCCCATTTGAGATCGATATACGCGTCGAGGAAGTCCTTGGTGAACACGTCGCCCTTCGTCAGGAAGGCGTGATCAGCCTTGAGGTTCTCGACCGCTTCGCGCAGCGAGCCGCACACGGTCGGGACGTCCTTGAGCTCTTCCGGCGGCAGGTCGTACAGGTTCTTGTCCATCGCCGCGCCGGGATGGATGCGGTTCTGCACGCCATCGAGACCGGCCATCAGCATCGCCGCGAAGGCGAGGTACGGATTGGCCGCCGGATCGGGGAAGCGCACTTCGACGCGCTTTGCCTTCGGGCTCGACGCGATCGGAATGCGGCACGAGGCCGAACGGTTGCGCGCGGAATAGGCGAGAAGCACCGGCGCCTCGAAGCCCGGGATCAACCGCTTGTAGCTGTTGGTCGTCGGGTTGGTGAGGGCGTTGATCGCCTTGGCGTGCTTGATGATGCCGCCGATGTAGTAGAGCGCGAATTCGCTGAGGTCGGCATAGCCATTGCCGGCGAAGAGCGGCTTGTCGCCTTTCCAGATCGACTGGTGGACATGCATGCCCGAGCCATTGTCGCCCTTGATCGGCTTCGGCATGAAGGTCGCCGTCTTGCCGTACTGATGGGCGACGTTGTGCACGCAATACTTATAGATTTGCATGCCGTCGGCGCCCTTCACCAGCGTCGCGAACTCGGCGCCGAGCTCGTGCTGCGAGGGAGCGACTTCGTGGTGGTGCTTTTCGACCGCGAGACCCATCTCGAACATGGTCGAGAGCATCTCGGCGCGGAGGTCCGAGGCGCCGTCCACCGGCGGCACCGGGAAGTAGCCGCCCTTGATCGGCGGGCGATGGCCGGTGTTGCCGTCGGGATAGCGCTTGTCGGTGACGTAGGGGCCTTCCTCGCTGTCGACCTCATAGAACGAGGTGTTCATGCTGTTCTTGAAGCGAACGTCGTCGAACACGAAGAACTCGGCCTCGGGACCGAAATAGGCCTTGTCCCCAACGCCGGACGAGACGACGTATTGCTCGGCCTTCTTGGCGATCGAGCGCGGGTCGCGGCCATAGGGCTGGCCGGTGCCGGGCTCATGCACGTCGCAGACGATGATCAGCGAGGTCTGCGCCGCGAACGGGTCAAGCACCGCCGTCGAGCAATCGGGCTTCAGCAGCATGTCGCTTTCGTTGATCGCTTTCCAGCCGGCGATCGACGAGCCGTCGAACATCAAGCCTTCCTCGAGGAAGCCCGCGTTGACGGTGCGAATATGGTGCGCGAGGTGCTGCCACTTGCCGCGCGGGTCGGTGAATCGGAAGTCGACGTATTTAACGTCGTGCTCCTTGATCATATCGAGTGCTTTTTGGATCGCCGCATCGGCCATCGTCTCTAATCCTTCTTTGCTTGACCTTCGTCGCTTCTTTTTGCCCCCCACTCGCGACGGCTAGACGGCGTCAGCGCCTTTCTCGCCGGTGCGAATGCGGATGGCCTCGTCGACGGTCGTGACGAAGATTTTCCCGTCGCCGATGCGGCCGGTGCGGGCCGCATGTTGAATTGCCTCGATGGCGCGTTCCAGGAGCGCGTCATCCATCACCACTTCAATCTTTACCTTAGGCAGGAAGTCTACGACATATTCCGCGCCCCGATAGAGCTCGGTATGTCCCTTTTGCCGGCCGAAGCCCTTGGCCTCGGTGACGGTGATACCCTGAATCCCCACCTCGTGAAGCGCTTCCTTCACTTCATCGAGCTTGAAGGGCTTAATGATCGCTTCGACTTTCTTCATGGTTTTCCGCCTATGTGCGATTGCATGGCTGCCGGCGACCCCGCCGGCTGCTGCCTCCGGTAAAGCACGAGGCATGCCAACGCTGTAACGCCCTCGCGCTCGGGCAAATGCCGCTTCGATCAATAGCGAAAGCCCTTGCGGTCGTCCAGAAAATAGCCAGCTGCCTGCAAATTAGGCAGCAAAAAGCGCGGTTTTACTGAGCGTGCTTGCCCCGGCACCGCGGCGGGTGCCACCATGGCCCAAAGAGCATTTTTTGGGGCAGGGTTTCATGTTCCTGCGCAATTCCTGGTACGTCGGGGCCTGGGACCGCGAGATCGGCCGCCAGCCGCTGGCGCGGAATGATCCTGGGCGAGCCTATCGTCTTCTATCGCCAGGAAACCGGCGCTCCGGTCGCGCTCGAAGATCGCTGCTGCCATCGCCACCTGCCGCTGTCGCTCGGCCGGCTGGAAGGCGACACCTTGCGCTGCGGCTATCACGGGCTGCGTTTTGACGGGCGCGGGCGCTGTGTCGAGATTCCGGGTCAGGTGCAAATCCCGTCTGACGCCGCGATCCGATCCTATCCCCTGGTCGAGCGCTTCGGCTGGGTCTGGATTTGGATGGGCGATCCGAAACGTGCCGATCCGGCTTTGATCCCGAATTGGTGGTGGATGGATCATCCCGACTGGGCGTGCGCGAGGCCGGACATGATCCATGTCGCCTGCAACTACCAGCTCGTCAACGACAACGTCCTCGACGTGACGCATCTCGTCTACGTGCACGCGTCATCGATCGGCAATCCGTCGATCAACGATTTTCCGGCGACCACCGACAACGACGGCAAGATGGTGCGGTTGACTCGCTGGATCATCGATCGCCCGGCGCCGCCGATGTATCAGGCGGCGGGAAAATTTGTCGGCAATGTCGATCGCTGGCAGATCGTCGAGCACGTGCCGCCATGCTTCAGCGTCAATTTCGCCGGCTGTGCCGCGACCGGCACCGGCGCGCCGCAGGGCGATCGCAGCCGCGGCATCGAGCTGATGGGGATCTCGGCGCCGACGCCCGAAACCGAACGGACCACCCATTACTTCTTCGCGTTCCCGCGGAAATTCGGACTTGGCGATCCGGCGCTCGACAAGGTCTTCAATGTCGATTTCGTCAACGTCTTCCGCGAGGATGTCGCCGTGCTCGAGGCGCAGCAGCGGATGATGGACCTGAAGCCTTTCGCGCCGTCGGTTTCGATCAAAGTCGATGCCGCGCCTCTCGCGGCGCGCCGCCTCCTCGATCGTTTGATCGCCGCCGAGCAGCCGCCGCGCGATCCTGCCTTGCCGCTCGGTTAGATTTCGGTCGCGCGCACGAAGCACATGATGCCGAGCGCCGGCGTCCAGCAAACGACGGCCCGCCCGACCGGGTTGTCGATGTGCTGCAACACCTTGTCCCGCGGCACCACGGTCCATTTGTTGTCGATGAAGACCTCGTAGTGATCGCCGGTGGTGCGGTAATCCGCGGCGCGGCAGTCGGCAATCGAGCAGCACGAGATGCCGGTGTTCGGCTGTCTCAAGCTTTGATACCACGGCGCGAGCCCTGGATCGGCGTTGGGCGGCGGATCGGCTCGCGTCGGCGTTGCGCATGCAAGCCCCGCGGCGGCGAAAGCCGCCGGCCAAAGACGCGTATTCATGGCGCGCCGCTCGGTGATGTTTGTGTCAAGCGCGCGTTGCTTGTCCGGCTGCGGCGTGCGTGTTGTGCGAGGCCTACAAAAGCCACAAAAGCCGCCGCGGTCGCGGCGGGGATACAGCAGCGCATTTGTATCTCCTGAGAAAAAATTTCGTCGGAGATGCAACCCGCGGAGAGAAGAGCCGGTTCCCGCTATGGTTGTCGTTGCGTCCCTAAATTCGGCCGGGGGATCAGTTCGGCGGCAAGGCCGGCTGGGCGGCTGGCTGCGGCAAGTCGTACACCGCCGGTGCGGCTTCCTGCATGAATTGGATGTCGGCCGCAGCCAGTTGTTGCCGAATCGCCAGGTTGAAAGCGAGCTTGGCGGCGTCGGCATCCGCCATCGGAACGATCGCCTGCAAACGCAGCTTGATCGCGGCGTCGCCAAGCTCCTCGACGCCGATCAGCGCGCTTTCGTTATGCTGCTCGACCGCGATCCGGCGCAGCACTTCGAGCGCTCGGCCGATATCGGCTGCATAGGGCAACAAAAAGGTGATGTTCACCGTCGACTGCACTGGCAAACGCGAGAAATTGACGATCGGCGCGTCGGATAAAAGCTTGTTGGGCAGCGTGATGACCCGGTTGTCGTCGGCGCGAATGACGGTCGCGAAAAGTCCGACCTCTTGGACCGTGCCGGTGAAGCCGGCGGCTTGGATGGCCTGGCCGACATGGAAAGGCCGCAACCCTACGAGCATCACGCCGGCGGCGACGTTGGAGAGCGTGCCTTGAAGCGCTAGGCCGATGGCGAGGCCTGCGGCGCCGAGCACGGCAACGAGGCTCGTCATCTCGATCCCGAATTGAGAGAGCACTGCGAGAAGCGCGACGACCAGGATCGTGTAACGAACGATGCTGACGATGAGCGGCAGCAGCGTCGCATCCATCCAGTGCCGTTTGCTGAGGCTCCTTTGCATCGAGCGGCTGGCCCAGCCGGCGAGCCACCAGCCGATGACCAGGATGAGGACAGCGCCGAGCAGCGCAATCCCGTAATGGGTCAGATTGGCCCAGAAGACGGCAGCCGTTGGCGTATCGAGGAAATCCATGCTTACCCCCTCTCTCGCGATTGCGCGTCGGCAAAGAATTTAGCAACCAGCTACTATGCCTAAACTAGGCACCGCGGACAAAGAAGTAGACCGTTAGTCCGGTGCCGAGCAGCCCGATGAATATCTTGATGATCTCGGGTTTCACTTTCTTGGCACCGAGCGCGCCGCCATAGCCGCCGATCAGCGTCGCGACGCACATGACCAGCGCTTCGGTCCAATAGACCTTGCCGGCGTAGACGAAGGCCGCGGACGACACGACGGTCATGCAGAGGGCGAGGGCTAGCTTCAGCCCGTTCATCGCGTGGATGTCGCGCATGCCGTAAAGCGTCAGCGCCGCGAGCATCATGAAGCCGATACCGGCGCCGAAATAGCCGCCGTAGATAGCGATCGCGAATTGCGCCGCGAGTACAGCACGCGTGCCGATGGTGAAGCGCAGCAAAAATCTCTTCGGCGCGAAACTGCCGAACATGAAGATCGCCGTCGCGAGGAGCATCAGCCAGGGCAGCATGCCGGAAAAGACCGCATTCGGCGTCATTAGGAGGATCGCCGCGCCGATCAGACCACCGACGACGCTGACGGCAAGCAGCAGCTTGATGTCGATGACGGTCGAAGCGCGAATGTCGTGGCGATAGGCCCAGACGCTGGAAAATTGCCCGGGGACGGTGGCGACCGTGGTCGTCACGTTGGCCGAGATCGGGGGAATGCCGACCAGCAGTAGCGCCGGAAAAGCGACGAAGCTGCCGCCGCCGGCGACTGCATTCATCAGGCCGGTGATGATGCCGGCAACGAACAGCAAAAGCAGATCGGTACCGGCCGGCATCACGATAAAAGAGTAAGAGAGCGCAGAGGGGGAAATTGGGGCGAGTGACCGGGTTCGAACCGGCGACATCCAGATCCACAATCTGGCGCTCTAACCAGCTGAGCTACACCCGCCGTCGCGGGGCTGCTCCTAATGCCTGGGTCCGTCACCGTCAAGCCAAGTCGCGGCAAGCGGCCGGTTTGCCGCATGTCTTTCGCCGGTCACGCCTTTCACCGGTCACGGGCGAAGGTATAGACTCTTTTACGTGATGAGCGGGGACCGGTTGAGCTGCGATGCAGGCTTTCGATAACGCGCTGCTGACGCCCGAGGAAATGGGCCGCGCCGACAAGGCCGCGGTTGCCGGCGGCATGAGCGAGATCGCGCTGATGGAAGCCGCCGGCCGCGCTGTGGCTGAGGCAGTCGCGGCACGCTGGTCGCCGCGGCCGGTCACGGTGTTGTGCGGTCCGGGCAATAATGGCGGCGACGGGTTCGTCGCGGCCCATCGCCTCGCGATGGCGGGTTGGCCGGTGCGCTTGGCGCTGCTTGGCGATAGCGATCGTCTGACCGGTGCGGCGGCGCATCATGCGGCGCGCTATCGCGGCGCCATCGAGGCGCTGTCGCCCGAGGTCATTGCCGAGGCGGGTCTCGTGATCGATGCGCTGTTCGGCGCCGGCCTGTCGCGACCGATCGACGGAATCGCGTGTGCAGTGATCGAGGCGGTGGGTGCATCTCGCGTTCCCGTCGCTGCCGTCGATGTGCCGAGCGGGATCGACGGCGCGACTGGCGAGGTCCGCGGCGTGGCACCGAAGGCCGATCTCACGGTTACGTTCTTTCGCAAAAAGCCGGGGCATCTGCTGTACCCGGGTCGTGGCCTTTGCGGCGCGACGCGTCTGGCGCAGATCGGCATTCCCGAGAACGTGCTCGACGCGATCGCGCCAAGCCATTTCGAAAATGGGCCGCAGCTTTGGCTGGAGCATTATCCCTGGCCGCAGCCCGAAGATCATAAGTATCGCCGCGGCCATGCCGTCGTGTTGGGCGGCGCGGAGCTGACGGGCGCAGCGCGGCTCTCGGCACATGCCGCCGCGCGGGCGGGGGCAGGGCTGGTGACGGTCGCCGCACCCGAGAGAGCTTGGCCGGTTTACGCCAGCGCCCTGATGGGAATCATCGTGCGCGCCATGCACGTCCCGGAAGATTTCGTCAAGCTGATCGATGACGAACGCGTGCGCGCCATGGTTGTCGGTCCGGGCGCCGGCGCAACGCCCGAGACGTGTGCGGCGGCGCTCGCCGCGCTCGACACACGCCGCGCCGTGGTCCTCGATGCCGATGCGATCACCGGCTTCGCCCAATCGCCGGAGACGCTGATCGCCGCCATCAAAGGGCCGACGGTGCTGACGCCGCATGAGGGCGAGTTCGCCCGACTCTTCGGCGGCGAGGGCAACCGGCTGAGTCGCGCGCGCAAGGCCGCAAAGCTCACCGGGGCGGTCATCGTCCTCAAAGGTCCCGATACGGTGATTGCTGCGCCCGACGGTCGCGCTGCGATCAACGCCAACGCGCCGCCCGATCTTGCAACCGGTGGAACCGGCGACGTGCTCGCCGGCTTGATAGCGGGCTTGCTCGCGCAGAGTCTCGCGCCCTTCGAGGCGGCTTGCGCCGGATGTTGGCTGCATGGCGAGGCGGCGCGTGAATTCGGACCGGGACTTGTCGCCGATGATCTGATCGATACCCTGCCTCCCGTGCTGCGCCGCGTGAAGGCGCTCGCCCAATCCCTTCCGACCAAGACTTAGTTAAATGTTGAAGGACTCATGACCGATCGCAGCAGCTTCTTGGACGGCGTCTATGATTTCACGCTTCACAATCTGCGCAATCTGAAGGCGCGCTGGCGCGATTTTGCCGCCGAGCGCTCCGCGATATCGTCGCTGCTCAGCGAGAGCGATGCCGACAAGCTGCGCCGCCAGATGCAGGATTGCCTCGAAGCGCGCGGCGGCGAAGTCTCGGCGCGAGCGCGTGCCGCGGCGCTCGGCCAAAGTTATCTGGCGCTGGCCGAGGAAGGCCGTGCGCGCTTCCTGCGGCTGCTTGCGGACGAATTCGATATCGATCGCGTCGCCGTCGCCGCGGCCGCTCAGCGCATGGCGCATGCGCGGACCGACGACGAGCGGCGCCGCATCGAGCGTGCGCTGCGCCAGGCCCTCGAGGCACCGCGGGTAAAGCTCCTGACGCAATTCAACGCGCTGCCGAACGGCGTCAAATTTCTGGTCGACATGCGCGCCGAGTTGATGAAGCTCGCGCGGCGCGATGAGAGCCTTGCCGGGCTCGAGCAAGATATGCGCGCCCTGCTCGCCGGCTGGTTCGATGAAGGCTTCCTCGAGGTGAAACGCATTACTTGGGATTCGCCGGCTTCCTTGCTCGAGAAGTTGATGGTCTACGAGGCAGTGCACGAGATCCGCGGCTGGTCCGACCTCAAGAACCGGCTCGAAGCCGATCGCCGCTGCTTTGCCTATTTTCATCCGCGCATGCCGGACGAGCCGTTGATCTTCGTCGAAGTCGCGCTGGTGCAGGGCATGGCCGACAACGTGCAGTCTCTCCTCGATGAGACGGCGCCGGTCGGCGATCCGCTCGATGCCGATACCGCGATTTTCTATTCGATCTCGAACTGCCAGCGCGGCCTCTCCGGCATCAGCTTTGGCGATTTCCTGATCAAGCGCGTCGTCGATCGCCTCGCGGCCGAGTTGCTGCATTTGACACGCTACGCGACGCTGTCGCCGATGCCCGGTTTCCGCGCCTGGCTCGAGCAGCGCAGCACCGAAGAGGGCGAAGAGCTGCTGACCCAGGTCGAGCGGCGGGCGATCGAGGCATTGCCGTTGCCGCCGACGGATCACCTGCTGACGAATCTATTGGCCCGGCCCGATTGGTATGAGGACGTCGCCGTGTCGCAGGCGATCAAGGCGCCGATGCTGCGCCTCGCCGCGCGCTACATCATCAACGAGAAGACGGCACGCGGCCGTGCCCTCGACGGCGTCGCGCATTTCCATCTCAGCAACGGCGCCCGGCTCGAGCGCATCAATTGGCTCGGCGATCTCTCGGCCAAGGGATTGCAGCAATCGGCCGGGTTGATGATCAACTATCTCTATCGGCTCGAGGACATCGAAGAGAATCATGAGGCCTACACGGGCGAGGGTCGCGTCACCGCGTCACAATCGGTGCTGCGCCTGCTGAAGACATAAAAGGAGACTGATCGCCCCGAGGCCCCCCGCGCTGATGGTCCCCGGGTGCCGAATAGCCGGAAAGCGGCGCGCCGCCGTGACTTCCCCTGCCATAAGCCCTGTGCTATGAAGCCGCCCCTATCGGCGGCGGCTGGCCATGTCCGGACGCCCAGTTCGGTGATGCTGGGCTATGCCGGCGTTGCGAACGCGGGCGTGGCGGAATTGGTAGACGCACTGGATTTAGGTTCCAGCGACGCAAGTCGTGGGGGTTCAAGTCCCTCCGCCCGCACCACCTTGGAAACGATAACCCGAAGACCGGCATGCAAGTCACCGAAACCACTGCAGATGGCCTGAAACACGAAATGACCGTGGTCATCGCGGCCGCCGATATCGAGCGCCGCGTGACCGATCGGCTCAGCGAACTCGGCCGCACCATCCGCCTGCCGGGCTTCCGCCCCGGCAAAGTCCCGCTGACCGTCCTGCGCAAGCGCTATGGCCCATCGGTCATGGGCGAAGTGCTGGAACGCACGGTCTCCGAGAGCTCGACCGACGCGATGCGCGAGCGCAATCTGCGCCCGGCGCTGCAGCCGAAGATCGAGATCGTGTCTTTCAACGAGGGCACCGACCTCCAATACAAGCTCGCCGTCGAGGTGTTACCGCAAATCGAGCTCGCCAATCTCGGCGAACTCCAGATCGAGCGGCTGAAGCCCGAAGTCCCTGAGACGGAAATCGACAGCGCGCTCGAGCGCATCGCCAAGCAGCAGCGCAAGTCTGAGCCGGTCGACCGTGCCGCCGAAAAGGGCGATATCGTGGTCATGGACTTCGCCGGCTCGGTGGACGGCGTCGAGTTCCCGGGCGGCAGCGCCAAGGATTATTCGCTCGAGCTTGGCAGCGGCAGCTTCATTCCCGGCTTCGAGGACCAGCTCATCGGCGTCAAGGCCGGCGAGGAGCGGATGGTGAAGGTCGATTTCCCGGCCGATTACGGCGCCGAGGATCTCGCCGGCAAAGCCGCCGAGTTCAAGGTCAACGCCAGCGCCGTCAAGGCGATGGCGGATCAGCCGATCGATGAATCCCTGGCCACCGCGGTCGGGATGGACAATCTCCAGGCGCTGCGCGATGTGGTGCGCGAGCGCATCGAGCGCGACTATTCAGGTCTCGCCCGCCAGAAGCTGAAGCGGCAATTGCTCGACCGGTTGGCCGAGCGCCACCACTTCACGGTGCCGGCGGGCATGGTCGATATCGAGCTCGATACGATCTGGCGCCAGTACCAGGCCCAGCTCGAGCGCGCGAAGCAGTCGGGCGCCGAGCAGACCGAGACGCCGAAAGACGAAGCCGCGATCAAGACAGAGTATAAAGACATAGCCGAACGCCGGGTGCGGCTTGGCTTGGTCCTGGCGGAAATCGGCAGCAAGAACAATCTTAACGTCACGCAAGAAGAGTTAAATCGCTCGATTGCCGAGGAAGCACGTCGTTTTCCTGGCCAGGAGCGCAACGTGATCGAGTATTATCGGAACAATCCCGGCGCGGTCGATAGCCTGCGCGCGCCGATCTACGAGGACAA